>NZ_JBVICF010000002.1:0-769715 GCF_055572995.1 Streptomyces sp. NPDC030245 | reverse complement strand
CGCGCCGAACCAGCGGGAGCCCCCGGACGTCACGCGCCCAACCAGCGGGAGCTCCCCGGACGTCACGCGCCGAACCAGCGGGAGCCCCCGGACGTCACGCGCCCAACCAGCGGGAGCTCCCCGGACGTCACGCGCCGAACCAACAAAAGGTCCCGCCCGTCAGGCGAGCTCCGCCGTATGCGTACGCCCCCGCGACCCACCGACCCGCACGGTGACGACGGGCCGAGCCCCCGGCACAACCGTCACCGTGTCATCCGCACGGACCACCTCCCGCACCCCGAAGGGCAGCTCGACGCTCACGGTCGCCCCCGTGCGCCCGGGGTCGGCGACGGCGACGGACACACCCTCGCGCCCGCGCCCGCGCCCCCGCCGCACGAGCACGGTCGCGGGCCCGGAACAGGTGAGTCCCCCGGCCCCGCCGGGCGCCCAGAAGTGCGCCGCGAGCACCCCGTCCCGCCGGGCCTCGACGGCCTGCACGGTCGCGTCATTGGCGACGACCCGCACGGGCCGTCCCTGCGCCCACGCCGCCGTCGCGGCCGCACTCGCGCCGGGCAACAGGACGTAGGCGTACGAGGCGGATGCGGGGGACACGCCGTGGTCGAGCCAGAGCGTCAGATAGCGGCGCCGCACCGGTGCGGTGCTGCCCCCTGTGTCCGCGCCGGTGTTGATGTCCCGCCACGCGCCGACGCGCTCCTCGCGCAGCGCGCGCAGTCCCAAGTCGTCGGCGCGCCCGGGAAAGTGGGGGAAGACATAGCCGCCGGTGCCCTCCAGGTGCGCCCACCGGGCACCGCCGAGCCGGGCGGACCAGCCGTCGTGGCCGGGCTGCCCGCGGCCGTCGACGGTCAGCCGCCGCACGGGCCCGTCGGCGCCGGCGTGCAGATTGCGGTTCTCGACGACCGTCTCGATCGTGCGCCCGTCGCTCGCGCCGATGTCCGCGCCGAGCGCGACGACGGCGTTGTCGAGGAAGAACCAGGCCTTGCGGGCCCGAAGACCGCTGCCGTCGGCGATCAATTCCATGGCGGCGGCGCCGTGGCGGGCGTCCAGGGCCGCGCCGCCCGCCACGGCGTTCTTCGGCCGGTACGTGCTCGTCCCGCTGCCCGAGCCGATGTCGGCGCGGGCCCGCGTGTCCACGGTCGTGCCCGGCAGGCGGTACGGATCGACGGTCGCCCAGAAGGAGTCACCGAACTGCCCGAGGTCGTCGCCGTCGTACAGATAGGTCATGCCGTCGCCGGTGTACCAGCCGTGCAGGTTCTCGCCGTTGCCCGCCTCGTACGCGGCGATCCGCTTGGAGGAGAGCGACAGAGTGAGCGCCCAGCCGGGCCGCCGGTGCACCACCCGGTCCATGCCGGCGAAGACGAAGTGTCCGGTGAGCCGGTCCGCGGCCGGCACCGACGCGTCGTCGAGGACGGCTTTGGCGCGGGCCAGCGCGGGGACACCTACCAGGCCCAAGTAGGGCGTCGCCCGATTCCGGTGGATCCAACCCTTGGCGAGGGCCCGCCACCGCCGCGCGTACGCGTCCGGCGCACCGGAAGCCAGCTGAAGGATGTGCGAGAGCACCGCCGCCCCGTCGTTGTGGTCCCGCGCCTTCTCCCTGGATATCGCCCGGCCGCGCACCGCGTCCATCATCAGCCCGTCGAAGACCACCGGCGCGAACGTCCGGTCGACCGCCTCGTACAGCACGGACGTCTTCGGGTCGGTGACCGCCCACGGGGAGTCGGCGAGGAGCGCGATCAGCTGGCCCGCGGCGCCGAGCAGGACACTGCCGTACGTCCCCGTGTACGCGACGGAGCCGTGCTGCACGAACGACCCGTCCTCATAAAACCCGTCCCCCGAAGTGACGTACTGAAAAAGGCTGTTCCGGCCGCCGTCCCGGCGGTCGGAGAGACCGTCGCGGGCCAGCGCCACCGTGGCGGCGTCCCGGGTGAGCAGGCCGCGCAGGGCCACGATGACGGCCTTGTCGGCGCGGTTGGCGCCGGTCTCGGCGAGCGAGGGGGAGTGGGTGCGGCGGTCCGGGTCCGGGCAGAATTGCGCGACCGTCGCCGTGTACGCGTCCAGGTCGTCGGCGGGCATGCGGGCCCGCAGCAGCACGCACGTGTCCATGAGCGCGCGGGGCGCGCCGATCTCCCAGAACCACCAGTTGCCGGACTCCGGGCGGTCGGGGCGGTAGCCGGTGGAGCGCAGGAAGCGCAGCGCGTCGAGCAGGGTGTCGACAATCTCCGCGCTGCCGCTGAGCGAGGTGCCGGGGGTGGCCCAGGCCGTCGCGACGGTGCGCAGACGGGTGTAGCTCTGGCCGAAGTTGCCGGGGTCGGAGGCGGGGGAGAGGTCGGGCCACAGCGCGGTCCGCCCCGCCGACCGGTCCAACTGCCGCCACCAGCCGGACGCCAGGGTGTCCAGGGTTTTCAGGGCCGCGGCGAAGTCCGGGTCGGCGGCGTCGAAGTCGCCGCCGGTGAGCTGCGTGGCGGCGCGGGCGAGCAGCGTGTCGTACGCCTCTTCGAGCGCGGGTTCGGCCGACGTGGCCGATGCTGCTGTGCCGCCCGAGACCGACGGCAGGAGGGCGGACGCGGCGCCCGCGATCAGAAGCGTTCGGCGACGGGGCGTGGGGGAGGAGCCGGTGTCGGAGTCGGAGTCGGACGTGGGCATGCGAACTCCCAGAGGTGTCGGGGCGTTCCGGGTGAGCCGATTCCGCGACAGCATGTAAGCGGTTGCTATGGCGCGCAAGGGGTTGGGGTGATGATTCCGTGCTCTTTCTTCCCCTTCACGCCAAGGGGTGGGCGAAATTCCAAGAGGGAGGACGCGCCCCAGCATTGACGGCTGAGGAGAAACCGATTACTACCCTGCGGCCCCACGACTGCGCACCGACTGGACGCCGCCGGGCACCACGGCAGGCGCCACCCCTATCCCCCCGGCGCTGACCACCTACTTCGAGCGCCACCGGCCCCGCAGACCCCCAGGTTTGAAGGAAAGCTGCGGCGGCGCTTAAGAAATCCTCGATGGACCGGGGCGCCGCCGTAGGGAAGATTCCTGTGTCGTCGGGGGAAGAAGCGACGTATGACGGGAGCCGTGGCCGTGAAGGCGCTGGTCAAGGAGAAGGCAGAGCCGGGTCTCAGCCTGAAGGACGTACCGGAGCCGGTCATCGGCCACGGCGACGTCCTCATCAAGGTGCTCCGCACCGGGATCTGCGGTACCGACCTGCACATCCGGTCCTGGGACGGCTGGGCGCAGCAGACGATCACCGCGCCGCTGGTGGTCGGGCACGAGTTCGTCGGCGAGGTCGTGGAGACGGGCCGGGATGTCGCCGACATCAAGGCCGGCGACCTGGTCAGCGGCGAGGGCCACCTGGTGTGCGGCAAGTGCCGCAACTGTCTGGCCGGCCGGCGCCACCTGTGCCGCGCCACGGTCGGCCTCGGGGTCGGCCGGGACGGTGCCTTCGCGGAGTACGTCGCGCTGCCCGCGTCGAACGTGTGGGTGCACCGCGTCCCCGTCGACCTGGACGTGGCCGCGATATTCGACCCGTTCGGCAACGCCGTGCACACCGCCCTGTCCTTCCCGCTGGTCGGCGAGGACGTACTGATCACCGGAGCGGGACCGATCGGCCTCATGGCGGCGGCCGTCGCCCGGCACGCTGGCGCCCGCAACGTCGTGATCACCGACGTCAGCGAGGAGCGCCTGGAGCTGGCCCGCAAGATCGGCGCGAGCCTCGCGCTGAACGTGGCGGAGTCGACGATCGCCGACGGCCAGCGCGAGCTCGGCCTCCGCGAGGGCTTTGACGTCGGCCTTGAGATGTCCGGCAACCCGCGTGCGATGCGCGACATGGTCGCCAACATGACCCACGGCGGCAAGATCGCCATGCTCGGCCTGCCCGCCGAGGAGTTCGCCGTCGACTGGTCGCGGATCGTCACCTCGATGATCACCATCAAGGGCATCTACGGCCGCGAGATGTTCGAGACCTGGTACGCGATGTCGGTGCTGCTCGAAGGCGGCCTCGACCTGGCCCCCGTCATCACGGGCCGGTACGGCCACCGTGACTTCGAGGCCGCCTTCGACGACGCGGCGAGCGGCCGCGGCGGCAAGGTCATCCTCGACTGGACCGCCTGAGCACCGCCTGACACTGCCGCTCGCCCTTCGCACGGCCCCCGCCCCCTGGTCCCCCGGGCCTCCCTGAACTCCCAAAGGAATCCCACATGTTCGACTCCGTACGCGAAGACCTCCAGGCCACCCTCGACGAGATCGTCGCCGCGGGGCTGCACAAGCCCGAGCGTGTCATCGGCACCCCGCAGTCCGCGACGGTCGCGGTCACCGCGGGGGGCCGCCCCGGCGAGGTCCTCAACTTCTGCGCGAACAACTACCTCGGCCTCGCCGACCACCCCGACGTCGTCGCCGCCGCCCACGAGGCCCTCGACCGCTGGGGCTACGGCATGGCCTCCGTCCGCTTCATCTGCGGCACGCAGGAGGTCCACAAGGAGCTGGAGGCGCGCCTCTCCGCCTTCCTCGGCCAGGAGGACACGATCCTCTACTCCTCCTGCTTCGACGCCAACGGAGGCGTCTTCGAGACGCTGCTCGGCGCGGAGGACGCGGTGATCTCCGACGCCCTGAACCACGCCTCGATCATCGACGGCATCCGCCTCTCCAAGGCACGCCGCTTCCGCTACGCCAACCGCGACATGGCGGACCTGGAGCAGCAGCTGAAGGAGGCGTCCGAGGGCGGCGCCCGCCGCAAGCTGATCGTCACCGACGGCGTCTTCTCCATGGACGGCTACGTCGCCCCGCTCGCGGAGATCTGCGACCTCGCCGAGCGCTACGACGCCATGGTCATGGTCGACGACTCGCACGCCGTCGGCTTCGTGGGCCCCGGCGGCCGCGGCACCCCGGAGCTGCACGGTGTCATGGACCGCGTCGACATCATCACGGGCACGCTGGGCAAGGCCCTCGGCGGCGCCTCCGGCGGCTATGTCGCGGCCCGCGCCGAGATCGTCGCGCTGCTGCGCCAGCGCTCGCGCCCGTACCTCTTCTCGAACACCCTCGCCCCGGTGATCGCCGCGGCCTCGTTGAAGGTCCTCGACCTCCTGGAGTCGGCGGACGACCTGCGCGAGCGCCTCGCGGCGAACACGGCGCTCTTCCGCTCCCGCATGACCGAGGAGGGCTTCGACATCCTGCCCGGCGACCACGCGATCGCCCCCGTCATGATCGGCGACGCGGCCGCGGCGGCCCGCATGGCCGAACTCCTCCTCGACCGAGGCGTCTACGTGATCGGTTTCTCCTACCCCGTGGTCCCCCAGGGCGCGGCCCGCATCCGCGTGCAGCTGTCCGCGGCCCACTCCACGGAGGATGTCAACCGTGCGGTTGACGCGTTTGTCGCTGCGCGGGCTGAGCTGGAGGGGTAGTCCTCTCGTCCGAGAGGTGCCCTTTGCGAGGGGCCCTCTGCACGAGGAGGAGCCCCCTGCGCGGGCCGGGTGTGCACTGGCGGGGCGGGGCGAAGCCCCCGCCCGGGGGCGCGGGGAACTGCGCGCCCCAGCCCCCACCGGCCGGTGGGGGACCCTATGCCGCCACCCCAGTGGCGAGGGCGGGCGCCCTGTTTGCCGGGCCGGGCGAGTCTCCCGCCGGGGCGAAGCCCCGGTCGGGGGCGCGGGGAACGGCGCGCTCAACCCCCATGGGCTGCTGGGGAACCCTATGCCGTCACCCCAGCGGCGAGGGCGGGGCCCGGCCAGGGGCGCGTGTTGCCGGGGCGGTGGGGTCCCCTCGCCGCTGGGGCAGAGGCGTCGGGCAGCCACCTGTCGGCGAGGGCTTGGCACGCCGTTCCCCGCGCCCCTGGCCTGGGGCTGCGCCCCGGTCCCACGGGGGCGGGTCGGCAGCCGAGTCCCGACCGGCAAGGGGCCGCCCCCCCCAAGGACGGATGAGCCCCCCGTAGGGGAGAATCACTGCATGATCGAAGCCCGGCGCCTGCACATCCTCCGTGCCGTGGCCGACCACCGCACGGTCACGGCTGCCGCCGCCGCGCTCTACCTCACCCCCTCCGCGGTCTCCCAGCAGCTCACCGCCCTGGAGCAGGAGACGGGCCACCGCCTGGTGGAGCGTTCCGCGCGCGGTGTACGGTTGACGGCGGCGGGCGAGATCCTGCTCACGCACACCAACGCGGTCCTGGCCCAGTTGGAGCGTGCCGAGGCGGAGCTCGCCGCGTACAGCTCCGGCGAGGCAGGGACCGTGACCGTCGCCGCCTTCGCCACCGGCATAGGCCTGGTCGTCGCACCCGCCCTGGCCCGCCTCGCCGACTCCGCGCCCGGCATCCGGGTCCGCGTCCAGGACGCGGAGGGCGACGCGAGCCTGCCGATGGTCCTCGACCGGCAGGTGGACGTCGCCGTCGCCGTCGAGTACCGGGGCGCGCCGGGCGCGGACGACCCCCGGCTCACCCGCGTCCCGCTCTACGCCGAACCCTTCGACGCGGTGCTCCCGCTCGGCCACCGCCTCGCGGACGCGGAGCGGGTGGCCCTGGCCGAGCTCGCGAAGGACGCGTGGATCGGCCCCTTCGCGGGCAACCCCTGCCACGACGTGGTCGTCCTCGCCTGCGAGCAAGCGGGCTTCCAGCCCATGCTGGAGCACTGGTCGGACGACTTCCGCGCGGTGGTGGCCCTCGCGTCGGCCGGCGCGGGGGTCGCCCTCGTACCCCGCTCGGCCCTGCGCGGCATGGACGTGTCGGGCGCGGTGGTGCGCCCGGTGGAGGGCGCGGCCCCCACGCGCCGCGTCTTCGCGGCGGTCCGGTGCGGCGCCGAGGACCACCCGCTGATCCGCCCGGTGCTGGACGCCTTGGGCGACGCGGCGGCCTGAACGCCCCAAAGGGTCCCGCCCATGACATGTGGCCGGTGAGGTGCGTGCGACACATGTCCAAGAGGCGGCCCACAGTTGTCGGCGTCCCACATACGGGATAACGTGCCAGATATGGAACGCGACGGAGTCGACGCGCGCCTCGCCGCCCGACTGGCCGAGCTGCGCGCGGAACGTGGCTGGTCCCTGGGCGAGTTGGCGGAGCTGAGCGGGATCAGCCGCTCCACCCTGTCCCGTGCCGAGCGCGCGGAGATCAGCCCCACGGCGGCCCTCCTGAACCGCCTGTGTGCCGTCTACGAACGGACCATGTCCCAGCTCCTCAGCGAGGTCGAGGCGGAGCCCGCCCAGCTGGTCCGCGCCGTCGACCAGGCGGTCTGGGCCGACGACGAGGCGGGCTTCATGCGCTGGTCCGTCTCGCCGCCCAGCACCGGAATGCGCGCCGAACTGGTCGAGGGCCGTTTGCAGCCGGGCGCCGACATCGCCTACGACCGGCCGCCCGTCCCCGGCCTGGAGCAGCACATCTGGGTGCTCGAAGGCTCCCTGGAAGTCACCTTGCAAGGCGAGGCGCACACCCTGCGCGTGGGCGACTGCCTGCGCTACCGCCTCTGGGGCGCGTCGCGCTTCCGCTGCCGGGGCGAGGAGGCCGTGCGGTACGCACTCGTGGTGGTGAAGCCGTGACGACGACGGCCACCACCACGGAAACGCATCCCATACGCCTCGACGCCGCCGCCCTCCTCGACGCCTCCGACGATCTGGCGGAGCTGCTGGTCGAGACGGTACGGGGCGGCTCCTCGCTCGGCTTCCTCGCGGACCTGGACCGGGCCACCGCGGCCGCCTGGTGGCGCGGTCTCGCCCCGTCGGTCGCGGACGGCACCCTCGCTGTCTGGGTAGTCCGCGCCGAGGTGCACGGCACGCGGCGTGTCGCGGGCACGGTCGGCGTCGCCTTCACCGATAAGCCCAACGGCCGCCACCGCGCCGAGATCACCAAACTGATGGTGCACCCCGCCGCGCGCGGCCAGGGCCTCGCGCGCGCCCTCCTGGACGCCGCGGAGCTCGTGGCGGCGGACGCGGGTGTGACCCTGCTCGTCCTGGACATCGAGACCGGCAGCCCCGCCGAGACCGTCTACAGGAAGGCCGGCTGGACCGTGGCCGGGACCATCCCCGACTACGCGGCGGACCCGACAGGAACCCTCCACGCGACAACCCTCTTCTACAAGCGGCTCGCCGCCGCCGACCACGTCGACGCCGAGCCCGAGGGCGCGGCGCGTGCCGACTGATGACCGTCGGTGCCGGCTCACGGAACCCCGCCGGCCTGTCGGGTTCGGAACCACATCGGCCCGCATGACGCCCCGCGCGCGGGAAAGGCTGCCCCGAAGAGAACCAACCGCACCCCCAGGGAGCCCGCCGCGATGTCCGACCGAGCCGAAGACACGACTGCCCCCGCCGCGACGCCCGACCGGGCGGAGGGCGCCCCCGCCCCCGCCGCGTACACCGCAGGACTGTTGAACGCGGCGGACGGCGTGCCCGTCGCCACGTACACCTGGCTGCCCGCCGACGGCAGGCCGCGCGCGTACGTGCAGATCGCGCACGGCGCCGCCGAACACGCCCTGCGCTACGACCGCTTCGCCCGCCATCTGACCGCGCACGGCTACGGCGTGGTCGCCTCCGACCACCGCGGCCACGGTGCCACCGCGCAGGCCACGGGCGGCTACGGAGTGACGTCCGCCGGGGCGGCGGGCCCGGAGGACGCCGACAGCTGGCGCGCGATCGTCGACGACCTCAAGGCCATCGGCGACCAGGTGCGCACACTGCACCCCGGCACACCGTTCTTCCTCCTGGGGCACAGTCTCGGCTCGCTCCTCGCACGGGACTACGCCCAGGAGTACGCAGACGGCCTCGCCGGCGTGATCCTCTCGGGTACGTTCCGCTCGCTGCCCGGCGCCGAGATCGAAGGCTCGATCGCACGCCTGGAACGCGAGATCGCCGAACGCGGCCGCGCCGCCCTGTCCTCGTACGTCCCCGAACTCTTCGCCTCGTTCAACGACCCGTACACCCACCGCACCGGCTGCGAGTGGCTGTCGCGGGACGAGGCCGAGGTCGACGCGTATGTGGCGGACGAGCGTTGCGGTTTCGCCTTCTCGGCGGGGCTCTCGCTGGACTGGGTGCGCGCCGTACGCAAGATCAACGATCCGCGCAACATCGCGCGCGTGCCCACCGATCTGCCGATCCACATCGCGGTCGGCGAACAGGACCCCTGCAACCAGCGGATGACGCTGGTCCACGAACTCCTGGAGGACTACCGCTACGCGGGCATCGAGGACCTGACGTGGAAGGGCTACCCCGACGCACGCCACGAGATCCTCAACGAGACCAACCGGGACGAGGTCCAGGAGGACCTGACGGCTTGGCTGGACAAGCGGGTCCTCTGAGGGGGCCACCGGGAGGCGCCGGGCGAGGGCCGACGGCCGAGAGGTGACTGTCAGTGGTCTTGGTTACGGTTCTGGCATGTCGAAGTCCAGATCCCGTGCCCGCGTCACCTCCGAGGACGTGCGCCGTATCGCCCTGTCCTTGCCGGAGACGGTGGAGAAGGTCGCGTGGAGCATGCCCACGTTCCGTGTGGCGGGAAAGATGTTCGTGACGGTTCCCGACGACGAGACGTCCTTCGCCGTGCGCTGCCCGAAGGTCGAGCGCGACGAGCTGGTTCTCGCGGAGCCGGACAAGTTCTGGGTCGCCGCCCACGAGGCGGGCTCGGCGTGGGTCCGGGTGCGCCTCGCGGCCCTGGACGCCGACGAGCTCAGGGACATCCTGGCCGACTCCTGGCGCCAGGCAGCACCGCCCCGACTCCTGGAAGCACACCCGGAGTTGGGGGTGGTCTCCACGGGGTGAATATATAGAGAGCGCTGTCTGCGCCCCGTGGCATGATCCCCTCGTCGTCGCAGGGGAGGGGTGGGGAGCGTGCCGTCGGTTTCGGCTTCGGCTTCGGGTTCGGGTTCGGGGACGCAAGGGGAGGGCGCCAGGGAACCCGACTGCGGCGGCTACGACGACGACGGCGGCAGGGCCTGGGCCGACCGGTCCGAGGCGGACGGGGGCATCTGGTCGCGGGGCTTCGGCCTGTTCTTCGCGGCCCGCGCCGTGGCCAAGCTCGGGGACACCATGCTGCCGGTCGCCCTCGCCGCAGGGCTGCTGCGGCACGGACACGGCGCGGGGGCGGTCGGCCTGGCGATGGCCGCGACGACCGTCTGCTTCGCGGGTCTGGTGATCTTCGGCGGGGTCTTCGCCGACCGGTTCAGCACCCGCCTGCTGATGATCGCCGCCGACCTCGTCAGGTTCGGCACCCAGGCGCTCGCGGCGGCCCTCTTCGTCACGGGCCACGTCGTCCTCTGGCAGATCTGCGCGATCGGCGCGGTCAACGGCGCGGCCGCCGCCCTCTTCCAGCCCGGCGTGGCCAGCACGGTCCCGCGCCTCGCGGCCGACGTGCAGAAGGCCAACGGCGCGATACGGGTGGCCGAGTCCACCGCGTCCCTCGTGGGCCCGGCCGCCGCCGGCGTCCTGGTCGGCCTCGCGTCCCCCGGAGCGGTCTTCGCCGCCCACGCGGGAACGTACGGCCTGAGTGCCCTCTGCCTCCTCCTGCTCCGCCTGCCACCGGCACGCCCCGGCTCGCAGCCGCCCAGCATGGGCTTCCGCGCCGACCTCGTACAGGGTTGCCGCGAGTTCCGGGCCCGCACCTGGCTGTGGGGCGTCATAGCGATCTTCAGCGTGCTGATGATCACGACCACGGGCCCCACGGTGCCGCTGGTGGCGACGCTCGTCGTCCAGGAGCACGGCTCCGGCTCGTACGGCCTGGTGAACTCGGCCCTCGGCGCGGGCACCGTCCTCGGCGGCCTCCTCGCCCTGCGGCTGCGCCCCCGCCGCATGCTCCGCGCCGGAACCTTCGCACTGATCGCCTACAGCGCCTTCCCGACGGCGGTCGGTGTCCAACTGGGCGTTCCCCTGATGACGGCGGGCGCGGCCGTCGCGGGCGCCGGCCTCTCCTTCTGGGGCGTGATGTGGGCGACGAGCGTCCAGACCCAGGTCCCGCCGGACGTCCTCAACCGCATCCACGCCTACGACGTCGCGGGCTCTCTCGCCATGCTGCCGGTCGGCCAGGCCCTCGCGGGCCCGGCGGCGACCGCGTTCGGCGCGGAGACGGTCCTGATCACGGGCGGGGTGATGACGCTCGTGGTGTGCGCCGCCCTGTTCTCCGTCCCGCCAATCCGAGCCCTGGTCCGAGCGGACGGGACCGCGATGCCGGCACCGCACCCAACCAATCGAACAACCGAACGAAAGCCCGTAACGCCCGCCGAGTCCTCCCGGCGCCGAGAGCCGTGATCCGGGTCACGCCCCAGTCACCCCAGCAGCGACGCCAAGCGCCACCCGCCCTCCGGGGCGGCCCGCACCCCGGAAAGGGGTGAGCGATCACCGGTCAGAGTGCGGTATTGTTTCGGTGCACGTTCGGCCGGGGGAAACCCCAGGTCACACGGGCAACGGGACGTGGCGCAGCTTGGTAGCGCACTTGACTGGGGGTCAAGGGGTCGCAGGTTCAAATCCTGTCGTCCCGACGGAAACGTCGTAGGTAGGGGCCATCTTCGGATGGCCCCTACTTGGTGTTTGGGAGCAAATCTGTAAGCAGAGAGCAGCTCCCCGGGAGCTTGTCGCTCCCACCTCCGAATGGCTGTCGTTGGGACGTGTTCCCACCTGACTGCGCAACAAGGGCCAGGCGTCTTGCACAGGACTGAACGGCAGGTCACCGCAGCCAGTCGGCCGCGTTGGCGTGGTGGAGCAGCGGATGCGCGGCCAGGTTCGCGAAGTAGCGGTGGCGTTGCCAGGTGTTGCGGTCGCCGATGACGATCAGACGGCGGCGGGCGCGGGTGACGGCGACGTTGAGCAAGTTGGGGCTCCGGGTGGCCCACTGCCGAGAGCCGGCCGCGTTCGCGGCTGTGCCGAGCACGAGCACGACGATATCCGCCTCCTTGCCCTGTGTCGTGTGGACCGTGCCCACACGCCCCTTGGGCAGGCGCGAGTCCGTCGAGCGGCCCATCGTCGTGGCGATCTCGCGAAAAGGGCTGACGACGAACACTGACTCCCCGAGACGCCGACGGACCTCAGCGGACGTGATCCCTCCCCCGTCCGCGGTGATGCGACGCTCCACCAGATGGAGTGTTTCGTCCAGGCAGCGTCCTTCCTCGGGATTCCACTTACCTCCCGTCGCCGACGACGGAACATGCAGCCAGACGCTGCGGGTGAGGGGCACGCCGTCATCTGCCCGCTCGTTCACGCCGTACACCATCATCCCGTCGTAGGCGATGGCATTGCTGACGTCGAACATCAGCTGGTCGCACCGGCGGTGGACTCGAAGCGGCGACCCGACCCACACCGGGCCCTCCTCTTCCCCGCCCAGCCAAGTTCCGTACGGTGTCTGCCGGTCGGCGAGGCTCTGTACCGAACTTGCTCCCGGCATCCATTGCTCGTCGACGCCGAAGTGGCGGCACAGACGCTTCTGTCCGGTGAGCGGCAGAGGCACGACCGGCTCCAGCTGCAGGGGGTCGCCGACGACGACCGCACGTTGGCTGCGCCACAGCGCTCCCACGGCCTGCTGTGGGGCAGCCTGTCCCGCTTCGTCGATCAGCAGCCAGCCGATGGACTCGCGGCCGAGACCGGCGAACATCCGGCTCAGCGAAGCGAAGGTGGTGGACACCACCGGCACGACGAGGAACAGCATCTGCCACGCCGCCAGGACCGTCTTGGCGGGCAGGCCCGGCGGAGCAGCACCCTTGATCACCTCCATCGCGGCGAACAGGTTCTCCTGGACGGTCTTCGCGGCCCCGGCGATCAGCGCCTGATGCAGGTCGAGAGCGGCGAGGAACAGCTGAGTGCGGGCCGAGGCGAATTCCGGGTCCATCCATGGCGCTGACAGCTCCCGCGCCTCCATTGCCTCCCGGTCCCCCGGATCGGCCAGCCACTCCGCGCCCGGGAAGGCGGCTCCCCACCGCTCCCGAGCCCGTTCCAGCTCGCGCCGCTCCGCCTCGAGCCGTGTGAATCGTGCGCGAATTTGCTGTTCGCCGGCCGCGATGTCTGACTCGGCCTGCTCAAGCAGGCGCAGCGTGCGGCGGGCTCCCCGCCGCAGTTCATCGGTTGCGGCGGTGCATTGCTGGAGCCGTTGGCGCTCGCCGAGCAGTCTGCGCTCGCACTGACCGCGGGCCCGTTCCGCCTGCCTCCACAGTGCGTCCGCTTCGCCGAGCTGGGTTACGAACGGTGCTCGCTGAGCGTTCCATCGATCCACGGCTCCTCGCCTCAGGGCACGGCGCACAAGGCCCGGGCGGGGGTGGCGGCGATCCTGCTCGTGCAGCATGGCCTCTGACTGCTCCATGGCCGAGGCCGCACGTCCGACGTCCTGTGCCGCGACTCGGCAGGCGTCCTCGGCCCGCTCCACTCGGCGCCGTTGCTCCTCGGCCTGTCCGAACGCGGCCTCGGACGCCGAGCGCCGCCGCGCGTACTGGTCCTGGAGGTCCGCCAACGAACGGCGAAAGTCCGCTACGCCCGACCGCAGTGACTCCAGCAGCGGGTCGGGCTGTGCCAGGCGCTGGGCCAGATCAGCCAGGCGGGATCGCTCCCGCGCCAGCTCGTCGACCTTGGCCCGTGCCGCACGGAACCGGGCGACGGCCTCGTCCCAGGAGAGTGCGCTCAGCGGCGTCTCACCCGGGACTGCGGAGTCGGCACGCCCGGACTTGATGTGGTCGGAGAGGAGCTGCCGCAGGCCGCGTGGAGGGACGCCGCCGTCCACGCCCTGGGGGCGACGGCTCTTCGGCTGACCCCACCAGAACGCCTCGACGAAGTCGGAGCGTAGCTGCCGTTTACCCAGGCAGGCGGCAACCGCACCCCAGGCGGAAGTGGAGTCGAGCAACAGGTCGGCCGGTTCCCGGAGGTAGGAAGCCTGGTCCCGCCAACTGGGGCCGACCGACTTCAGGGCAGGGATCTCCAGTGTCACGTTCTGCACGGCGCCGTTGTTCGACGAGGCGATCACCACCTCGAAACCGGTGAGTGCCTCGATCAACGGCTGGATCTTGCGGCGCTTCCTCCTCCCGCTCACGGGGTCTGTCTCCCAGGACAACGCGTCGCGGTGAAAGGCCTTGTGCGGAGTGGCCAGCTCGGCGAGTCTTTCCGCGCGGCGCACTACGATCGCGGCGACCAGGTCCCGCAGCATCGTCGTCTTCCCGGTCCCCGGCGGGCCGTTCACCGCGTACAGGCCCGCCGAATCCGCAGCTCCCAGCCGGTCCATGATCTGGTTGACGGCGAACTGCTGACTGAGTGCGAGTGGTTGTTCCGTCTCGGCAGGCCAACGGCCCGCGGGCGATCGGTCGGGTCGTACCCCGTCGAGGACGTCGTGGAGTCCCGTGCGCACATCCACGCGTGCGGATGGGTCGACAGCTTCTTCGGGCGTGAGGTAGCTGACGAGCGCCGGTCCGGCGTCGCCCCGTGCGACGGCGTCGGCGACCTGGGCCAGATCGTCGGCGAAGAAGCTGTTCATGATCGCGTCGCCGCCTGATTCGTCAGCCCGGTCCTCCCGCACCTGCTGACTCTTGATGCGGATCGAGTCGGGTTCCAGCGCGTCACCCACACCGAGTTCCTGCGTGACCCAACGGGTGACGGCGACAAGGTCGTGAATGTCCAGGCACTTGTCACCAACCCCGGCCGGAGACTCGGTCCGGTTCCGGTCTTCCTCATCACCAGCGTCGTCGCCATTGGCGTCGTCTGCCCGCGCGCCCTGCCCGACTCGGTCGAGCAGGGCGCCGCCGACCTCTTCGGCGACCTTCGCGGCCACCGCACCCGCGACTGGCCCGAGTCCGAGTCCCGCCGCGGCGATCCCGGCCGCACCACCGATGCCGCCCTCGATTGCCACTGTTACAAGAGACGACATGAGGCCGGCGACGGGACGGCCCGACGGCCCCCTCACGCCCTCGGTATCGCTGAGAGGTCCTGGTTGGCCGGGCACTGAAACCGGCCGCACCGTGATGCGCCCGTCCGCCGTATCCAGCAATGTACCGACGAGCGCTCGCTCACTGTCTTCGAAGCCCTCGAGCCACTGCTTGTCCTGCGGGCCGGGGGAAAGCGTACGGCTCACGGCCCAGGCGCAGGACGACAACGTCACGCTGTCCTTGATGAGCTGCCCGTCCTGGTTGACGGTGAAGCTGAGGAGAGCGCTCTGCCCCGATACCCGGCCATCGAAGTCGGTCTCCTCGTCCAGTGAACGGAAGGTCTCCATCAGAACGTCACGCATACGCGAGATGTCGAAGACACCCGCGTACACGGTGTGCTGCCATACGCAACCGGAACGCAGGCGCCTGGAGGACAAAGGTGAACCAGGCTCCCATGCGAGCGGCCTGCCCGGGGTGACGGCGAAGACTCCCTGGGCGGGAGCGACGCGGTCCACCGTCGGAGGGCTGAAGTACTCCGATGCCCGCCACATGCGCAGAATCTGCGAACGGCGTGCGCGTTCGTCGGCCGACAGTCGAGCATCCGCCAGTGCATGTGCTATGCCCGGCCGTCCTCCAGAACTCACTGCGCCCCTCCCTCGCCACCCTGCCGAGTGCTGACGGCATGCCATGTCAACTGTGCAAGGAAGGTTAGCGGTGTTGATCCCTCCGGACGTGCGGGCACCCGGCTCGCGACCGTTGCCGGGGCAGCAAGAGAGTTGTCGGGATCGCTACTGCGGTATCGCCTTGCCAACAGGCGTCGGAAGCCGCAAAGATCTGACGCACAATCATGATCGATACGGGGTGGGGCATGCGGGCATGGGTGGTCAGAGCGGGACGGCACGGAGAGCGTGAGGCGGAAGCGCTGGGCCGTGGGCTGGCCATCGCTGGCTGGCCAGGTACCGCAGACCTTTCCAACAGCGCCGGTCGCAGCGCGATACGCCATGTCGTTGATGCCGCCTACCCGGATGAGAACGCGTATACCCGTGGTAACTGGACGGGGCAATTATTCCGCTTCCGGCACGAGATGGCTGTGGGCGACCTCGTCGTACTACCTCGAGTCAACGCCGTGTACGCGATCGGGACGGTGACCGGTGAGTACGCATTCCGGCCCGACGAGCCGGATGGGATGCGGCATGTGCGTCGCGTCGACTGGAAGATCCGGGAGCTGGCGCGCGACACCTTCCGACCGGATCTGTTGCAGTCCCTCGGGTCCTTGCAGACCGTCTTCGAATTGCGCCGTTACGATGCGGCAAGGCGTCTCGCGGAGGTGGTCCAAGGTAATGCCGACCCTGGCAGGCCGGACGACGGAGAGCCCGGCGGGAGCCTGGTCGCCCGACGCCAGCTATTCGAGCAGGTAGGGGACGAGGACCGTCAAGCGGCTGAACCCACCCGGCTCACGGTTCGCAAGCTCCTGGAGCTGTGGGATGCGGAGCGGCGCTCCCCGGCTGTCGTGGCGCGGATTCAGCGCGACCTCGATGACGCGGGCCTGCTGTCGATTCCCCCCTTCACGGAAGGCACGCTCGACAGTGTCATCGCCGTGGTGGCGGCAGGCGAAGAGCCGGTCCTGGACGGAGCCACCCTGCTGACGCGGCTTGCCCGTGCCGAGGCGGTGGGAGAGCCTACCGGTGCGCCGCCCTCCGGAGAGAAGACGCCGGAGGCTCGTGACATGTCCGGTGTGGTCCAGCGGGTCGTCGGAGCGACGCGCACGGATCTTCCGCGGCAGCGAGGGGACGATGCCGACCGAGGCGCGGGGGTGATTCCGGCAGGAGCGCCGGCTCTCGATGCGGACGAGGCCGACGGGGCGGATGCGGACAGGAGCATGGGGCATCCATCCGTCGCGTATCTCATCGGCAACCTTCCCTCGGCAAACACCGCCGTCGACTTCGTCACGCCCGCGGACACCCTGGCGAACGCGCAAACACGGATGATGCTGAAGGAGTTCAGTCAGCTGCCCGTCCTTGACGACAACGGCCGGCTGCTCGGCGCTGTCAGCTGGACATCCATCGGCGGCGCGCTGATGTTCAGCCCCGACGCGACCCTCGCCGATGCCACCGTCGCCGCTCCGGAAGTCCCTGCGACCGAGCATCTCCTCGACTGCATCGGTCTGATTGAGAAGCACGGTTTCGTACTGGTCAGGAACGACGCGCACCGGGTATGCGGGATCGTCACTCCGTCCGACATCGCCGGTGAGTTCCGCACTCGCGTCAGCCCGTTCGTTCTGATCGAAGAGGTCGAGCAGCGACTCCGGCGGATCGTCGACCGGTGTGTCGGTATCGAGCATGTCCGTGCGTGCATCGCGCAGACGAACAAGAAGAAGGCGTCCCTGGCCGAAGACGCCTCGGCGCTTACCCTGGGCAACTACCCCTACCTCTTCAGGGACCCGGCCGCCTGGGAGCACGCTGGACTCCCTCTCGACCAGAAACACTTCACTGGCGCGCTCGAGCAATGCGCAGAGCTGCGTAATGACCTGATGCACTTCAGTCCGGATCCGCTCGGTCAGGCACAGATCACCTTCCTCAACGGTCTGCTCAGTCTGCTGCGGAAGCTGGACGCGGCAGGATGAAGCGTATTTCTATGGCGCGACCTTGGGCACCGGAAACCGGCGCGGGGCGCAAGTGCCGGACGTTGCTGCCGAGTTGTCGAGGCTGCTCCCGGCTGCCGAGTGTTGATCAGTATGCTGACGTTGTGATGTGTCCATGCTTCCTGCCTGAGTCCGCTGCCAGTCCCAAGGTGAGCACGTATGGGCAGGCGGAGGTCGCATCGTCCGGGCCGGTGGGGGGTGTCAGGTGAGCGGTCTGAGTCATCCGGAGCGGATCGGGCCGTACGCCGTCGAGCGCAGTCTCGGCGCCGGCGGGATGGGAGAGGTCTACCTCGCGTATTCCGTGGCGGGTGACCCGGTCGCGGTGAAGGTGATCCGGCCCGAGCGCACGAACGCACACAGCCGGGCACGTTTCGAACGAGAAGCGGCCATTGCGCGCACCCTGACCGGCACGGGGCGGGTCGCTCGCTTCATCGACGCCGACCCGACCGCCGACCTGCCCTGGCTGGCCACGGACTACATCCCCGGCCGCTCCGTGTACGACACCGTGAACCACGGCGGGCCGCTGCCTGAACCGCACGTGGCCAGCCTGGGCGCGCTCCTGGCCGAAGGACTGGCCGCCGTGCACGCCGTGGGCCTGGTGCATCGCGACCTCACGGCCAAGAACGTCATGATGGGTGACTTCGGCCCGGTGATCATCGACTTCGGGCTAGGTGCCTTCGTCGGGGCGGAGAAGGGCTCGATGTCCCAGGACGGCACCATCCTGGGCACGGTGGCCTACATCCCACCCGAGCAAGCCCTCGGCGTGACCGATGTGACACCGGCGGCCGACGTCTACGGCCTGGGCACGGTGCTGCTCTACGCGGCCACCGGCCACGCCCCGTACAGCGGAGCATCGTGGCCCGCCGTCGCCGCCCAGGTGGCCAACCCTGAGGTAGCGCCCGACCTTTCAGGACTGCCCGAGGAGCTGGCCGCCGTCATCACATCAATGTTGGCCCACCAGCCGGGCGACCGCCCCTCCCTCGTACACGTGACGCGTCAGTGCGCCGACCTCCTGCATCGCATGGGGACGAGCCCGGCCCGTGCCCGCCGCTCCTTGATCGAGCAGACGACGCCCAAGGACCATCCGACGATGGTGCTGCCGCAGCCCGACGCCCACATGCTTGACCGCCTGGATGAGCTGGACCGACAGCTGCGCGAGGAGTCGGAGCCGGAGCCGGAGCCGCCCGCGGCGGAGGAACCGGCTGTCTCAGTCCAGGAGCCCCCGAGCAGAGGGCGGCCTCCGGCCTCCCGCCGGGTCGCCGGTGAGCTTCGCGACCGCTATGCGGCGCGCCGCGAGCTGGCTTGGTCGAGCCGCTGACACGACTGTGACCTCACGGCGCCTGCCGTCCGGCGCAGCTCAGCGGTACAGATGAGTACGGCATCACCAGCGAGCGTCATATCCGACGCGTACGAACAGCTTCAGAGGAGTAGTACGTGACCACGGCGAAGCAGCCAGAGATGCCCGAAATACGCGACGCCGCCCCAGTGGCCTCGCGAGGCACGAAGGCGGCGTTCGCTCCCGGCGCACAGGTGCGCGTTCGTGACGAGCAGTGGTTGGTCAAGTCCGTCGATGAGTCCCGCGACGGGTTGATGCTCGAGGTCAGCGGGGTTTCCCCGTTCGTACGCGGCACCGATGCGGTGTTCTACGAGGGCCTCGACCAGATCGACGTCCTCGACCCGCGGCGCACCCGGCTTGTCCCCGATGACACCTCCAGGCACGTCAAGGCGCGCCTCTATCTGGAGGCGGTCATCCGCAAGACCGCTCTCCCGCAGACCGAGCACGGTCTGGCGCTGTCCGGCTCGCACCTCATGGACCGGCAGGAGCACCAGCTGCGCCCCGCTGAGCTGGCGCTCTCCATGCACAACCCGCAGCCCCGCCTACTGATCGCCGACGTGGTGGGCCTCGGCAAGACCCTTGAAATCGGCATCATCCTGGCCGAGTTGCTCCGGCGAGGCCGTGGCGAGCGCATCCTTGTCATCACCCCCGCGCACGTCCTCGAACAGTTCCAGCGCGAGCTGTGGACCCGCTTCTCGCTGCCCCTCGTACGGCTCGACTCCACCGGCATCCAGCGCATTCAGCAGGAGATCCCGGCCGGGCGGAATCCCTTCGCGCACTTCAAGCGGGTCATCGTCTCCGTCGACACGCTCAAGTCGGCCACGTACGCGCACCACCTGGAGAACATCTCCTGGGACGCGGTGGTCATCGACGAGTCGCACAACCTCGTCAACAAGGGCACCCGCAACAACCGCCTCGCCCGCCGCCTGGCCGAGCGCACCGACGCGCTGATCCTGGCCTCCGCGACCCCGCACAACGGCGACGCGGAGTCCTTCGCCGAACTGATCGGCATGCTCGACCCGGCCGCGATCGCCGACCCGAAGAACTACAAGGTCGCCGACCTCGACCACCTCTACATCCGGCGCACGAAGACCGATCGCGAGGTGCGCGACGGTCTCAAGGACAAGCCGTGGGCCGAGCGCGGCCCCTCGCTCCCGGTCCCGGCACAGGCGTCCCCCAAGGAGGTTGTCGTCCTGGAGAAGCTCGCCGCCGAGTGGACGCCGGGCGAGACGGGCCGGTCCTCGGTGTGCGCCGACCCGCTGGTGGCCTACAACTTCCTCAAGGCCTTCCTTTCCTCGCACAAGGCCCTGCAGAAGTCTGTCACCAACCGCCGCGCTTACCTGGACGACCCCAAGCGAGATCTCGATTCCGAAGAACGCCGTGCCGCGCTTGCCATCGAACGAACCGCGTTGAATGAGCTCGATGCTCTGCTCGCCGACTTAACCGACGCCGACTCCGCCAAACTCGACGCCCTCTTACGCACCCTGAAGGACCTTGGCGTCGGCCCGCGCTCCGAGCGACGCGTCGTCGTCTTCTCGGAGCGGATCGCCACCTTGACCTGGCTCGCCCAGGAGGTACCCGCCCGACTCGGCTTCAGGCAGAAGGCCTCCGACGCCGATGAGTCCCGCCCCTGGAAGGCATATGGTGGCAGCGTCGAGGTCATGCACGGCGATACGACCAACGACCAACAGCAGCGCGAGATCATCGACCGCTTCGGCCGTGCCGACGAACCCGTACGCCTGCTCTTCACCGGCGACATCGCCTCCGAGGGTGTCAACCTGCACCACCAGTGCCATGACCTGATTCATTACGATTTGCCCTGGTCCTTGATCCGCATCGAGCAGCGCAACGGTCGCATCGACCGCTACGGGCAGGCCATCAGCCCCGAGTTCCGCGCCCTCACCCTCACCGCCGACGTGCCTTGGCGGCGCGACGAGGAGACCGGCGAGCAGCTCACCCTCGATGACCGGCTCGTCGGCACCCGCCTGCTGCGCCGCGAGGCTCAGGCGCACGAGATCGAGAGCGGTGAGGGCAGCGCGGAGGCCATCACTGGCCTGTACGACGACAAGAAGGAAGAAGATCGCCTCACCCGCGATCTGATCAGGGGCGGCACGGTCGACCGTTCCATCAAGCAGTCCCGGGAGAGTGCCGGCGGCGTGCTCGCCGACCTCCTGGCCAATGCCAACGCCCGTCTCAGCGATCCCACGGTGGCTCAGGCGGTCAGCGTCACGTCCCCGGTGCGCGAGGCCGACGTACCGCACGTCTTCGCCGACACCCGGACCTACTTTCACGCCGCGATGGACCTGATCTATCCGGAGGCCGAGCGTGAGGCTCTGAACTGGCGTCCGGAGACTGCGGGCGGCCGCATCGAGTTCACGCCGCCCGACGACCTGCAGTATCGATTCCGCGAGCTGCCCAAGTCGTACCTGTTACAGGAGAAGATCCTCACCACACCGCGCTACGACGGCACCCTGAAGATCACCTTCGACAGGGAATACGCCGCCCAGCGCTTGGAGGCGGCCCGCAACGCCAAACAGAGCAAGGGCGACGAGCCCACCTCGCAGTGGCCCAACGTCAGCTACGTCAGTGACATCCACCCCGTCCTGGACTGGGTGACGGACAAGGTCCTCGCGAAGCTCAAGTACGACGAGGCGTTCGTCCTCGCCTACCGGCCCGACTTGGCCAAAGCCGCGATCATCGATCCCGGCCTTCCGGCCGCCCTGACCGGGCCGGTCTTCCTCCTCCAAGGCGTTCACTCCAACGCGGCGGGCCGCCCGACGGTCGTCGAATGGATGGCCGTCACAGGACTCGCCGAAGACAACCCTCGCGTGTGGCGCATGGACTCGGTGTTCTTGGCCGCCTGCGGTGTCGGCCCCGAGATGCCGGGCCGTGACAAGCCCGTCGCGCCCGAACTCCTGCAGTCGCTGGTATCCCCGGCCGTCGACGCGGCCGAGGCGTACCTGCGCGAGCGCCGCGCCGACTACGACCGGCAGGTCGACGCATACCTCGCCCCGTACGAGGACAAGGTGCGCGACTGGGAACAGGACGCCCTCTTCGCGGTCGGCACCAGCAGGCAGAAGCAGGAGGTTTCCGAGACCGCCGAGCGGCGTCGTGATCTCGTACGACGCCTGCGTACCGCGGGGGACCCGATGCTGCGGGTCCTCGGTGTACTTGAACCTCTTCACCCGGCCGCGCACCGCGAGGAGTCCGCCCGATGAGCTACACCTACGACTCCTTCGCCAACCGCGGTGAATACCTGGCAGCCCACTACTTCAGCGAGGAGTTGGAGAACACCCTCAAACGCAGCAAGGCGGGTGAGGAGGGGCTGTTCAGTCTCTGGACGAACCGCGAGACCGACCCGCACGACTCCCGGCACACCCCGCGCGAACTGCTGCCGAAGCTGCGCGGCGAGTACACCGCCACCATACGGCCACAACTCGCGGGCGCGGGGGAGGACCTCAACGGTGAGTGGGCCGAGCGGATCGCCGCCTGGCACACGGACGTCCTCACGGCCCTGGGGTACGGGGAGCCGACCGGCCGAACGCTCACCGTGCACAACGCCGGCAGGGAGCACGAGCTCCAAGTCGCCTGGCACGGTGATGGCATCGTCGCCCTCGACTGCGGCTGGACCGGCAGCCTTGACGACGCCCTCGATGCCGACGGGCCGGGGGCGGTCCTGCACCCGCTCAAGACCGCCGAGGGCACGCTCAAGGCAGGGGAGAAGCTGGCCGGCTGGCTGTTCCAGAGCGAACTGCACGAGGCGGGCGGCGAGCCGCCGCGCATCGTGCTCCTGCTGTGCGGCGGAGTCCTTGTGCTCGCCGACCGCACGGCCTGGGCCGAAGGCCGCTACATCGCCGCGAGCCTGGACGCGGCCCTGGCCCGCAACGACACCTCGAAGTCCGGGGAGCTCGCACTGCTCGCCGCGCTCTTCTCCCACGACATGCTCGCCCCGCGCGCGGACGGCAAGGGCCGCCGCATCGACGACCTCCTCAAGGCGTCTCGCGACAACGCCGTCGGTGTCAACTCCGAGCTGCGCAAGGGACTGCAACGCTCCGTGGAAATCATCGCCAACGAGGTGCTGGAGCGCCTTCGCGAGGCAAGCGTCGAGCCCATCGACATCGAGGACCCGCAGCAGGGTCCCTTCGCCAAGCAGCTCACCCGCGAGTCACTGCGCTACCTCTACCGCATCCTCTTCCTGCTGTATGCCGAGGCCCGACCTGAGCTCGGCATCCTGCCGTCCGACGACGCGACGTACGAGGCGGGCTACTCGGTCGCCCGGCTGAGGGAGCTGGTGGCGCGTGAGCGCAAGCTGGTCGAGGAGGAGACCCGGGGCGGCTTCCACCTGTACGCGTCGCTCGACGTCCTCTTCAACAAGGTCAACTTCGGCCACCGTCCGCACGGCACCGAGCGTGATGATCACCTGGGCGCCGGTGAGCGCAGTGAGCTTCGCGGGCTGCGCTTCGAGGCGCTGCGCAGCGAACTCTTCGACCCGAAGGCCATCACGCTCATCGGCCGCAACGTCCTCCACCCCGAGTGCGACGAGGAGACACAGCCGCAGTGGCTCGACCTGCGGCTGCGCAACGAGGCCCTGCACCAGGTACTGCGCCTGCTCACCATGAAGGAAGCGGGAGCGAAGGGCCGGCAGGGCGGCTTCATCTCGTACCGGAATCTAGGAATCAACCAACTCGGTGCGGTGTACGAGGGGTTGATGTCCTACACCGGCAGGATCGCGGACGAGGAGCTCGCCGAGGTCGCCAAGCCGGGCAACAAGATCGGCGGCAAGCAATACGGAGACCCAGAGAAGGGCTCGTGGCTCATCCCCGCACACCGGCTGAGCGACTACCCGGAGAACACGCACGTCGTGTACTCCGCGCAGGACGCCGAGCAGTACGGTCTGCGCGGTCCGAAGAAGTACGGCAAGGGCAGGTTCGTCTACCGGCTGGCGGGACGCGATCGCGAGACGTCCGCGTCGTACTACACGCCCGAATCCTTGACCGAGGTCACGGTCGAGCTCGCGCTCAAGCACCGCATCACAGACGAGACGCGGGCGAGCGACCTGTTGAAATTCACGATCTGCGAGCCGGCGCTCGGGTCGGGCGCGTTCCTCAACGAGGCCATCAACCAGGTCGCCGAGGAGTATCTGAAGCGGCGGCAGGAAGAGCTGGGCGTCAGCCTGGACACGTCGAAGGCGCTGGACGCGAAGCAGAAGGTCAAGGCGTACATCGCGCTGCACAATGCGTACGGGATCGACCTGAACTCGACCGGCGTCGAGCTGGCCGAGGTGTCCCTGTGGCTGAACACCATGCACCCCGGCATGCGTGCCCCGTGGTTCGGGCTGCACCTGCGGCGCGGCAACTCGTTGGTCGGGGCACGGCGATGGGTGTACACGGCCGACCGCATCAAGAAGGAGCGGACGATCGGCGCGGTGGCGCCCGACAAGCTGCTGTTCCGGGCAGAGGGCACCGGTGAAGAACAGCCCCTTCCGGAAGGGGCGGTGCACCAGTTCCTGCTGCCAACCCCTGGGTGGGGAGCGGTCGCCGGTGCGAGCGGTGACGCCAAGAAGCTGGTGGAGCAACTCGCGGACGAGCAGGTGCGCCGGCTGAAGGCGTGGAAGAAACGTCTCCAGAGCAAGCCGAAGGCGACGGGTGGAAAGAGCGGCCAGCTCGGGCGGCTCCAAGCGGCCGCACGACGGGTGGAATTCCTGTGGGAGCTTGTCGCCAAGCGCATGGAGCTCAGCGAGCGCGAGATCGCCCGGACCATCGAGGTGTGGGGAGCGGACCGTGCGGAGGACGCGGAGGAGTATGCGTTCTTGCGCCGTGACAAGGGAAGCGCTGGGGATAACGATCTGCCACTGACCAAGGAACAGGTCTTCAGCGACCTGTTCGAGGCGGAGGGTTCGCCGTACTGGCGCCTCAAACACGTCATGGACGCGTGGTGCGCGCTGTGGTTCTGGCCGTTGGACAAGGTCGGGCTGCTGGATGGAACGGACGGGGAGTACGAGACGACTCCGGTCGTGTCCATGGACGCTCTGCTGTCGGCCGGAGTCGTCGGCGAGGTCGGAACGGCGCCACAGGAGGAACCCGAACCGCGTTTCGTCGAGAACGGGCTGCTGTTCGCCCTCGAAGGCGATCAGATGTCCTTCGACGAAAATGCAAGTGACGGAGACCTGTTCGAGAAGCAAGAGATCAAGAAAAAGCGGATCACTGCGGCTGGGGCCAAGAAGCGCGGAGCCCCGACCCGACGCCGCGACATCGTGCCGCTGGCCGGCCTCGATGACTGGCTCGACTTCCTCGAATCCATGCTCGGCACCAAGGATGTGGAGCAGGACACCATCGTGTCGTCCGTCGAATCCCTCGAGGAGCTGAAGGACCTTGAGGACCTGATCCAGACTCAGCCCGAGATGGACATGGACGATGCCCGAAAGGCGGTCGAGAGTCGCTACCCATGGATGCGCGTCGTGCGCGACATCGCGAAGGAGCAAGGTTTCCTGCACTGGGAGCTGGACTTCGCGGGCGTGTTCGCGAGTGACGCGGGTGGCTTCGACCTTCAGGTGGGAAATCCGCCGTGGGTGCGGCCGCGTTGGAACGAGTCCCTGGTACTGGCGGAGCACGAGCCGTGGTTCGAGCTGGAGGAGCGCGCCTCCACGTCGGTGAAGGTGGAGCGCCGCGATGAGCTGCTGAAGACGTCGGCTGTGGCCGCGTACGTGCTGGGCGAGATCACGGACAACGTCGGACAGGTCGCGTTCTACGGGGCGCCGCAGGTGTATCCGCTACTGGAAGGCACGCAGCCCGATCTTTATCGAGCCTTCATGTGCCAGGTATGGGACCACGCTTCGGTTCGCGGTACGACGGGGTTCCTGCACTCGGACACGCACTTCACCGGGGACAAGGAGGGCGCGCTGCGGGGGGCGGCGTATCGGCGGCTGCGGATCCACGGGGATTTCGTGAACGCCGGTCAGCGGTTCTTCCCTCTCCCCGTGGGCCACTCGACGCACTTCGGCGTGAATGTCTACGGTCCCCCTCAGGAGATCGACTTCCGCCACCTGTCCTGGCTTGTCTCGACCGACGCCCTGCGCTTGTCGGAGAACCACGACGGTTCGGGAGACGCTCCGGGAATTCGTTACCAGAACGGGGAGTTCGACGAGCGCCCGCACAGGACGCGCGTCGTGCACGTCAACAGGGAGCTGCTGACGGTTTGGCAGCGGCTCTTCGGTGACACGGGTCTGGTGGAGGAAGCACGGCTGTTGTTTCCGGTGAGCACGGCTGAAGCGTCCGCTATTGAGGCCCTGGCGAACTATCCGCTGCGTCTCGCAGATTTCCAGCCGCAGATCACGCGCGGCTATGACGAGAGCGGCGCCAAGAAGGACCGCCTGATCGACTACAACCGTCCGGACCCGAAGACGGGCGGGCCGTACGAACCCGATCGCTGGCGTCATGTGATCCTTAAGGGCACGCAGATCAGTGTCGCCACGCCGGTCTTCAAGCGGCATGACGCCAACTCCAACGCGCCCTTCGGCGCCGACCTGGTCTCGCTGCCTTCGGACTTCGTACCGGACACGGAGTACGTGCGGGTTCCGGGACGTACGCAGGAGTACCTCAAGGCGCAGGACCGGTGGATCGACCACGGGACGCTCGAACGGCTTCGGGCGAGCGACAAGGCTGTGGCGCGTGCGCGGGTTCAGGTTGCGGAGACAATGGGGGTGGCCTCGGAGGAGGCCGATCCGGAGAAGGTGGATGCGCTACTCTCGGCGCGGGCGAGGAGGCCTTACACGGCGTTCCGGCGCGTTGCCTGGCGAAGGATGATCGCTCCAAACACTGAGCGAGCTCTCTTCGCTGCTCTGATTCCGCCTGGCGCTGCGCATGTGCACGTTGTGAACTCCATGGCAATGAGCACTGATCGGCATACGACACTTGTGGCCGGTTTTTGGTCGTCGCTTCCGTCTGACTACTTTCTTCGCATCACAGGACGCAGCGACTTGCTCGGCCGGAGTGCTCGGGCGATGCCAGCTCCGACCATTAACGCTGGTCACCCCCTCGCCCCCGCCCTCCTCCTCCGCACCCTCCGCCTGAACTGCCTCACCACCGCCTACGCTGACCTCTGGCAGGAGCTCTACGACCCAACCTGGTCTGCGTACGAACCGTGGGCGCTCAACTGGCCAAGCATGGACACAGATCTCCACGCCGTGACGCCGACCTGGCAGCGCGACACCCCCTTGCGCACCGAGTACGCCCGCCGCGCCGCACTCGTTGAGATCGACGCCCTGGTCGCGGTCTGGCTCGGCATGGATGCGGACGCCCTGATCGCCGCGTACAAGGGGAGATTCCCCGTGCTCCAGAAGTACGAGGCGGCAAGCTGGTTCGACGCCGAGGGGTGGAAGCTGGCGAGCAACGCCCGAACCATCGGTCAGCGTCAGACCAAGGAGACCTGGACTCAATTCGAGGCCTACCGTGAAGCAGTCGGTGAGCCGTCTCCCGCAGGTGTGCTCCCCGCCGACCCTGCCACCCCGCTCTCCGAGTCCGCCCCCGTCCCCGACGGCTACACCGCCCCCTTCTACAAGGCCAACCGCGAGCGCGAAATGCGTGAGGCCCATGCCTACTTCACCCAGCGCCTTGACGAGGCCACCGCCAAGGGTCTGTGGGACCCCATCAAGATGGAGGTTCCGAAGCCGTGAGGCCGACGCTCGAAGCACAGGGGTTGAAAGAGAGTCTGCTTCAGTACCTGTCCACCACGTACGGGCTGGCCGACGAGGGTGTACGCAAGGCATTGCACGCGTTTCTCGGGGACGAGACGGCCGGGATGTTCCGGGGGCCGTACCTCCGCCTTCGGACGCCCTTCACCCGCGCCGACGACGGCTGGCAGGAGCACCTGGACTGGCGCCGTACCGACGGCTGGACGCCGTACGCGCACCAGGCCCGCGCCTTCGCACGCCTCACCACACGCAATGGGCACACCCCCGAGCCCACTCTCGTCACCACAGGCACCGGCTCCGGCAAGACGGAGTCCTTCCTCTACCCCGTCCTCGACCACTGCGCCCGTGAGCGCGCCGCAGGTCGTAACGGCGTCAAGGCTGTCTTCCTCTACCCCATGAACGCCTTGGCCACTGACCAGGCGGGCCGTATCAACGAGCTGCTGACCGAGTACGAAGCGCTCTCCCGCGTCCGTGCCGGCCTGTACATCGGTGACAAGGCGGCGACGGAGTACGACCGGGTCTATACCCGCCGCCAGGACATGCAGCTGTCCCCGCCGGACATCCTGATCACCAACTACAAGATGCTCGACCTGCTCCTCCAGCGTGCCGCCGATGCGCCGCTCTGGCAGGACTGCGACATCCGGTATGTCGTCGTGGACGAGTTCCACACCTACGACGGCGCGCAGGGCACTGACGTCGCCATGCTCCTGCGGCGGCTCGCCTCCGCCGTCGGGGCCACCCAACCCGGTCTGCCGCTGGGCAGGATCACACCCGTTGCCACTTCCGCGACCCTTGCCTCCGGAACCGACACCGACGGCGTACACGACCTGCTCACCGTGGCCACGAACATCTTCGGCACCGCCTTCACCGTGGACGCGATCGTCGGCGAGGACCGGCAGACCGTGGGCGCTTTCATCCCCGACGCGAAGTTCCTACCGGGCGAGGTCCCATTCCCCGGGGCGATCACAGCCCTGCCCGATCCGGCGTCCGGCCCCGACGCGCTCGCCGCACTCGCCGAGGCCGTCACCGGCGTCCGCATCACCGACCCGGTCGAACTCGGGCGCGCCCTCAAGCGCAACCGGCTTACGCATGCCGTTCTCACAGCCTTCGACGGGACCGTCCGTACGTACGACGAAATCCTCGATGTGATGCGCCGCAGTGGTGCGAAACGCTGGGAAGAGGCGATCACCACCCGCCCGCATCTCGCCGCACTCGCGCTCGCCCGGTTCGTGGCCCTGCTGTCCGTGGCGCGCGATCCGGACGCGCCCGCGGGCCTCTCGCGTCCCCTTGTGCAAGTGGAGCTTCATCAATGGGCGCGGTCTGTGACGCGCATGCTGCGGGGTGTCCTGCCGTGGCCACGAGCCGAGTTCGCGTGGGACGGTGATGGGGCGCCGAAGCCGTCACGGGCCACGCCGAACACCACGACCTCCCGTGACACCGACCTGTTCCTACCTGCCGTGTACTGCCGGGAGTGCGGGCGTTCCGGGTGGTCCGTCCTCGCGCCCGAGTCGGACATGGAGGAGCTGACCCTCAAGCCCCACAAGATCCGCCGGGCCTCCGTGACGGCCGACAAGGCCAAGGTGCGCACGCTGGTCGCGGCCACCGACAACGAGGCCCGCGAGGGCAACGGCCGGGCGAAGATCGACCGCGCGGCGCAGAAGACGCTGACCACTGGTGGTGCCGGGGTCCTCATGATCCTCGACGGTGTGGCGGGCCGTCTTCGCCTGCCCGACCCGATCGAGGACTACGACGCCGACGGCAACCCGCGCCCCGCGACCGCCGATTCGGCCTTCGTGCTCGTCCTCCTCGGCGACACCGCGGAGCGGGCCGCCAAGGACGACTGGTGCCCGGCCTGCGGCACCCACAACGCGATCCGCTTCCTCGGTACTGGCTCGGCCGCTCTCGCCGCCGCATCCGTCACCCAGTTGTTCACCGGCGGGGAGATGGACAAGGCACAGCGTGAGACGAAGACGCTGATGTTCAACGACTCGGTGCAGGACGCCGCGCACCGGGCCGGGTTCGTCGCCTCGCGCTCGTACACTTTCTCCCTGCGTGCGCTGTTCGCCAAGCACCTGTCCGAGCAGCGGCCCAGTGCGCTCAACGACCTGGTCGCCGACGTCGTCGAGGCCACCACCGACCGTGAGACGCTCGCCGCCGTCGTACCGCCCGACCTGCACGACGACGCGGGCGTGGTCCGGCTGCTCTCGGGCACGGGGCGCGGCGGAGACAAACGCACGTGGGATCTCATCGGGGAGCGTTTCGCGTTCGAGGCGGTGATGGAGTTCGGCCACCGCTCCCGCAACGGGCGCACCCTGGAGCTGACCCGTACCGCCGCCGCCTGGGTGGACATCCCCGACACGCAGGCGGCCATTGCCCTCGCGCGTACCGCGCATGAAGAGGCCGTGCAGCGCGGGCTTCAGATCACCGAGCACGACGACGCGCGCTACCTCGGGTTTCTGCGCGGGACGTTGGAGCGGCTGCGCACGCGAGGTGCGGTCGGGCACCGGTGGTTGGCGAAATTCCTGGACGAGGCGGGAACCAGCCGCTTCTACATCTGGGGCGGCCGGCCGCGCGGTATGAAGGCCTTCCCGAGTGGTGTCTCGGCACCGACGTTCCTGCTTGCCCGGCCCAAGGAGAAGAGCGAGTTCGACTTCGCGGCCGGGCGCCTGTCCTGGTTCCAGACGTGGGCGCAGCGTTGCCTGGACATGACCCGCGAGCAAGCCGACGACTTCTGGGTCCGTCTTCTGCCCCGCCTCGCCGACGCAGGCCTTCTCTCGGCGCGTACGCCGCGCGACACGACGGCCCGCCTGTACGGGCTCCAGCCTGGTGCGCTGCGGCTGCAACTGCTCGCCGACCAGGAGGTCAACGAGGCCTACGTGCGCTGCCCCAAGTGCTTCTGGGAGCAGACCGTGCACCCCACGTTGCTCGACCAGTACCACCAGCAGCCCTGCCCGGCGTACCGCTGCTCGACCGGACGGCTCATCGCCGGGGACCGGTGGCGGGAGACCGTGGACCGGCACGACCGGGATCGTGACTACCGGGAGGACTACTACCGAAGCCTGTATCGGCGGGCCGGTACCTATCAGGTCATCACCGCCGAGCACACCGGTCTGCTCTCCCGGGCCCGGCGCGAACGCGTCGAGGAAGCCTTCCGCAACGGGGAGGGGTTCAACGACCCGAACGTGCTGTCCTGCACGCCCACGCTGGAGATGGGCATCGACATCGGCGACCTGTCCGCCGTGGTGCTCGGCGCGCTGCCGCGCCGTCCGGCGAATTACGCGCAGCAGGCGGGGCGCGCGGGGCGGCGTACGGGCAATGCGTTCCTGCTGACGATCCCGGACCGTTCGCGGCGTGACCAGTACTTCCTGGAGCAGCCGCGCGAGATGATCGACGGGCTGATCGTGCCGCCCGGCTCGTACCTCTCGGCGATCGAAATCCTGCGCCGCCAGTACACCGCGCATCTGCTCGACCTGGCGGCGCGCGGACGGCTGGCACGAGAGGACGGCAAGCCACTGGCCGCGCTGTCACGCAGGGTGGACGAGCTGTTCGGGCCCTCCGGTTACCTCGCCGACTTCACCGATGCCGCCCTCGCGCATGGAGAGGAACTCGTCACAGGTTTCCTGGCGCTCTTCCCGACCGGGGTGAGCCGGACCGCCGCCGAGGAGCTCGAGCGGTACGCGACGCGCGGCATCCGCAGCGCAGTGGAGAAGGCCGAGCGGGAGTGGGAGCGCGAGAACGACAAGCTGCGCAACCGCATCCGCACCATCCGGGCGGCGATGGACGAGCTGAAGGACGGCGACGAGGAGCAGGAGCGCACGAAGGCCGAGTTGGAGGCTGAGTGGCACGCCCTGTCCAAGGCGGGTGGGGCTCGGCAGCGGCAGCCCTCCCAGACCGTGCTGTGCGACCTGGGGTTGTTGCCGAACTACGCGCTGAGCGACGCCACGACGATCCTGGACGCCACCGTCTACTGGCCCGAACCAACGCCGACCGACCAGAAGCCGCGCTACAAGTCGAAGACGTACTCCTACGAGCGGCCGCGCGCTTACGCGCTGTCCGAACTCGCCCCCGGGAACACCTTCTACGCCGAGGGCTACAAGCACCGCGTCACCGGCATCGACATCGTCACCGGCAAGGAACAGGACTGGCGTACCTGGCGGTTCTGCCCCTCCTGCGGGTACGTGCGCACCGAGCACGCCGAGAGCGACATCGCACCCTGCCCGCGCTGCGGCGACGACGGCATCGCCGACTCCGGCAGTCTGTGGCAGATCGTGCGGCCCACCGTCGTCACCGCGCGCGCCAAGCGCGACGACGCGCGGATCGGCGACGAGAGCGACGACCGCGACCGGCGTCACTACACCATCATCGACACGGTGGACATCGCTCCCGAGCACTTCGTGGCAGGAAAGTCCTGGCGGCACAGGCGTGAGATCTTCGGCGTCGACTACACCCGCAGAGCCGTGATCCGCAAGGTCAACACCGGGCCGCTGCGCATCGGTGCGCAGGAGAACGACCAACTCGCGGGCCAGAGCGTACGTATCGCGCCGTTCCAGGTGTGCACCTCCTGCGGGGCCGCCAGCGCGGACGGGCGGCCGGTCTTCGACGACGACCGGGACGCCGTCGACAATTCCGCCAACCGCCAGAGCGACGTCAAGCACCACACCCCTTGGTGCCCGGTACGACGCGGCAAGAAGGGCGTCCCGCAGGAACAGGTCCTGCTCGCGCACGAGCTGGAGACGGAGGCACTGCGCATCCTGCTGCCTGCCGCGACCGTTCTGGTCGAGGAGAAGATCCACTCCTTCCAGGCGGCCCTGCGCCTCGGCGTGGACCGCGCCTTCGGCGGAGACCCACAACACCTGGACACCACGCTCGCCTCCATGCCCGACCAGGCCACCGGCGAGAAACGCAACTTCCTGGTGCTGTACGACAAGCTGCCGCACGGCACCGGCTACCTCGATCGGCTCACCGACCCGGCCGACTTCCGGCAGGTCCTCGAGGACGCCCGCACCATTCTGGTCAACTGCCCCTGTAACGACGAAAGCAGGCCGGCATGCCACCGATGCATGCTGCGTTACGCCGAGGACCGGCACGCCGAGCATGTCTCGCGCCCGGCCGCTCTGGAAATCCTCGACGAGCTCCTGGGCACCGACACCGACGCCTGGGACACTGAACAGGTCGGCAGCACCGACCAGATCGGCCTGGACGGACAGGTCGAGTCCGACCTTGAGGCCCGGTTCCTCACGGCCCTGCGCGGCTGGGCCGCCAAGCGCGATGACACTGTCCTCGACGAGAGCGGCGACAACAGTGGATACCTGCGCCTGGACGAGGCAGGCACGGTACATGGCTGGCGGCTCACCGCCCAGCGCAACGAAGGCTTCACGCGTACCGATTTCACCTTCGAACGCACCGATGGGCCCAAGCAGAAGATCACGGTGTATCTGGACGGGCACCGCTACCACGCGACACGCAAGCACAACCGACTCGCGGGCGATGCGGACAAGCGCAACCGGCTGCGTGCAGACGGCCGGATCGTGTTCCAGCTGACGTGGGACGACCTCGATGCCTTCGAGCAGAAGGCCTCAGGTGCGGGTGCGGCCGCGCGGGAGGCCGCCGAGGTCGTGTGGCCGCCGTACACGCACGGCGCTCGCGATGTCGCCAGGCAGTTGTACGGCGGCGGGGACGACCTCGCCGACACCGCCTTCACCGACCCGATGAGCATGCTGCTCGCCTACCTGCGCGGGCCGGACAACGCGGTCTGGGGCAAGAGGGCGACCGCCGTGGTGGGAGGCCTCTTAGGGGGCGACAAGGAACTGCTCGTCGGCAACGGCACCTCCGAGCAGGCGGGTGAGCGGCTGGGCCTGGTGCTTCGGGCCTGGGGTGACACCGGTGGCATCGACCCCTCACCCGTCACGGGCCACGGCGCCCTCAACCTCTTCCAGGCGTGCGACGCATCCGGCCTCCCAGTCGCACTCCTCGTCGACGGCGCGACCCAGCGCTTCACGGCCCTGGCGTGCCTCGACGACACCGACCCGACCCAGCTCGGCACGCCGGAGCACAAGGGCCGCTGGCACGCCTGGCTCCAGTGGTCCAACATCCTGCAATTCCTCGCGTACGACGGCGGCGACGGCGTTCAGCTCACCACCTCCGCGGCCGGCGATTTCGACCTGTCCGTACTCAAGGCGCTCGGCGGCGTCGGCGAACTCGAAACCCTCGTCATGCGCCACGGCAGCGCGACGGCGGCAGCCGGCCTGGTCGCTCGCGAACCCGCGGGTGGCTCGGGCGTCGAGGCGACCCTGCGCGATCTGCTCTGGGACCGGGAGATCCTCGCACTCCTCGACGAGGACGATCCCGACGCCCCGCTCACCCGCCTTGCGCACCTCCTCGCCGACCGAGGAAAGAAGGCCCCCGCGTACGGCTACGAGCTCGGTGAACGTGGCTGGCTCGCCGACTTCGCCTGGCCCGACGCCGAGCGCAAGCTCGCCGTTATGGCCGACTTGTACGACGAAGAGGACGAGGAGAGCGTCAAGACCTGGGCTGCCTACCGCGACGCGGGATACACCGTCCGCACCGCCGAGGAGTGGCTCGCCGACCTCGACGCGCTTCTCGCCGCACTGCCCGACTCCGACGAACAGAGTGCCGCACGATGACTGCCCGCCTGAGCCTCTATCAGAAGGCCGAGAACGAGCTCTACAAGATGGACTCGTCGGTCAAGACGAAGTTCTACGACTTCTGCCATCTCTTCCGGCACAACCCCGAACACCCGAGTCTCGACCTCAAGCCACTCAAGGGTGACGGCCGCATCTACCGGGCCAGGATCAACCCCAAGTACCGGGCGCTTCTGGCCCGTGCCGGGGTCGGTGCCGACGGTGTACAGCAGTGGCTCGTGGTGGCCGTCCGGCACCGTAGGGACGTCTACGAAGAGCTGTCCGTCGCGATCAACCGGGTCACCGGTGAGATCGAGTTCGTCGATCTCGGCGTGGTCGGCCAGAGCGTGCTGAGGCGCGCGGGACTCCAGCTGACACCGGCCGCGGACGACGCAGAGGCAGCGCCCGCCCATGACGTCGCGCCCGCGCCTGCGGCTCCGCTGCCTGTTGCGCCGGTCGCGCCGCCCTCGGCTTCGGGCTCGGCGGCCCAGCCGGGTGCCTCGGTCCCGGACGACGACACGACCGTACCCACGCGCGCTTCCGCCGCGGCCGCACGCCCGGTGATCGGCGGCTGCACCGCCGAGGATCTGCGCCGCCTCGGCGTGGCAGAAGCCCTCGTCGACCTCGCGCTCACGGTGACTACCGAGGAAGAGCTCGATCAGCTGATCGCCGGCGCCCCGCGGCTGACCGCGGAGGTCCTCACTGGACTCGGCTCCGGCATGGACATCCAGGAGGTCGAGGACGAGATCACCCGGCCGGCCTCCGCCGAACTCGAGCCCGGCTTCGAGGACGACATGGCCGCGGCTCTGTCCCGCACCGCGGTCACCACCGTCGACGACGACATTCGCAACGTACTGGCCGAAGGCGACTTTCGCGCCTGGAAGGTCTATCTCCACCCCACCCAGCGCAAGGCCGTCGAGAAGCACTACAACGGTCCCGCGCGCGTCAGCGGCGGGCCGGGTACGGGCAAGACCATCGTCGCGCTGCACCGCGTGGCGCGCCTCGCGTCTCAGCTCCCTCCCGGCCACGGCAAGCCGATCCTGCTCACCACCTACACCAAGAACCTCACCGCTGACCTGCGCTCGCGCCTCACCTCCCTGGTGGGGCCCGAGTTGCTGGAACGCGTCGACATCAAGCACATCGACCAGCTCGCGCAGGGCGTCCTCAACGAGAACACCGCCCCCGGCTCCCAGCGTTCCCTCACCACCGACGACAAGGCCCTGCAAGTCCTGCGCGAGATCCTCTTCGAGTACGACGAGAAGCGCTGGGACGCCGAATTCCTCCTCGACGAGTGGGAACAGATCGTCCTCGGCCAGTCCCTCGCCACCCGCCAGGACTACTTCAAAGCCCGCCGGGCCGGCATGGGAAGGGCGCTGAGCCGCCCCGAACGCGCCGCCATCTGGAAGATCCTCGACCAGCTCACTCTGCGTTTGAACGGCATCAGCCGCGAGACGTGGGCCCAGGCCGCCGAGCGTGCGGCACGCTATGAAATGGAACGCGCCCGCAAGATCCAGATCCGTGCCGAGCGCAAGGAAGAGATCGGTGGTGGCGATCTGATTCACCTGGATGCCAAGAGCTCGGGCATGCGCTATCTGCGCCACCGCTACCGGCACATCGTCGTCGACGAGGCTCAAGACCTCAGCCCGGCCCACTGGAAGATGCTGCGCGCGATGGTGGCTCAGGGGCCCGACGACCTGTTCATCGCGGGCGACACCCACCAGCGCATCTATGACCGCCAAGTCACCTTGTCCACCGTCGGCATCAACATTCGCGGCCGTGCGTCGAAGCTGACCCTCAGCTACCGCACGACCCAGGAGATCCTCGAAAAGGCCGCCAGAGTCGTCGGCGACGCCACGTACGACGATCTCGACGACGGCACTGACAACCTGGACGGCTACCACTCCCTGTTGCGCGGCCCCGACCCCGAACTGGTTGCCTGCGCCGACTGGGACGACGAGATCACCCAGCTCGCCGCGGCGCTGAAGAGCTGGCGCGAGGAAATTGTCCGGCCCACCGAGGACGGCACCGTGCGCGACCCCAGCGGCACCATGGCGGTCTGCGTCGCTGACGGCGACATGGCCGGACGGGTCGCCGCCGACCTGGAGATGAAGCATGGCATCACCACCGCCACCCTCACCAAGGACGGCCCGCAGGGCGGCGGTGAGGTCCACATCGGAACCATGCACCGCTTCAAGGGACTCGAGTACCAGAAGCTCGCCGTGGTCGGAGCGAGCGACGGCGTCCTGCCGCGCACCACGGTCGTTGAGCAGTACGAGAAGAAGGACCCCAAGCGTTACGAACGTGAACTGAAGAAGAGCCGCAACCAGCTCTTCGTCGCTGCCACCCGTGCACGCGACGTTCTGCGTATTTCCTGGCACGGGGCACCGAGCCCGTTTCTGCCGGTGTAGAAGAAGCCGCGGGCCTGAGGCGCGCTGTGAGAGCGAGCCCCTGCGTCCCAGGCATCCTCGTGGGGCCAGACGGTGTGCGTGCACTTGAACGCGCCACGGCGCACGACCTGCTGCCTGTAGCCCTTTGCCTCTGGCTCGCGCATGCGGAGGCTGTCGCTCCTCAACTTGCCTGTATAACACCCCAATTGACGGAGCGTCACGTTCACCTACACAGTCCCCGCATTGGCTTGCAGGCACATTGCACCCACCCCCCACGCGGGCCACAATGAGCGTCCCGGACCACGCAAGGAGTTGCGCGTGAGTGATCCGCCCATCGTGTTCCCGGATGTGGAACGCCTTGTCGTCGAGCATCTCAAGAGCCGCCCCGAGCTGGCCGGAGTCATTGTCGACAACCGCACGCCGCCGGGTTTCGACGGGACCCAGAAGGTCGTGCTGGTGTCGCGGGCGGGTGGGGCCTGGGTTGATGACCAGCACCTCGACCAGCCCCTGATCGACCTGGAGGTCTACGGTCCCGACAAGCCGACCGCGCACACGGTGGCCACCGCGGCACGTACGGCGCTGCTGACCGTGCGCAGCACCACGTACGGCGGTGCCCGTGTCACCGATGTCGTCGAGGCGGACGGGCCGCGGTGGCTGCCCGACTTCAACCGGCAGGCAGCCAGTCGTTATCTGTCCACCACCCGGCTCTCGATCCGCCCGGCCTGACGGAGCCACGTCGTGTGCGAGCCGGCGCGCCCTGACAGTTCGAAGGAGTCCGCATGCCCGGAATGAACCCGAACGAGATCCGCGTCGCCGGCACGGGGCGTATCCTCACCGCCCCGATCGGTACGACGGTGCCCGCCGATGTGACCGGGAACTGGGCCGCGCCCTGGCGTGACCTGGGCTACACCAGCACCGACGGCATCCGGTTCAACAAGAAGGACAAGATCGACCCGGTGGACACCTGGCAGTCGGTCAGTCCGGCCCGTTTCGTGTACTCCGACCGCGACCTCACCGTGAAGTTCGCGCTGCTTCAGCTCAATGAGGACACTCTGCCGTTCTTCTTCGGCGGCGACGTGGTCAAGGAGACCGCGGAGGGGTCCAAGCTCTACACGTACCAGGTGGCGTCCGAGCCCAGGAACGACGAGCGGATGCTCGGTGTGGAGTTCGCGGACGGCAGCAATATCAAGTATCGCTTCGTCATCGCGCGTGGCCAGGTCACCGAGACCGAGGAGCTCCAGCTCACCCGTACCGCCTCGGTCAAGCTCGGCATCACCTTCACCGCCCTCGCGGTGGACAACGCCGCACCGCTCGCGACCTGGCTGATGAACGACCCCGCGTTCGCGAAGTAGCGGTTGCGGTCGCACGACCGGCCAGTCCATTACTCGTCGACCCAGGAGCCCCATGTCCGCGCCTTTCAATGTCAATGCCGCACGCGCCCAGCGGCTCGAATCGCTGGGGCTCAAGTGGGAGTTCGAGGTGGACGGGGAGATGTTCTCGCTGCCCACCGAGATTCCGCGCCGCTCCGCCCAGACCCTCTCCTCCCTCGACGACAACGACCTGGACGGGCTGCTCGCCCTGTTGCTCGGCGAGGAGCAGTACAAGCGGTTCGCCGAGCACGAGGTCAGCGTCCAGGACGTGGCCGCCGTACTGAACGCCTACGGCGAGGCGACAGGGCTGAGCGTGGGGGAAGGCTGAGCCTCGGCGCGCTCGTGGAGGAGCATGCCGAGGCGCTGGAGGCGGATCTGCTGCGTCACTACGGCGTCGACCTGCTCGGCTGGTACCGCGGCGAGCTGTCGTCGCGGCGGCTCGCCGTGCTCGTCCGGCATCTGCCGCGGGAGAGCGCGTTCCGGCTCGCGCACGAGGGGGAGGAGGCGCAGTGGTCCTTGACGGATCATCTGCTCGCCGCCGTGGTCGACCATCTGGCCATCACCAACTGGATGTTCGCCTCGGTGAACCGGGACGAGGACGCGCCGGCGCCGGAGGCACCGCAGCCGGTGCCCCGGCCCGGTGCCCAGCCCGACGATTCACCGTCTTCCGCGGGACCCAGCGCAACCGAGCTGGCCCGCTTCTTCGGCTGACCCCGCGCCTGGAGAGGGACCATGTCCGAGACAGATGTACCGCAGTGGCTCAAGGGATGGCTGGGCAAGTTCGAGGACGACTGGCGCAAGACGAGCCTCACCGGCGTCAATGCCGAAGTCAACGGGCTCAAGGCCGAGGTCACGGCCTTGACCGGGTCGGTCAAAGGGCTGGAGGCCTCGGCCACGTGGGCCAAGGCCGAGCTCACCGGCGCCTCCGCCGGCTTCAAGCTCTTCAACGCCGAGCGTTCCCTCTTCGACCTGGAGCGGATGCGCGAGGAACGCGAGCAGCGCCAGGAGCAGAACCGGCTCGCTGCCGCACGCATGCGGCCCGAAGACCTCAGACAGTCCATCAACGCGCTGGAACAACAGGTCGGCCGCCAGATCGCCGATCTCAAGAACCGCGTCACTCTGCTCCGCAGATCCCTCACCCAGAGCACGATGAGAGCCCGCCAGGACCGGCAGACGGTCGTCGAAGTCAAGTCGACGGCCGACCGGGCGCTGCGCACGGCGCGAGACGGCGTACGCAAAGCGGAGGCCGCACTGCGGCGGCAGCGTGCCGCGCCGCGCACCCCCGCCGGACGTGGGCCGCAGCCCGCACAGCGCATGGACGTGGGCAACATCCAGCAGACCGCGCGTGCCCTTCGGGAACTGGAACGTCGGGTCGACGGACTCGCCCGCGCATTGAGCTGACACCACCCGCAAGGGCACCGGGACACCGCTAGGAGACACCCCATGTCACTCGTACAAGCCCTCAACCGCTCCGCCTCCGGATTCCGTGGTCTGCGGACCGGTGCGGGGCAGGCCGAGTCCGGGGTCGGCAGGCTGCGGGCGGGTGTGCAGCAGGCGGACCGGGCCGTCAGCCGGATCAAGAGCGGGCTCGACCGGACGGCGAGTTCCTTGCGCGGGGTCAAGACGCAGGCGGACGCCGCCGCCCGCAGCGTCCGGCAGGCCGACCGGGCCATGGACGGAGCCGGGAAGTCGGCCACGCGCGGCGGCGGGCTGATGGGGCGGATGAAGTCGGGCCTCCAGGGTGTCACCACCGCGCAGCGCGGCCTGAACACCGCCATGAAGGCGAACGTCTTCGGTGCCGTCATGGCGCTGCTGCTCCCGCTGATCACCAAGCTCATCGACATGGCGATGCAGTCCAAGACCGTGCAGCGCATCGTGCGGACGGCGTTCCGGATCATCGGGCAGGTGATCGGCACGACGATGCGGGCGGCGCGGCAGGTCGTGCAGGCCACCTGGAACGCCATCAAGGTCGCCTTCCAGGTCGTGTTGAGGGTGATCTGGACCGTCGTGAAGACGTACTTCACGATCTACAAGACCATCATCACGACCGTGATCCGCGCGGTCCTCGCGGTGATCAGACCGGCGCTGAACTTCCTCCGCGAACGCATCCCGGCCGCCTTCCGTGCCGTACGCGACGGTCTGCACCGGGCCTGGAGCGGCCTGGCGAACTTCACGAAAGGCGTCTTCAACAGCGTGCTCGGCGCCGTGAAGGGGCCCATCAACGCGGTGATCGGCCTGGTCAACTCGGCGATCGGGGCGCTCAACAAGGTGAAGGTGTCCATCCCGGGCTGGGTGCCGGGCGTCGGCGGCAAGACCTTCGGCGTCAATCTGCCGAGGATCCCGACGCTCGCTCAGGGCGGCGTCGTGCTGCCCCGCGCCGGGGGCACGCTCGCGCTGCTCGGCGAGGCGGGGCAGGCCGAGGCCGTGCTGCCGTTGAACAGGCTGGAGGCGCTGCTCGGGCGGGGGCCACGGCCGGGTGCGGGGCAGCCCCGTGCGCTGGGGCCGCAGCAGCGCGGCAGCGGTGTGGTGATCGAGAACTACTACGAGGCGCGCGGCGGCAGCGCCCGGCAGACCGCCGAGGATCTGATGTTTCTGATGAAGGCCCGGGGCTGAAGCCGTGCGGCAGACCAAGGGGGGCGTGGTGAGCGGATGAACGCGGGGGCGGCGAGGGTGCGGAACGGATTCGGCGCGTCCGGTGGGGTGGGGGGCGCCGATGCCGGGCCCGGGGCGCTGATCGACAGGGACGGGCAGGTGCAGTGGGCGGATCTCCTGATCGGTCCCGGCACCGCCTACTGGGTGGCGGCCGAGGGCCTCACCGGCTGGGAGGAGCTGCCGGGCATCGAGTCGTCCGACGCGAACCGGCCGGCGGGGCACGGCGGCTGGCCGGGCACCCAGTGGGCCCAGCCCCGCACCGTCACCGCTCAGCTGTGGCTCGCCCCGGACCCGGACGGCGGCCCCGAAGCGGCCCTGGCCGCCCTGCGTACGCTGCGCTCCGCCACCGGGATACGGGACGAGGAGGAGTGGCTCGCGGTGCGGCTGTACGGCGAGACGCTGGCCGTGAAGGCGCGCGTCACCCAGCGCGTCGTCCCCACGGACCGGCAGTTCCTCGCCTCCCGCCTGGCCAAGGTGACGCTCCAGTGGAAGGCCATGGACCCACGCCGGTACGAGAGCGTCGCGCGCCGGGTCGAGATCGGTCTGCCGCGCCGGGAGCCGGGCCTGACCTGGCCGTTGACGTGGCCCTTGAACTGGGGCACCCCGGGGTCCGTCGGCGAGGCCACGGCGGAGAACGCGGGCAGCGCCCCCGCCCACCCGCTGATCACCTTCACCGGGCCGTGCGCCGGTCCGCGCCTCGCCAACCACGACAGCGGCACCTGGCTGGAGTACGACGTGTCCCTGCTGCGCGGCGACGTGCTGGAGGTCGACACCGCCGAGGGCTCCGTGCTGTTCAACGGGACGGCCTCGCGCCGCCACACCGCGGTCGTCGGCAGCGTCCCCGAGGAGCTGTTCACCCTGGCCCCCGGCGCCTCCCGGCTGTCCTTCCGGGCCGAGTCCGGCGACGCGGCGTCGGCGTCGGCCACCGTCGCCTGGCGGTCGGCCGAATGGTGAGGCCGTACCGAGGGATGGCACGGCCACACCAGGGGACGGTGAGGCCGTGCCGCAGGACGGTGAAGCCGTACCGCGGGGTTCGGCCCGTGTCCGGAGCGCGCGACGGCGCCCACCCCACCGACCGCCGACCCCGGCGACTTTGGAGAGTTCCATGACGACACGTTCCGCATGGCATCTGCCCACCGGACAGACCCGGGAGGACACCCGGCTCGCCATGAGCCTCGGGATGGCGTCCTCCGGCCCGCTGACCGCCCGCGGCGGCTGCGCCGTGGGCGGACTCCAGCTGACCGGCAGCGCCGCCACCAGCATGCAGGCCCGGCTCTCGCCCGGCAGGCTGTGGGTGCCCGGTGGCTCCGCGGCGGCCCAGGGCGGCTACCCCGTCACCGTGGACGCCGACACGCAGCTCACCTTCGCCGACGGGCACGCCACCCTGCCGCGCATCGACGCGCTCGTGGTGCGGGTGTACGACGCGGACTACGACGCCTCGGGGCGCTACGAGGCCGTCCTGGAGATCGTGCAGGGAACTCCCGCGAGCGCGCCGGTGCCGCCCGCGCTGCCGAAGAGCGCCGAGCTGCTGTACGAGGTGTCGGTCGGCGCGGGCGCCTCGGCCACGCGGGGCATCACCTGGGCGACGGCGGTCGCCGACCGGCGCCGCTACACCGCGGCGCTCGGCGGCATCCTGCCCGCCGGGGGCGGACACGGCGCCCAGGGCACCTACGCGGGGCAGTACCGGGACGCGGGCGGGCGTCTGGAGCGCTGGGACGGCAGCCAGTGGCAGCAGTACATCCCCGACGCCATGCTCAAGCGCAGCTCGGCCCTCGGGCACACCGCTTCCACGGCGTACACCGAGACCCTCACCGACGCGGGCCCGCTCACCGCCGAGTTCACCGCGCCGTCGTCGACCTGGGTGCACATATCGGTCGGGGCGCGCATCGCGGGCGAGGGCGGAGGCGGCGGCTTCTTCTCGGTGAACGTCCGGCCGTCGGCGGGCGGCGCGCTCCTCGTCACCGCCTCCGACGACATCGCCGCCGTCTACACCGGGGCGGGCTCGGCCTCCGTGTTCACCAACTTCCCGCTGGGACGCCTCACCCCGGGCGTCAAGTACCTCGCGTCCGCCGCCCACAAGGCCGGGTCCCCCAAGACCTGGTACGACAGCCGCTTCATCCGTATCGACCCGGTCGCCTGACCCATGGACAGCCCCTATCTCGCGTACTTCACCGACCTGTGTACGGGCACCCCCATCGACGTACTGCCGCTCCAGGGCCTGGAGTTCGACGACTACATCGGCAAGCCGGGCTCGCTCAGCGCCACCCTGCCGGTGTCCAACCGGCGGATGGCGCGGCGGGTCAGGGAGCTCCTGGAGGGCCGTACCGCCGTCTACCTCGAACGCGGCGACCAGGTGTGCTGGGGCGGCATCGTCTGGACCCTCACCTCGGCCACGGACGAGCAGGGCATGGTGACCGTCGCGCTCCAGGCCGCCACCTTCGACTCGTACGCCGCCCACCGCCGCATCCGGCGGAACCTCACGTACACCGACACCGAGGACGTCGCCATCGTGCGCGGCCTGTGGGAGCACATCCAGAGCGTGCCCGGCGGCGACATCGGCGTCGGCTTCGCACCCGCGCCGCCGGGCACACGGCGCACCGTGACGTACCTCGACGGCGACGAGACGACGGTGGAGGAGGCGATCGCTCAACTGGCCACGATGGAGCCGGGGTTCGAGTATCTGGTGAGTGTGTACCGGGACCCGGCGACCGGTCACCGCGCCCAGCGGCTGCTGTTCGGCGTCCCGCGCATCCATGTCGGCGAGGGCACCACGGTCCTGGACCTGCCGGGCGACATCCTCACGTACTCCTTCCCCCGCGACGCCACCCGCGGCGGCACCACCGCGCGCGCCCGCGGGGGCACCCCCGAAGGCGCGGACCGCCCCGTCATCTCGGACGAACACGTGGCGCACGCGCTGATCGGCGCCGGCTTCCCGCGCCTGGACACCACGTCCGACCACAGCAACGTCACCGCCAAGGCCACACTCGACTCGCTGGCCCGCGCCGAACTCGCCGCGCTGGGCGGGCCGGTGGTGATCCCCGCCGTCCGTGTCCGCCTCGACGCGGACACCACGCCGTCGCTCCTCGGCACGACCGTGCGGCTGCGCATTCACGACGTGTGGTTCAGCGAGGGGCTCGACGCGACGTACCGCGTCATCGGAGTCAAGGTCAACGCCCCCGAGCGGGGCCGCGCCGAAACCGCGGAACTCTTCCTCGAAGGCGTCGAAGGCGCCGACAGCATGGAGGGCACCTGATGCCGAATCTTCCCGAGGACATCCTGGACCGGATCAAGAACCTGGAACGGCAGGTGCGGCAGCTGACCACTTACGTCAACACGCGGGCGGCGGCGGCTCCCGCGAGGTCGAGGTCGGTGGAGGACACCGCCGACGAACCGCGCGAAGAGGGCGAGCCGCCCTCCTCCCCGTGAACACCGCGCGTCGCTCAAGTCGCAAGGGTTTCCGCACAGTTCACTCGGTGCCGGGCCGCTGACCTGCGCGCCGCGATCGCGCACCCCTTCGCCGGGAAATGTTGGCTCACTCGTCCCTGCCCCCGCACGGCCGGGGCCCCTACGGTCCCTGTGACCAGTCGGCGACGCCCGCCAACTCATCGTTCGTTTCCCGGTGTAGGAGTATCTGTGGACCGTCGCAACTTCCTGCGTGGTGCCGTGATCGGCACCTCTGCCGCCGTCTTCGGTGGCACCCTCATGCACGGCGCCGCCTACGCGGCCCCGGCCCAGAACGGCACCAGCCCCTACGGCGGTCTGCTGGCCGCCGACGCCAACGGCATCATGCTGCCGGCCGGCTTCACCAGCCGTGTCATAGCCCGCTCGGGGCGGACCGTGTCCGGCACCTCGTACACCTGGCACGGCGCCCCCGACGGCGGCGCCTGTTTCGCCGACGGCACGGGCTGGATCTACGTCTCCAACTCCGAGCTCGCCACCGGGGGCGGGGCGAGCGCCGTCAAGTTCAACTCGTCCGGTTCCGTCACGGGTGCTTACCGGGTCCTCTCCAACACCCGCAACAACTGCGCCGGTGGGGCCACCCCGTGGAACACCTGGCTGTCCTGCGAGGAAGTCAGCCGCGGCTATGTCTACGAGACGGACCCGTGGGGCACGAAGGCCGCCGTCCGCCGGAGCGCGATGGGCCAGTTCAAGCACGAGGCCGCCGCCGCCGACCCGGTCCGCAAGGTGATCTACCTGACCGAGGACGAGTCGGACGGCTGCTTCTACCGGTTCACGCCGACCACCTGGGGCGACCTCTCCTCCGGGACCCTCCAGGTGCTTGTCGCGGGGACGAGCAGCACCGGATCCTTCACCTGGAGGGACGTGCCCGACCCGGACGGCTCGCCCACCTACACCCGCGACCAGGTCTCCGGCGCCAAGATCTTCAACGGCGGCGAGGGCTGCCACTATGCCTCCGACACCGTCTGGTTCACCACCAAGGGCGACAATCGCGTCTGGCGGCTCAACCTGCGCGACAGCACCTACGAACTCGCCTACGACGACAGCCTCGTCACCAACGGCACCCCGCCCCTGACCGGTGTGGACAACGTCACCGGCAGCTCGTCCGGAGACCTGTTCGTCGCCGAGGACGGCGGCAACATGGAGATCTGCGTCATCACGCCCGCCGAGATCGTGGCGCCCTTCCTGCGGATCAACGGCCAGTCCGGCTCAGAGATCACCGGCCCGGCCTTCTCGCCCGACGGCAAGCGGCTCTACTTCTCCAGCCAGCGCGGTACGTCCGGCAGCTCGTCCGGCGGCATCACCTACGAGGTCACCGGGCCCTTCCGCACCACCGCCTGAGCACGCGGTCACCCGAGCACACGGTCAGCGGAGTCGGCGGATCCGGATCGGGCCGCGCGCGTCCGCCGGATCCACGGGCCGGCCGCCCTGGGTGATCTCCACCTCGCCGGCCGTGACCAGTCGGCGGGCGGCGCGGCGCGCCGGTTCCATCAGGGCGCGCCAGCCGTCGTCGTCCCCTCCGTACACCGCCCGTGCGGCGTCGGAGGGGCAGATCGTCGCGGACGGGTCGCGTCGTTCGAGCAGGTCCAGGATGGCCTGCTCCAGGCGCCGGCCCGTCCGCCGTTCGTCGTCCGTCACATCCGCCAGTGTCGCACCGCGGGTCAGATGACGCCCTGCGCGGACATCGCGTCCGCCACCCGCTCGAAGCCGGCGATGTTCGCGCCCGTCACGTAGTCCCCGGGGACGCCGTAGCGCTCGGCGGTCTCGTGGCAGGTGCGGTGGATGTCGTTCATGATGCGCGCCAGTTCCTCTTCGACGCGCTCCGCCGACCACGACGTACGGGCGTGGTTCTGCGCCATCTCCAGCGCGCTGACCGCGACGCCGCCCGCGTTGGCCGCCTTGCCGGGCCCGAAAGCGACACCCGCCTGCTGGAAGAGGCGCACGGCCTCGGGGGTCGTCGGCATGTTGGCGCCCTCCGAGACCGCCTTCACGCCGCCCCGGATCAGAGTGGTGGCATCGTCGGCGTCCAGTTCGTTCTGCGTGGCGGACGGCAGCGCGATGTCGGCCGGCACCTCCCAGACACGCCGGCCCGGCACGAAGCGGGCCGAGGCGCCGCGGCGCTGGGCGTAGGTGTCCACGCGGGCGCGTTCGACCTCCTTGACCTGCTTGAGGAGGTCCAGGTCGATGCCCTTCTCGTCGACCACGTAGCCCGAGGAGTCCGAACACGTCACGGCGTTGGCACCCAGCGCGGTCAGCTTCTCGATCGTGTAGATGGCGACGTTGCCGGAGCCGGACACGACCGCCGTCTGGCCTTCGAGCTCCTCGCCGCGCTCGCGCAGCATCGCCGCCGTGAAGAGCACGTTGCCGTAGCCGGTCGCCTCCGGACGGATCAGGGAGCCGCCCCAGCTCTGCCCCTTGCCGGTGAGGACCCCCGCCTCCCAGCGGTTGGTGATGCGCCGGTACTGGCCGAACAGGTAGCCGATCTCCCGGCCGCCGACGCCGATGTCACCCGCGGGTACGTCCGTGTGCTCGCCGATGTGCCGATACAGCTCCGTCATGAACGACTGGCAGAAACGCATGACTTCCGCGTCGCTGCGGCCGCGCGGGTCGAAGTCGCTGCCGCCCTTGCCGCCGCCGATGCCGAGGCCCGTCAGCGCGTTCTTGAAGATCTGCTCGAAGCCCAGGAACTTGATGACGCCGAGGTTCACCGACGGGTGGAAGCGCAGGCCGCCCTTGTACGGGCCGAGGGCGCTGTTGAACTCCACGCGGAAGCCGCGGTTGACCCGCACGTGCCCGTGGTCGTCCTGCCACGGCACCCGGAAGATGATCTGCCGCTCCGGTTCGCACAGCCGCTCGATCAGGCCGGCCTCGGCGTATTCGGGGCGGGCCGCGACGACCGGCGCCAGCGTCTCCAGGACCTCGCGGGCGGCCTGGTGGAACTCCGGCTGGGCGGGATTGCGGCGTTCGATCTCGGTGAGCAGCTGGGAGAGCGCGGTCTTCTGGGAGAGCGCTGTCTTCCTGACCGCTGTCTTCCTGTCCGCTGTCTTCGTGTCGGGTCGCGTGGTCAAAGAAGCCCTTCCGCTCACTCCGGTGCAGCCCGGTCGGGACGCTCGGCGCCGTTGCCGCGCGCGGGACGCTCAAGCCGCAAGCATTACGCGCATGTAAACACAGTGACCGGCCACCGGGTCCAGGGAGTGACCACTATGCGAGACCGGGGACTTGAGCGAGGCTCGTGGCCAGGGGTGCCGCCCGGTGGACCGAGTCGGCGGACGCGGCCAGCAACGGCATACGAACGGCCGGGCTGGGGATGCGGCCCTGGGCGTGCAGCACCCCCTTGATCACCGTCGGGTTCGGTTCGGCGAAGAGAGCGGCGGACAGCCGGGCCAGCTCGGCCCCGAGAGCGCGGGCGGCCGTGGCGGAGCCGCGCCGCCACAGCGCGATCATCTCGGCGTAGTCGGCGGTACGGAGATTGGCCGACGCGACGATTCCGCCGTGGGCGCCCGCCGCGACGAGCGGCGAGAGGACGATGTCGTCACCGCCGAGCACGGCGAAACCGGGCGGGCACGAGTCGAGCAACTCCATGGTGGTCGGGTCGATCGCGCCGGTCGCGTGCTTGATGCCGACGACCTCCGGCAGGCGGCCGAGCGCGGTGATCGTGCCGGCGCTCAGCGGCTGCCCGGTGCGGTAGGGAATGTCGTACACGACCAGAGGCAGACCGCCGTGCTCGGCCAGCGCGGCGAAGTGCGCCAAGGTCCCCGCCTCGCCGGGGCGGATGTACGGCGGCGCGGGCACCAGCGCGGCGGCGACGTCGCCCCTGGCCGCCAGCTCTCGCAGCGCCGCGATGGCGGCGACGGTGTCGTTGGTGCCCACGCCGACGATGAGCGATGCCCCGTGCGCCCGGCAGGCGGCCGCGCAGACGCGGACGACCGTCTCTCTCTCCTCGGCGGTCAGCGTGGCGGCCTCGGCGGTCGTACCGAGGGCGACGAGCCCGGAGGCACCGGCCGCCAGCGCCTCGTCGGCGAGCCGGGCCAGCGCGTCGGGGGCCAGGCGCAGGTCGTCGGTGAACGGGGTCACCAGGGGGACGTACAGACCGTTGAAGACCGGTTCGGGGTTCGGCGTGGGGCTCGACATGGGGCTCGACATGGGGTTCGGCAAGGCGCTCGATGTGGTGTTCATGCTCTTACCCTGGCCCACACCACTCGGTAGATCCATTTCAGATTTCCGCCCTCACACCTAAGCTGAACTTATGCTTGATGTCCGTCGCCTTCACCTCCTCCGCGAACTCGACCGGCGGGGCACCATCGCCGCCGTGGCCGAAGCGCTGACTTTCACCGCGTCCGCCGTCTCGCAGCAGCTCGGCGTGCTGGAGCGGGAGGCGGGCGTGCCCCTGCTGGAGCGCAGCGGCAGACGCGTGGTCCTCACGCCCGCCGGCCGCTCCCTCGTCGCGCACGCCGACGCGGTGCTGAACCGTCTCGAACAGGCGGTCGCCGAGCTGGCGGGCGCGCGGGACGGCATCGGCGGGCCGCTGCGCATCGGTACGTTCCCTTCCGGCGGCCACACCATCGTTCCCGGCGCGCTGGCCGAACTGGCGCTTCGGCACCCGGCGTTGGAGCCGATGGTGCGGGAGATCGACTCCGCGCGCGTCTCCGACGGCCTGCGGGCCGGTGAGCTGGACGTGGCCCTCGTCCATGACTACGACTTCGTCCCCGCGACCCCTGACACGACCGTGGACGAGGTGCCGCTGCTCGAAGAGCCGATGTACCTCGTCACTTACGGCGGGGGCGGCGGTGACTCCGACGACCTGGACCCCGAGCCCGACCCCGGGCCCGGCTCCGGGAGCACGCTGGCGGCGCTGCTCGGACCTTGCGCCGAGCTGCCGTGGATCACCGCGCGGGACGGTACGACCGGTCACGCGATGGCCGTACGGGCCTGTCAGGCCGCCGGGTTCCAGCCGAGGATCCGCCACCAGGTCAACGACTTCCGCACCGTCCTTGCTCTGGTCGCCGCCGGGCAAGGGGCCGGGTTCGTGCCGCGGATGGCCGCTGTGCCGAGCCCCGAGGGTGTGGTGCTCACGCGGTTGCCGCTGTTCCGTCGCTCGAAGGTGGCGTTCCGCGCGGGCGGCGGCGCCCATCCGGCGATCGCCGCCTTCGTGGCCGCGGCGACGACGGCGGTCGACCGCATGGCGGGTTCGAGAGGTCCCGTCGGCGGCCCCGAGTGAACCGGCCGACCGCGGGAATGTGTTCGCCGGGGCCGCACCGCCCGCGGCCACCTGACGTCCAGACACGTCCGGACGTGCGACCGTCCTGGTGTCTTGATGTCCTGATGCCCGGATGCCCGAACGAGAAGGTGATTTCCCGCGATGGCCGATGACGCGTACCTGTTCCTCCTCCCCGACCGGCACCCCCGCCTGGGCGCGGCCCTCGCCGCCGTCGGTGCCTTGGACTGCAAGGAAACCCCTGCGGTACAGGCGTGGTTGCAGGCCCACGAGGCCTCCCCGGCCTCGGAACAGGTGAGGATCCTGCCCGCCGAGGCCGAGACGCTCATCCCCAAGGACGCCGAGCGGCTGCCGGTGCCGTTGAGCGAGGAGGAGGCGCTCAAGGTCCAGCAGGAGTGCGCGCCCCAGGCCGTCACGGACATGGAGAGCGAACTGCTCGAATTCCGGGACACGACCCAGGACTGGCAGGCCCTCGTGCACCGGGCCCTGACCGCGGGCATTCCCGCGGAGCGCATCGCGCGCCTGACCGGACTGGATCCCGAGGACATCGGCCGCTTGTCCGTCTGAACCGTCCGCAGGTTTCGCAGGTCCGCTAGCGGTCGCCCAGCGCGGACACCAGGATCGCCACCGTGACGGTGTTGAAGACGAAGGCGATGACCGTGTTCGCCGCCACGGTCCTGCGCATGGCCCGTGAGGTCACGACGACGTCGGTGGTGCCGAACGTCGTCATCGCGGCAAGGGCGAAGTAGACGTAGTCGCCCCAGGCCGGGAGCTGCTCTCCGGGGAAGTCCAGCGCCCGCTCGTTCTCCACGAGGTTGTCGGCCTGGAAGGTGACGGCGAAGGCCACGACCACGCAGATCCAGGCGACGACGACCAGGGAGAGGGCGACCAGCGTGCGGGGGAGGACGGAGAAGGTGGTGCTGAGATGGCCGGGCAGCCACAGCACCGCCACCACCAGCGCGGCGGCCGCGATGAGGAGCGACCCCCCGGGCCCGGGTGCGGTTCCGAGGACGTAGCGCTGTAGGAACGTGCCGCGGGCTTCGCGCCGCGCCCAGGAGCGGACCTCCTCGGGGCCGACACCCAGGAAGGCGGTCAAGGTGAGGGCGAGATAGGGGAGCAGGTACGCGAAGAAGACGAGGACGCCGACGTCCGCTGCCGAGATCCGCGCCACGGCGTCGAGGGGAAGGAGCACTGCCGCGCACCCCGCGATGACCAGGCTCACGGCCGATCGGCGCCGTTCGGAAAGCCAGCGGTGCACGGATGAGCCTCTCTGGTCGGTCGCCGGGTCGCCGGGTCCCCGAGTCGCTGGGTCGCTGGGTCGCCGGGTTGTCGGGTTCGGCTGACGCGGTGCCCCGGCGTCGTGGCCATGGTGACGGCGCGGATTCCGGGCGGCAGGTCGTGGGGGCCGGTCGGGTCAACGTGTGGTTGCGGATGCGGATGGCGCGCAGTGCCCTGACCCTGGATGGGGGGAGGAACGCAGAGAGGCAGGTACGCCCATGTCGGTCATGGACAAGCTCAAGCAGATGCTCAAGGGGCACGAGGACAAAGCCGGCCAGGGAATCGACAAGGCAGGCGACTTCGTCGACGACAGGACGCAGGGCAAGTACAGCAGTCAGGTCGACACGGCCCAGGACAAGCTGAGGGGCCAATTCGGCTCGGACCAGTCGCAGCAGGATCCCCCGCAGCGGTAGGGCGGAAGCCCGCCGACCGACCCCTCACACCGACCCCGCCCGCCTCCGCATGACGTAGAGGTGGGCGGGGTCGACGTCTGTGTGGCGCCTGTGTGGCTCCACCTCGGCAAAAAATGGCGCCAGATGGTGCCATAGATGTGCCATGATGGCGTCATCGAATCACGCGCCCTTCCTGTCCCGCGGGACAGGAAGGGCGCGTATCGCGGAGACGGCTATCAAGGGGGACGCATCATGGGGACAGCGCAGAGCCAGGAGCAGGCCGCCGCGCCCGGTGCCTGCGCCGCCTTCCTCCGCTTCGTGCTGTGCGGTGGCGGGGTGGGTCTCGCCTCCAGCTTCGCCGTCGCGGCCCTCGCGTCCCTGATGCCCTGGGCGCTGGCGAACGCCCTGGTCACCGTGGTCTCCACCCTCGTCGCCACCGAGCTCCACGCCCGCTTCACCTTCGGCGCGGGCGGGCGCGCGACCTGGCGGCAGCATGTGCAGTCGGCCGGGTCCGCGGCGGCCGCCTACGCGGTGACCTGCGTGGCGATGTTCGCCCTGCAACAGCTGGTGGCGGCGCCCGGCGCGGTGCTCGAACAGGTCGTGTACCTGTCGGCCTCCGCACTCGCCGGTGTCGCGCGGTTCGTGGTGCTGCGCCTCGTCGTCTTCGCCCGAAACCGTTCGCAGGCCGCCGTGGCCCCCGTACGCACCGCGCGTGCCGTGCACGCGACGGTGGGCCGCGCGGCCTCGGCCCCTGTCGACCCCGCGGCGCTCTGCCCCGCCGCCTGACGTGTCCAGTCGACGGTGCCGTCGCCGGTGAGGGTGAGTCGGCACCTCCCGCGCGTGCATCCCTATGCGGAACGGGTGGTACCCCTCCGAGAAAAGTGAGAGTACGCTCTCGCTAGATACTGAGCTCTCTTTAGGAGGTCGACTCCCGTGTCTGCTGATCTGGGTGCGCGGCGGTGGTGGGCCGTCGGGGCTCTCGTACTCGCCTCGATGGTCGTGGGCTTCGATGTCACGATCCTGAGCCTGGCCCTGCCGGCCATGGCCGACGACCTCGGCGCGAACAACGTCGAGCTTCAGTGGTTCGTGACGTCGTACACGCTGGTGTTCGCGGCCGGAATGATCCCGGCCGGCATGCTCGGCGACCGGTTCGGACGCAAGAAGGTCCTGCTCACCGCCCTGGTGCTCTTCGGCATCGCCTCACTGGCCTGTGCCTGCGCGACGTCTTCCGGCACCTTCATCGGCGCGCGTGCGGTGCTCGGACTGGGCGCCGCGCTGATCATGCCGACGACGCTGTCGCTGCTGCCGGTCATGTTCTCCGACGAGGAGCGGCCGAAGGCCATCGGAGCGGTGGCCGGTGCGGCGATGCTCGCCTATCCGCTCGGACCGATCCTCGGCGGCTACCTGCTCAACCACTTCTGGTGGGGCTCCGTCTTCCTGATCAACGTGCCGGTGGTGATCCTCGCCTTTCTCGCGGTCTCCGCCTGGCTGCCCGAGTCCAAGGCCAAGGAGGCCAAGCCGTTCGACATCGGCGGCCTGGTGTTCTCCAGCGTCGGCCTGGCCGCGCTGACGTACGGCGTGATCCAGGGCGGCGAGAAGGGCTGGACGGACGTCACCACGCTCGTGCCGTGCATCGGCGGTCTGCTCGCCCTGGTCGTGTTCGTGATGTGGGAGAAGCGGGTCGCGGACCCGCTGGTCGACCTCTCGCTGTTCCGCTCGGCCCGCTTCACCTCGGGCACCATGCTCGGCACCGTCATCAACTTCACGATGTTCGGCGTGCTGTTCACGATGCCGCAGTACTACCAGGCGGTCCTCGGCACCGACGCGATGGGCAGCGGCTTCCGGCTGCTCCCCATGGTCGGCGGTCTGCTCGTGGGTGTGACGGTCGCCAACAAGGTCGCCAAGGCCCTCGGCCCGAAGACCGCGGTCGGCATCGGCTTCGCCCTCCTCGCCGCGGCCCTCTTCTACGGCGGCACCACGGACGTCGGCAGCGGCACCGGCCTGGCGGCCGCCTGGACCGCGGCCTACGGCCTGGGCCTCGGCATCGCCCTGCCCACCGCCATGGACGCCGCACTCGGCGCGCTCTCGGAGGACTCCGCCGGCGTCGGCTCGGGCGTCAACCAGTCCATCCGTACCCTCGGCGGCAGCTTCGGCGCGGCCATCCTCGGCTCCGTCCTCAACTCCGGCTACCGCGGCAAGCTCGACCTCGACGGCGTGCCCGAGCAGGCGCACGGCGCGGTCAAGGACTCCGTCTTCGGCGGCCTCGCGGTGGCCCGGGCGATCAAGTCCAACGGCCTGGCCGACTCGGTGCGTTCCGCGTACGTCCACGCCCTGGACGTGGTGCTCGTGGTCTCCGGCGGCCTGGGGCTGCTCGGCGTGCTGCTCGCGGTGGTGTGGCTGCCCCGTCATGTTGGTCAGAGCACCGCCAAGACCGCAGAATCTGAGCATGAAGCCGCAGACGCAGTCTGACCAGGGCAAAACAGTGCCTGGTCTGAGAGAACGCAAGAAGGCCCGGACGAAGGCCGCGATTCAGCGGGAGGCGGTGCGCTTGTTCAGGGAACAGGGCTACACCGCCACGACCATCGAGCAGATCGCCGAAGCCGCCGAGGTCGCCCCCAGCACCGTCTTCCGCTACTTCGCGACCAAGCAGGACCTGGTCTTCTCGCACGACTACGAACTGCCCTTCGCGATGATGGTCCAGGCCCAGTCGCCCGACCTGACGCCGATCCAGGCCGAACGCCAGGCCATCCGCTCGATGCTCCAGGACATCAGCGAGCAGGAACTGGCCCTGCAACGCGAACGGTTCGTGCTCATCCTCTCCGAGCCCGAGCTCTGGGGCGCGAGCCTCGGCAACATCGGTCAGACCATGCAGGTCATGAGCGAGCAGGTGGCCAAACGGGCCGGCCGCGACCCGCGGGACCCCGCGGTCCGCGCCTACACCGGAGCCGTGTTCGGAGTGATGCTCCAGGTCTCGATGGACTGGGCCGACGACCCGGACATGGACTTCGCCACCACGCTGGACGAGGCGCTCCACTACCTGGAAGACCTGCGGCCCTGACCGCGGGGGCGGGCGCACCACCCGGCCCGCCGGGCTGCGGCACCCGCGCCCGGGTGTAATGGGTATAGTTGCTGAGCAGCTATTACTCGCGCTCGGGGGGAGTTACCTTTCATGGACACGGCCGAGGTCGTACGAGCGTGGGTCTCCGGCTGGACCGTTTCGCGCGGCACAGCCGAACCCACCCCTACCGCCTGGGGATACACCGTCGACGTCGGCCTGCCCGGACACGTCGCACGCCACGTGCTGACCACCGCCGACGACGCGGCCGTCCGCGCCCTCACCGAGGACATCGGCGCGCCCGGCGTGTGGCTGAAGGTGCCCGCCTCCCCGGAGGCGCTGGAACCGTGGCTCGGCGCCGGGTGGTCCGTGTCCGGTGGACCCAACTTCCTCATGTCCGTCCCCTTGGACGCCGCCCGCTCCCAGGACCCGCCCGGGGCGGCCGACGGCTACCGGCTGCGCACCTGGACCCGCGCCGGCGTCACCCGCGCCCTCGTGCGCACCGCCGACGGTGCCTTCGCCGCGCGCGGGCAGGTGGCCGTGGCGGGGTCCGCCGCGGTCGTCGACCAGGTCGAGACCGACCCGGCTCATCAACGCCGCGGCCTGGGGCGCCTGGTGTTGCGCGCGCTGACCGACGCCGCCGCCGAACAGGGCGCTACGGAGGGTGTGTTGGGTGCGACGCCGGAAGGCCGGCACCTGTATGAATCGGTCGGATGGCGCGTACGGGCGCCGCTGACCGGCGCCGTGCGTGACATATCCGGCGCGGACCACCCCGCCTCCTGACAGAAGGCGCCGCCGGACGTCCCGCGAAGGCGCGGTTGGACAGCCCGGGGAGGCGTCTGGCATGGTCGCCCGTCCGTGCCCCTCCAGGAGCGGAGGGCTCAAGGCCCGAAGGGAGAGCCACGATCACGATGATCGAAGTCAGCACGCGCAGCATGAAGGAAGCCGCCGCCGCCGAGCAGCTCCGCGCGGAGACCACGACACTGGACATTCCAAAGGGTTTCGACCTGTGGACGGCCGAGGAGATCGCGGAGTGGCTCGACGGCGTCGAGGACGACCCGGGCGTCTCCGACGCCGACTTCTACGCGGCCCAGCAGGCGGTACGGCGGGTCCTCGGCGCCGACGACGCCTGACCCGGCCCCCGGCGCTAGGTGTGCAGCGCGCCGTCCTCCTCCACATGCCCCTCCGGCTCCAGCTGGAGCGTCGAGTGCGCCACGTCGAAGTGGCCTCCGACACACCGCTGAAGGCGCCCCAGGAGCTCCCCGTACCCGCTCGCGAGAGCCGCCTCCGTGACGACCACGTGCGCGGTGAGGACCGGCATCCCCGAGGTGACCGTCCAGCCGTGCAGATCGTGCACGGCGACCACGCCACGCTCCGCCATCAGGTGCCTGCGCACCTCCCCGAGGTCGACGTCCTGCGGCGTCGCCTCCAGCAGCACGTGCACCGAGTCCCGCAGCAGGCCGTACGCGCGGGGCACGATCAGCAGGCCGATGACGATCGACGCGACGGGGTCGGCTGCCTGCCACCCCGTGAGCAGGATGACCAGGCCGCCCACGATCACCGCGACCGAGCCGAGCGCGTCGCCGAGGACCTCCAGATACGCGCCCCGCAGGTTGAGGCTCTTCTCCTTGGCGTCCCGCAGCAGCCACAGGCCCACCAGATTGGCGGCGAGCCCGCCCAGCGCGACCACGAACATCAGGCCGCCCTTGACCTCCACGGGCTCGCTGAACCGGCCGATCGCCGACCACAGGACCCACGCGAAGATCGCGACCAGGAGCAGCGCGTTCAGGACCGCGGAGAAGATCTCCACACGGTAGAACCCGAAGGTGCGCCGCGGCGTCGGCGCCCGCTGGGCGAGGGTGATCGCGCCGAGGGCCAGCGAGACGCCGACCGCGTCGGTCAGGCTGTGCGCGGCGTCGGCGAGCAGCGCGAGGCTGCCGGACAGGAGCGCGCCGACCACCTGGATGACGGTGATCGAGCCGCTGATGCCGATGGTCCACAGCAGGCGGTTGCGGTACGTCCCGCTGAGAGTGCCGCCCGCCGCCCCGGCGGACGGCCCGTGGTCGTGCCCCATGCCCGCGAGTGGACCACGCGCTCCGCGGCGCCGCCACCGAGCGGTCGGCCACTCGGCTCAGCCCGGCGGGGCCTCAGTGCAGCTGCGAGGAGACCGGCGCGTCGCGGTCGCGCTGGTGCGGGATGCCGAGCGGCGGCGGCAGCTCGCCCTGCTGCACCCTGACCGTGCGGACGGGGGCGGGCACCCGGATGCCCTCGGCGCGGTAACGCTGGTGCAGGCGCTTGATGAACTCGTGCTTGATGCGGTACTGGTCGCTGAACTCGCCGACGCCGAGGATCACCGTGAAGCTGATCCGCGAGTCGCCGAAGGTGTGGAAGCGGATGGCCGCCTCGTGGTCGGGGACCGCGCCGGTGATGTCGGCCATCACCTCGTCCACCACCTCGGTCGTGACCTTCTCGACCTGGTCCAGGTCGCTGTCGTAGCTGACCCCGACCTGCACCATGATCGACAGTTCCTGCTCGGGGCGGCTGTAGTTGGTCATGTTGGTGCCCGCGAGCTTCGCGTTGGGGATGATGACCAGGTTGTTGGAGAGCTGGCGGACCGTGGTGTTGCGCCAGTTGATGTCGACGACGTAGCCCTCCTCCCCGCTGCTGAGCTGGATGTAGTCGCCGGGCTGCACGGTCTTCGCGGCGAGGATGTGCACGCCCGCGAAGAGGTTGGCGAGCGTGTCCTGGAGGGCGAGGGCGACCGCGAGACCTCCCACGCCGAGCGCGGTGAGCAGCGGCGCGATGGAGATGCCGAGGGTCTGAAGGACGATGAGGAAGCCCATCGCGAGGACCACGACACGCGTGATGTTCACGAAGATGGTGGCCGACCCGGCCACTCCGGAGCGGGACTGCGCCACGGCCTTGACCAGGCCGGTGACGATCCGCGCCGCCGTGAGCGTGGCGGCGAAGATGAGCAGCGCGGTCAGCGTCATCGTGACGTTGCGTCCGGTGCGCGGCGTGAGCGGCAGCGCGCCCGCCGCGGCGGCGAGCCCGGCGGTGATGGCCGCGCAGGGGACGAGGGTGCGCAGGGCGTCGACGATGACGTCGTCACCGCTCCACCGGGTCCTGCTCGCCCGTTCGCCGAGCCACCTCAGCAGCGCGCGGAGCAGCAGCCCGGCGACGACGCCGGCGACGACCGCGATCCCGGCCGCGATCCAGTCGTGCAGTGTGAGGGCACGGGTCATCAGTTCGCTCCCGTCGTACGGGGGGAGTGCGCCTGCGTGGGGCGTATGTGATGTGTCGTCACCTTGTGATACCTGCTCGATTCCGGGGAGTGCGGTCACGCCGGGGCGAGAGCTCGGTTCCGGCGCGGACGTCATCCTGCCCCATCCGTGCACAGCAGGCGTGCGTACCCCCACCTGGATCTTCACAGAGCGGCCACGTCTGTCCATGCGTCGATGCACGCGCTGCCCGTGGTAAAGCATTGAGTCAGCCGATTTGGCCACCCGGTACCCAGGGGACCGGTCGGACCGGTCGATCGATGCGAGCGGAGGCGGTTGAGCATGGCGTCCATGGGCAGACCCGGAAGTTCTCCCGTCAATTCGCACAACGAGTGGGACCCGCTGGAGGAGATCATCGTCGGCCGTCTGGAGGGTGCGACCATTCCCTCCAGCCATCCGGTCGTGGCGTGCAACATCCCGCCCTGGGCGGCACGGCTCCAGGGCCTCGCCGCCGGCTTCGAGTATCCGCAGCGACTGATCGAGCCGGCGCAGCAGGAGCTCGACCAGTTCATCGCTCTCCTGGAATCCCTCGACGTCACGGTGGTACGGCCGGAGGTCGCCGACCACAAGCACCGCTTCGGCACCCCCGACTGGCAGTCGCGCGGTTTCTGCAACACCTGTCCGCGGGACAGCATGCTCGTCGTCGGCGACGAGATCATCGAGACGCCGATGGCGTGGCCGTGCCGGTACTTCGAGACGCACTCCTACCGCGAACTCCTCAAGGACTACTTCCGGCGCGGCGCGCGCTGGACGGCGGCACCGCGGCCCCAACTCACCGACGCGCTGTACGAGAAGGACTTCCGCCCTCCCGAGGAGGGCGAGCCGATGCGCTACATCCTCACCGAGTTCGAGCCGGTCTTCGACGCGGCGGACTTCGTGCGGGCGGGCCGCGATCTCTTCGTGACGCGGAGCAATGTCACGAACCTGATGGGCATCGAATGGCTCCGCCGCCACCTGGGGCCGGAGTACCGCGTCCACGAGATCGAGAGCCGCTGCCGCGTGCCCATGCACATCGACACCACGTTCATCCTGCTCGCGCCCGGCAAGGTCCTCGTCAACCCGGAGTACATCGACGTCGACCGCCTGCCCGAGGTGCTGAACTCGTGGGACGTCCTGATCGCCCCGGAGCCCGACCCCATCGACGAGCGGCTGCTCAAGATGACCTCGATGTGCGGCAAGTGGCTCAGCATGAACGTGCTGATGATCGACGAGAAGCGGGTCATCGCGGAGCGGCACCACACGGGCATGCTGCGCGCCCTCGAAGGGTGGGGGTTCGAGCCGATCCCGTGCGACCTGCTGCACTACGCGCCGTTCGGCGGTTCGTTCCACTGCGCGACGCTCGACGTCCGGCGCCGCGGCACGCTCGAAACGTACTTCGACTGACCGACCGACGGTCATTTCGGTCGACCGTCGCGAGAGGGGTTCCCCGACCGCGGCGGTTATGCAAGTCTCCTCCCTAATTCCGCGGGCCGGTGGACATCGCAGCCCGTCACGTGGGCTGCCGCCGCGCGGATACGGGGTGAAGCACTGATGCGGAACAGGGCTCGTGGGCACGACCTGATCGCGCTGCGGCGGCTCAACACCACCGTCGTGCTGCGCGCCCTGCACCACCGCAGCCCGCGCACCCTCACCGAGCTCGCCGCGAGCACCGGCCTCTCCAGGCCCACCGTGGAAGGCGCCGTCGAAGAGCTGTCCGAGCGCGGCCTCGTCGGCGAGTCCACCGCGGGGTCGGCCGAGCGCACGCCGGGCAGACCCGCACGCCGCTTCCGGTTCCGCACCGAGGCCGGCTGCGTGCTCGGCGCCGACATAGGCCTGCACAAGATGGTGCTGCTCCTCGCCGACCTCGGCGGCACCGTGCTGGCCGCCCACCGCCGCGACATCGACCCTGAGCTCGGCGGCGGCGCCCGCCTCGACCTGCTGCGGCACGGCACGGAGGCCTTCCTCGACGCCCACGTGCCGCGCCGCGCCGCCGTGCTCGCCCGCTGCGTGGGCGTGCCCGGAGTGGTGGACACGGGCGGCATCCTCAACTCCGTGGTGGTGCCGGAGTGGTCCGGTGTCGACATGGGGCGGCTCCTCCAGGACGGCAGGCCGGGGCACACCGTCGTCGAGAACGACGTGAACCTCGCGGTGCTCGCCGAGCGCTGGCAGGGCGCCGCCACCCTCGCGGGCGACGTCGTCTGCGTACTCACCGGGCACCGCGTCTCGTGCAGCCTCACCATCGGCGGCCGGCTGCACCGGGGCAGGCGCGGCGGCGCGGGCGAGCTCGGCATGCTGCCGCTGCTCGGCATGAGCACCGCGCACGAAGCCCTCAAGTGGCCGGGCGCGCGGCGTCCCGGGGAGTCCGAGGTGGCCGCACTCGCCCGCGCCGCGGACGCCGCGGACCCGCGCGCCCACGCCGCCGTCGCGGACTTCGCCGACCGCATCGCCCCGGGCATCGCCGCCCTCGCCCTCGCCGTCGACCCGGAACTGATCGTGCTGACCGGCGGGGCGACCCCCGTCGGCCGGCACCTGGTTCCGCTGCTCGAAGAGCGGCTGCGCCCCATGACCCTGCACGTCCCGCGCATCGCGCTGAGCTCGCTCGGCGAGCGGGGCGTGGCCATCGGCGCCGTACGCAAGGCGCTCGATTTGGTGGAGGAGGACCTGCTCGCGGACAAGGCGCCGTAGCGGCGGGCCCGCCGCGTGCGGGCCGGCCGTGGGGCGTCCGAGGACTCATCGGGAGGCGAAGGCGCAGATGCGCAGAAGGACTCTGCTCGGCGGGGCGCTGGCCGCCCCCTTGCTCGCCGCCTGCTCCCAAGGGGGCGACGGCACGGACAGCGGTGGCGGGACGACGCTCTCGTACGGGATGTGGGACCCGGCGCAGGCGCCGGGCATGGAGAAGATCATCGCCGCGTTCGAGAAGCGCAATCCGCGGATATCCGTACGGATCCAGCTGACGCCCTGGGCGAGCTACTGGACCACCCTCAAGACGTCCATGCGCGGCGGCACCGCCCCCGACGTCTTCTGGATGAACGCCGTCAACTTCCAGCTGTACGCGTCCAACGGCGTCCTCGAACCGCTCTCCGGGCACATCAAGGCCGACGCCACCCCCGTGGACCGCCATCCAGAGGCCCTGGTGAAGCTCTACGCCTACCGCGGCACGCAGTACGGACTGCCCAAGGACTTCGACACCATCGGCCTCTGGTACAACAAACAGCTGTTCGACAAGGCGGGCATCAAGTATCCGGACTCCACCTGGACCTGGGACGACGTGCGCGACGCGGCGGCCGAACTCACCGACCCCAGCCACGGCGTGCACGGCTTCGCCGCCGAGATGCACCGGCAGAACACGATCTACCCCGCCGTCCACGGCGCCGACGGATACATCCTGCGAAACGGCCGCTCCGGCTTCGGCGACGAACGCTCCATCGAGGGCCTGCGCTTCCTCACCGACATGATCGACCGGGGCTGGTCACCCCCGCAGAGCGCCATGGTCGAATCCGTCGGACGCGTGCGCTACTGGTCGGAGAAGGTCGCCATGAACTACGACCTCTCCGCGATGGCCGGGCAGATGTACGCCGTACCCGCGATCAAGGACCACGGCGGCATCGCCGTCCTGCCCAAAGGGCGCCGCAGGGCCACCATCATCCACGGCCTGGCCAACGTCATCTCCGCCAAGAGCGACAAGAAGGCGGCCGCCTGGAAGTTCGTGCACTTCATGGCGGGCCGTGAGGCGGCCGAGATCCAGGCCGAGGCAGGCGTCACCATCTCCTCGTACGAGGGCACGCAGGACGCCTGGCTCAAGGCGATGCCCGAATTCGACCTCAAGCACTTCATCGAGATGCAGAAGTACGCGGTGCCCTATCCGAGCTCCGAGAACACCGCCGTCTGGGAGAACCTCCAATATCCGCTGCTCGGCGCCGCTTTCAGCGGCAAGGGCGGCATCGAGAGCGCTGCCCGCACCCTCGGCGAGCAGATGGACCGGGCCCTGAAGGAGGAACGCGCCTCATGAGTGTCTTTCCCGCCACGGCGGCCGCGAAGTCGGCCGGACGCGGCCACGCGTCCACGTCCGGCACCCGGACCGGGTCCCGCAACCAGCGGTCCGCCTACTGGTACATCGCGCCGCTCGGCATCGGCTTCGCCGTCTTCTACTTCTGGCCGCTCCTCCAGACCTTCTACTACAGCTTCACCGAATTCGGCGCGTTCGGCGGCCACACCTTCATCGGCACCGACAATTACGTACGCGTCGTCAAGGACGTCACCGTCTGGCAGGCCCTCGGCAACACGCTGATCTACAGCGTCATCGGGCTGATGGCGCTGCCGGTCGCCATCGTCGTCGCATCCCTCCTCAACCGGCGCGGACTGCGCGGCGTCGCCCTCTACCGCGCCCTGTACTTCGTACCGTTCGTGACCCTGCCCGTCGCCGTCGGGCTCGTCTGGAACTGGCTCTACAACGGCGACTTCGGCCTCGTCAACGAAGTCCTGGGCTGGATCGGCGTCGACGGCCGCTACTGGGTGTCCGACCCCTCCACCGCCGTCTACGCGATCGGCACGGTCATCGTCTGGTCGACCACCGGCTACTACCTGGTCATCTTCATGGCGGGTATCAAGGGAATCCCCCGGGACTACTACGAAGCCGCGGAACTGGACGGGGCCGGGGCGCTGCGCCGGTTCTTCACCATCACGCTCCCGCTGCTCAGCCCGACCATCTTCTTCGCCTCCGTCATCTGCATGATCAATTCCCTCCAGACCTTCGACCTGATCTACATCATGATGGGCGAGAAGAACCCCGCGATCGGCGATACGCAGTCGATCGTCGGGCTCTTCTACAAATGGGCTTTCATCGAGAACGCCCAGGGAGCCGCCGCCGCGCTCGCCTTCCTGCTGATGCTGGTCATCGCGGCCCTGACGTATCTCCAGTTCCGGATACAGAAGAGGTGGGTGCACTATGCCTGAGACCCGAAAGCGCATCGACCCCGGCTCCGTCGCCACCCACGCCGCGCTCTCCCTCGGTGCCCTGGTCATGGTCTTCCCGTTCCTCTGGCAGCTGCTCACCGCGCTCAAGACCCTCGCCGAGACCTCACGCGTGCCGCCCACCTTCCTGCCGGACAACTGGAATGGGGCGAGCTTCGAAGAGGTCTTCACCGCGCTGCCGTTCCGCGAAATGCTCACCAACAGTCTGCTCAACACCGTCGGGCGCACCCTCGGCCAGCTCGTGTTCTGCTCCCTCGCCGCCTACGCGTTCGCACGCATGCAATTCCGCGGCCGCAACGTCCTGTTCGCGCTCTTCCTGTCCGTCCTGATGGTCCCGAGCTCCCTGCTCGTCCTGCCGCAGTACGACATCATCCAGTCGCTCGGCCTGCTCAACACCGCGCCCGCGCTCTTCCTGCCCGGCATGTTCAGCGCGTTCGGCACCTTCATGCTCCGCCAGTTCTTCCTGACGCTCCCCAAGGAGCTGGAGGAGGCCGCCCGCATCGACGGCGCCGGGTCCTTCCGCGTCTTCTGGTCGATCATGCTGCCGCTGATCCGGCCCGCGCTCGCCGCCCTCGCCGTCATCACCGCCATGTGGTCCTGGAACGACCTGCTGTGGCCCCTGATCGTCAACACCGACCCCGAGCAGATGCCGATCAGCGCCGGACTCACCTCCCTGGAGGGCCAGTACGAGACGAACTACCCGGTGATGATGGCCGGTTCACTCGTCGCGAGCCTGCCCATGCTGCTCGTCTACGTCTTCCTCCAACGGCACTTCGTCCAGAGCGTCGCCCTCTCCGGCTCCAAGGACTGAACCGGGCCCGGCCCCGCCGCCCACCCCCACGGAAAGGCAGCCCCTCTCCATGCCACCGCTTCACATAGGCCTGCTCGGCGCAGGCGGCATCGCGCGCGCCCACCTGCCCGGCTGGCTGGCCCTCGGCGCCCGCGTGAGCGTGTACACCGTCGACGGCTCCGCGGAGAAACTCGCCGCGGAGTACGCCGAGCGCGGCCACGCCGTCCGGGCGGTCGAGAGCCTGGACACCCTCCTCGCGGACGCGCACGCCGTCGACGTCTGCACCCCCACCCCCACCCACAAGGAACTCGTCCTCGCGGCCGTCGCCGCGAGGCGGCACGTCATCTGCGAGAAGCCGCTCGCCCTCACCGCCCGCGACGCCGAGGAGCTCGCCGCCGCGGCCGCCACGGCAGGCGTACGACTGCACCCCGCCCACGTGGTCCGCTACTTCCCGGCCTACGCCGCCCTGCGCAAGGCCGTCGCCCGCGGCGACCTCGGCGCGCTCGCCGTGCTGCGCTTCACACGCGGCGGGGCCAGGCCCCAATGGGCGCCGTGGTTCGGCGACCCGGCCCAGTCGGGCGGCGTCATCATGGACCTGATGGTGCACGACATCGACATCGCGCGCTGGCTCGCGGGCGACGTCGTCCGCGTCCACGCGCGGACCCGCGGCGTCGAGCACGCCACCGGCGCCCCGCCCGAAGTCGTCACCGCGACCGCCGTCCTCACCCACGCGTCGGGCGCCGTCAGCCACATCAGCGGGCTGTGGGGCCTGCCCGACCAGCCGTTCCGCACCACGTTCCGGGTCGCGGGCGCCGACGGCCTGCTGCACCACGACTCGACCGCCGTACCCGGCTTCCGGATCACCGCACAAGGAGTGCGCGCCGCCAACGAGGGCATTCCGTCCAGCCCCATGACGGAGAGCCCCTTCCTCACCGAACTCCGCGAGTTCGCCGCGTCCTGGGACGGTGGGCCCGACCCTCGGGTGAGTACCCGTGACGGCGTCGAAGCGGTGCGCATCGCCGAGGCCGCGGCGCAGTCCAGCCGCACCGGACACGTCATCGAGATCGAGCGGACCGCAGGGACCGAGCAGCCCGAGGAGGCAGCGCGATGAAGGTCGCCGTCCTGTCGTTCGCCCACGTCCACGCCGCGGGCTACCTGCGGCTCCTGGACCGTATGCCCGGCATCGAGGTCCTGGGCAGCGACCCGGACACCGACCTCGCGGCACCCGGCGAGGTGCGGGGCCGCGCGCTCGCCGACGAGCTCGGGGTCGCGTACGCGGACACGTACGAGGAAGCCTTCGCCCGGCGCCCGGACGCGGTGATCGTCTGCTCCGAGAACGCCCGGCACCGCCCCCTCGTGGAACGCGCCGCCGCGCACGGCGTGCCCGTCCTCTGCGAGAAGCCGCTGGCGGCCACGGTCGAGGACGGCGAGGCGATGGTCGCCGCCTGCCGCGCCGCCGGGGTACGGCTCGCGGTCGCCCACCCCGTGCGGTTCAGTCCGGCGTACGCGGCCGTGAAGGCCACCGTCGACGCGGGCGACGCCGGACGGATCCTCGCCGTCTCCGGCGCCAACAACGGCGCCATGCCGAACCGCGCCCGCCGCTGGTTCGCCGAGCCCGCGCTCTCCGGCGGCGGCGCCCTCATGGACCACACCGTGCACATCGCCGACCTCCTCGACGACCTCTTCGAAGAGGCCGGGCCCGTCGAGGTCTACGCGCAGACCAACAACCTCCTGTACGCCGACGAGGTCACCGCCGAGACCGCGGGACTGGTCAGCGTCACCTACTCCAACGGCGCCGTCGCCACCATCGATTGCAGCTGGTCCCACCCCCGCTCCCACCACTCCTGGGGCGGCCTGGAACTCACCGTCGTCGGCGAGCGCGCCACCCTGGAGATGGACGCCTTCGACCAGAAGGTGCACGGCTTCAGCGAACGCCGGGGACGCGGCACCGAGGTGCCGTTCGGCGTCGACCTGGACGAACTGATGCTGCGTGCCTTCCTGTACGGGCCCGCAGAGGGCGGCACGCCGGTCGCGGACGGCGAGGGCGGCCTGCGCACGCTGCGCATCGTCGAGGCGGGGTACGCGTCGGCCCGCAGCGGAGTGCCGGTCAGGCTCGGTCCGTGACCATTCCGGTGCTCAGCTCCGCGACAGCGGCGGTGCTCCGGTCCTCTCGTCCCGGTGGGGTGGCGTCGCGGTGGGCCTCCCGGGACGGTGGACCAGGAGCACGGCGACGAGGCTGATGACGAAGCCGGTCACGGCCAGGGCGCCGACCGGATCGCCGAACATCAGGAACGCCCAGAACGCGGTGGTGGGCGGGCACAGGTAGATGAGGCTGTTGACCCTGGTGACCGTGTGGTGCTTGAGGTTGAGCCAGTAGAAGCCGTAACCGCCGAACGTGGCCAGGAAGACCATCCAGAGCAGCGCCCACCAGAAGTCCCCGTCACGGGGCGGCTGGGCGTGCCCCGAGGCGAGACCCAGGCACGTGAACAGTACGGCGCTGGTGCAGCACTGGATCGCCAGCGAGTCGGTCAGGGGAACGGCTGTGCCACGCCCTCGTTGCAGGAGCGTGGCCGCCGTGAGCGTGGCCATGCCGATGAAGGGCACCGCGTAGATCCAGCCCGGCCGGTCGTCGGCCAGGCTCAGCCCGTCACCGATCACCAGGGCGACCGCGACGAGGCCGAGCACCAGACCGACCCACTGGCGTCCGGTCACGCGTTCCTTCAGGAGCGGGCCGACCAGCGCTCCGGCGACCAGCGGCTGAAGGGACTCGATGAGGGACGTCGTGCCGGCCGGCACGCCCAGTTCGATGGATTTGACGGAGCTGAGCAGGTAGATGCTCTGCGCGAGCAGCCCCACCACGACCTGTGTGGCCACATCACGGCGCGTCAGATGGTGCCGGTGGCGGCGGACGAGCCACCACAACGGCACCACCAGGGCGGCCACGATGAGGAAGCGCCACATCAGGACGGTGAGTGTGTCGGCGGCGTCGGTCCCCAGCCGGGCCCCGATGAATCCGGAACTCCACATCACGACGAGCGCTGCCGCGGGCAGCGGCCCGCTGGTCAGGGAGGGGGAACGCATCCGGTGGGGGCTCCTTGCTCGGGGAGGGGATGGTCCGGCCCGGCGCGTGGCGCGCCGCCGGCCGGGATCAGGGTCGGGTGGTGGCGGGGGCCACGAGCGGCGCCGCCCGCTCGGCCTCCACGACGACGCGGGCCAGGTCGATGCCGTTGCGCGAGCAGTAGGCGAGCGGGTCGCGCTGGGCACGGCGCAACTTGGTGAACCCGCCGAGCGCCTCGGCGATGCCGTCCTCGGCCGCCAGGTGCCAGAAGGGGTTGCTGTCGTGCCGTTCCAGCGGGGCGAAGAAGGAGAGGATGACGCTGATCCGGGAGCCGGACGACACCGGCTGCACCGCGTGCCAGAGGGAACTGCCCAGGGTGTAGGCGGTGTCGCCGGCCTTGCGGAGCGGCGGTTCGAAGACCTTCGGGTGGGTGTTGCCCTGTTCGGCCACCGCATCCCTGTCCCGTTCGAAGTCCGCCCGGGTGCCCTGGTAGATCATGAGGCGGCCGTTGCCGAACTCCTCCAGGTCGGCGAGTTGCATGACGAAGACGTAGGTCATCCCGTCGTAGTGCCAGCGGGCCTTCTGGGGTTCCGTGCGGTCACCCACGCGCACCTGGTGGGTGTCGAAGTAGTTGGCGCAGATCGCGGGGGTGCTCAGCGGGTGCGGAACGAGGGGGAGTCCGGCGATGGCCGACACCCGGCCGAGGAAGGTGTGGTCGCTGACCATGGCGCGGACGAACCGGGACGCGCCGGAGACGTTCCGCACGCGGCGGCTGACGATGTAGTCGTCGTCCGGTGCCCGGTCGGCGAGGTTCTCGCAGATCCGGCGCAACCGCCGCACGCCCTCGTCGGTCAGGAGCCGGTGGGGGCCGGAGTAGACCGTCTGCCGGGGATCCGGCCCGCCGCGGGGCGCGGATCCGTCCGGCCCTGGACCGTAGCCGAACTCGGCGGCGGTCAGCCGGGAAACGTCAGGGTCGGGCTCGGTGCGTACCAGGGAGGGAGTCCAGGTCATGTCCTGGCTCTGCGCCAGGGGGCCGGTCTGCCACACGGAACGGCGCAGCGAGCGGCGTAACCGGCTCAGGCTGTCGTTGAAGGCCGTCACCTTGCCGGATTCCGCCTGTGCGGCCGGGCCGGCAGCGGTCGTCTCGTGGGTGTGGGTCATGGTCTGCTGTGTGGTGTCCATGGGGGTGTCACCTCCGGGTGGTGCGACGTTCCAGGTCTGAGGTTTCCGGTCCGGGTGCCGCGGGTCGGGTCAGGTTCCTCGGGATGTCGTCCTCCAGCAGTCTTCGGGCTCGGGACAGGTCGTTCCTCGGCAGTACCAGTTCAGCCGTGGCGAGCGATGGGGAGTACGGGTCCGTCCCCGGGGCGGGCACGGCCACGCACCGCATTCCGGCTCGGGCCGCCGCCGTGACACCGGCCGGTGAGTCCTCGATGACCAGACATTCCTCGGGAGCCGCACCGAGCAAACGGGCCGCGCAGTGGAAGATGTCGGGCGCCGGCTTGCCCCGCGGCACTTTCTCCACCGCCACTTGTGCGTCGATGTACTCGTCGGCACCGCAGGCTTTCAGCGCCGCCGTGATGATCGCGTCGGGTGACCCCGAGGCGACGGCGGTGGGGAAGCCCGCGGTGTGCGCCCACCGCAGCAGGGTGTTCGGTCCCGGAATCGCGGTGACGCCGTCCGGCAGTCCTTCGAGGTAGACCCGTTCGGTGTCGCGCATGAGGGTGTCGACGTCGGTGCCGACTTCGTAGTGCTCGCGCAGCAGTGCCAGCATGTCTCGCGTGCTGAGTCCGGCGCAGCGATCGTAGGCGTGGGTTTCCACGTGGGGTGTTCCGTGGGTGGCGAAGACGGTCCGGACGGTGCGCAGGTAGTGCTTGCCGCTGTCGATGAGTGTGCCGTCCAGATCGAAGATCAGCGCGGAGACCGCCATCTCCGCTCAGAGCCTCCGCGCGCCGTTGTCGGGTTCCTGGGCATCGAGGTGGACGAGCGCGGTCAGGGAGTGCCCGACGCCGAGGCCGGGTGCCATCCGGTGCTCCAGGCGGCGCAGTCCGCAGGCCAGCATCGGGGCACCGATCTCGCCGGGGAGTCGGCCGAAGTCGGTCCGCAGGAGGGCCTGCCACTGTTCCTCGAAGGCGTCGAAGAAGTTCAGGACGTGGTCCGGCGCCGTCCCTGTGGGCAGGCGCGGGAAACGGAGGTCTGAGGGGGTGACTGTTTCGTCGCCGCGTTCCAGCCGGTTCACCAGGAGCCGGTAGGGCGGGATGTCGGGGTTGAACTCCCGGGTCTGCGTGTGCCGGCCGACCATGATGGACCGGTCGTGGAACGAGACCTTCTCGTACCGCTGGCCGGCGCGGTCGCATGCCTCGTCGATGACCCTGCGCAGCCCCCAGGAGTCCCAGAACGTCATCGGGACGGAGGGCGCCGGTGCGGCGTCCGCGGACGAGCCACCCTGGAAGAAGCTCATCCGGTAGTCCCACCGCTGGTTCGCCCACATGTCGGCCCACTCGATCGAGAAACGACCGAGGACGTCGACCACGACGACGGACCGGGTGTGGTTGCGCCGCACGGCGGCGAAGATTCTGCTCAGGACGTCGGTGAGTTCGGCGGGAGTGAGGTGCGAGTACGGCACCCCACTGGAGAAGTAGAGATCGTACGGATCCTGCGGGACGTGGTCGCGCATGTCCGCCTGTACGAACCCGGCTTCCGGGCGTCGGCAGTGGAGCATGCGGGCCGTCTCCAGGAGCGCCTCGTCCATGTCGAGGCCACAGTATTCGTAGCGCCCTTTCGTGAACTGCCAGGGCTGGGTCTCTTCCAGGGCGAGAAGGAAGTTGAGTCCTTCCCCCGCTCCGCAGCCCACGTCCAGTACTCGGGTCTTCTCCCGGGGGCCCAGATATCCCAGCGCCCGGGCCAGTAAGTCTTGGGTCACGGGCTCTTCCCAGAGCCGTTTCACCGGGTCCCGCCGCTTCGGCGAGGTGTAGTGGACGACCGCCTCGTCGTACGCGGCAGTGGTGACGCTCGACAGCTGATGGCGCATCAAGTGATGTCCTTCCGTCCGGAGTCCTCAGCAGTTCCCCGGGGATTTAGTCACATGCCCGCTACACCTTCCGGTGGGCCGGAACAGGCCATGCCAGATGCCGCCCCCGGCGGCGGAGGGCGGCACACCGCACGCCGACCACCAGTGCGATCAGACGTGAGGCAGCACTTCCCGCTCCCCGGAGAAACTGCCCGGTTGTCGCCTCCTGCGTCACTCCTGTGAACAGGCCCCCAGGAGACGTCCGCCGCCCTCTCCCGTCACGGAACTCGGGCTCCCTGTCGCGAAACACCTGAGCCCCTCTCACCGAACGCGAGCGTCTCCTAGGGTTGGGGCCGTGGACGAGCGGACGCGGAACAGTGTGAGCGGGCAGGCACAGGTCGGGACGGCCGTCCAGACGGGCCGGGTGGAGGTGCTGAACGTGTACGGCGCCCCGGGCACGCCCGAGGACTCCCTCATGCCCCATCAGATGCCCCCGGACGTGCGGCACTTCGAGGACCGCGACGACCAGCGTTCGCGCGTGCTCGACATCGCCGCCCGCCCCAGGACGGCCGGACGCCCGCTGGTCGTCTCCGTCACCGGCGTGCACGGTGTCGGCAAGACCGCGCTCGCCGTGCACCTGGCCCACCGCCTCGCCGACGAGCACACCTACGTGGTGCGCTACGTCGACCTCGACGACCACCGGCCCGACGGCGGCGCCGACCTCGCCGACGTCATGGGCGAACTGCTGCGCTCCTTCAAGGTCACCGACCTCCTCGAAGGCCCACCGGCGCGGCGCCGCAAGCAGTACTGGGAGCAGACCGGCAAGCGGCGCCTCGTCCTCGTCCTGGACAACGTCCGCTCCGGCACCGAGGTCAGCCGGCTCCTCCCGTCGTCGGCGGAGAGCGTCGTGGTCGCCACCAGCCGCCAGACGCTCTACGACGTGGAGGGCGGCGTCGACCTGGAGCTCCCCGTCGGCCCGCTCGAAGAGCCGCACGCCGAGCGGCTGTTGCACCGCATCGTCGACGACCCGCGGCTCACCGCCGATCCCGCGTCGGCCGCCGAGCTCACCCGGATCTGCGGCGGCCTGCCCGCCGCCCTCCACGTGGCCGCCGAATGGCTGCGCAAGCACCGCACCCGCAGACTCGCACGCCTCACCGCGCAGCTCGCCGCCGAACTCGACGCGAAAGGGGTGCCCACGGTGGAGGCCGTGTGGGACGCCGCGTACCAGGACCTCACCCCGGGCGCCGGCGCGCTCTACCGGCTGCTTGTCGAGCACCCCGGCCCCTGGATCGACCCGGAGGCGGCCACCGCGCTGCTCGGCAGGGGAGAGGACGAGGCCGAGGACGCCCTGGACGAGCTGGTCAGGGCGAGCCTCCTGACCAGGGAGCGGGACGGACGGCTGCGCCTGCACGACCTGCTGCGCGCCCACGCGGCACGCCGGGCGGACCGGGTGCGCCGGGACGGCGACAGCACCGAGGCGGGCGAAGGCCGGCGGCGCGTCATCCGCTGGTACCTCCGCCAGGCCCAGCGCGCCGACACGCTGCGCGCCGGCCCGCGCATGACCTTCGCCGAGCCGGTGCCGTGCCTGCCCGGCACCCCCGACACGGACTTCGGCATCACCGCCGCCGACAGCGAGAAGCAGCGGAAGGCGAAGGCGCTGCACTGGCTGGAGGCCCAACGGTTCGCGCTCCACGACTGCGTGCGCATCGCCCACGCGCACGGACTCGACGCGGAGGCCTGGGCGCTCTGCGAACCCCTGTGGACCCACTACATGGACCACCCCCGCCTCACCCGGGTCATCGACACCTTCAGCACGGGACGCGACGCCGCGCTGCGCGCCGGAGGCCCCCTCACCGCACTGATCCGCATGCGCTGCCAGCTCGCGCGCCCGCTGTGGGAGCGGGGACGTTTCGACGACGCGGCGACGGAACTGCGGCTCGCGTCCGCGGCCGCCGAGACGCTGGGGGACACCACCCCGGAGAGAAGGCTGCGCGCCTCGGTCATCGAGTTCCGCGGACTGCTCGGCGCCGCCCGCGGCGAGTGGGCGGCGGCGGCCGCGGACTTCGAGGCGTCCGGACGCGTCCACACGGAGATCGGCAACGCCTACGGCGCCATGCTCCAGACGTACCTGCTCGGCAAGGCCCTCACCGAACTCGGCGAACTCGACCGCGCAGCACGCCTGTTGACGGCCGCGCACACGCGGGCCGAGGAGCTGGGCCGAGCCCGCCTCACCGCCCGTACGGGCTTCGCGCTCGCCCGGGTGCTGCGCCGCGTCGGACGGTCCGGCGAGGCCATGGCGCTCTACGACGAGTCGCTGCGGGAGGCCCGCCTCAGCGAGTCCCCCCGCGAGGAGCTGCGGGCCCTGGACGCCCTGGCCGACCTGGCCGCGGAGACGGGGGACGAGGCCGCCGCCACGGAGTACCGCACCGCGGCGCGCGCGGTGCGGGAGCGGGGCGGCGGCCTGGACGACCCCGGTGAGGCGTCAGCTCAGCACGCGTAGTTGCTGCCGCCGTTCGTCAGGTTCCCGTCGTACACCCAGCCCTGGGCTCCGGTCGAACGGACCGTCACATAGGTCCACGTGTTGCCGGACTCGTTCGTGGTGTAGCAGTGGTAGTCGACCGCCGTGCTGTGGACGGGGTTGCTGCCGCAGGTGTTGTGCGGGCCGCTGCGGCGCAGCGTCTGGGTGCTGACCGTCTGCCCGCCGCCGGGGTCGATGTCGCTGTGGGAGTGGGAGGAACAGCTCTGGACCCCGCTGGGGGACCAGCGGGGCGGTTCCCCGCCGGCGTCGGCGGCAGGGGCCGCCTGTGCGGTCGTGACCGAACCGCCGGCCAGCAGAGCGGCTCCCGCCGCGAGCCCGACGAACCAGGTGCGAGTACGCATGATGCTCCTTGGAGATCGATGTGCCGGACGGTGACATTGACTGGATGAAACCTGCCGACCGGGAGCGGTGGTGCATAGGTTGGCCGCCTTCCTGTGCTCAGGCATCGAAGGGGGCGGCGGCGTGAAGGTCGGAACCGGTCGGGGCAGACGCTGCCCGTTGCGCACCACGCCGACAAGGCCGAACGGCGTTCGAGCCTGTTCGGAACGGTGCTCAGCGCGTTCCGTACACGCCCGCACGCCAGGGCGTCGCCCGTCGGCGAGGGCTCTTCGCCGGCTCCGGCCGACGCCGTGACGAGCCGGGACGAGGGAGGCGCCGCGGCCGGACGGCCGGCCGAAGCGCCGGAACCGGCGGGGGTCGGCACCCCGGCCGAGTTCGCGGCGGCGCTCCGCACGATGCGGATGTGGTCCGGACTGACCTACCGTCAGCTGGAGAGCAAGGCCACCGCACACGGAGACACCCTGCCCACCAGCACCATCGCGACCACCCTCGGCCGCGTCACCCTGCCCCGGGAACGGTTCGTCGAGGCCTACACCCGCGCGTGCGGCCTGGGTGACGAGGAAGTACGCCAGTGGCTCGCGGTCCGCCGGCGCCTCGCCACCGACGAACACGCACCGGTCGGCGGCACCGGGGGCGGCGGCACCGAGGGCGGCGACGACCGGACCGCCGCGTCCGTCCCGGTGCGCGCCCCGTGGTGGCACACGGCCGCCGGACTGGCCGCCGCAGCGGGCCTCGGGGTCGCAGGCACCCTCGGCGTCGGCAGTCTCGTCGACGCGCCGGAGCCGACGGCCGTGTCGGCCGCGATGCCCGTCACAGGCGTGCGGATCCCGGTGGTGGGCAGCTGGGCACGCATCCACCCCGCCCGGACGCCGGAGCTCTGCGTGACGGAGGGCAAGGACCGCACCGGTGCCTACAAGACCGCCGTCGCCGTCCAGCGACCCTGCGCGAAGGCGGTCCAGCCCCGCGTCTTCCTCGAACCCCTGGGCAAGGACGTCGTACAGATCCAGTGGCACCACCCGAAGTACCGCATCGGCTGCCTGACGGTCCTGCGGCAGGGGCCGGGCCGCGACCTGCTCGAACCTCGCGACGACTGCGCCGACGAGGACCGGGCCCAGCAGTTCCGCGTCAGCCCCCTCGGCCCGGCCGCCGCGACGCACTTCCGCCTGCAACCCGTCGTCACGGGCCAGTGTCTGAGCCTGCGCGACCAGGACACCGAAGCCGGCGCGGAGATCGTCCAGGGCCGCTGCTCCGGCGCCGCCGACCAGGAGTTCCTGATCGAACTCATCCCGCCTCCGTGAGGTCCCCGCCGGGGCGGGACCTAGATCTCCTGCTGCCCCTCCGCCTGGGTGGCGAGGGCCACGGTCGCGCGGTGGGTGCGGTCCGCGATGACGCAGGGGACCGTCACCGGGGCGGTGGGCGTCCCCGGGTGGTTCACGAGCCACGCGTGTACGCCGGAGAGCACCGCTGCCGGGTCCGCGTGGAGCAGGCGGCCACCCGGCTCCCGGTGCGGTTCGACACGGACGGAGAGGAGGGCGCCGCCGGACCGGCGCAGCACGCAGTGCGCGGCGCTCAGCGCGACGGCGGCCGTGCGCGGGCCGCCGTACTCGTCGAGCGCGTGCCGCGTCCAGCCGTCGACGGTCCAGGTCTCGCCGCGCACGGGGTGGCCGGCGGGGCGGGAGGCGCGGCGGAACACGAGCCCGGCGCTCTGCACCTGGGTGTCCGACGCCCTGCCGTCCTCGGCCGCCAGGTGATGGGCGGGTGCGTCGGAGCGTGCGGGCCGTCGTTCGATGTGCAGGTGCGGGCCTTGCCGGGAGATCTGGACGGCGAAGGCCGCGGGGGTGCGGGTGGCGGGTGCGGGGTCCGGCAGGAGGCGCGGCTCGGCGGGCGTGTCCGGCGGGGTCAGGCCGAGGACGCGGTACAGCTCCTCGCGCAGCCGGCGTACGGCATGCCCCCGCTCGGCGAACGCCTGCCCGGCCGCCGCGGCCGGGACACCGGGCCGGTGCGCGGCGACGGCGCGCTCCAGATCGGCCGCAGTCGGCCGGCCCAAGGAGGGCAACGCCGGTGCGCAGGCGAGGAGTCGGGCCATCGGGGTGCCCGGTATCAGCTCGCCGCCGCCGTCGCCCGCGGCGATCACCGGGACGTCGCGCGCCGCCGCCGCGTACAGCGCCGCCGAGCCGTGATCGGTGATCACCGTGTCGGCGGCGATGAGCAGCGAGGCCCACTCCTCGTGCGGCCGGGCCAGGACCATGCCCGCGTCGAGGGCGGGCGCGAGGTCCTGGGCGAGGTCGAACCCGCCGGTCCTGCTGTGTTCGTTGGGGTGCAGGACGAGCCCGAGCTGGTACGTGTCGTGGGGGAGCTCGGCGGCCAGGCGGGCGGGGAGCCCGGGGTGGCGCCGGAGCAGGGAGTGCGGCCCCCACGTGGAGGTGAGGACGACGAGTCGCCGCCCGTGGGTGCGCAGCGCGGTCCGGTAGCGCTCGCGCAGCGGCAGCGAGGCGAGGACCCGGTCGAGCGTGGGATCGCCGGTCACCGTGGCGCGCGCCGCCGCGGGCGGGCACTCGGTGGCGAGGCGGGCGACCTGGGAGGGGTGGGCGAGGGCGTGGAGGCGCGCCAGGGGCCGGCCGCCCGGCAGCAGGAGCGCCGGGGCCATGCCGGACGCGGAGTCGCCGGGGCCGCCCCCTTCCGTCTCCGCGCCGAGGGCCTTGTTGTAGCCCGCGCCGTGCGGCAGCAGGACCCGCGGGCCGCGGAGCTCGGCGAGGCCGCCCTTGGGGCTGGCGGCCAGGATCAGGTCGTGGCGGCAGGTGAGGGCCTCCGCCCACGGAATGGTGCGCGCGCCCGCCCGCTCGACGGCCGCGAGGGCGTCGGCGCCGAAGTCGGAGCCGGGCACGAGGGTGAAGCGGCGGCGGACGCGGTGGTCACCGGCGAAGACGGGGAGCACGTCGACGAGCCGGTGCAGGGCGGTCGCCGACCGGGCGGCGAAGAGCACGTGCTTCTCGCCGCTGCTGTCCGTCGCCGGAGGCACCCGCGACGGGACAGGACCCGCTGCCCGCTGCCCGCTGCCCGCTGCCCGCTTCGGCAGCATTCATCCTAGTCCGTGCCGGAGTGGTCTGTGGCCCGTTTCCGCACTTCGGGGCGGGTATGCGGGGGTCGGCGGGCGGCATGCCGGAGATCGTACCCGGCTCGCCCGGCCGGGCCCGCAGGATAGACCTGCGGCGGACGCGTCCTGCGACCGGAGTCGGATCCGGAACGGATCGGCGGGGTATTAGCGTGGACGGAACAGATCGGTCGACAGGATTCCGAGGTGCCCGGCCCATGCCAAGCCGCAGCGAGAGCCGTACCCAGCTCATCGAGTCACTCATGGAGCGGTTCCCGCACGTGCCGCGGGAAGCCGTGATCAAGGAGGATCTGCTGCGCGGCGGCATCGCCTTCGACGAGTCGGCGCTCAGCGATACCTCCAACGAGGCTTCCGGTGACGTCAAGCCGAAGTCGTACTTCATCTTCTCCTTCGACCACGGCACGCTCCCCGAGCTGGGCGCCGCCGCGCTGCGCCGTCCGCCGGAGGAGATCGTCCTCACCGGCGGCCCCTACGAGCTGCGCCGCACCGTCGTCTCGGTCCGCGTGAACCCGGCGTCGCCGTACCGCGTGGCCGCCGACGACAACGGCGTGCTCGGCCTCTACCTGGACGGCGTGCGGATCTCCGACGTCGGCCTGCCCCCGATGCCGGACTACTACCGGCACACGCTGGAGAACGGCAAGTCGGTGATGGAGGTGGCGCCCACCATCCAGTGGGGCTACCTCATCTATCTGACGGTCTTCCGGGTCTGCCAGTACTTCGGCGCCAAGGAGGAGTGCCAGTACTGCGACATCAACCACAACTGGCGCCAGCAGAAGGCGGCGGGCCGCCCCTACACGGGCGTGAAGCCGATGGACGAGGTCCTGGAGGCCCTCGCCATCATCGACAAGTACGACACGAACAAGTCGTCCACCGCGTACACGCTCACCGGCGGGGCCATCACCACGCGGCTCCAGGGCAAGGACGAGGCCGACTTCTACGGGCAGTACGCGAAGGCCATCGAGGAGCGCTTCCCGGGCCGCTGGATCGGCAAGGTCGTCGCCCAGGCCCTGCCCAAGGCGGACGTGCAGCGCTTCCACGACTACGGCGTGCGGATCTACCACCCCAACTACGAGGTGTGGGATCCGTACCTCTTCGAGCGGTACTGCCCCGGCAAGGAGCGCTACGTCGGCCGCGACGAGTGGCACCGCCGCATCCTGGACTCCGCGGAGGTGTTCGGGCCGCGCAATGTGATCCCGAACTTCGTGGCGGGCGTGGAGATGGCGGAGCCCTTCGGCTTCAAGACCGTCGACGAGGCCATCGACTCGACCGTCGAGGGGCTCCAGTACTTCATGTCGCGCGGCATCACGCCCCGCTTCACCACCTGGTGCCCGGAGCCGACGACCCCGCTCGGCAAGGCGAACCCGCAGGGCGCGCCCCTGGAGTACCACGTGCGGCTCCTGGAGGCCTACCGCGCCACGATGGAGGCGAACGGCCTCTCCTCGCCGCCCGGATACGGCCCGGCGGGCCCCGGCAACGCCGTCTTCTCGGTCAGCTCCTTCATGGACAGCCTGCCCGCGGAGAAGGCGGCCCCGGAGGACGCCGTGCTCCCGGCGGAGACCCGGTAGCCCCGCGCGGCCGCGGCGACGGCGCCCCTCGGCCCTGACGAAGATCACCGCTTCGTAGGATGACGGCGTGTTCCGGACGCGGGCCGACCCCCGCGTCCGGGCGGCGCGACAGTCAGCCACCCAGAGCCGGAGGTCCCCGTGCAGCTCCACCCCGTCACCGTCGTCACCGGCGGCAGTCGTGGCATCGGCGCCGCTGTCAGCGCACGGCTCGCCGCGGACGGCCATGACGTCGTCATCGGCTACGGTTCGAACGCGGCCGCCGCGCAGGAGGCCGCCGACGCGGTCCGCGCGGCCGGACGCCGCTGCGTCACCGTCCGGGTCGACACCGCCGACGAGGCCGACGTCGACCGCCTCTTCGACACCGCCGCCGCCGAGCTCGGCCCGGTCACCGGACTGGTCAACAACGCCGGTGTCAGCGGCCCCGTCGGCCCCCTCGCCGACGCCGACGCCGAGGGCATGCGCCGGGCGCTCGACGTGAACGTACTGGGATATCTGCTCTGCGCCCGGCGCGCGGTGCGGGACATGCGGGCCACCGGCGGCGGCGCGATCGTGAACCTCTCGTCCGCCGCGGCCACCCTCGGCGCACCCGGCGAGTACGTGCACTACGCGGCCGCCAAGGGCGCGGTCGACACGATGACGGTCGGTCTGTCCAAGGAGGTCGCGGCGGACGGCATCCGCGTCAACGCCGTGGCGCCCGGCGTCATCTGGACCGAGTTCCACGCCGACCCCGAGCGCCCCGCGAAGCTCGCGTCGGGCATCCCGCTGGGCCGCGCCGGCCGGCCGTCGGAGATCGCGGCGGCCGTCGCCTGGCTGCTCTCGGACGACGCCTCGTACGCGACGGGCACGGTGCTGAGGGTCGCGGGCGGCCGCTGACGCTCCGACGGGGGAGTCCCGACGCGCCCCCCGTACTCGGTCAGACGATGTTCTCCGCGACCTCGGCCTGCTCGCGGTCCGAGCCGTACGCCTGCGGGGTGCTGTAGGAGCGGCGCGCCACGAACCACCACACGGTGGCCAGGAGCAGCACCACGGCGAGCGCGATCGACGCGTAGTTCATCGTCTCGGCCGTCACCGGCGAGGTCTGCGGGAGACAGAACAGCACCGTCACGAACGCCACCCAGACCACCGCGGTCCAGCCGATGGGCCTGCTCCAGCGGCCCAGGTTCCACGGTCCGGGGCGGAAGCGGTCGCCGGCGCGCAGGCGCAGGTAGATCGGGATGGCGTACGCGGGCGTGATCCCGATGACGTTGATGGCGGTCACGGCGGTGTACGCGGTCGCCGAGTACAGGGACGGCAGGGCGATCACCGCGGCGAGTCCCACCGACAGCCACACCGCGGGCACCGGCACCTGGGTGCGGGAGCTGACCTTGCGCCAGAGCGCGGACCCCGGCAGCGCGTTGTCGCGGCTGAACGCGAACACCATGCGGCTCGCGGCGGCCGTCTCGGCGTTGCCGCAGAACAGCTGCGCCACGATCACGATGAGCAGCAGCGCCATCGCCCCGGACTCGCCGAGCGCGTCGATCATGATCTGCGCGGGCGGTACCCCGGTGTCCGTGTCGAGCGTGCCCGCGTAGTCCTGGATCGCGAAGGTCAGCCCCGTGAGCAGCACGAACCCGGCGATCCAGGACGCCCAGATGGCGCGCACGATGCCGCGGGCCGCGGACACCGACGCGTTGGAGGTCTCCTCGGACAGGTGCGCGGACGCGTCGTAGCCGGAGAACGTGTACTGGGCGAGGAGCAGGCCGATGGCGGTGACGTAGAGCGGGTTGTCCCAGCCGGTGCCGTCGAAGTACGTGGTGAAGACGTCCGAGGCGGACTGGTGGTGATCGGGGACGATCGCGAGGGCGCCGACGATCACGGTGACGCCGGCCAGGTGCCACCACACGCTGACCGAGTTGAGCAGGCTCACCAGGCGGACGTTGAAGAGGTTCAGGACGGCGTGCAGCAGCAGGATGCACAGGAAGATCAGGAACGTCTTCTCCGGGGTCGGCGTGAAGCCGAACTTCAGGTTCAGGAACGCGCCGGTGAACAGCGCGGCGCCGTAGTCGATGCCGGCTATCGCGCCGAGCAAACCGAGGAGGTTCAGCCAGCCGGTGTACCAGCCCCAGCGGCGCCCGCCGAGCCGGTCGGCCATGTAGTAGAGGGCGCCCGACGTCGGGTACGCGCTGGTGACCTCGGCGAGCGCGAGGCCCACGCAGAGCACGAACAGGCCGACGCCGACCCAGCCCCAGAGCATCACGGCGGGGCCGCCGGTGGTCAGCCCGAAGCCGTAGAGGGTCATGCAGCCGGACAGGATGGAGATGACGGAGAAGCTGATGGCGAAGTTGCCGAAGCCGCCCATGCGGCGGGCGAGGACGGGCTGGTAGCCGAGCTCTCTGAGCCGTTCCTCCTCGTCCTGGCGTGGCGCTGGGACGGAGCTCGACGACCAGGTGGTGCGGGACACGGTGGGACCTCCGGTGGGGAGCTGCGGTGGGGTGCGGGGAAGGTGGGGCCGTGGGGCGGGAGCGTGGGCCTAGCCGGGGCCGCGGGAGGCGCTGAAGCAGCGGGCGCGGGCCTGGACGAAGACCTCGGCGGCGGCGTCCGCGTCACCGGGGGAGTGGGTGCGGTACGCCCACGGCACGGTCGTGTAGAAGGGGTCGAGGGCCCGGAACACGCGCGACGCGTCGTGGAACTGGTGGGCGCCCCACAGCGCGTGCGCCAGGTGGTTCAGGTCCAGGAGCGAGGTCGTGGCGGGCGCCGCGTGGTCGAACCACAGATGCAGGGCGCGGAGCGCGGCGCGCGTGGCGTCCTCGGAGATCCAGTGCAGATCGAGGGCCTGCTCCTGCCCGGACTCCCTGCGGTACCGCTCGACCCGCACGTGCAGCGGCAGCAGGTGCAGCGCGGAGCCCGCGGGCGCCGACGCCGAGGCCCACTGCACGAAGTTGTACGCCTCGGTGAGCGGCCCCTCCGCGCGGCGCCCGTACACGAACTGAAGCATCCGGTGGTAGGCCTCACGGTTGCCCGGGTCCCGCTTGTCGGCCTCGGCGAGGAACTGCCAGGGGCCGGGGAAGAGCATCGGCTCCGGAGGTGCCACCCGGTGCTCGTCCCAGCGCTGCCCCACGTCCAGCCGGGCCAGGGCGAGCAGGCAGATCCACGGCACGGGGTCCTCGGGCGACATGGCCGACGCGTCGGCGCACGCGGCGACCGCCTCGCGCCACAGGTCGTTGGTCCCGCGGTGCCCCGTGCGGTGGGCACGCAGGGCCCGCTCCACCAGGACGCGGGTGTGCAGCACCGCGGCCGACGCGCTGCGCGGTTCCTCGGCGCGCCAGGTCCGTACCACGTCGGACCCGGCGACGGCGGCCCCCAGGATCTGCGTGCGCTGGGTCCACAGCCCCCAGTCGGGTGTCTCGGTCAGCAGGTTGCGCGTGGAGACCCAGCGGCCGGCCTTGAGGTCCTGGAGCACCGCGCGCAACGCTTCGTCGTGGCCTGCCGGGTGGTACACCGGGCGGCCTAACGGCATGGGCATGAGACCTCTGTTGGGGGAAGAGGGCGGAGGTTGAACGCTTAACGGGCGTGCTCGATGCGGGAGTTGCAGGTGTGGGCGGCGGTCGACGGGTGGGGCTCGGCGGACAGTGTAGATCCGGGCCTTCCGGTTGCAGGGGACTTCACCGATCTTTTATGACCCCGTTCTGTCAATACGGCGCGCCGAGCGATCATTTGACGGGCGTCTTCTGTCACCGCGATCCGTCACCGCGATCCCTTGACGCCCTCAGGGACGCTGTAGCAGTCTTCCCGCGGTGATCAGCTATCAGCGGCCCCCGGCGCAGCGCCCCGTGCTCGCCGTGGACCAGGGCACCTCCGGGACGAAGGCGCTCGTCGTCTGCCCGGAGCGCGGCGTGATCGGATCGGGCGCGGCGCCGGTGCGCCCCCGCCACCTGCCCGGCGGCCTGGTGGAGGCCGACCCCGCCGAACTGTTCTCCTCCGTCGTCGAAGCGGGCCGCCGGGCGCTCGCGGACGCGGGCGAACCGGTCGCCGCCGTCGGCCTCGCCAACCAGGGCGAGACCGTCCTCGCCTGGGACCCGGAAACCGGCCGCCCCCTCACCGACGCCCTCGTCTGGCAGGACCGCCGCGCCGAGTCGGTCTGCGCCGAACTCGTCGACCACGCAGAGGAGTTGCGGGACCTCACCGGCCTGCCCCTCGACCCGTACTTCGCCGCCCCCAAGATGGCGTGGATACGCCGCCACCTGACCCGGCGTGGCACGGTCACGACCAGCGACGCCTGGCTCGTCCACCGCCTCACCGGGGCCTGTGCGACGGACGCCGCGACAGCGGGCCGCACCCAGCTCCTCGACCTCGACACCGTCGCCTGGTCACCGCGCGCCCTGGAGCTCTACGGCCTCGGTGACGAACCGCTGCCCCGCGTCGTCGACGCGGCGGGACCGGTCGGCACGACCACCGCGTTCGGCCCCGAACTCCCCCTCACCGGCCTCCTCGTCGACCAACAGGCCGCACTGCTCGCCCAGCACGTGACCACCCCGGGCAGCGCCAAGTGCACCTACGGGACAGGGGCGTTCCTGCTCGCCCAGACCGGTGCGCGGCCACGGCGCGGCAGCTCCGGTCTGGTCAGCTGTGTCGCCTGGCGGCTCGCGGGCCGCAGCAGCTACTGCCTCGACGGGCAGGTCTACACGGCCGCGTCCGCCGTCCGCTGGCTCACCGACCTCGGCGTGATCACGGGCGCCGAGGACATCGACCCGGTGGGCTCCACCGTCCCGGGCGCCGGGGGCGTCACCTTCGTACCGGCACTCGCCGGTCTCGCGGCCCCCTGGTGGCGCGGCGACCTGCGCGGCTCACTGACCGGGCTCGGCCTCGACACCACCGCGGGCCACCTGGTGCGCGCCCTCTGCGAAGGCATCGCCGCGCAGGTCGTCTCGCTCGCCGACGCCGTCGCCGCCGACCTGGGACAGCCCCTGACGAGCCTGCGCGTCGACGGCGGTCTGACCCGCTCGGCGCTGCTCATGCAGACCCAGGCCGACCTGCTGCAACTGCCCGTCGAAGTCTCGGCTTTGCCCGACGTCACCGCCCTCGGCGCGGCCGCCGTCGCCCGCATGGGCCTCGACCCCGCACTCACCGTCGCCGACGTCGTCCCGCGGTGGGAGCCCGCCGCCGTCTACGAACCGCGGATCGACGCGGACCGGGCCGCCGAACGCCTCGCGGACTTCGACGCGGCGGTGACGGCACTCCTGGAACGTACGCCCTGATGGCGCTGACCAGGCGCGGCGCGCCGCCCGACGTGACGTACGACGTGACCGTCGTCGGCGCGGGAGTCGTCGGCTCGGCCGTCGCCCGCGAACTGGCCCGCCACCCCGGCCTGCGCATCGCCCTCCTTGAGGCGGCCAACGACGTCGGCGAGGGCACGTCGAAGGCGAACACGGCGATCCTGCACACCGGCTTCGACGCCGTGCCCGGATCCCTGGAGGCCCGGCTGGTCCGCGAGGGCGGACGGCTGCTCGCCGCGTACGCCGCCGAGTCCGGCATCCCCGTCGAACCGGTCGGCGCGCTGCTCGTCGCCTGGGACGCCGAACAACTGGCGGCCCTGCCAGGCCTCTTGGAGAAGGCGGAGCGCAACGGCTACGACGCGGCGCGGATCATCGGGCCCGCCGAGGTCCGGGCGCGTGAGCCGCACCTCGGCCCCGGCGCCCTCGGCGCACTCGACGTCCCCGGCGAGAGCATCATCTGCCCCTGGACCACCACCCTCGCCTACGCCACCCAGGCCGTGCGCGCCGGCGTCGACCTGCACCTCAACTGCCGTGTGCAGAGCGTCGATACGACGACCGACACGCACCTCCTGACCACGAGCCGCGGCGCAGTGCGGACCCGGCACCTCGTCAACGCCGCCGGCCTGCACGCCGACACCGTCGACCGGCTGCTCGGCCACGACGACTTCACCGTCACCCCGCGCCGGGGCCAGCTCCTCGTCTTCGACAAGCTCGCCCGCGACCTGCTGCGGCACATCCTGCTGCCCGTCCCCACGGCGCTCGGCAAGGGCGTCCTCGTCGCCCCGACCGTATACGGCAACGTCCTTCTGGGGCCCACCGCCGAGGAGCTGGACGACAGGACGGCCACCGGGTCGACGGCCGACGGCATCGCCGCGCTCCGTGAGAAGGGCCGCCGCATCCTCCCGGAGCTGCTCGACGAAGAGGTCACCGCGGTCTACGCCGGACTGCGCGCCGCCACCGAGCACGACGACTACCGCATCAGCGCCCACAAGGAACAGCGCTACGTCACCGTCGGCGGCATCCGCTCCACCGGCCTCACCGCGTCCCTGGCCATCGCGGCACACGTCACCGACCTCCTCGCCGCCACGGGTCTCGATCCGGCCGGCCCCCACGACCTGCCGCCCGTCCGCATGCCGAACCTCGGCGAGGCCTTCCCGCGCCCCTATCAGCGCGCCGACCTCATCGCCACCGATCCCGCCTACGGTGACGTGGTCTGCCACTGTGAACGGGTGACGCGCGGCGAGATCCGGGATGCCCTCGCGGCCACGGTGCCGCCCGGCTCGCTGGACGGCCTGCGGCGGCGCACCCGGGCGCGGGGCGGCCGCTGCCAGGGCTTCCACTGCGGTGCCGTGGTGCGGGAACTCTACGAACGGGGTGCGGAGTTGGGTACCGGATGAGGCGCGAGCGGATTGTCGACGTGCTGGTCGTCGGCGCCGGGCCCGCGGGCCTCGCCACGGCGGTCGGGCTTGCCGCGGCGGGCGTCGGCGAGGTCGAGGTGGTGGACCGCGAGCGGCAGGCGGGCGGGGTGCCGCGGCACTGCCTGCACGGGGGCTTCGGACGCATCGGGATGACCGGACCGCAGTACGCGGAGCGGTGCGTGGCCGCGGCCGTGGGCACCGGCGCGGTCCTGCGGACCGGCGTCACCGTCACGTCCTGGTCGGCACCGCTCACCCTGGACACCACGAGCCCCCGGGGCCTGGAGCGGATCACCGCCCGCGCGGTCGTCCTCGCCACGGGCGCCCGGGAGCGGCCGCGCGCCGCACGCCTGGTCCCGGGGACGCGGCCCGCCGGGGTCTACACCACGGGCGAGCTCCAGCAGGCCGTCCACCTCCACCGGCAGCGGATCGGCACCCGGGCTGTCGTGGTGGGCGCGGAACCGGTGAGCTTCACGGCCCTCGACACGCTGCGGCGGGCCGGGGTCTCCGTCACCGCGCAGGTCACCGAACACTCCCGCCACCAGGCGCCGCCCGCCCGCGCCCTGGACGCACGGCTGCGGCGCGGCGTACCGCTGCTCACCGACGCCACCGTGGCCGAACTCCTCGGCCGCGGCCGCCTGTCGGGGGTCAGGCTGCGCCACCGGGACGGCAGGACGGCGTACGTCCCCTGCGACACGGTCGTCTTCACCGGTGACTTCATTCCCGACCATGAACTGGCGCGGCGCGGCGGCCTGTTGCTCGATCCCGGCACGCGGGGCCCCGCGGTCGACAGCGCCTTCCGCACGGACGAGCGAGGCGTCTTCGCGGTGGGCAACGTACTGCACGCCGCCGAGCCGGCGCGCGTGGTGGCCCGAGAGGGGGCCCTGGCGGCCGCGGCCGTGCGGCGCTACCTCGCCGACGGGGACTGGCCCTCGGCCTCGGTGCCGCTGCGGGTCGCGGCCCCGCTCGCCTGGATCGCCCCGAACCGGCTCTGCCCGGACGAGCCGACGGACCAATTCACCCTCCGAGCCACGGAGTTCGTCCCCCGCCCCACCCTCGTCATCACCCAGGACGGCAGGACCCTGCACCGCGCCCGCCCGCGCCGCCCGGCCGTCCCGAACCGGCCGTTCCGTGTCTCCGGGAGCTGGACGGCGCGGGTGGACGTGCGGGGCGGCGCGGTCCGGGTCGCCCTCGGCTAGCCTCGGCAGCTTCCGGCTAGAGGGAGGCGCCGACCAGCCGGGCGAGGTCGATGAGGCGGTTGGAGTAGCCCCATTCGTTGTCGTACCAGCCGACGACCTTGACCTGCGGTCCCGTGACGCGGGTGAGCCCGGCGTCGAAGACGCAGGACGCGGGGTCGGTGACGATGTCGGTGCTGACGATGGGGGCCTCGGTGTAGGACAGCACTCCCTTGTACGGTCCCGCGGCCGCCGCCGCGTACGCCTCCTTGATCTCCTCGACGCTCGTGGGCCGTTGCGTGGTGACGGTGAGGTCGGTGACCGAACCGGTCGGGACGGGGACCCGCAGCGCGAACGCGTCGAGGCGGCCGGCGAGTTCGGGCAGGACGAGACCGATGGCCTTGGCGGCGCCGCTGGAGGTCGGGACGATGTTCAGGCCCGCGGCACGGGCGCGGCGCAGGTCCTTGTGCGGGGCGTCCTGGAGGTTCTGGTCCTGGGTGTAGGCGTGGACGGTGGTCATCATGCCGGAGTCGATGCCCACGGCGTCGTGCAGCACCTTCGCGAGGACGCCGAGGCAGTTGGTGGTGCACGAGGCGTTGGAGATGATCGTGTGCCGCTCGGGGTCGTAGGCGTCGTCGTTCACGCCGAGCACGATCGTGACGTCCTCGCCGCTGGCCGGGGCCGCGACGATGACCTTCTTGGCGCCGCCCTCGACGTGGGCGCGGGCCCGGTCGGCGTCGGTGAAGACGCCCGTCGCCTCGATGACCACGTCCACGCCGAACTCTCCCCAGGGCAGCCCTGCGGGGTCGCGCTCGGCGAACACCTGGACGGTCCGGCCGCCGGCGCGGATCGCGCCGGGCTCGGAGGTGACCTCGCCGGGGAAGCGGCCGAGGACCGAGTCGTAGGCGAGCAGATGGGCCATGGTCGGCACGTCGCCCAGATCGTTGACCGCCACGATCTCCAGGTCCGTGTCCCGTGCCGCCGCCGCCCGGAAGACGTTGCGGCCGATTCGCCCGAAGCCGTTGATGCCGATACGAACAGTCATGGAACTCTCTCCTTGCGCCGACGAGGCGCGGCCGAGAACAATATAAGCAGCTTACATAAGTGAGCAAAGTAATTTCAGGGTGGCGGACATGCACGACGACGAGCAGCGCGACGACAACCGGGACCACGGCGCCGGCGGCGGGGGCGGTGAGCTGGACGTGGAGGCGTTCACCGCGGCGATCGAGAACTTCAACCGCTTCTACATCCGCCTCCCGGTGCTGGAGAAGCTGCCGTTCACGACGCTGTCGGTGCTCGACACCCTCGCGTTCGGCGGCGGCCCCAGGCGGCTGACCGAGCTGGCGAAGACCGAGCAGGTCAGCCAGCCGGGCATCACCCAGCTGGTCACCCGTCTGGAGCGCGACGGCCTGGTGGAGCGCCGCCCGGACCCGACCGACGGGCGCGCCGTCCTCGTCCACCTCACCGAGAAGGGCCGCAGCATCGGCCGCTCCCGCCACGAGGACCGCACGCGGCATCTCGCGCCGCTCGTGGCTCAGTTGACCCCGGAGCAGCGCACGGCCGTGGCGGCGGCCCTGCCCGCCCTGGCGCGCCTGGCGGAACTGGGGCGGGGGGAGGCGTAAGGCGCCCTCGGCCCGGCGGTGGGCACTCCGGGGTCGGCGCAGGAGGGTCTTCGCCCGGGACCGGGGGCCCTTGGTGAGGCCCAAGAAACCCTTCCCATGGCCCCCACCTCGCGCATAGACTCCAAAACTAGCAGCGCTAATTTACGCAGCGAGACCTCGCAGAACGATCCGGAGCCGTATCGTGCGCACCGTCCACTTCGCCGCCGCCCGCCGCACCCCCATCGGCAGACTCCGCGGCGCCCTCTCCGCCGTCCGCCCCGACGACCTCGCAGCGGGCGTCGTGAGGGGCCTCCTCGCCGACATCCCCCAGCTGGATCCCGCCCGGATCGACGACATCTACTGGGGCGCCGCCAACCAGGCGGGCGAGGACAACCGTAACGTCGCGAGGATGGCCGCCCTCCTCGCCGGGCTCCCCGAGTCCGTGCCCGGCGCGACCGTGAACCGGCTCTGCGCCTCCGGACTCGAAGCCGTCACCACCGCCGCGCGCACGATCGCCGCCGGCGAGGCCGACATCGTCCTCGCGGGCGGCTCCGAGTCGATGAGCCGCGCGCCCTTCGTGCTGCCCCGCCCCGACGAGGCGCTGCCGCACCGCATGGAGACCGCCGACACCCGCCTCGGCTGGCGCCTCACCAACAAGCGGATGAAGGACCTCCATGGGGTCCTCGCCATGGGCGAGACCGCGGAGGAGGTCGCCGAGCGCTACGGCGTCCCGCGCGAACGCCAGGACGAGTTCGCGCTCCGCAGCCACCAGCGGGCGGCCGCCGCCCGCAAGAACGGCCATTTCGACGACGAACTCCTGCCCGTCACGCGCCCGGACGGCGTCGTCGTCGACGCGGACGAATGCGTGCGCGAGGACACCTCGTACGAGAAGCTCAGCGGCCTGCGCCCCGTCTTCCGCGAGGGCGGCACCGTCACCGCGGGCAACGCGTCGCCGATGAACGACGGCGCCGCCGGGCTGCTCCTCGTCAGCGAGGAGGCGCTCAACGACCTCGGCCTCGAATCCCTCGGGCGGTACGCGGCAGGGGCCTCGGCGGGCGTCCACCCCGACGTCATGGGCATCGGCCCCGTGCCGGCCACGCGGAAGGTGCTGGCCCGGGTCGGCTGGGAGATCGGCGACCTCCAGGAGGCGGAGTTCAACGAGGCGTTCGCGGCCCAGGCGCTCGCCTGCGTCGACGCCCTCGGCATCGACCCCGAGCTGGTCAATCCCTCCGGCGGGGCCATCGCACTGGGCCACCCGCTCGGCTGCTCCGGCGCCCGCATCCTCACCACCCTGCTGCACAGAATGCGCCGCACCGGCGCCACGCGCGGCCTCGCCACGATGTGCGTGGGCGTGGGACAGGGCAGCGCGCTCCTGGTCGAGCGCGACTGACCCCGGGGACGACCCGGGGATCCCCCACGAAAGACGCACCCCAAGCCCCACTGCCCCAGCCCCTCGGAACGGAGCATCCTTCCTCATGGCCACGCTGTCCCTCGCCGCGATCCTCGCCGAGCCCGCCCGCCGTCACCCGGACCGCATCGCCCTCGTCGAGGGCGCACAGCGCTTCACGTTCCGGGAGCTGTGGCGCGAGGCCCGCGCCCAGGGTGCGGCTCTCGCGGAGCTCGGTGTGCGGCCGGGGGACCGTGTCGCGCTGATGGCGCCCAACACCGCCGAGTTCCCGAAGGCGTACTACGCCGTCCTCGCCGCGGGCGGAGTCGTCGTCCCCGTCCATCTGCTGCTCTCCGCGGAGGAGGTCGAGCACGTCCTGCGGGACAGCGGCGCGACCCTGCTCCTCTGCCACCCCGCGCAGGCCGGGACGGGCGGACCGGCCGCCGAGGCCACCGGGGTGCGGATGCTGCGGCTCGGCGCCGAGGGCGAGCTGGAGAGCCTCGCCCGCACCACCGAGCCCCTCACCACGTACGTCACACGTGACGCCGACGACCCGGCCGTCGTCTTCTACACCAGCGGCACCACGGGCGTCCCCAAGGGCGCCGTGCTCAGCCACTTCAACCTGGTGATGAACGCGACGGTCAACGCCTTCGACGCCAACGACATCCGCCCCGACGACACCGCCCTCGGCGCGCTCCCGCTCTTCCACGCCTTCGGCCAGACCGTCTCCATGAACTCGACGTGGCGGGCGGGCGCCACCCTCGTCCTGCTGCCCCGCTTCGACGCGGCACGGGCCATCGAGCTGATGGTCGCGGAGGGCGTCAACACCTTCCACGGCGTCCCCACCATGTACGTGGGCCTGGTCGCCGCAGCCGAGGCCGCCGAGCGGCTGCCCCGGCTGCGGATCTGCATCTCGGGCGGCGCCTCGCTGCCCGTTGCCGTGCTCGAACGCTTCGAGAAGGCCTTCGGCACCCCCGTCTACGAGGGGTACGGGCTCTCCGAGACCTCTCCGACCGCGTCCGTCAACCAGCCCGACTTCGGCACGAGGCCCGGCACCATCGGCCACCCGCTGTGGGGCGTCGACGTGGAGATCGCCCGCGCCGACCTCGACGACCGTGTCGAGCTGCTGCCCACCGGTGAACTCGGCGAGGTCGTCATCCGCGGCCACAACGTCTTCTCCGGCTACCTGGGGCGCCCCGAGGCGACTGCCGAGGCCCTGGTCGACGGCTGGTTCCGCAGCGGCGACCTGGGCACCAAGGACGCCGACGGCTTCCTGACCATCGTCGACCGCAAGAAGGACGTCATCATCCGCGGCGGCTTCAACGTCTACCCGCGCGAGGTCGAAGAGGTCCTGATGCGCCACCCGGCCGTCGCCCAGACCGCCGTGATCGGACTGCCCGACCCCGTGCACGGCGAGGAGATCTGCGCCGTCGTCGTACCGGCGGCCGACGCCACGCCCGACGACGCGGCGGCGATCATCGAGTGGTCCAAGGACCACCTGGGCCGGCACAAGTACCCGCGCCTCGTGGAGTTCATCGACGAGCTTCCCCTCGGCCCCAGCATGAAGGTCCTCAAGCGGGAACTGAGGGCGCACTACAGCGCGTAGGAACCATTCCCGGGCGGGCCCGGGGGCGCCACGAACCCCTTCAGCGCGCGCCGACCGTGGCGCCCGTCGTCTCGGGTGTGAGCCCGTGCTCCAGATCCTCCGCGAGCAGCCGCTTGGCGATCGCGTCGACCGCCGCGGCGAGCTCCTGGTCCGGCGGCCGCCCGAGATCCTTCGTGACCTCCTCGCCCAGCCAGGCGGACCACGCCCGGGAGACGACCTCCGCCTCGCGCTCCCCGGCGGGCGTGAGCGAGAAGTACACGTCCGTACGGGTCAGATAGCCCTCCTCGACCATGCGGTCGAAGACGGGCACCAGGACCTCGGGCGGGAGCCTGCGCCGGGCCGCGATCAGCCCCAGGCTGGCGTGCCCGACCATGCGGGTGAAGAGCGAGACCTGCATGACCGCCCAGGCGCCCGCGATGTCCAGGCGGGTGTCGGAGTCCCGGATGATGCCGCGGGCCGTGGTCATGCCCACGTTCCGGATGATGTTGGCGACGCCCCGCTCCAGCAGATGCCCGGAGTCGCCGCTGGACGGCTGCGCGAAGCCCTCGCCCATGTCCGGGGCGCCCATGCGCGCGCTGTCGCGCAACTGCACCTGCTTGAGGAAGAGCGCCACCAGGAACCCGAGAAGCGCCACCGGGACGGTCCACAGAAAGACCGTCTGGAGGGTGTCCGCGTATGCCTTGATGATGGGCTCCGCGCCGGCCGCGGGCAGTTCGTGCAGCCCGCCCGGGCTCTGCGCCGCCCTGCCGAGCACGGCCGGGTCACCGCCGGCCCGCGCCGCCTCGGCGACCCCGTCCTTCAGGTTCGGCGCCAGGGTGTTGGCGTAGATGGTGCCGAACACGGCCGTGCCGAACGAGCTGCCCAGCGTACGGAAGAAGGTGACTCCGGACGTGGCGGTGCCGAGGTCGGCGTACGCGACGGTGTTCTGCACGGCGATCGTCAGGACCTGCATGCACAGCCCGATGCCGGTGCCGAGCACGAACATGTACAGCGACTCCAGCCAGGTGCTGGTGGTCCGCCCCATCAGCGAGAGCAGATAGAGCCCGAGCGCCATCACCAGCGCGCCGACGATCGGGAAGACGCGGTACGTGCCGGTCTTGCTGACGACGTTGCCGCTGAAGACGGAGGCGATGAGCAGCCCGACGACCATGGGCAGCGTGCGCACACCGGAGACGGTGGCCGAGTCGCCGTCGACGTACTGGAGGTAGGTCGGCAGGAACGTCATCGCGCCGAGCATCGCGAAGCCCACGATGAAGCTGAGGATCGAGCAGACCGTGAAGACGGGGTTGGCGAAGAGCCGCATCGGCAGCATCGGCTCGGCGGCCCGCGTCTCGACGACACAGAACAGCGCCAGCGCGACCAGCCCGCCGACGAACAGACCGATGATCGTCGGCGACCCCCACGCGTACTGGTTGCCGCCCCAACTCGTCGCCAGGATCAGCGCGCTCGCGCCGACGGCGACGAGCGCGATGCCCAGATAGTCGATGACGGGCCGCACCGCCGACTTCACGACGGGGATCGTGCGGGCGGCCGCGAGGACCACGACGATCGCGATGGGCACGTTGACGTAGAACGCCCAGCGCCACGTCAGATGGTCCGTGAACAGCCCGCCGAGCAGCGGCCCGATCACCGTGGACACCCCGAAGACGGCACCGATCGCACCCTGGTACTTGCCGCGCTCCCGCAGCGGGATCACATCGGCGATCAGCGCCATGGACGTGACCATGAGCCCGCCCGCGCCGATGCCCTGCATCGCCCGCCAGGCGATCAGCAGCGTCATGTTCGTCGACAGACCGCACAGGAACGACCCGGTGATGAAGATGACCGCGGACACCTGGAAGACGACCTTGCGCCCGAACAGGTCACCGAACTTGCCGACGAGGACCGTCGCGACGGTCTCCGCGAGCAGATACGACGTGACGACCCACGACATGTGTTCCGCGCCGCCCAGATCCGACACGATCGTCGGCAGCGCGGTGCCGACGATCGTCTGGTCGAGGGCGGCGAGCAGCATCCCCAGCATGATCGTCACGAAGACGACGTTGCGGCGCCGCCGGTCGAGCACGGGCGGCGCCTGCGCCTCGGCGAAGGCGGAAGCAGCCGACTGGTCGGTGGTCGTCGTCACACGGACACCCTCACACCGCCCCCGGCCATGTGCATGCCGGGCGAGTCCGGTGCGGTGACAGGGCCGCCGTCCGCCGAACCGGCGGACGGGCCGCCGCTGCCCCTACCGTGTCCCGCCGCGCAGTCGCGGCGCGTGGGACGCCGCGTCCACCGCGCTCCCCTCCCGCTCAAGCCGCCCGGCCAACGTCTCCGCCCAGGTGACCAGTTCGGCGACACCGATCCCGTACGGCCGGTCCTGCCCGGTCCGCGCGCTCCAGTCGGAGACGGCGGCGGCCCCGCGCAGCAGCAGGCGGGCACCGCCCGTGGTGTTGCCGCGCGCCGAGTGCGTGAGACCGACGGCGAGCTGGGCCAGCCCCTTCCACAGGCCGCGCTCCGCCTCGGGCCCGGACTTCCACGCGTCCTCGAAGACCTCGTGAGCGTGGAAGGGCCGCCCCGCGTCCAGCAGCGCCTGCGCCTCGCTCACGGACTCCTCGGGCGCGCGCACGACACCCTCCGGCTGCCGCGGCACTCCGTCGGCGCCGTACGGCAGCGGCCGCCCGAGCCCGTCGCGGGGCCGCTGGTTGCGGGCCCGCCCCTCCTCGTCGCGATCCCGCTCACGGTCACGTCCGTACGGTCCAGGTGCAGAGCTCATACGCCGATTGTCGCGCGTGCCTGACGGCGGTCACCGCAGGACGAAGCACCCGTCCGCGTGGGGTAGAGTTCTACCTGTGATCACGCGGGAACACCGCGCGGAACACCACGGGACGTGGCGCAGCTTGGTAGCGCACTTGACTGGGGGTCAAGGGGTCGCAGGTTCAAATCCTGTCGTCCCGACTCGAAAGAGTCGCAGATCAGGGGCCGTTTCAGAGAAATCTGAAACGGCCCCTTGATCGTTTTCCGGGCCGTGCTGCCCGAGACCGCGTAAGGCGCCCTCACCAGGGCACGTGGAACTGTGAGCCGTGTGGTGCGGTGCAACCCATGTGAGGTATGGGTTGGGGGACACGGAAAGGACAGGCACAGCACAGTGACGCTTGCCGACGGCGTGTTCGTGTGGCTGGGAGCGGGAGCGCTGCTCGCGGCGGTGCTGCCCCGCGTGGTGGCCGGGCGGCCGCTGTCGCTGCCCGTGGTCTTCCTGGTGGGCGGCGTCGCCGTGTACCTGCTGCCGCTGCCCCTGCCGGCGGTCGACCCCATGCAGCACCGGCTGCTGACCGAGCACGTCACCGAAGTCTGCGTCATCATCGCCCTGATGGGTGCGGGCCTTGCCCTGAACCGGCCGGTGGGCCCACGGCTGTGGTCCTCGACCTGGCGGCTGCTCGGCATCACGATGCTCCTGACCTTCGTCGGCACCGCGCTGGCGGCCTGGTGGCTCCTTGACTGGCCGCCCGCCGCCGCCCTGCTGCTCGCGGCCGTCCTCGCACCGACGGACCCCGTGCTCGCCTCGGAGGTGCGGGTGGGCGAGCCCACCGGGGACGAGCACGACGAGGACGAGGTGCGGTTCGCCCTCACCAGCGAGGCGGGGCTCAACGACGGGCTCGCCTTCCCGCTCACCTACGCGGCCATCGCGCTGGCCGCCGCTGCGGGGTCCGGCTGGTCGGCCGAGTGGGTCGGCGCGTGGGCGGTGGAGGACGTCGCCTTCAAGGGCGTCGTCGGCGTACTGAGCGGGCTGCTTGTCGGGCGGCTCCTGGGCTGGCTGTTCTTCCGGACCCGCGCGACGGCGCTGCGCCTGTCCGAGTACAAGGAAGGATTTGTGGCACTCGCCGCCACCTTCCTCTCGTACGGGGTGACCGAACTCGCCGGTGGCTACGGCTTCCTGGCGGTCTTCACCACCGCGTGCACCGTCCGGGCGGCCGAGCGCGCACACGGCTTCCACAACGTGCTGCACGACTTCGTCGAGCAGGTCGAGCGCCTGCTCACCGCGGCCCTGCTCTTCCTCCTCGGCGCCTTCGTCGCGCTGGGCGGCCTGGCACCGCTGACCTGGCAGGGCGCCGCCACCGGGCTGCTGCTCCTGCTCGTGATCAGGCCGCTCGCCGGCTGGGCGGGGCTCCTGGGCGGCCGGGTGCGGGGCCGGGAGCGGTGGATGGTCGCCGCCTACGGCATCCGCGGCATCGGGTCGCTGTACTACCTCGCCTACGCGCTGGGCCGGCAGAGTTTCCCGGTGCCGGAGCGGGAGTTGTGGGCGGTGGTGACCTTCACCGTACTGGTGTCGGTCGTGCTGCACGGCCTCACGGCCGGGCCGGTGGTCTCCCGGCTTGACCGGCGCAGAACCGCCCGGCCCTCGCGGAAGAGGGAGCCGGCGGATCACGCGGTGGACGGCACCGGGCGCGGCTCGTAGAGGGTGGCCGTGGCCGACCGGCCGTCGGCCACGGCCACCCTTACCTCGTCAGGGCTGCGCGGGCCGCAGGCGTACGGGCAGGGCCTGGTGGCCGTTGCTGAGCAGGGAGCCGAGGGGCTTCAACTCGCCTGCCGGTACGGCCAGTTCGAGCTGCGGGAAGCGGTCGAAGAGCATGCGCAGAGCGGTGCTGACCTCAAGGCGCGCGAGCGGGGCCCCGAGGCAGAAGTGGACGCCGTGGCCGAAGGCGAGGTGCTCCTTGACCGTACGAGTGATGTCGAAGTCGTCCGCGCTCTCGCCGTGCCAGTCCGGGTGCCGGTTGGCGGCCGCGTAGGAGGCGAGGATCGCCTCGCCCTTGGCGATCGTCCGGCCGTCGGGCAGGGCGATGTCGGTCACCGCGTACCGCAGGGGCAGGTGCCTGACGGCCGGTTCGAGGCGCAGGGTCTCTTCGACGGCCTCGCTCCAGTCGACCTGACCCGAGCGGAGCAGCGCGAGCTGGTCGGGGTGGGTGAGCAGCTGGGTGATCGCCTGGTCGATGACGTTGACCGTGGTCTCGTACCCGGCGCTGATCATCAGCAGCAGCGTGTCGCGCAGTTCGTCCTCCGACATGCCGCCCTCCTCGTCCTCGTCGCGCGAGGCGATCAGCAGGGAGGTCATGTCGTCGCCGGGCTCGCCGCGCTTTGCGGCGATGAGCAGGTGGAGGGCCTCGTAGAGCGCCTTGGTGTTGGCCTCGGACTGCTCGGCGGTCAGGGTGGTGTCGAAGACGCCGTCGACGACCCGGCGGAAGGCGTCCTGCTGCGCGGCCGGTACGCCCATGAGCCGGCTGATGACCGCGATGGGCAGCGGATACGCGAGGTGTTCGCGCAGGTCGACGGTGTCGCCGGGCGGGAGCGCGGCCAGCCCGTCGAGGATGTCGGTGACGAGCGTGTCTATGCTCTCCCGCAGCGCGGTGATGCGGCGGTGGCTGAAGGCGGGGGCCACCAGGCGCCGCAGACGCCGGTGGTCGGCGCCGTAGGCGGTGAACATGTTCTCCACCGCGACCCACAGCGCCAGCGGCCACCGCTGGACCGTGTCGGTGAACTCCGGCCAGTGGGCGCGGGCGTCCTTGGAGACGTCCGGACTGGTCAGCAGCTCCTTGAGGAGCGCCGGGTCGGTGACGGACCAGGCGGTGACGCCCAGGATGTCGACACGGACCGCCTGACCGTGCGCCCGCAACCTGCGGTGCTCGTCGTGTGCGCGGGCTCCGGTGGGGTCGAGGACGATCGGCTGCGTGGGCACGGCCATGGTGGTGGTCCCTTCAGACGGATGCGGCGGTGGGGAAGAGGACGGGCAGGGCGGACAGCGCCCGGTGGAAGGGCCCCGGGCGCCAGATCAGGTCGTCGGGGGCGGCGGCGAGGTCCATCTCGGGCAGCGCGTCGATCAGGTGGGTGATGGCGGTCTCGGCGATCAGATAGGCGTGCGGGCGCGCGGGACAGGCGTGCGGGCCGGTGCTCCAGGAGAGGTGGGCGCGGTTGCTCGCGATGCGCTGGTCGCCGAGGGCGGGGTCGTTGTTGCAGGCGGCCATCGAGATGACGACCGGCTGGTGCGCGGGCAGCAGGAAGCCGTCCACGTCGACGGGGTGCGGCGGATAGCTGATGCAGTAGTTCGCCAGGGGCGGGTCGGTGTAGAGCACCGTGTCCAGCGCCTCCCGCACGGAGGAGCCCCCCGCGTGCAGGTCGCCCGAGAACTGGTCGTCGACGAGGATCCTGAGGACGGTGTTGGCGATGAGGTTGGTGAGGGGCTCGATGCCCGCGCCGTAGAGCGTGACGAGCTGGTGCGCCATCTCCACGTCGTCGAGCTCAGCGGCGTGCGCGAGGAGCCGGGAGGTGATGTCGTCCCCGGGCTGCCGCCGGCGCAGGGCCACCAGATCGGCGACGGCCCCGGCGAGGATCTCGTTGCCGGCGGCGGCGTCCACCCCCTCGAAGATCTTGGCCATGCCGTCGGCGATGCGGCGGCCCACCTCGTCGGGGCAGCCGAGCAGGGCGCTCAGCACCTGGAAGGCGATGGGCCAGGCGTACTGGGTGAGCAGATCGGCGCCCTCGGAGTCGCGGAACCCGGCGATGGTCGCGTCGGCGACCCGCTCCACGAGCGTGCGCAGCTGGTGCTGGTCGACGGCGTCGATCGCGGCGGTGTTCGCCGACCGGTAGCGGGTGTGCTCGGGACCGGACGAACGCAGCGCGTTCGGGCGGTACTCCATCATCGGGCGGACCGGGCATGTCTCGGGGACGGACTGCTCCCACACCCGCGGGTCGGCCGGGAACCGCAGCGGGTCGTTGAGGATGCGCCGCGCCTGGGCGTAGCCGATGACGAGGGTCGCAGGGACGCCGGGAACGAGGTCCACCGGAACGAACGGCCCGAACTCGGCCCGCATCCGCGCGTACGCCGCGTGCGGATCGGCCGCGAACCCGGCGTCGTACAGGGCTGTCCGGCGCTCGGTCGCCGCGTCGGTCGTGGTCGGGCTGGTCACGGGCGGGGCTCCAAAACAGGTGCGTTCAGTTCGGACAGGTACTCGCAGAGGGTGATCAGGGCCAGCACACTGGAGGTGCCCTCACGCGCGTCGCACGTCGTCAGAGGCGTGTGCGGGTCCAGGTCGAGGGCCTGCCGGATCTCGTCCAGGTCGTAGCGCGGCGCCCCGTCGAACAGGTTGACCGCCACGGCGTACGGCGTGCCCTGTTCCTCGTGCAGCGCGAGGATTTCGAACGAGGCCTCCAGGTTGCGGGTGTCGACCAGGACCAGCGCTCCCAGGGCGCCCTCGGTCAGCCCGGCCCACATGGGGCGGAACCGCCCCTGGCCGGGAGTGCCGAACAGATACAGCACCAGGGAGTCGCTCAGGTGCAGGCGGCCGAAGTCCATGCCGACGGTCGTGGTCGTCTTCCGCGGCGTCCGTGCCAGGTCGTCCACCCCGGCACTGGCCTGGGTGATCCGCTCCTCCATGCGCAACGGCGGGATCTGGGAGACGCTGCCCACGAACGTCGTCTTGCCGACGGCGAAGCTCCCCGAGATCACGATCTTCGCGGACCGGGTCACGCCGGGTGGCACATAGATGAGGCCGTCAGACGAGGGCGCGGAGACCACGCAGTACCTCCTGGAGCAGATCGGTTTGGGGTTGGTCGTCACCGGCGGCGACAGGGCGCGTCAGCAGGCCTTCGTCGATGAGCGTGGAGACGAGGATGCGTACCGTGGAAGGCGGGAACTCCAGGGCGGCCGCGATGTCCGCGACCGCCAGGCCGCCGCCCCCGGCGTGGGTGAACAGGCCCATCACCCGCCGGGCGTCCGCCCCGAGGCCCTCGCTCGGCCCGCTCGCGGCGATCACCACGGTCTCCAGGCGCACCGCCGGATCGGCGCGGACCCGCCCGTCGGTACGGACGTACGGCCTGACCAGGTCCGGGTCCCGCCGCGGTCCGCTCACGTCGTCGGCAGGCCGAACTCGGAGGGCTGCCGCGGCGCGACCTTCATCTCGTGACCGACCCGCTGCGCCAGCTCCAGCATGTGATGGGTGATCAGGCCGATGTCCGCGTCGGGGCCGCTGGTCTGCACCGACAGCATGGTGTTGCCGCCGGCCTGGGTGATGAGGCCGACGTGGTTGGTCAGCTCGATCAGCGCCTGCCGGGTGCCCCCGCCGCCGGTCTCCTCGTCGTAGGCGAGCGCGGCGGCGCGGACGGCCGCGGTGATCGCGGCGAACTTCTCCGCCTCGTCCTGGCCGATCCCGGACGTCCGGGAGTGCAGCAGACCGTCGGAGCTCATCAGCACCGCGTGCCGGACGCCGTCGAGGGACCCCAGTGATCGGTCCAGCAGCCAGCCAAGTTCGTTGCCGGTGGTCACGGTCGGGCTCCTTCGTGCGTGGTGGTCGGTTCTTCGGTGCGTGCGCTGCGGGTCCCCTGCGCCCAGGCGGCGGCGATGGAGGGCCGCCCCGGCGCCGCGGCCTCGGGCGACGAGGCCCGCGGGCCGGCGGTGGCGGACGTCCGCGGCCGGCCGGCGGCCGAGCGGGACCGGACGGTCAGCCCGCTGGCGGTGGTGCGCCTGGCGGGGGCCGGCTCGGCGGCCGGCGGGGGAGCGGGCGAGGGCGCGGCGGACGCGGTCAGCAGGCTCTTGGGGAGGAACATGTACACGCGCGTGCCGCCGAACGGGTTCGGCGCCTCCAGGTCGATCCGGAAGCCGTAGTCGGCGGCGAGGGCCGCGGCCGCCCGCAGGCCGGTCTGCGGATGCGCGCCGAGCTGGTTGATGTCGTCGCGCCGCGTACCCGTCAGGATCGTCCGGGCCCAGGTCAGCTGCTCCTCGTTCATGCGCAGACCGGCGTCGTCCACGATGACCGAGACGCCGTGGTGGCCCTCCTGGAAGGCCACGTGCACGCGCGCGGAGGAGGGGGAGTAGCGGACGGCGTTGTCCAGGAGGACCGCCAGCGCGTGCACGACCGGGCCGACCGCCCGGCTGGTCAGCGTGACATCGAGCTCCTGGTGCTCGACGCGCTCGTACTCCTCGATGCTGCCCATCGCGGCCCGCACCACATCGGTCAGCGGGGTGGCCGGCCAGCGGCGCGACAGCTTGCCCCCGGACAGGACCACGTAGTTCTGGGCGACCAGCAGCATCTGCTGGGTGGGGTGGTCGATGCCGACCAGCGTCTCGTACGCCTCGTCGCCCTCGTGCCGCCGCACACCGTGGCTGACCCGCTGGCTCAGCTTCGAGGCCATGCCCACCATCGCGGAGGAGACGGCACGCACCGCCGCCCTGCTGGACTCCTCGGCACTCTGCCGCGCGCGGGCGACCTCTTCCCGAGCGCTCTCCCGGACCTCGTCGATCTGGGCGCTCGTGCTGGTCTGCGCGTCGTACTGGACCTTGCGCACCGTGTGGGCCGCGGAGTCGGCCAGCTCCGCGAGGCGCTGTGCGAGTGCCGTGTTCACCAGCGCCTCGGGCAGTTCGATGTCGACGCCGTGGCCGGTGCCGAGGCGCTCCGCCTCGGCACCCAGCCGGGGGATCACACCGGAGGCGAGCTGCGCGAGGACGGCCTCGGTGGCGCGCTGCCGCCCGGCGATCTCCTCGGCCTCCCTGCGGAGGCGGCCGCTGGTGGCGCGTTCACCTCGGTACTGGTCCCAGAACCGCCAGGCCGCGCCGCCGGCGGCCAGGGCGAGAACCGAGGGCACCACGGTGGTGGCCTGTATCAGGTCTGTCATCACGTCCTCTAGAGGTCTCATGGGGGTGAGGCGGCCAGGTGCCGCCGACTGGACGGGGTGACTGTGGCGGTGCGCGATGTGCCGCGGCCCGACGGGCGGCGCCCGGTGCGCACGACTGCCACGGAGTGGGGGGCCCGCCCGGCAGCCGCACGGGCGGTGCGGCCGGACCCGCGGCGGACCGGGCCGCCACGGGGCGGGTGCGACTAGGGCGTCTGTGGGAAGCCGAGCCAGTGGGCGCATCGAGGCCGTCTCGATGGCCCGACCTGTCTCACTGCACTCATCAGCACTTCCTGGCTTTCCTCGGCCGCGGCAGACTTCCCGCGGCATACGTTTTCGGCCAATTGGCTTCTGAAAAGAGCCAGTTGGCGTCGCGCGTCAACGATATCTTGTCGTGTTCATCGCTCGTGGTCCAGATGAGCCGAGGCCGGGGCGGGGGCCGTGCGGAGCGCCCCGGTCATCGCCCGTCCAGCAGCGGGCGCAGCGCCGCCGCGAGGCGTTCGTACTCCGTGGCTCCGTTGTAGATCTGCCCGCAGACGCGGATGCCGCCGCCACCCGGCCAGGCCCAGACCAGCACGCGGAAGCCGAGGCGGCCGGCGATCTCCTCGCGCAGCGCCTCCGCCTCGGGCTGGGTGCGGGCCAGGCCCGGCGGCAGCCGCAGCGCCCGCATGGCCAGCCGCTCGTCGGCGGGCAGGGTCCGCAGCCCCGGCAGCGCCGCGAGGAGTTCGGCGCCGTAGCCGGCGAGCAGGCCCGTGTAGTCGGCGGTGGCCCGGTACTCGACGGCGCGGGGGAAGCCGCGGCCGTCCTCCCAGGAGGGCACGGGGGCCGGCACCCGGTCCCGGTGGGCGGGGGCCACGGCGAGCACCGCGCTGCCCGGCGGGGCGTACGCCCACTTGTGCAGGTTCCCGAACCAGAAGTCGGGTGCTCCGGCGAGGGGGTCGGGGAGCATGCCGGGGGCGTGGGCGCCGTCGACCACGGTGGTCACGCCCCGCGCCGCGAGGTCGGCGAGGAGCGCGGGCGTGGCGATGGGCCGGGCGGTGGGCGAGCTGATCTGGTCGAGCAGCGCGACCCGGGTGCGCGGGGTGAGGCCGGCGAGCACGGCCTTGCGCACCGCCTCCGCGTCGGCGAGCGCTGGATCGAGGGACACGGTGTGGACACGGGCCCGGCGGGCGGCGGCCGCGACGACCGTGCCGTAGCCGTGGTCGGTGACCAGCACCTCGTCGTCGGGCGTGAGCCGCAGGGCGTCGAGGGCGAGCCCCGCGGCCTCGGTGGCGTTGGTGACGAGGGCGATTCCGTCGGGGTCGGCGCCGAGGTGGGCCGCGATGCGGGCGCGCGCCTCGGCGAGCCGGTCCGGGACGCCGAGGAAGAAGGCGTCCGGATCCGCGGCGGCCTCCTCCGCCAGGCGCCGGTGGGCGCGGGCGACGGGGACGGGGACGGCTCCGAAGGACCCGTGGTTGAGATGGGCCACATTGGCGCTGAGCCGGAACAGCTCGGCGCCGCCGGGGAATTCGGCGGGGGCGGTGGGGGTGGTTGGGGGCACGTCGACGATCGTCTCAGGCAGACGGTGGCGGTGGCAGGCGTCCGCCGGCACCGCTTCTTCGGATGGCGCGTTCTCGCCCCCGGAGCCGTCCACGTCCATGGGGTGCCGTCGACGTCCCTGGTGCCGTCCACGTCAGAGCCGCGTATGGAATGCGGCCCACGCCATGAAGGACCCGTAAGGGACGGGTTCCCGCCGGCCCGACCCGACGGAACCTGAACGCACCTGCCCCATGCCCGAAGAACTGCCCCAGCGGGTGCTTACAGCCCGAGAGGGCGCGCAAAGCCCGAGAGGGCGCGTGAAGGAGTACGCGTACATGGCCGTCCTGACAGTCGAGCCCGGCACCGCCCCGGCCGCCGAAGAACCGCCGGACACCGGCGAGAAGCACCGGCTGACCGCCCTCACCGGACTCGCCGCCCTCTCCCTCGACGCGATGGCGTCCGTGGCGTACGGACCCGAGGCGATCGTCCTCGTGCTCGCCGCGGCGGGCGGTCACGGCCTCGGGTGCACGCTCCCGGTGACCCTCGCGATCGCCGGTCTGCTCGCCGTCCTCGTCGCCTCGTACCGTCAGGTGATCGCCGCGTTCCCGGACGGCGGCGGCTCCTACGCCGTGGCCAAGGCGCATCTGGGGCGCCGGACGAGCCTGGTCGCCGCTGCCTCGCTCGTCCTGGACTACGTGCTGAACGTCGCGGTCGCCGTCACCGCCGGCGTCGCCGCGCTGACCTCCGCCTTCCCGGCCCTCCACGACGACCGGCTGGTCCTCTGCCTGGGAGTGCTCGTCCTGATCACGGCCGTGAACCTGCGCGGCGTCGTCGAGTCCGCGAAGGTCTTCATCGCGCCCACAGCGGTCTTCGTCGTCGCGATCTTCACGCTGATAGCCGTCGGCCTCTTCCGGGACGCCCCCGCCTCGACCGCCGCCGCCGAAGGCCATGCCGCCGTCCTCACGGAGAACGCCACCACCGTGGGCGCCCTCCTCCTGCTCAAGGCCTTCGCGGCCGGCTGCTCGGCGCTGACCGGCGTCGAGGCCATCGCGAACGCCGTGCCCGCGTTCCGCGAGCCGCGCGCCAGGCGCGCCCAGCACGCGGAGATCGCCCTCGGCGGTCTCCTCGGCGCGATGCTGATCGGCCTCGCGGTGCTCATCTCCCGTTTCGGCCTGCGGCCGGTCGACGGCGTCACCGTGCTCGCCCAGCTCGCCGACGCCTCCCTCGGGCACAACTGGGCTTTCTACGTCATCCAGTTCGCGACCGCGGTGCTGCTCGCGCTCTCCGCGAACACCTCCTTCGGTGGCCTGCCCGTCCTGCTCAAGCTGCTCGCCCGCGACCACTTCCTGCCGCACGTCTTCGCCCTGAAGGCGGACCGCCAGGTGCACCGGCACGGCGTGCTCGCGCTCGCCGCCGTCTCGGCCGCGCTGCTGCTGTTCTCCGGCGGCGACACCAACACGCTCGTCCCGCTCTTCGCGATCGGCGTCTTCGTCGGCTTCACCGTCGCGCAGACCGGCATGGTGCTGCACTGGCGGCGCGAGCGCGGCCCCAGGTGGCGGGCCAAGGCGCTGCTCAACGGCGTCGGCGCCCTGCTGACGGGCGTCAGCGCGATCGTCGTGACCGCCACCAAGTTCCACGACGGTGCCTGGCTCGTCGTGGTCGCGCTCCCGCTGCTCGTGCTCTCCTTCGAGACCGTCCACCGCGCGTACGCGAGGATCGGCGAGCGGCTCGGCATCGGCCGGGTGCCCGAACCCCCGCACCGCGACCACTCGTTGGTCGTCGTCCCGGTCGGCGGGCTCTCCAGGCTCACCGGTGAGGCGCTGAACGCGGCGGTGTCGCTCGGCGACGAGGTGCGGGCGGTCACCGTGACGTACGACGAGCCGGAGGACCGCGAGGCGGCGGCCGCGCTGCGCCGCGACTGGGAGCTGTGGAACCCGGGAGTCGACCTGATCGAGCTCAGGTCCCGGCACCGCACGGTGGGCCGCCCCGTGGCGGAGTACGTCAGGAGGATCTACGACTACCACCCGGGCACCCGGGTCACGGTCCTCATCCCCGAGACGGAGCCGGCCCACCTCTGGCAGCGCATCCTGCAGAACCAGCGGGGCACGGTCGTCGCCCACGCCGTACGCCGGGACACGGACGCGGCGATCTGCCGTCTGCGCTTCCGGCTGGCGTGAGGACAATTTCTCGAAACGTCGGGTCCCGGACGAGCAATATATGAGACCGCCGTATGAGGGTTTAACGACCCCCGCAGTGAGGGTTTTCAGTACAACGGAGCAGCGGGATTTTCCGCCGTGTGCAGGCCCCCTTGAGCGTGCTACTGTCGATCTCAGTTGCAGTTGTGGTTCCCGAACTTCAAGTGCCCCTGACCGGCCCTGCCGGTGGGAGCACTCTTGTATTTCCGGTCATTTTTCCGGGCGGGGTCAATCATCACGGCGACACGGTGTCCGCACAGTGCGGACGCCGATGTACTGCCCCAAGGAGATATGACATGGCTACTGGCACCGTGAAGTGGTTCAACGCGGAAAAGGGTTTCGGCTTCATCGAGCAGGACGGTGGCGGCGCCGATGTGTTCGCCCACTACTCGAACATCGCCGCCCAGGGCTTCCGTGAGCTGCTCGAAGGCCAGAAGGTGAGCTTCGAGATCGCGCAGGGCCAGAAGGGCCCGACGGCCGAGAACATCGTTCCCGCCTGACGCTGACGCGCACTTTGTAGCTGGGGCCCGCATCCTTCGGGGTGCGGGCCCCAGCTGCATTCTTTTTAGCGTGAAGCATTTTCGCATTCACGTTCCATTCGGTCCATTTCTTGTGATTCTCTGTGCCGCTCATCGCCGGAAGAATTCCTTGATATGCACCGCATCGAGGAAGGTTCCGCATGAACCGCACACGTACGAACGACCGATTCGCCCGCGCCCGCAACGGTGGCGCCGATGCCGGAAAGAGCGGCAGTCGCTTCGGAGCGGCGGCCCCGCGCCGATCCGGTGGGACCGGTGGCTACAGCCGTCGGCCCGCCGCTCCGCAGGGTGAGTTCGCTCTCCCCAAGACGGTCACCCCGGCGCTGCCCGCCGTGGAAGGCTTCGCCGATCTCGACATGCCCGCGCCGCTGCTCGCCGAACTCGGCAGGCAGGGTGTGGCCGTACCCTTCCCGATCCAGGGAGCGACGCTGCCGAACTCCCTCGCGGGCCGTGACGTCCTCGGCCGCGGGCGCACCGGCTCCGGCAAGACCCTGGCCTTCGGCCTCGCCCTGCTCTCCCGCACCGCCGGACAGCGTGCCGAGCCCCGCCAGCCGCTGGGTCTCATCCTGGTCCCCACCCGCGAGCTCGCCCAGCAGGTGACCGACGCGCTCACCCCCTACGCCCGCGCCGTCCGGCTGCGGCTGGCCACGGTCGTCGGCGGCATGTCGATCGGCAGGCAGGCCGGCGCGCTGCGCACCGGCTCCGAGATCGTCGTGGCGACCCCGGGCCGGCTCAAGGACCTCATCGACCGTGGCGACTGCCGTCTGAACCAGGTGGCCATCACCGTCCTCGACGAAGCCGACCAGATGGCCGACATGGGCTTCATGCCGCAGGTCACCGCGCTCCTGGACCAGGTACGCCCCGAAGGGCAGCGGATGCTGTTCTCGGCCACCCTGGACCGCAACGTCGACCTGCTGGTCCGCCGCTACCTGACCGACCCCGTCGTCCACTCGGTCGACCCCTCGGCCGGTGCGGTCACGACGATGGAGCACCACGTGCTGCACGTCCAGGGCGCCGACAAGCACACGGCCACCACCGAGATCGCCGCCCGCGACGGCCGCGTGATCATGTTCCTGGACACCAAGCACGCCGTCGACCGGCTGACCCAGGACCTGCTCGACAGCGGTGTACGGGCCGCCGCGCTGCACGGCGGGAAGTCGCAGCCGCAGCGCACCCGCACCCTGACACAGTTCAAGACCGGGCACGTCACCGTGCTCGTGGCCACCAACGTCGCCGCCCGCGGCATCCACGTCGACAACCTCGACCTCGTCGTCAACGTGGACCCGCCCACCGACCACAAGGACTACCTGCACCGCGGCGGCCGTACCGCCCGTGCCGGTGAGTCCGGCAGTGTCGTCACGCTGGTCACCCCGAACCAGCGCCGCGGCATGGTCCGCCTGATGTCGGACGCCGGGATCCGCCCGCAGATCACCCAGGTCCGCTCCGGCGAGCCGGAGCTGGCGCGCATCACCGGCGCCCAGGCGCCCTCGGGCATCCCGGTCGTCATCACCGCGCCGGTCACCGAGCGCCCCAAGCGCGGCACCGCCGCACGCGGTCGCCGGCGCCCCGCTTCGGCGGCCCGACGCGCCGCCCAGCGGCCCGCTGTCGACACCGCGGCGTAGCTCCTTCCGGCTCCCGACACCAACCCCGCCTTCAGGAGGCACCTTTGACGCTGGTTCAGAAGCATTTCCGGCCGGTGGACGCCGAGCCCGTACGCGGACCGTCCGTCGACGCCGCGGTCGAGACGGGGCCTCGGGTATGGGGCGACATGACCGTCGAGGTGGCGCTGTCCGTCATGGTCGGCGCCCGCGTCGGGCACCTGCTCGTCTGCGACGACGACGGTCGGCGCACCGGCCTGGTCACCAGGGCCGGGCTCACGGCCGTCCGTGACGGCTCCGGCTATACGGACCTGATGCGCCTGCGGGACCTCACCGCCGCCCCCGTCCACTGAACCAGCCCGCCACGGGCCGCCCCGACCATCCTCCCCACCCCTCATGCGAGGTCTCATGCGCTGTGTCATCGCTCGCTTCCCGTTCGACCTCACCAAGAGCGGGGTGCTGGCAACGATGAAGGGCGTCAAGCCCGAGCCGGTCACCGGCCAGTCGGTGATCATCGGGCGCCGCCACTACCCCGTCAAACAGGTCGGCCAGGTCATCACCCGCCAGGACCCCCGCGATTTCAGCGCGAGCGAGGTCCTCCGGGCCATGACCCAGCTCGGCTTCACCTGCCGGACCCTTCCCGCGGCCGTCACGGTCGCCCCCGCCGGGGTCTTCAGTCCGGTCGAGCGGGCTTCCGCCCTGTTGGGCGCCCCCCTGCCGGCCTGACCGCCGGAGCAACCATCAGAACAGCAGTGAGGGCCTGACCGGCACGTGCCGGTCAGGCCCTCACCGCGTTCGGCATCCATAGATCAGCGGGCCCGATTACCTCATCGAGGGACAACGAAAAATCTATGCTCGCTGGAGTAGACATTGGATGCTCACCCGTCTATGGTTTCTTCCGTAGCTGAGATCGAGAAAGGCCCGGCAGACACGAACTGCCGGACAGCGGTACGGCGGTGGGGCTCGGAGCCGGAGTGGATCGGGATGGGCGACGGGCCGACTGCCGAAGTGGCGCTGTGAGAGGCCACGGATGAGTACAGAGAGGGAAGAACGGAGGAAACGAGCGCCGTCAGGATCGCCCGGGGGGAATCTGCACCCGGGTACCGCAGGACATCGATAGGCAGGTGGTCTACGGTCACGCATCCGCGATCCCCGCACCCCCGTCAGTGCGACGGACGGCCGTGCGGATACGGAAAGCCGACGCGACACTGAGGTCGGCAGATGGTGTTGCAGTTCCTTCGGGCCCCGGTGCCGCACGGCACCGGGGCCCTCCAGGTGCCCGGCGCGTGTCGTCCACCCGCAGCCCGCACGTCATGATCGGGTGCTCGCTCCTTCGAGGAACGGGACGATCGCCTCGATGAAACGCTCGTTCCGATCCCCGACCACCATGTGTCCCGCACCCGCCACCTCGACGCATCGCGCGTGGGGGACACCGGCGCAGAACTCCTCGGCGATGTCCTGTCGCACCACGTCGCTGCTCCCGCCGCGGACGAGCAGGACCGGCACGTCGGCCCCGCGCGCGGCGTCGAGGAGGCGCTCCGCCATGCCGGGCGGGTCCATCCGGTCCTCGAAGCCGTCCAGCAGCCGGGGGTCCCAGTGCCAGACCCAGCGGTCGCCGTGGCGGCGCACATTGGTCCGTATCCGCTCGGGGTCGTCCGGGCGCGGCCGGTGGGGCAGGTAGGCGGAGACCGCCGCGGCCGCTTCCCCGACGTCGGCGAATCCGTCCGGCCGGCGGCGCATGAACGCGACGATCCTGCCGGCCCCGCGGAGGTCCGGCCGATGGGCGACGTCGACGAGGACCAGCGCGCGGACCGCCGCCCCGGGCGGCTCGCCGGCGGCCAGCAGCGAACCGAGGCCGCCGAGCGAGGCGCCGACGAGCACCGGGCGGCCGCCGAGGGTGGTGACGAGCGCCCGGATGTCGTCGGCGAACACGTCGAGGTCGTAGCCACCGTCGGCCGACCACTCGCTGGAGCCGTGCCCACGCAGGTCGGGGGCGACGACATGCCACCCCAGGGCGGCCAGGTGGGAGCCGGTCCGGTCCCAGGCGTGCCGCGTCTGGCCGCCGCCGTGCAGCAGGAGAAGGGGCGGCGAGGACGCCTCGCCCCAAACGTCCGCCACCAGGCGGATGCCGTCGCGGCCCACGAAGCGCCGGGTCCGTGGCGCGGCGCCGGGCTTCATGCCGTGCCCCGGGTCCGCAGCGGCGCCAGCAGCTCGGCGCGGCAGGGGTCCGAGGCCGCCGCCGCGAGCGCGACGTCCAGTGCGAACAGGGCGCGTGCCAGGAACTCTTCGGCGTCGATCAGGTCGGCGACCCACTGATGCAGTGCGCCCACGCACGAGGCGGCGACGGTGGCCGCCAGCGCGTCGGTGTCGATGTCGGCCCGTAGGAGCCCCCGCATGCGGGCGTCCGCCATCGTGCGGCGGAGGTGGCCCAGCGGACTGCGGTCGAACACGAGGCCACTCGCCTGCCACTCCCGCACCATGCGACGCGACACGACCGGGTCGTCCACGAACAGCTGGACGGTCGACCTGACGACGTCCCGCGGGTCACCGGCTCCCGACACCGCGAGGCGGCGCTCCAGCTCGTCCATGAACCCGGCGGCGAGCGCCTCCCAGACCTTGTCGCGCGGCCCGATCAGGTTGTACACGGTGGCCGGGGCGACGTGCGCCCGCTCGGCGATCCGCTCGGTGCTGATCACCGCATCCGGCCCGTCCCGCAGGAGCGCGCGCGTCGCTTCGAGAATCAGGGACCGGCGCCGGGCCTTGTTCTGCTCACGCAGCCCGCCCCCTTCGGTCTTCCGCATACGCGTCCACCCCTCCGCCGCGGCAAAAATCTTTAGAGGCCCCTCTAAAGATAGAGGGGCCTCTAAAAGTAGGGGAGTCTCTAAAGATGTCAAGAGGGGGCGAGGCCGATCACGTCAGCTGTGTGCGACGTACGCACTCCGTGACCACGTCCCGCAGGCTGCCCGTCCGGTGCAGCAGGTCCCGCTGGATCCGGGCTCCGTTGCCGTTCTTCAGAAGGTCCGCCGTGGCCCCGCGCACCAGGTCGAGGTCCCCGGTGTCCTCCAGGGCGTCCCGCACGTGGTCGACGAGCACGCGCACCACCTCGGCGCTCGACTCGGGCCGCATGGTCACGGGGTGCAGCAGCGTGTCGTCGAGGCCGGAGCGCGCGGCCCGCCACGCGGCGAGCCGCAGCAGGTCGATGCCGTGCGCCAGCGGCGGCCGGCCGGCCCGCCACTCCCGCGCCGCCGTCTCCACCAGCGCCCGCGCCAGCGTCGCGACCAGGACGGTCGACGACGCTTCCAGGCAGACGTCGGCGACCCGGATCTCGACCGTGGGGTAGCGGTGGGAGAGCCGGGCGTCGAAGTAGACCATGCCCCGGTCGCGCAGCACCCCGGTGGCGACCATCTGGGAGACCTCTTCCTCGTACCGCGCGGCGGAGCCGAAGAGCTCCGTGGGGCCCGCCATCGGCCAGCGGCCCCAGACCCTGCTGCGGTAACTGCTGTACAGGCTGTCGTTGCCCTGCCAGAAGGGCGAGTTGGCGCTCAGCGCGACCAGGACCGGGAGCCAGGGGCGGACGCGGTCGATGACGGCCACCCCCTCCTCGTCCGACTCGACCGACACATGGACGTGGCAGCCGCACGTCAGCTGCTCCTGCGTGGTCAGGCCGAACTGTTCCTCCATCCACTGGTAGCGGCTGCCCGTGTTGATCGACGGGCTGACCGGCAGGGGAGAGGTGGCGAGGGCGGCGACCGCGGCGCCCACGTCGCCCGCGTGCCGCGCCGCTTCCCCGCGCCACCGGACGATTTCCTCCGCGAGGCTGTCCATGCTCGTCCGCGGCTGCGTCGCGAACTCCAGCTGCTGACTCTGGAGCTCCTTCTCGAACGCCTCGTCCTCGGGCTCGCGGTAGTCGTCGGCGTGCCTCTCGGTGCCGGGGCGCTCCCCGGTGTCCCTGGCCGCCCGTGCCAATACCGCCGAGGAAAGGGCTCGCGGTTCCCCGCTCTCGCGGTCGACCAGGAGAAGTTCCTCCTCCACTCCTACAGTGCGCAAAGGAGCCTGCCTCTCTGTCCTTGACCGTCCGGGCTGTGGTTTCCCCCGTACCCCCGCTTTCTGTTCGCATCCGTACGGTGGAGCAGGTGTTCGTCGGATGTTTCAGCGGGAGCACTTCGGCAAACCGATCCATTATGGTGCAAATCGGCTACACAATGATGACCGAGCAAGCGGGACCGCGCGCCCTCGTCGACGATCTGGTGGCGGCGGAGCGGGCCGGGTTCGACTTCTCCGTCACCTCTGACCACTACTTCCCGTGGCTCGACACGCAGGGACACTCCCCGTACGCGTGGAGCGTGCTCGGCGCGGCGGCGCAGGCGACCTCACGCATCCCGCTGATGACGTACGTGACCTGCCCGACGGTCCGCTACCACCCCGCCGTGGTGGCCCAGAAGGCCGCGACGATGCAGCTCCTGTCGGAGGGCCGCTTCCGGCTCGGGCTCGGTTCGGGCGAGAACCTCAACGAGCACGTCGTCGGTGCCGGCTGGCCCTCCCCGCGCGTCCGCATCGACATGCTCGAAGAAGCGGTCGGCATCATCCGCGCGCTCTTCACCGGCGACAACGTCAACCACCAGGGCGACCACTTCGACGTGGCGAACGCCCGCCTGTGGGACCTGCCCGACGAACTGCCGCCCATCGGCATCGCCGTCTCCGGCGGCCGGTCCTGCGCGCTGGCCGGGCGGCTCGCCGACCTCGTCATCGCGACCGAGCCCAAGGCCGACCTGCTCACGTCCTTCGACGAGCACGGCGGCCGCGGCAAGCCCCGGGTCGGCCAGCTGCCCGTCTGCTACGACACCGACAAGGACGCGGCGGTGGCCCGCGCCCACGACCAGTTCCGTTGGTCCGTCGGCGGCTGGCCGGTCAACTCCGAACTGCCCGGACCCTCCGGGTTCGCCGGCGCCACGCAGTTCGTCACTCCGCAGGACATCGCCCAGCAGATCCCCTGCGGAGACAGTGTCGACGACTTCGTCGAAGCCGTACGCCCCTTCGTCGACGCGGGCTTCACGGAGGTCGCCCTCGTACAGGTGGGCGGCGAGCACCAGCGGCCCTTCATCGAGTGGGCCGAGAAGAAGCTCCTGCCCGCGCTGCGGGAGCTGTGACGTGCAGGAGACCCGAGACTCACGTACACCGCACACCCCGTCCCCCGACCTCGTGCAAGTGGTCCTCGGCGAGTGCTCTCCCGCCGACGCGGACACCGTCTTCAACGTCCTGCGCGCCCACTTCACGTCCGACCGCGGAAGCGACGCCCCGGGCCAGACGGGGGAGGAGTGTCCCGCCGTCTGGACCGGCGCATTCCTCGCCGCCCACACTCCGGACTCCGTCCCCGGCGTCCTGCTCGCGGGCTCGGTCACCGCGGACCTGCAAGGCGGCCCGGTCGCGGTGACCCGCCTGCGCAGGACGCTCGAATCGGCCTTCGTCGTCTCCGCCACCGGGACCGTCTCCGGCGACCAGGAGGTCGAGGTGCAGCTGCGGCTGACCGGCCCCGACCGCGGGGCGCCGCCCGAGGAGGGCTGACGGGGGCGGCCGAACGGGTGCGGACCGTTCGGGTGCACGTCCGCGTGTCGGACGTACGGGTTCCGCGTGCCGGGGCGGAGTGACGGCACCGTCGGAGGGTCTGCACCCTGACGGACCACCGTTCGCGGTGCGGCAGTCACGAGCCGGCGGGACCGCGAAGGAGAGCAGAACTGGTGCGCGGAACGAGGTGGGGCGTGGCCGCGGCACTGTGGTGCTGCACCCTCGGCGGATGCGGCGACATCGGCGCACGCGAGGACGGCGCCGCACGGGCGGTCACCCGGTTCGCGGCCGGCCTGCGCGCCTCGGACGCCGCGCGCGGCTGCGCGGCGCTCGCCCCCGGCACCCGCGACGAGCTGGAGCAGTCCGCCGAGCTGCCCTGCGCGCGGGCCCTGCCCGACGCGGGGCTGCCCACGGCGGCCGAGGTGCGGCACGTCGACGTGTACGGGCGCCAGGCACGCGTCGTCACCGACCGCGACACGCTCTTCCTGTCGTCCTTCCCGGACGGCTGGAAGGTCACGGCCGCCGGCTGTACCGAGCGCCCCGAGAAGCCGTATCAGTGTCTGATCAAGGGGGGTTGACCGGTGCGGACGATGTTCACGGTGTATCTGCTGATGGTGGCCGCGGGGCTCGCCTACTGCACGGTGCTGGGGCTGATGCAGCGATGAGCCCGAGACGCGCGCAGGGCGCTCGTGGCTTCCTGCACGACAACAGCCTGACCCTCGCCTTCGGCGTGGGCTTCCTCCTCGCCCTGGCCGGGCAGGCGGTCGCCGGACACGCCGACTTCAACAACCACCTCGCCGCCGAGGACCTGGCCCCGATGAGCTTCGGCGGCTATCTCCTGAGCTCCGACTTCGCGGTGGACGTGATGGAGAACTGGCAGTCCGAATACCTTCAGTTCTTCCTCTACATCTTCGGCACGGTCTGGCTGCTCCAGCGCGGCTCGCCCGAGTCCAAGGAGCTCCACAAGGCGGGCACCGAGTCCGACGAGGACCAGAAGATCGGCGCACACGCGCGGCACGACTCGCCGCGCTGGGCCTCCGTCGGCGGCGCGCGTCAGGCCTGGTACTCCCGCTCGCTCGGCGTCCTCATGTGCGCCCTGTTCCTGCTCTCCTGGCTGGCCCAGTCCGTCGCCGGCGCGGCCGCGTACAACGAAGAACACCTGCGGGAACTCCAGGCTCCCATCGGCTGGTTCGACTACCTCGGCGCCGCCGACTTCTGGAGCAGGACCCTCCAGAACTGGCAGTCCGAACTCCTCGCCGTGGGCTCCATGGCCGTCTTCTCCGTCTACCTGCGCCAGCGCGGCTCCCCGGAGTCGAAGCCGGTCGGCTCCGCACACGGCGCGACCGGCGTCGAAGGCGGCTGACCCTGAAACGCGGGCCCGGAAGAGCCGCGGCCGAGCACCACGTCGCCGCCACGGTCACCATGGCGGTCCTGGGCGTGTTCACCGTCTACCTCCCCGTCAACGGCGTCGCGGGAGCGCTGCACGACATCGCCGCCTCCACCGGCGCCGACACCGCTCAGTTGCAGTGGGTCTCCGACGCCTACGTCCTGCCGATGGCGGTCTCCGTCCTCTCCGCCGGTGTATTCGGGGACCTCTACGGCCGCCGCCGCATCTTCTCCTCGGGGCTCGCCCTGACCGGCGCGGGAGGGCTCGTCGCGGCCCTGTCCGGCCTCCTGGGGAACGGCGCGACGATGCCGGTCCTCTGGGCCGGGCAGGCCGTATCGGGACTCGGCGCCGGGCTCCTGCTCCCCACCACCCTGGCCCTGATCGCCCACGCCGTCCCCGACCCGCACGAGCGTGGCCGCTCCATCGGGCTGTGGGCCACCGGGGTGGCCGCCGGACTCGCGCTCGGCCCCCTGCTGTCCGGCGGCATCCTCGCGGCCGGAGCCTGGGGATGGATCTTCGTTCCGGCCTCCGTCCTCTCCTTCGGCACGCTCGCGTGCGGCTACTTGTGGCTGCCGGAGTCGAAGAGCCCGGAGGGCCGCCGCCTGGACTGGCCCGGTCAGCTCACCGCCGCCGCGGCCATGGCCGGTCTCATCTTCGGCGTCATCGAAGGCGGCTCCCGCGGTTGGACCTCCGCCCAGGCGCTGGCCGGCCTCGCCGTCGGCGTCCTCGCCCTGGCCGCCTTCCTCGCCGTCGAGCGCCGCGCCACCGCCCCGCTGATGGACCTGCGCCTTTTCACCTCGCCCGGCTTCGCCACTGCCGCCTTCGCCTCCGTGATCGCCCTCTTCGCGACCGTCGGCTTCACCTTCCTGATCAGCCTCTACCTGGGCGATGTCGACGACTGCTCCGCCCTGGAGGTCGGCATCCGGCTCTTTCTGTTCGCCGGGGTCAGCGCGGTCGCCAACGTGCCGGTCGGCCTCCTGATGCGCCGCGTACCGCCCCTGGCGCTGCTCACCGCGGGCCTCGCGCTGGGCGCCGCCACCGTCTTCCTGTTCACGCAGGTCGGCCCCGGCACTAGCTTCCCCGACCTGGCCTGGCGGCTGGCCCTCCTCGGTGTCTCCGTCTCGCTGATGCTCACCTCCGTCACCGTCGTCTCCGTCAACGCCGTCCCCCGGGACCTCGCCGGCATGGCCTCCGCCACCAGCACGGCACTGCGCCAGTTCGGCGGCGCCCTCAGCCCCGCCGTGGTGGGCTCCGTGTACGCCGTCGGCGCCACCCCCACCGCCGGCTTCCACACCGCGCTGGTCGCCATCGGCGGCCTGCTGGCCATCGGCTTCCTCGGCTGTCTGGCCGTACTCGCCACCGGCCTGCGCCGCACCGCCTGAGCCGGGTTGCCCGATACCTGACGGCTCCGATAATGGAATGGTCCATTCACGCCGATTCATCCGAAAACATCCAGGTATGTGAGAGCGGCACGGAGCCGTGCGGCGTCGGACGCGGAGCACCGGGAGGATGTGTGCGGGCTCACGAAGTTCCTGCCGATGGAGAGGCGCCCCCCGCCGGGCGCCGCTCTCTCGCCGGTACCGACGAACTGCTCGTCATCAAACAGCCGGAACACCCGGAAGAGCCCTCGGTCCTGCACCGGTACGACACGCCCGCGGGACCCCGCCCCCGTCCTGTCCCCGGGAGTGAGGGCATGTGGCAGACAGCCGCCACCGACGCGCCGGACCAGGACAAGGCGGTCAGACGCGCGTTCCAGCGCGTGCGCACGCTCGGCGAGTACTTCGGCGCGGGCGAGTGCGGGACCGGCGCCGACGCGCTGATCGTGCAGAGCCGCAGGGACCAGGCGCACAAGGCGGTCTTCGCCGGAGCCGAGCTCTGCGGAAGCCGCCACCGCCTGCACATCAAGGGGGCGCGGCAGCTCTCCGGCAGCGCGGACGACGCCGACCGTGCCGAACTGGTCAGCGGTGTCTGTCTGTTCAGTCACCGGAACCTGCGCTTCATCGACGAGCACGGTCACGGCACGGAGCTGCTGCGGGCCGACGCCACCCCGTCGGCCGCTCGACTGCGGTCCATCGACACGGAGGGCGAACTGTCGCTCTACGAGTACGAGACCGTCATGCGCCAGTCACGCATGATCGGCGACGTCGCCGCCATGCTGCCCGCCTCCCTGGCCCTGACGGTCACCGTCGACGTACCGCGCGTGCAGTACTACCTCTACCTTCTCGACGCCTTCCAGAACGGCCTGGTCGCCGCCGAACTGGCTCAGCGCTACTTCCACCTGGTCGACGGCCGCTACGCGCGTGTGCTCGACCTCTTCCGGCGGCACATCCGCCGGGCGCTGGACGCCGTGGGCCGTACCGACGTCCCCGTACGCACCGCACCCGGCCTCGACCCGCTGGCCGAGTGCCTGTGGGACGCGGTGACCAGCGGGGACATACCGCGCGACGACGACCTCCTCGCCCTGATGGTCGCCGGCGGCGACCCGATGTGGAAGGAGCTGCGGGAACTCGACGTCCCGCGCGACCGCAACTGCCTCGGTTACACCAGCTATCTCGTGGAGCTGCTGCGGGCGGCCGGACTCTCCGACGACGGCAAGGGCGCCCTGAGCATCAACGTGGACAGCTTCGGCGAAGCGCTGCTGTTCGACCAGGCGCGGCAGGTGCGGCAGCGGCTCGGCGTCCCGGACGACGGCCCGCCGTCCCTCGGCATCTACGCCGCCGAGACCGTGCAGACGCTGCGCCCCGACGGCCACGCGGCCTCCCTGTACCTGACCGACCCCGGCCGGTACGCCGTGGACGAGGACGGCGCTCGCGTGGACCTCTTCCGCCTGATCTCCGCGCTGTACGCACCGCCGCCCCCCGGCGTCATCTGAGATAGGCGACGAGCAGGGACCACAGGGCTTCGGGCACCGGCGCCTGCTGCCAGGCACGCCGCACCGCCGCACCGCGCGGGTCACCGCCGTCGGCGGCCAGGCCGCGCAGGCTCTCGTGCAGCAGGTCGGCCAGTACGCCCTGCATGGCGGTCGGCGTCCCCTGCGGGGGCAGGAAGAGGTCCACCAGTTCGGGCAGCCAGCGCTCAAGGGTCTCCGGCAGGGCGCCCGGTGTGATCGAGCGGGTGGGGGAGAAGGGGTGCTCGGCAACGGTGTCGCTGGTGAGGTGATCGGCGATCATCTCGGCGAGGCGGGGAGCGAGCAGCATGCCGTTGCGGTAGGTGCCCGAAGCGATGAGAACCCGCGGGTCGGCGGTGGGGCCGACCAGCGGAAGGTGGTCGAGCGTGAAGGGCCGGTACCCGACGCGGGCGCCGACGAGCTCCCCTTCGTACAGCTTGGTGCTGAGCTCCTCGCCCGATTCCCGCAGCAGGTCGGCGAGTTCCATGACCAGCGGAAAAGGGACCGCCCCCGAGGGGGAGAGCCGGTTCGTGGCCCCCAGGTAGACCATGCCGTCGGCGCGGGGCACCAGATGCATTCCGCAGGCGAAGTCGCGCATGGGTGTGCGGATCGCGGTCGGCAGCGACATGGGCACGTTCCGCAACAGCGCGCTGACCCCCTTGCCGGCCAGTATCGGCGGCAACGCCAGCTCCAGGTCCGGACTGCCCGCCAGCAGGTCGGTCAGGCCGACGCCCGTGGCGAGGACGACGCGCGGCGCACTGATCCGGGGCGCCCCGGCACAGGCGACGGCCACTTCCCCACCGGCCGACGGATGCAGGCCGGTGGCCTCCGACTCGGTCCACGTCACGGCCGTGTGGGCGAGGAGTGCTTCGGTGAGGGCACTCATCAGTTCACCCGAGTCGATGGTCGCCTCACCGGGCAGCCACAGCGCGCCATGGGCGGCGCACGACCGGGCCGGGGAGAGGCCGGGCACGTCACCGGGGTCGTGGCGCTCGGCCCGGTGGCCGTGGGTGAGAGCCGCGTCGGCGATGGCGTCGAGCTCCCTCGCGTCCCCGCGTCCGCCGGTGGTGGCCACCACCCACAGCCCCGGCGTGAGGATGAGGGGCCGGCCGCTCGCCTGCCGCAGCGGCGGCAGCCAGGAGTCGTACAGGTCCCTCGCGGCGACACGTTCGCCGACCTCCAGGGCGACACGCTCCGGACTGTCGGAGGCCGCCACCTCGCTGAACGGGGCGAGCATCGCGCCCGCCGCCCGGGACGCCTGCCCCCGGTGCTCGCCCGAGCGCGGGCCGACCAGCCGCACCCGCAGCCCTCGGCGGGCCGCCTCCCAGGCCGTGGCCAGGCCGATGACGCCGGTGCCGACGACCGCGACGTCCGCATCCGCCGCCTCAGCCACCGCACACCGCCACGGTCCCGTCACACGGCCGTGGACCCGGTCCCGCGCTGCTGCCTTCCTCGCGCGGCCGCGCTGTGTCCGGCATGTCACTGCGTAGCATCAGCTGGCTGTCCTTTCGGGCGGTACGCGCGGGGAACAGAGCGGGCGGCGGCCCGGTCACCGGCCGAAGCCGCGCGCAGGGAACGCACACGCTCCGCCACCACCATCCGCACGGGCCCGGCCGCACGCACGCCCGGTTGCGCCGTCCGAGGCCCGCACGCCGGTGTCCGGCGAGCCGTCGGAAATGGTCCGCACGGCTGACTGTCACCGTCCGTGGTGGCGGGGTGCCGACCGCGGCCGCGCTCCCTCGGGTTGTGTGACCACGGCGGAAGCCACCCCGGATGCCACCGGTGCGGCCGCCGCCCAGGCGCGACAGAAGGAGCCCTCCTGTGGAAGACGTACCGGCGGACGTCTGGCGACAGCGGATCGACCGCACGGGCGAGCCGGGACGCGAGCCCGGCCCGATCAACCTCCAGCGGTACGAGTTCGCACCCCCCTACGCCGGTATCGCCACGCTCTTCGGGCTGCCGCTCTGCCTCAACCAGGACGACCTGCGCGCGGGCAACGTCGACGTGGCGGTGGTCGGAGCACCGGTGGACATGTCCACCGGGCACCGGGGCGCGGCGTTCGGCCCGCGCGCCATCCGAGCCGACGAGCGGTGCCTCCCGAACACCCCGCGACTGCTCATCAACCCCAGTACACGCGTCAAGCCCTTCGAGGAGCTGACGGTCGTCGACTACGGCGACGCGGCGGTGGACCTGTTCAGCATCGACAACTCCATGGAACCGATCCGCGCCCTGGTCCGCGAGATCGCCGAGACAGGGGCCGTCCCGATCGTGCTCGGCGGCGACCACTCGATCCTGTGGCCCGACGCCGCCGCCATGGCCGACGTGTACGGGGCGGGCAAGGTCGGAGTCATCCACTTCGACGCACACCCGGACTGCGCCCCCCACCTGGCGGGCCATCTCGCCTCGCACGCCACACCGATCCGCCGGCTGATCGAGGACGAACACATCCCTGGGCGCAACTTCGTCCAGATCGGCCTGCGCAGCGCGATCGCACCCGACGACGACCTGCTCGACTGGATGCGCGACAACCAACTGCGCGCACACTTCATGGCCGAGATCGACCGGCGAGGGTTCGACGTGGTCCTTCAGCAGGCTCTCGAAGAAGCGCTCGACGGCCCCGAACACCTCTTCGTGTCCCTGGACATCGACGTCCTCGACCCGGCCTTCGCGCCCGGCACCGGCACCCCCGAGCCACCCGGCCTGACCAACCGGGAGCTGCTGCCCGCCATCCGCCGCATCTGCCACGAGCTGCCGGTCGTCGGCATGGACATCGTCGAGGTGGCGCCCCACCTGGATCCCGGCTGCACCACCACGACGAACGCCCGCCGGGCCATCTTCGAGGCGCTGTCCGGCATCGCCATGCGCCGCAAGGGCCTGCCCGGGCCCGACTATGTGGACCCGCGGGTCTCCGGACCGCCGCCCGGCCGACAGGGCCAGGACGGGTGAGCGTGGCCTCAGTCGCCCGCCTCGGCCCGGGCGGGCTGTGACACGGCCACGGCCACCTGCTCGCACAGGTTCTCCAGCAGATCGGCCGTGTGTTCGTGGTTCTGTGGACCGGTGAGTACGTCGTCGATCCTGGTGCGGACGGCGACCAGCCGTGGTTCGCTCGACTCCGTCTGTTCGAGGAGCTCCAGTACCCGGCCGGCCGCACCCAGACAGCGCATCGGCCCGTAGTCCTTCGGCTCCTCCAGCAACCCGCGAGCGCTGCTCAGCAGGTTCGCGGCGAGCAGGACGAGATCCTCACGCACCGACGGCGGGAGTGTGCTGTCCGAAGACTTCATAGCTGATCACTTCGCTCCGGGGTCGACGCTTGGACATCTGACGTTCGCCTGCCGGGTAGCCCATGGGCACCATGAACACCGGCTCGATGTCGGCGGGGATCCCCAGCAGAACCCGCAGCACACCGGACCGGAAACTGGTGACGGGACAGGCCCCCAGGCCGTACGCGTGGGCCGTCAGCAGCAGGGTGTTGACGGCCATGGTCACGCACAGCTGCGGCGCGCCGTCGTGCGAGGCCAGATCGAGCCGGCGGCCGTCCACGCAGGCGACCACCACGACGCGGGGCTTGCCGACAAGGCCGGGAGAGAACGCTCTCAGCCGCCGCAGGGCCGTCGCGTCGCGCACCACGACGAAGGACCACGCCTGCGCGTTGCTCCCGGTCGGAGCCGACAGCATGGCGTCCAGCAGGTCCTCAAGGACACGGTCCTCGACGGGATCACTGCTGTAGCGGCGCACGGCACTGCGGGTGCGCACGATCCGCGCGAAGGACTCCGGCGACAGGGCATCGCCATCTCGACCATCAGTCACGTCTCACATATAGCTTCGCATCAGTCCTGCGGCCACCGGGGAGACCCGTCGGGGGAGTCGGACAGGGGAACGCGCAGCGCGCTGCGACCGTGCCGCCACGCGTCGAGGAGGCGTGCGCCGAGGCGGTCCTCCAGGAAACCGGTGGCGCGGACCCCGAAGGCGACGTCGGCTTCGAGTGCGGGCTCCGCGGCCAGGAGTCCGCCGACGACGTCGCGGCGCACCACCTGCTCGTGCACGGCGTCCGCCTCCACGTGTTCGTCGTAGAACCGCTGCGCGGCCGGTCCCGCGCCCGCCCGGCGCAGCGCCGCCGCGAGCCGTCGCGAGCCGGGCGACGACGTCACCTCGACCCAGGCGAAGTGCCCGACCAGCGCCCCGCGATGGGCGCGGTGCAGGCCGAACAGGGACATGAGGTTGACGGTCGCGAGGACGTCGGCGGGGGCGGCGTCCACGTAGTGGCCGTAGGACGTCTCCAGGCCGAGGTCGGCCATGAGCTCGGCGAAGAGCCTGGCGTGGATGTCGTCGGCGCGGCCCGCGCCGAACTCGTCGAACTCGATGGCCACCATCGCCGCCTTGGCCCGGCCGTGCAGCCGGGGGATGACCCAGGCGTGCGGGTCGGCTTCCTTCAGGTGGTACAGGGAGCGCAGCGCCGCGTACTCCTTGAGCTGCCAGAGCTCGCCGTCGCGCTGGAGGTGGTGGCTGACGCTCGACTCGTCGTGCCCGACCGGTTCGACGAGGAGCTCGGACAGGGCCTCTTCCGCGTCGTCGCACGGGGGCACGTCGGCGCGCAGGGCGTCCAGGAAGCGGCGCTCCATCGCGCGCCGCAGGGTCAGCAGGGCGGGGTCCCACTCCCACTCGTCGGTGACCTCCGCGAATCCCTGGTAGTGGAGTTCGTAGAGGACGTAGAGGGCGAGCTGGAGATCGTCTCCGTACGGGTCCGCGCGCTCGGCGTCCCGTGGGGAGGGGACCGGGCCGCCGTTCCGCAGGGCGGCGAGCACGCCGCGGGACAGCTCGCCGCGGGGGGACGGCAGTCCGGGGCTGCGGTACCGCGATTCGGCGTGGGGCGGGGCGGTGGGGCGCAGTTCGGCGGGGGCGGTCATGACGAGGTCTCCGGCTCCTCGGTGTGCGGGGCTTGGGTGTGCGGCGTTTTGGTCTGGGTCCGCGTCGCTTCGGTGGCGGGTGCGGACGGTTTGCCCGCGTCGTCCGCGTGCTGCTTCACCCGGCGGCGGTGGCTCGTGTCGCACCACGGGTACGTACGGCTGCGGCGGCAGGTGCAGATCGCGACCGCGAACCGCCGGGAGACGGAGACGGTCCCGTCGTCACCCACCACCTCGACGGGCCCCTCCACCAGGAGCGGCCCGTCGCGGTCGACCGTGACGCGGCGAGGTCGGTCAGCGGCGTTCGGCACGGATCACCACCAACTCCTCGCTGGTCTCGTCCTCGCGCAGCAGGTTGCGTCGGCGCAGCCACGACTCGCGGGAGCGCATCACGGGCCCGAAGGGAATGAACTCCCGTTCCACGACTGCGGGTTCCATGCCCCGGGCGGCGAGCCGCTCCAGCGAGGCGTCCACGCCGCACAGCGCGGAGTGCACCATCAGCAGGACGCCACCGACCCGCAGGGCGTCGGGAGCGGCGTCGCAGACGCGGTCCACGACGGCGCGGCCGGCGGGACCGCCGTCCCACGCGCGCGCAGGGCCGCGCCGGGGGAGCAGCGGTGAAGGGGAGGGGACGTAGGGCGGGTTGCTGACCACGACGTCGTACGGCCCCGCGGGCACCCCGGCCGCCATGTCGCCGCGGCGCACGGTGACCGACTGCCTGGCCAGCCGCGCGTTGAGCCAGGTGGACAGCACCGCACGCCGGGAGATGTCGAGGGCCGTCACCCGCGCGCCCATCCGGGCCGCCGTCACGGCGAGCGCCCCGGAGCCGGTTCCCAGGTCCAGTACGGAAGTGCCGTCGTCGATGCGCTCGCGGTACAGGACGCGGGCCAGCAGCTCCGTGTCGTGCTGCGGTGCGTAGACGCCGGGCAGAGCGACCAGACGCCCCGGACGTGCCGGGCGCGCCGGAGTCGGCATGGGCGACCGCGTGTGCGTGGTCATGTGGCATCTCCCGTCTGTGGGAACTGCACTAGAGGCTCCTCCTCCCACACTCCGCCCGTTCGTCACCTGCCACCACCCGAGAAGTGACGCGTAGTGATTTCCGGTGACTTATTGCGAACAGTGTGGATTTGCTGCCTGCTTGGTCCTGACACTGGGTGCCCCCGGCGCGGTGATCCACACCTGATCCACCTGATCCCCCTCCCGGGGGCGCGACCTCTGCTGCGGGTGCTTCGTGGCTGGTCGCGCAGTTCCCCGCGCCCCTTGCGCGGGCCTCAGTCCGCCGTCGTGTACCGGTGTCGCGCCCACGCGGGCAGCACGAACCAGCAGAGCAGGTACCACGTGACGACGCCGGTCACGAGCCAGGGCACCACGGAGTCGTCGGTGGCGACCCGCAGGATGAGGAGGAGCGCCGTGGTGAGTGTGGCGAGGAGGAGGATCAGGCCGACGACGGTCAGCCGGGAGGCCCACACCACCGCCTGCGGTTTGATCTTCCGGCCCGAGACGACGCGGTGGAACGAGACCGGCCCGATGAGGGCGCCCGTCGTCGCCGAGCCGAGCAGCACCGTCACGATGTAGATCGTCCGGTCGGTGTCGCCCAACTCCGAGAACCGCGGGGTGAAGACGACCGTCAACAGGAAGCCGAAGAGGATCTGCACACCGGTCTGCGCCACCCGCACTTCCTGGATGAGCTCGGTCCAGCGGCGGTCGGCGCGCTCGCTCTCGGTCTCGCGGCGGCCGCCGTCCCGGGTCTCCGGTACGGGCCGCCCCGCGGGCTGGCTGTTCGACGCGTCCACATCATCGAGTCTGACCACCAACCGGCGGATCGACAAACGGAAGCGTTCATGCTGATTCGAGTCGACACGCGGGGGCAGGCGGGTCGTTGAGCAACCGTTGAACCCGATCCCGAGGGAGGCACCCCGTGCTGCTGGCGCACCCCGTCGTACTGGAAGACCTGTTGGAGCGCTACAAGGCCCTGGCCGTGCTCCGTGCCGACCAGGGAAGTGCCGAGAGCCGGCAGGCGTACGAGGACATCGCGTACAGCCTGTGCCTGGCCACCGGAACCAGCGACATCGACGCCGCGGTCGTCGCGGCGGGCCACCGGCTGCCGGGCGCCAGGACCCTGGACGACTCCGTGCTGTCGGCGTGAGAGGTGTGAGGGGCGTTGTCCCGGGGTGCCCGCGGGCGCCCCGGGACTCCTCTGCTCACTCCGCGGCGCCGTACCAGACGGTCGTGGCGTTGCAGAACTCACGGATGCCGTGGCCCGACAGCTCCCGTCCGTAGCCGGAGCGCTTGACGCCGCCGAAGGGCAGGCCCGGGTGGGAGGCGGTCATGCCGTTGAAGAAGACGCCGCCCGCCTGGAGATCGCGTACGCACCGCTCGATGTCGGCGTCGTCGCGGGTCCACACGTTCGAACTCAGGCCGAAGGGCGTGTCATTGGCCAGCTCCACCGCCTCGTCCAGGTCCGCGACGCGGTACAGCGTGGCCACAGGACCGAAGGTCTCCTCCCGGTGGATCCGCATCTCCGGAGTGACGTCCGCAAGGACGGTCGGGGAGTAGTACCAGCCCCGCTCCTGTTCCTTGGGCCGCTCGCCGCCGCACAGGGCGGTGGCGCCCCGGCTCAGCGCGTCCTCGACGAGCTCCTCCAGATCCGCGCGGCCCCGCTCGCTCGACAGCGGACCCACGTCGGTGTTCTCGTCCATCGGGTCGCCCACGGTCAACTCCCGCATACCGGCGACGAACCGGTCGCGGAAGGCGTCGTAGACGTCGGCGTGCACGATGAAGCGCTTGGCGGCGATGCAGGACTGGCCGTTGTTCTGGACCCGGGCCGTCACCGCGGTCGCGGCCGCCTGTTCGACGTCGGCGCTCGGCAGCACCAGATACGGGTCGCTGCCGCCCAGTTCCAGCACCGTCTTCTTGATCTCGTCGCCCGCGACGGACGCCACCGAGCGTCCCGCGGGCTCGCTGCCGGTGAGCGTCGCCGCGGCCACCCGCCGGTCGCGCAGGATCTCCTCGACCTCGCCCGAGCCGATCAGCAGCGTCTGGAAGCAGCCTTCCGGATAGCCGGCGCGACGGAAGAGGTCCTGGAGGTAGAGGGCGGTCCTCGGCACGTTCGAGGCGTGCTTGAGCAGGGCGACGTTGCCCGCCATGAGGGCGGGCGCGGCGAAGCGGATGACCTGCCAGAGCGGGAAGTTCCACGGCATCACGGCCAGGACGACGCCGAGCGGACGGTAGTGGACGACCGCCCGGGACGCGCCGGAGTCGGCCACGTCGTCCTGCGCGGGCCGCTCGTCCGCGAGCAGCCCCTCGGCGCGCTCCGCGTACCAGCGCATGGCCTTGACGCACTTCGCGGCCTCCGCCCGTGCCGCCTTCACCGGCTTGCCCATCTCGGTGGTCATGGTGCGGGCGACGTCCGCGGCGTCCTCCTCCAGCAGGTCGGCGGCGCGGTTGAGCAGCCGGGCGCGCTCGGCGAAGCCGGTGGTGCGGTGGTGGGCGTACGCGGATTCCGCCGCCGCGAGGCGTTGCTGGATCTCGTCGGCGGACAGCGGCTCGAAGGTTTCGAGGGTCTCACCGGTGGCCGGGTCGACCGTGGCGATGGGCATGCGGTTCCTCCTCGGGGTGCCCGGGGCCCGGCGGGGCCGGGGCGGTGTGGCTCCGAGCGACGCGGCCCCGGAATGTCCACCGTAGGGCGGCCCGCGGACGGCGGCATGCCGGGGAGGGCCGCCCGGTGCCGTGGGGCGGCTGCCCGCCCCACGGCGAGGTGTTCGATCGGTACGGCGGGGTGACCGGTGCGGTCAGTCCGTGGAGAGGGCCTCCAGGAGCTGGCCCGCCTTGGGGTCGGTCAGGGCGCGGGCGGCGTCGGCGAGCGCGACCATGCCCACCAGGGAGCGGCCGTCGATCACGGGGAGCCGGCGCACCTTGTGCGAGGTCATCGTCGCGAAGACCTCGTCGACGCTGTCGTCCGCGCCGATGGTGACGGCCTCGGCCTGCGCGAGCTCCTGCACGAGGACCTTCGAGGGGTCCTTGCCCTTGCCCAGGACCTTGACCACGATGTCCCGGTCGGTGATGACGCCCTTGAGGCGGTTGTCGGTCCCGCAGATGGGGAGGGCACCGACGCCCAGCTCGGTGATCTTGGTGGCTGCCTGGAGCACGGTCTCCTCGGCTCCGGCGCACTCCGCGCCCGGCGTCATGATCTCGCGTGCGGTGGTCATGTGGATCTCCTTGCCGGTCGGCGTACTGTTCGGCCTCGTCGTCCATGCGGTGGACCGGGCCGTTGTCGCCGACCGGGTGCCCAGTGTTCGAGGGGGTAACACCTGGCCGGTAGCGCTTTCGGCCGTTCAGAGGCCGAGGTCGGTGAGGCCGGGGTGGCCGTCGGGGCGGCGGCCGAGCGGCCAGTGGTAGAGGCGGTCGGATTCCTGGATGGGCAGGTCGTTGATACAGGCGTGGCGGGTGTGCATCAGGCCGCCGTCGTCGAACTCCCAGTTCTCGTTGCCGTACGAGCGGACCCAGTGGCCGGAGTCGTCCCGCCATTCGTAGGCGAAGCGCACCGCGATGCGGTGGCCGTCGTGCGCCCACAGCTCCTTGATGAGCCGGTAGTCGAGCTCGCGGGCCCACTTGCGGGACAGGAAGCCGACGATGGCCTCGCGTCCCGTGACGAACTCCGCGCGGTTGCGCCAGCGCGAGTCCTCGCTGTAGGCGAGGGCCACCTTCTCGGGGTCGCGGCTGTTCCAGCCGTCCTCGGCGAGGCGCACCTTCTCGATGGCGGTCTCCCGGGTGAAGGGCGGGACGGGGGGTCGCACGGTGCCGGTGGCGGTCTTGGGCGTGGGCATGGGGCTGCTCCCTGCGGATACGTGGGAGAACGGTCGTTCTCCATCGCGGGTGGCCACGATAGGAGAACGCTCGTTCTCGCGCAACGACCCAAGGTGCCCGGGTGCGTGTAGGAGTGCGTAGTACGGTGTGAGAACGTTCGTTCTCGACCGGCCGGGAGTCGTCATGGATCACGCGGAAGCGGAAGTCGCAGTCCTCGACGCCGCCGACCGGCTCTTCTACGAGCGGGGCGTCCAGGCGGTCGGGATGGACCAGGTCCGCACCGCGTCGGGTGTCTCGCTCAAGCGGCTCTACCGGATCTTCCCCTCGAAGTCGGAGCTGGTCCGGGCCTGCCTGGACCGCCGCGATCGCCGCTGGCGGGCTCGCCTCGCCGCCCATGTGGAGGGCCTGCCCGAGGGCCCGGGGCGCGTCCTCGCGGTCTATGACTGGCTGTACGACTGGTTCACCGAGCCGGACTTCCGGGGCTGCGCCTTCGTCAACGCGTACGGGGAGCTCGGGGCCGTCGACCCCGAGGTGGCCGGGATCGTGCGGGCGCACAAGGAGGCGTTCGCGGAGTACGTCGCCGGGCTGGTGGCGGACGCCGGAGGGCCGGAGTCGGCCGTCGGCCCCCTGGTCCTGCTCGCGGAAGGAGCCGTGACGGCCGCCGCGATCTCCGGCTCGCCCGAACCGGCGCGCCAGGCCCGGGCCGGCGCGGCCCGGTTGCTGGCGGCATAGCGACGGGCGGGTCCCTGTGGCAGGGACCCGCCCGGGCCGTGCCGGCGACTCAGGGTCGGCGGTCGGGGGTCAGCGGCTGGTCGAGGGCCGGCGGCTCGTCGAGGGTCAGCAGCTCAGGTTCGAGCCCGGGGTGGTGCCCAGGATCTGCGTGAAGGCCTTGTAGCGGTCGATGCGGCTCTGGACCTGGGCGGGGTTGCCGCCGTTGCACTCCAGGGTGCCGTTGATGGCGCGGATGGTCTCGCCGAATCCGGCGCCGTTGACCATGGCGTTGTGCGGGGTCATGGTGCCGGGGCCGCTCTGGGTGTTCCAGTACCAGAGGCCCGTCTGCCAGGCGATGGCCGGGTTCTGCTCGACCAGGTAGGGGTTGTTGAGCAGGTCGATGCCGAGCGCGTCGCCCGCCGCCTTGTAGTTGAAGTTCCAGCTCAGCTGGATCGGGCCGCGGCCGTAGTAGGCGGCCTGTCCCGCGGGGCAGCCGTAGGGCTGGGTCTTGTCGCAGTAGTGCGGGTAGTTGTTCTGGTTCTGCTCGACCACGTACTTCAGGCCGCCCGTCTCGTGGCTGACGTTGGCGAGGAACGCCGCCGCCTCCTGGCGCTTGACGGTGTCGCTGCCGGTCTTCGCGAAGGCGGGGTAGGACTTGAGGGCGTCGGTCAGGCCCTTGTACGTGTAGAACGAGTTCCGGCTCGGGAACATCTGGTTGAACTGGGCCTCGCTGACGACGAAGCCGGACGGGTCGGGGTTGCCCGGGTCCGTCCCGCCGCCGCAGGTGCCCTGGTCGGCCCAGACGTCGGAGCGGCCCGGGGTCTCGTTCTGGGTCCACCACTTGGCGGTCCAGTTGTGTCCGTTGTACGAGGCGGACTTGCCGCCCGTGTAGACGGACGAGGAGCTCCATGGTGCGGCGCACTCGGCGGCGGACGCCGTGGTGGCGGCCGGGCCGAGGACGATCAGCGCGCCGAGGGCGCCGAGCGCGGCCGCGAAGCTGGTGAAGCGTCGGAACATGCCAACTCTCCTTACGGTGGCGCGGTTTGCTGGGGGCCGCGCCTCCAGGGGGTCTCGCGAACTCAAGCGAAAATGGTCTGAACCTGTCAAGGTCTAGACCAGACCTGGAAGGTAAAGGCTCGTTTGACAGCTCGAAACATGGGATGTTCCCATGTCCGAGATGTCACCCCCCGTGAGGGCTTGAGAGAAAGTGCCGACCGATGCCGTTGCGCAGCGCCGCCCGGACCAGCCTCGTCGACCTCGTCATCGCCCAGATGGAGAGCCTCATCGCCGACGGCGAGTGGCGGGTGGGCGAGAAGATCCCCGCCGAGCCGCTGCTCGTGGAGCAGCTCGCCGTGGGGCGCAACACCGTCCGGGAGGCGGTTCGCGCGCTCGTGCACACGGGGATGCTGGAGCCGCGGCAGGGTGACGGGACGTACGTCCGGGCCAGCAGCGACTTCGGCGCGGCCGTGCAGCGCAGAGTACGCAGGGCAGGAGTTCTGGAGGCGTACGAGGTCCGCGCCAGCCTGGAGCGGGACGCCGCCCGGTACGCGGCGGAGCGCCGCACGGACGAGGACCTCGCGACGCTGCGGGCCGCGCTCGCCGAGCGCACCGCGGCGTGGGAGAGCGGGAACACGGCCGCGTTCGTCGACGCGGACATGGCCTTCCACCGGACGGTCGCCGAGGCGGCGCACAACAGCGTCCTCGCGGAGCTGTACGGACACCTCAGTGACGCCCTGCGCTCCACGGTGCAGTCCGTCATCGGGGCGCCCGTCCCGGACTCGGTGCGCCACCAGCTCGCGGGCCACGAGGCGATCGTCGACGCCATCGAGGCACGGGACCCCGAGGCCGCGGAGGCCGCGGTCCTTGCCCATCTCGACGAGGGGATGGCGGCACTGCGGGAACACCCGCCCGGCGCCTCCGACACGCCGTCGGACACGGCTCCGGCCACCGACTTCGGCGCCCACAAGAACGACCGCAGGAGCAGCACATGAGTAAGGCAGCAGCACCGGTACCGGCGCCGGACGAGCCGCCGCCCCCCAAAGCCGCACCCACCGGTACCAGCACGGCTGCGCCGAACCCCGTCGCCGCCCCGACCCCCGCCCCACCCCCGACATCCCCCCGCGCCACCCTCTACCTCGCCCTCGGGGTCGTGCTCCTCGCGCTCAATCTGCGGCCAGCCCTCGTCGCCGTCTCGCCGCTCGCCGATACCATCCGGGACGACAGCGGCATGTCGGCCGCCGCGACGAGTCTGCTCACCGCGCTGCCGTTGCTCTGCTTCGGGCTGCTCGCGCCCGTGGCGCCGCGGCTCGGGCGGGGGCTCGGGATGGAGCGGTCGTTGTTCGGGACGATGGTGCTGATCTGTGCGGGCACGGCGCTGCGCCTGGTCGACTCGGTCGTCGCGCTCTTCGCGGGGACCGTCGTCATCGGCGCGGGCATCGCCGTCGCCAATGTGCTGTTGCCGGGGCTCATCAAGCGTGATTTCCCGGCCAAGGCGGGCCTGATGACGGGTCTGTACTCGATGTCGCTCTTCGGCGGTGCCGCCCTCGCGGCCGGCGTGACGCTGCCCGTGCAGCAGGCGAGCGGCATGAACTGGCGTACCACCCTGGCCTGTTGGGGCGCGCTCGCGGTGGTCGCGCTGGTCGTGTGGCTGCCGCAGATCCGGTCGCGTACCCGCGTGGGCGCCGCGGCGGCACGGCAGGCCGCGCATCCCGTACGCGGGCTCTGGCGCTCCCCGCTGGCCTGGCAGGTCACCGCGTACATGGGGCTCCAGTCCCTCAACTACTACGCGGCCGCCGCCTGGCTCCCGACCGTCTTCCAGGACGCAGGCATGGGCGCGGGCGACGCGGGCTGGATGCTCTCCTTCTCGTCGCTGCTCGGCATCGCGGGCTCCTTCCTCGCCCCGGTGATCGTCGGCCGCAGGCTGCGCTCCGGCACCCTCGCCGCGCTCGGCGCGGCCCTGTGCGCGCTCGGCTTCGCCGGACTGCTCGTCGCGCCGGTCGGCGGCGCCTATCTGTGGATGACGCTGCTCGGCCTCGGGCAGGGCGCGGCCATCAGCCTGGCGCTGCTCTTCATCGTGCAGCGCGCGCCCGACACCCGGCACGCGGCGCAACTCTCCAGCATGTCGCAGTGTTTCGGGTACATCCTCGCCGCCACCGGGCCGACCCTCCTGGGCGCCGTCCACGACGTCTCGCACAGCTGGACCGTGCCGCTGGTCCTCCTGCTCGTCCTGCTGGTGCCACAGGTCGTGGCCGGGCTCGGCGCCGCACGCGACCGGCACGTGGCGGGCATCGGCTGACGCCGCACCGGGCAGGATGCACCCGGTGCGGTCCTCCACGGCCCGCCGTGTCGGTTCGAGAAGGGTGCAGCGATGACGGATTCGGCCCCCGGGCGGCTCGCTGTCTCACGGGCGACGCTCGACGACTGGCGAGTGGTCACGGAGTGGGCGGCGGGCGAGGGCTGGAACCCCGGCCTCGCCGACGCCCCGTCGTTCTTCGCGCAGGATCCCGACGGGTTCTTCCTGGGGCGGCTCGACGGCGAACCGGTCTCCGCGATCTCCGTGGTCAACTACGGCGACAGCTACGCCTTCCTCGGCTTCTACCTGGTCCGCCCCGACCGGCGCGGCCAGGGCCTGGGGCTCGCCACCTGGCGGACGGGGCTCGCGCACGCCGAGGGCAGGACCGTCGGCCTGGACGGCGTCCCCGCCCAGCAGGACAACTACCGCCGCTCCGGCTTCGAGTGGCGCCACGGCACGCTCCGCTACCTCGGCCCGCTGCCCGCGCCCGACGCGCCCGACCGGCACGTGCGCCCCGTCGAGGCAGCGGGCCTGCGGGCGCTCCTGGCGTACGACGGCGCATGTCTGCCCGCCGACCGGCCGCGCTTCCTGGAGTCCTGGCTCACCGCCCCGGGCCACCGCGCCCTCGCCCGCATCGTCGACGGCAGGCTGACCGGGTACGGAGTGCTCCGCCCCGGCCGTGACGCCCTGCGCGTCGGACCGCTGTTCGCCGACACCCGCGCCGACGCCGAGGCGCTCCTGGACGCGCTGGCCGCGGAGGCGGACGGCGCGCCCGTCGCGATGGACGTGCCCGAGACCAACCCGGAAGCGGTGGCCCTCGCCGAGGCGCGCGGCATGAAACCCACCTTCGACACCGCCCGCATGTACACGGGACCGGTCAGGGAATACGCGGAGGGAAGGGTCTTCGGCGTCACCTCGCTCGAACTCGGCTAGGTGAAAGCGGCGGTCGAGCCTTGACCTCAAGTTTAGTTGAGGTTCTAACCTTCCGGTATGAGCATGGAAACGACCGCGTGGACGCAGATGTACAGCGTCATGACCGCGCAGCAGGACCGCCGCCCCTTCGCCCGAGCCACGCTGCGCCGCATCGGCGCCTTCGCACGGCCCCACCGCCGCCGCATCTGGCAGTTCGTGCTGCTGAGCGTCGTCACCGCACTCCTCGCCGTGGCAACTCCCGTCCTCGCGGGCCATGTTGTCACGGCCATCGTGAAGGGCTCCGACTCCTCGACCGTCGTGCGGTACGCCGTGCTCATCGCCGTGATCGCGCTCGCCGAGGCCGGCCTCGGCCTGCTGAGCCGCTGGCTGTCGGCGAACCTCGGCGAAGGCCTCATCCTCGACCTGCGGACCGCCGTCTTCGACCACGTGCAGCGGATGCCCGTCGCCTTCTTCACCCGCACCCGCACGGGCGCGCTGGTCAGCCGCCTCAACAACGACGTGGTCGGCGCGCAGCGGGCGTTCAGCAACACGCTGTCCGGCGTCGTCGGGAACATCGTCACGCTGCTCCTGACCCTCGTCGTCATGCTGACGCTCTCCTGGCAGATCACCCTCCTCGCCCTGGTGCTCCTGCCCGTCTTCGTCGTGCCCGCGCGCCGCATGGGCTCACGCATGGCCAGGCTCCAGCGCGAGGCGGCGCACCACAACGCCGCCATGGGCACCCGCATGACCGAGCGCTTCTCGGCGCCCGGCGCCACCCTCATCAAGCTCTTCGGCCGGCCCGCCGACGAGTCCGCCGAGTTCGCCGCGCGGGCCCGCCGGGTGCGGGACATCGGCGTACGGACCGCCATGGCGCAGTCCGCGTTCATCACCGCGCTCACCCTGGTGTCGGCCCTCGCGCTGGCGCTCGTCTACGGCCTCGGCGGGTACTTCGCGCTGGAAGGCACCCTGGCCGCGGGCGACGTCGTCGCGCTGGCCCTGCTGCTCACTCGGCTCTACGCGCCGCTGACCTCGCTGGCCGGGGCGCGCGTCGAGGTGATGAGCGCGCTCGTCAGCTTCGAGCGGGTCTTCGAGGTGCTCGACCTGAAGCCGCTCATCGAGGAGAAGGCCGAGCCGGCGCAGGTGCCCGACGGGCCCGTCGCCATCGAGTTCGACGACGTCCGGTTCGGCTACCCGTCCGCCGACAAGGTCTCCCTCGCCTCCCTCGAAGAGGTCGCCTCGCTCGACACCCGCGGCGGCGAGGAGGTCCTGCACGGCCTGTCCTTCCGCGCCGAGCCCGGCCAGACCATCGCGCTTGTCGGCTCCTCGGGAGCGGGCAAGTCGACCATCGCGCAGCTGCTGCCGCGCTTGTACGACGCCGACGAGGGCACCGTCCGCATCGGAGGCGTCGACGTGCGGGACCTGTCCGCGGACTCGATGCGGGCCACCCTCGGCATGGTGACGCAGGACGGCCACCTCTTCCACGAGTCCGTCCGCGACAACCTGCTCCTCGCCCGGCCCGGCGCGAGCGAGGACGAGCTGTGGGACGTGCTGCGGCGAGCCCGCCTCGAAGAGCTCGTACGGTCGCTGCCCGACGGCCTGGACACCGTGGTCGGCGAGCGCGGCTACCGCCTCTCCGGCGGTGAACGGCAGCGGATGACCATCGCCCGGCTGCTCCTCGCCGGACAGCGCGTGGTCATCCTCGACGAGGCGACGGCCCACCTGGACAACACCTCGGAGGCCGCCGTGCAGGAGGCGCTGGCCGAGGCGCTCGAAGGCCGTACCGCCGTGGTGATCGCGCACCGGCTGTCCACGGTGCGCTCCGCCGACCAGATCCTCGTCGTCGAGGCGGGACAGATCGTCGAACGCGGGACGCACGACGAACTCCTTGCCCTGGACGGGCGGTACGCGGAGCTGTACCGGACGCAGTTCGCCAAGGGCACGGAGCCGGTGGACCCGGCGGAGGTCGTGACAGCGGCCTGAGAGATACGCCGGCCCGTGTCCATTCGTCCACCAGGAGTTCATTGGTTCCCCACCAACCGCACGCGCTCCCGTGAGAGAAACCCTCCATGTGCGACGACGAGTTGATACCACCGAGTGCGGACCTGACGGAGGACCAGTGGCTGCGGGCCGATCCGGCGCTCGCCGAAGGGCCGGTGGGGGAGCGGGTCAGTCGGATGCGGGCGCCGCGCCGCAGGACCGTGCTGGGCGGTGTGGTGGCGGGGGCGGCGGCGCTGGCCGTGCTGCCGGGCGGGGCGCAGACCTCCGCGGCGGCGGCCTCCCGCACCGGCAAGTTCCCCTTCCCGGCCGCCCCGAACAGGTCCGGGGAGTACGCGGTGCTCCTCACCGGTGACGCCGGCACCGGCGAGGAGGCCCAGCACGCGGTGGCCGCCGCCGCCCGCGAGGTGTGCCGCGCCGAAGGCATCGGCCTGGCGGTCGGCCTCGGCGACAACATCTACGAGAACGGCCCCGAGTCCGCCGACGACTCCGAGTTCCGCGCCAAGTTCGAGGACCCCAACTCCGGTGTCGACATGCCGTGGCTGATGGTCCTAGGCAACCACGACTGCTCCGGTCTGATACCGGGCAGCGGCGGCGACCCGTCACGCGGCGACCGGGAGGTCGCCTACGCCGAGGGATCGCCCCGCTGGTACATGCCGAGCCGCTACTACACCGTCGCGCTGCCCGCCGCGGCCGGGCCCGAACCGGTGGTCGAGTTCTTCGCCATCGACACCAACCCCGTCTCGTCGTACGTCGCCCAGCTCGACCCGCACTACCGGTGGAACGGCCCCTACATGCGCGCGCAGCGCGCGTGGCTGGACGGGGCCCTCAAGGCGTCGCGGGCCCGCTGGAAGATCGTGCTCGGCCACCACCCGTACCTGAACAACGGCAAGCACGGCAGCGCCGGTTCGTACGACGGCTTCGTGATCGGGCACTACACCAGCGGCATCCACCTCAAGGAGCTGTACGAAGAGGTGGTGTGCGGGCGCGCCGACCTGATCCTGTCCGGGCACGACCACACGCTTCAGATCCTGGAGCCCACCGCCCGCACCGGCGGCACCCGGCAGATCGTCTGCGGCGCCGCGGGTAAGGCCGGAGACGGAAGGGCCCATTTCAACCATCCGGCGGCCTGGCAGAACTTCTCCGAGCACGGCTTCATGGTGCTGAAGGTGTCCGAGCGGGCGATGACCGTCGAGGCGTACACCGTCGACGTCGCCACCCGCAGGGCCCGCCTCGCCCACCGCACGCGTACGACCGCACCCGTGGGGTAGAAGGTGCGGAGGTGTTGCACCGGAGCAGAAGCCGCGAAAAGGGCGATTTAAGCTATTTTTCGGGCAGGCCGGGTACATCCCTTATATGGAACCAATGGAACTGGCTGTCCCGCACACCGTGGCCCTGCTGATGTGGGTCGCCGGCATCGTCGTGGCCGGCATGCTCCTGGCCGCCTTCTTCTGGGGCCGGCGCGCCCAAGCACGCGAGACGCGGGTGCCGAGCCCCGAAGAGCAGCCCAAGCGGCCGTACGACGGGCCGGTGCGGGAGGAACGTGAGTACCGCGACCCGGACGAGGTGCCGCGCGACGGCGGCCGCCTCACGCCGCACGAGCTCAACGACGGATACGGCAAGTCCGGCACGCACCCCAGCCCCTCCCAGGACCCGGACGACCACAGGAAGGGCAGCGGCGGCAGCTTCGGCAGCGGCGGCCTCGGCAGCTGAGCGCCGCAAATAGACCCGTACGGCGGCGATACACCCCATGCCGCCCACGGGAACCCATAGGGCTGCCCACAGCGGACCGACCTACGGAGTGACATGACCACGGCCAGAGAGATCATGACCGGCGGCGCGGAGTGCATCGGCGCCGAAGAAAGCGTCCTGCTCGCCGCCCAGAAGATGACCGAGCTCGGGGTCGGGGCGCTGCCCATCTGCGGCACCGACAACCGGCTCAAGGGCATGCTGACCGACCGCGACATCGTCGTGAAGGTCCTCGGCCAGGGCAAGGACCCGGCCGGCACCAAGGCCGGCGAGCTCGCCCAGGGCGAGGCCGTCACCATCGGCGCGGACGACGACGCCGACGAAATCATGCGCACCATGACCTCCCACAAGGTCCGCCGCCTTCCGGTGATCGACGGCCACGACCTCGTCGGCGTCGTCGCCCAGGCCGACGTGGCCCGCAGCCTCCCCGACCCGTCCGTCGGACAGCTCCTCCAGGCCCTCTCCTCCGACTGACCACCGAGCAGGGCCCCCGCCTTCCCGATGCCCGCCCGCGACGCCCTCACCGGCGTGGCGCGGCGGGCATCTCGCGTGCTCGGCGGCGCGCACGCGTCACCCGTATGCCCTACACCACCGAGCCGTCCGCGCTCACCTGACAGAGGCTGATCGAGAACTCGGCGGCCCCCAGGCCGCCGGCGACCGGCGGTCGGCACCGGACCGGGTACGCCGTCCCCGCCGCACGTGAGGAGTCCTGGATGACCACAGCTCTGTCAGGAAAGTGGGAGCACGCCGTCGTCACCGGCGGCGGAGGCTTCGTCGGCTCGCATCTGTGCACCGCCCTGCTGGCCGCAGGCACCGCTGTGACCTGCGTCGACGACTTCAGCACCGGGCGGCCCGAGAATCTGACGCCGCTCCTCGACCGGCCCGGCTTCCGGCTCATACAGGCGAACGTCGCCGAGGGGTTCACCGTGGAGCGGCCCGTCGACCTCGTCCTCCACTTCGCCTCCCCGGCGTCGCCCGCCGACTATCTGCGGCTCCCCCTGCACACCCTGGACACCGGCAGCCTCGGCACCCGCAACGCCCTGGAACTGGCACACCGGTCGGACGCCCGCTTCGTGCTCGCCTCGACCTCGGAGGTCTACGGGGACCCGGAGCAGAATCCGCAGGACGAGCGGTACTGGGGCCACGTCAACCCGGTCGGGCCGCGCAGCGTGTACGACGAGGCGAAGCGGTTCGGCGAGGCACTGACCACCGCGCACGCCGACGCCGAAGGCACCGACACCGGCATCGTGCGCCTCTTCAACACCTACGGCCCCCGGATGCGCGGCCACGACGGCCGGGCGGTGCCCACCTTCGTCCGGCAGGCGCTCGACGGCGAGCCGCTGACCGTCACCGGCGACGGCAACCAGACCCGCTCGCTCTGCTACGTCGACGACACCGTGCGCGGCATCCTCGCGGCGGCCGCCCACGGCATGCGCGGCCCGGTCAACATCGGCAACCCCACCGAGATCACCATGCTCGAACTGGCGCGCCTGGTCATCGAACTCACCGGCTCCCGCTCGGAGATCCGCTTCATCGACCGGCCCACCGACGACCCGGCCGTGCGCTGCCCGGACATCACCCTGGCCCGCGACAAGCTCGGCTGGGAACCGGAAGTCGCCGCCGAGGAAGGCCTGCGGCGCACCATCGACTGGTTCCGCGCCACAGCCGACCGCTGAGCACCGGGCGGCACGCCCACCGCGCCGCCCCTCGCGGGAAACCTGCCTGCCCAGACCCAGCTTGGTCATGTTCCCCGTACCGCTGTCACCCGCGCGCTCCCGCGCCACGACCGCGGCACCGGACACGGGCCAAGGACCGCCGACAGAATCTCGGACACCCCATGCGCGTCCTCGGAATCAACGCCCTCTTCCACGACCCCGCCGCAGCCCTCGTGATCGACGGCAGAACCGTCGCCGCCGCCGAGGAGGAGCGGTTCTCCCGGCGCAAACACGGCAAACGACCCCTGCCGTTCTCGGCCTGGGAACTCCCCGAACAGGCCGCCGCCTGGTGCCTGAGCAGGGCCGGTCTACGGCCCGAGGACCTCGACGCGGTCGCCTACTCCTACGACCCCGAACTCGCCAGGCCCGCCGAGTCCATGGGCCTCGACGACCCTTGGGACCACCTGCGCCAGACCTACGCCCGCGAGGCCCCGAACTTCCTCAGGACCGCGCTGCCGGGGCTCGACCCGGGCATCGTCCGCTTCGTACCGCACCACATGGCCCACGCCGCGTCGAGCGCCTTCGCCGCGCCCGACGCGGAGGACTCCTCGGTCCTCGTGCTCGACGGCCGCGGCGAGCGCGCCTCGCACCTCGCCGCACGCCGCGTCCGCGACGAGCTGGAGCCGCTGTACGCCCAGGACCTGCCGCACTCCCTCGGCCTCGTCTACGAAGAGCTCACCGGGCACCTCGGATTCCTGCGCTCGTCCGACGAGTTCAAGGTGATGGCCCTCGCCTCCCACGGCACCCCGCGCATGCTCCCGGAGCTGCGCAAGCACGTGTACCCGACGGGCGACGGAGGGTTCCGCGCCACCGCCGTGCCGTGGCACGAGCTGTGCCCGCCGCGCGGCGCGGACGAACCCTGGACCCAGGACCACGCGGACGTGGCCGCCAGCGCCCAGGCCGTCCTCGAAGAGACCCTGCTCGACCTGGCGCGCTGGCTGCACGGCAAGACCCACCACACCGTGCTCACCCTCGCCGGCGGCGTCGCGCTGAACTGCGTCGCCAACTCCAGGATCGCCCGCGAGGGCCCCTTCTCCCGGGTGTGGGTGCAGCCCGCGGCCGGTGACGCGGGCACGGCACTGGGCGGCGCGCTGCTCCTCACCGCGGGCGAGGGCGTGCAGCCGGAGCCCATGACCGGCGCCGATCTGGGCCGCGACTGGTCGGACGCCGAACTCGGCGCCTGGCTGAAGACCGCAGCCGTCACCTTCGAGCGGCCCGCCGACATCGCCGCGACGGTCGCGCGGGCGCTGGCCGAGAACCGGATCGTCGCCTGGTTCCAGGGCCGGTCCGAGTACGGTCCCCGGGCGCTCGGCCACCGCTCGCTCATGGCCCACCCCGGGCACGCCGGAAACCTGGAACGCCTCAACGACGTCAAGGGCCGCGAACAGTTCAGGCCCGTCGCCCCCATGGTCCTCGCCGACCGTGCCCCGGAGATCTTCGACGGGCCGATGCCCAGCCCGTACATGCTCTTCGTGCACGACGTGGCGGAGCCCTGGCGCGACCGGATCCCCGCCGTCGTCCACGTCGACGGGACGGCCCGCATCCAGACCGTGGACCCGGCGCAGGAGCCCCTGGTGGCCCGCATGCTCGGCGAGTTCGAGAAGCTCACCGGGCTGCCCGTCGTGGTCAACACCAGCCTGAACACCGCCGGCCGCCCCATGGTGGACGACCCGCGCGACGCGCTGGAGTGCTTCGGTTCCTCCCCCGTCGACCTGCTGGCCATCGGCCCGTACGCGATCCACCGCCAGGACCTCTTCCGCACCTCCGAAGGCGGCGATGTCTGATGGCCGCCGACAAGAAGCGGACCCGCAACACCCCCGAGGGCACCTACGCCGTGGTGATCCCCACCCTCGGGCGGCCGAGCCTGCGCGCGACCCTGCGCGCGCTCGCCGACGCCGCCGGACCCGCACCGGACCGGGTGATCCTCGTCGACGACCGGCCGGGAGCCGAGGGTGCAACCCCGCTGCCCGTCGAGGTCCCGGCCGCCCTGCGCCCCGTCACCACCGTGGTGAAGGGCAAGGCGCGAGGGCCCGCCGCGGCCCGCAACACGGGGTGGCGGGCGGCCGGGCGCGTGCCGTGGATCGTCTTCCTCGACGACGACGTCGTCCCCGGCCCCACCTGGTGCGACGACCTCGCACTCGACCTCGCCGCGGCGGCCCCGCGCGACGCGGCCGTCACCGCCCACATCGACGTGCCGCTGCCCGAGGACCGCAGGCCCACGGACTGGGAACGCAACACCGCGGGGCTCGCCACCGCCCGGTGGATCACCGCGGACATGGCCTACCGCCGTGAGGCGCTGGAGGCCGTCGGCGGCTTCGACGAGCGGTTCCGGCGCGCCTTCAGGGAAGACGCCGACCTCGCGCTGCGGGTGCTCGACGCGGGCTGGACGGTGGACGCGGGCACCCGCACCACGGCACACCCGGTACGCCCCGCCGACCGCTGGGTCTCCGTGCGGGTGCAGGCCGGCAACGCCGACGACGTCCTCATGACACGGCTGCACGGACCCGACTGGTGGGCCCGCGCCGCCGCGCCCCGCGGCCGGCTGCACCGCCACATCGCGGTGACCGCGGCGGCCGCCGCAGCCCTCGCCGCAGCCGCGCTCCGCAGACCGGGGGCCGCCACCGTCTGCGCCGCGGGCTGGCTGGCCGGCACCGCCGAGTTCGCGCTCGCCCGGATCCTGCCGGGGCCGCGGCACCGGGCGGAAGTGACCACCATGGCGCTGACCAGCGTGCTCATCCCGCCCGCCGCCGTCTGGCACTGGCTGCGCGGACAGGCCCTGCACCGACGCGTCGAACAGCTCGGCCCGCACCCGGCCGTGCCCGGCCACGGCTCGCCCCCACCGGTCCGGCCGGCCCACGAGGAACGGGTGCGCCGATGAGCCGACGCCCTCCGGAAACCCCGCGCACGGACACCGTCGCCCGCGGCCGCGAAGGGCCCTGGCTGATCGACGGCCCCCGAGGGGCGGTGACAACCACGCGCGGCGACCGACCGGACCTCCCCGCCGCGATCCTCTTCGACCGCGACGGCACCCTCGTCGAGGACGTGCCCTACAACGGCGACCCCGCGCTGGTACGCCTCGCGCCGACCGTGCGCGCCGCCGTCCGGGCCGTCCGCGCGGCGGGCATCCCCGTCGGCGTCGTCAGCAACCAGTCGGGCATGGCCCGCGGCCTGCTGACCCGCGCCCAGGTCGACGCGGTGCGGCGGCGCGTGGAGGACCTCCTCGGCCCGTTCGCCGTCTGGGCCATCTGCCCGCACGGCCCCGGCGACGGCTGCGGCTGCCGCAAACCCGCGCCCGGCCTGGTGCTCGCCGCGTGCCAACGGCTCGGCGTCCCGCCCGGACACACCACCGTCATCGGCGACATCGGAGCCGACACGGACGCCGCTCGCGCCGCCGGGGCCCGCGGCGTCCTGGTGCCCACCCCGGCCACCCGCGCCGAGGAGATCGAGGCGGCCGACACCGTGGCCCCGGACCTGCTCACCGCCGTCCGCCTGGCCCTCGGCGCGCGCGGCACGGACCGCCCGGCGGCGGCCGTCTGCGCCCCCGGGGCAGGCCCGGGTGCGGGGGAGGGGGAGCGGCGATGACCGGCACCCCGTCCCTGCCGCGCACGCTCGTCGTACGGCTCGACAGCGCGGGCGACGTGCTGCTCGCCGGGCCCGCCGTGCGCGCCGCGGCGGCCGGCTCCTCGTACACCGCGCTGCTCTGCGGGCCGCAGGGCGTGCACGCGGGCGAGCTGCTGCCCGGCGCGGACGACGTGCTGGTGTACGACGCGCCCTGGGTGGGCCTGGAGCCCGCGAAGGTGTCGCGCGAGGCGACGCGCCAGGTGCTCAACACCCTGACGGCAGGCCGCTTCGACCGGGCCCTGATCCTCGTCTCGTACCACCAGAGCCCGCTGCCCGTCGCCCTCCTCCTGAAGCTCGCCGGGGTCGCCTGGACGGCCGCCGACAGCGAGGACTACCCGGGCGCCCTCCTCGACCTGCGCCACCACCGGCTGCCCCACCGCCACGAGGCCAGGGCCGCCCTCGACCTCGCCGAGGCCGCCGGCTTCGCGCTGCCGCCCGGCGACGACGGTGCCCTGCGGGTCACGACACCGCCCGACACCACCTCCCTCACCGGCTCCGAGCCCTATGTGGTGCTCCACCCCGGGGCCGCCGTGCCCGCCCGCGCCTGGAGCCCCGACCGGGCACGGCGTGCCGTGGCGGCCCTCGCCTCCGCCGGGCACCGGGTCGTGGTCACCGGCGGGCCACGCGAGTGCGAACTGACCGCGAAGGTCGCCGGACGGCACGGCCTCGACCTGGGCGGAGCCACCGACCTGCGGCACCTGGCGGGCGTGCTGGCGGGGGCCCGGGCGGCCGTGGTCGGCAACACCGGGCCAGGACACCTCGCCGCCGCCGTCGGCACCCCCGTCGTCAGCCTGTTCGCGCCGGTGGTGCCGGCCGAGCGCTGGGGCCCGTACGGCGTACGCCACGTCCTGCTCGGCGACCAGCGCGAGCGGTGCGCGGACAGCAGGGCGCGGACCTGTCCGGTGCCCGGCCACCCCTGCCTCGACGGTGTCGGTGACGCCGAGGTGCTCGCCGCCGTGGCGGCGCTCACCGCCGACACCGCCACGGCTCACGCCGCAGGCGCCCTCGCCGCCGCCGACACCGACCGCACGGCCGGTCACCGGTCGCCCCCGCGCCCGGTGACCGCCCTGTCCCGACCGCCGACCGGAAAGGGCCGCACGCCCGGAACCGAACGAGGAGCGACCGTATGAACATCCTGCTGTGGCACGTGCACGGCTCCTGGACGACCTCGTTCGTGCAGGGGCCCCACACCTACCTCGTTCCCGTCACACCGGACCGCGGCCCCGACGGCCTCGGCCGGGCCCGGACGTTCACGTGGCCCGACTCCGTGCGCGAGGTCACGCCCGAGGAGCTGCGCGACGCCGAGGTCGACCTCGTCCTCTTCCAGCGGCCGCACGAACCCGAGCTGGCCGAACGCTGGCTCGGCGGCCGGCGCCCCGGCCGCGACGTGCCCGCCGTGTACCTGGAACACAACGCACCGGACGGCGACGTCCCCGACACCCGGCACCCGTGCGCCGACCGCGACGACCTCACACTCGTCCACGTCACGCACTTCAACCGGCTCTTCTGGGACAACGGCACCACCCGCACCGAAGTGATCGAACACGGCATCGTCGACCCCGGCCACCAGTACACCGGCCGCCTCGGCCGCGCCGCCGTCGTCGTCAACGAACCGGTGCGCCGCGGCCGTTACACCGGCACCGACCTCCTCGCCGACCTCAGCGAGGCGGCTCCCCTGGACGTCTTCGGCATGCGGACCGAGGGCCTGGCAAAGCACCTGGGCCTCACCGAGGACCGCTGCCGCACCGCCGACCTGCCGCAGAGCGAACTGCACGCGGCACTCGCCGAGCGCCGCCTGTATCTGCACCCGGTGCGCTGGACGTCCCTCGGCCTCTCCCTGCTGGAGGCCATGCACCTGGGCATGCCGGTCGTGGCGCTCGCCACCACGGAGGCGGTCGAGGCCGTGCCGCGCGGCACGGGCACCCTCTCCACCCGCCCCGAGGTCCTGGCGCGGGCCGCCCGGCACTACCTGCACGAACCGGAGGCCGCGGCCGAGGACGGCGCACGCGCCCGCCAGGCCGCTCTCGAAAGGTACGGACTCAAGCGTTTCCTCGACGACTGGGAGCGCGTGCTGACGGAGGCGATCTCATGACCTCGACCCTCGGCCCCCTCGACTCCGGTGTCCTCGGCGCCGAACCCGTCGGCCCCGGCGTGCTGTCGATCGCCCTCGTCTCCGAACACGCGAGCCCGCTCGCCGCCCTCGGCGGCGTCGACGCGGGCGGCCAGAACGTGCACGTGGCCTGCCTCGCCGGCGCGCTCGCCGACCGCGGCCACCGGGTGACCGTCTACACCCGCAGGGACGCACCCGACCTGCCCGAGCGCGTCGCGCTGCGCACCGGAGTACAGGTGCACCACGTGCCCGCGGGCCCGCCCGAGCAGATACCCAAGGACGAACTCCTGCCCCACATGGACGAGTTCGGCCGCTACCTGGCACGGGTCTGGCGCGGCCGCCCGCCCGACGTGGTGCACTCGCACTTCTGGATGTCCGGGCTCGCCTCGCTGCGGGCCACACGCGAGGTCGGCCTGCCCCTGCTGCACACGTACCACGCCCTCGGCACGGTGAAGCGACGCCATCAGCAGCTCGCCGACCCCAGCCCGCCCCGGCGGATCGCCCTGGAGACGGAGGTGGGCCTCGGCTGCGACCGGATCATCGCCACCTGCCGCGACGAGGTCGCCGAACTGGGCAGGATGGGCGTCCCCGCCGCCAAGGTCGGCATCGTGCCGTGCGGCGTCGACACCGAACTGTTCACCCCGCGCGGGCCGGTCGCCGAGCGCGGCACCCAGCGGCACCAGGTGCTCCAGCTGGGCCGCCTCGTGCCGCGCAAGGGCGCGGCGGTCTCCGTCGCCGCGCTGGCCCGGCTGCCCGAGACCGAACTCGTCGTGGTCGGCGGCCCGCCCGCCGGCCGGCTCGCCGAGGACCCCGAGGTCCGCAGGCTGCGCGCGCTCGCCCGCGAGGCGGGCGTCGCCGACCGGGTCCGCTTCACCGGCGGCGTACCGAGCGGCGACGTGCCGCCGCTGCTGCGCGCGGCCGACATCGTGCTCTGCCCCGCGGACTACGAACCGTTCGGCATCGTGCCGCTGGAGGCGATGGCATGCGGCAGACCCGTCGTCGCCAGCGCCGTCGGCGGGCAGCTCGACACGGTCGCCGACCCGGCCACCGGCCGCCTCGTGCCGCCCCGGGACCCCGAGGCCCTCGCCCGCGCCGTCGCCGAACTCCTCGCCGACCCCGCGCTGCGCGAGGCGAGCGGCGAGGCGGGGCGGCGCAGGGTCCTGCGCCGGTACGGCTGGGGCCAGGTCGCCGCGGCCACCGAGGCCGCCTACTGCGAAGTCCTCGACGCCAAGTCCCTCGTGACGGGGGTCGGAGCGGTGTGAGGCACGCACCGGACAGCCCGGTGACCGGCGCCGGTCACCGCGGACGCTCCCGACCGCCGCCGGCCCCCGCCGGCCGATCGCGCAGCACCGACACCCGAAGGAGGTGCGGGCCCCCGGCGTCCCCAGCGACGCCGCACGCCCGACCAGCATGAGCGAATCCCCCGCACTCGACGCCGCGCAGCTGCACTGCCGGTCACTGGAGCAAGCGCTCGGCCGGCTGCGCCGGGACGGCCTCGGCCGGATCGCGGACTGGGGCGGCAGGCTCGCCGCCGCACTGCCCGCGGGGAGCCGGCTCCTCGCCGCGGGCAACGGCGGCAGCGCCGCCCAGGCCCAGCATCTGACCGCCGAACTCGTCGGCCGCTACCGGCAGGAACGGCCGGCGTACTCCGCCATCTCCCTGCACGCCGAGACGTCCAGCGTGACCGCCATCGGCAACGACTACGGCTTCGACCACGTCTTCGCCCGCCAGGTCTCCGCACACGGCAGGCCAGGCGACATCCTCGTCCTGCTCTCCACATCGGGCCGCAGCGCCAACCTGATCACGGCGGCGGTCGCGGGCCGGGCCGCCGGACTGCGCGTCTGGGCGCTCACCGGGCCGGGCCCGAACCCGGTGGGCGAGGCCGCCGACGAAGTCCTGTACATCGAGGGCGACACCACGGCGACCGTCCAGGAGGCCCACCTCGTCGCCGTGCACCTGCTGTGCGAAGCCTTCGACGCGGCGCTCTCCCAGACCGTCGTGACCACCCCCGGACGCCTCGCGCCACGCGACGTGGTCCCCGTCAACGGGAACGTCTCGTGACCGCGCCGAAGCCGCTCGTCGTCGTCGGGGACGTGCTGCTCGACGAGGACATCGAAGGAGTCGCCACCCGGCTCTCCCCGGACGCCCCCGCGCCCGTCGTCGACGTCACCGCCGACCGGCGGCATCCGGGCGGCGCGGGACTCGCCGCCGCGCTCGCGGCACGCGGCGGCCGTGACGTGACGCTGGTGACCGCCCTCGGCGACGACCCCGCGAGCGAAGCGGTGCGCCGCGCGCTCAGCGGCCGGGTGCGGCTGGTGGAGCTGCCGCTGAACGGCACCCTGCCGGTCAAGACGCGCGTCCTCGCGTCCGGCCGCCCGCTGGTGCGCTTCGACCGGGGCGGCGGCACACCGGGAGAGCCCGACGCCGCCGTACGCGACGCGCTGGCCGGGGCCCACGCGGTCCTCGTCGCGGACTACGGGCGGCACACCGCGAGCGCCGTGCGCGAACACCTGGCGGCCGTCACCCCCCGCACCCCGCTGGTGTGGGACCCCCACCCCAAGGGCGACACACCCGTACCGGGCGCGCGGCTCGTCACCCCGAACGCGGCGGAGACCCGCGCCCTGTGCCCCGGCGACGACGAGACGCTGCGCGCGTACGCCGGGCGGGGCGCGGAGCTGGCGGACCGCTGGCAGGCCGCCGGGGTCGCCGTCACCCTGGGCGAGCGCGGCGTGCTCCTCACCCGGCCGGGTTCCGGTACGCCGATGCTCATCCCCGCGCCCTACCGCGCGAGCGGCGACCCGTGCGGGGCCGGTGACTGCTTCGCCGCCGCCACAGCGGCCGCCCTCGCCGACGGGGCACTCCCGGAGGAGGCCCTGCAACGGGCCGTCGCGGAGGCCGCCGCCTTCGTCTCCGCGGGCGGCGCCACGAACCCGTCCCTGTGGCGGTCGGCGTCCCCCGGCCGCGCCGAGGACGAGCCCCGCACCGACGCGTTCGCCCTCGCGGCACAGGTGCGGGCGCGCGGCGGGACGGTCGTGGCGACCGGCGGCTGCTTCGACCTGCTGCACGCGGGCCACGTCGGCCTGCTGGAGAGCGCCCGGCGCATCGGCGACTGCCTGATCGTCTGCCTCAACTCCGACGAGTCGCTGACCCGCCGCAAAGGGCCGGGGCGGCCGCTCAACAAGGAGGCGGACCGCGTCCGTGTCCTCGAAGCGCTCGGCAGTGTCGACGCCGTCGCCGTCTTCGCGGAGGACACCCCGCAGGAACTGCTCGGCAGGCTGCGGCCCGACGTGTGGGTCAAGGGCGGCGACTACTCCGTCCAGGACCTGCCCGAGGCCGAGACCCTGCGCGCGTGGGGCGGGCAGGCCGTCGTCCTGCCCTACCTCGACGGCCGCTCCACCACTCTCCTGGCCCGCCGGGCCGCCGCGGCCGCGACGCCGAACCGGCCGGCCGCACCCTCGGCCGAGAGGCGCCCCTGACCGTGACCGAGAAGACCACGCGACCGCCGCGGCCCGGCTCCCCGGGGCCGGACCGCCCCCGCGTACTGGTGCTGCGAGCGCTGGGCCTCGGGGACCTGCTGACCGCCGTACCGGCGCTGCGCGCCCTGCGACGGCGGCTGCCCTCCCACGACATCGTGCTGGCCGCGCCCGAACGGCTGACCGGCCCCGCCCTGGCCACCGGCCTGGTCGACCGGCTGCTGCCCGCGTCGGCACCGGGCCGGGCGGTCCCCTCCGACCTGCCGTGGCCGGGCCCGCCCCCCGACGTCGCCGTCGACCTGCACGGCAACGGCCCCCCGAGCCACCTGCTGCTCCAACGGCTGCGGCCCCGCCGCCTCCTGGCGTACGCACACCCCGGCACGCCCGGCATCGAAGGGCCCGCGTGGCGGGAGGACGAGCACGAGCGGGACCGGTGGTGCCGGCTGCTGTCCTGGTACGGCATCGACGCGGACCCCGCCGAGGTGCGGATCCCGTCGCCCGTGACGCCGTCACCGGCGCCCGGCGCGGTCGTCGTCCACCCGGGCGCCGACGCAGGCGCCCGCCGCTGGCCCCCGGAGCGGTTCGCCGCCGTGGCCCGGGAGCTGGCCACCCGCGGGCACCGGGTCGTGGTGACGGCGGGGGCGGGCGAGGAGGCGACGGCGCGGTCCGTGGCCTCGCAGGCCGGGCTGCCCGCGGACGCCGTGCTGGGCGGCGCCGCGGATGTGCCGTTCGACCGGCTGACGGCGCTCGTGGCCCACGCCCGCTGCGTCATCGTCGGCGACACGGGCCTGGCCCACCTCGCCACGGCACTCGGCACCCCCTCCGTCGTCCTCTTCGGCCCCGTGGCGCCCCGCCTGTGGGGACCGCCGGCGGACCCCCGCCACCGGGCCCTGTGGCACCCGGACGCCGCCGACGAGCCCCGCCCGGGCGACGCACACGGCACGCAGCCGGACGAGCGCCTGCTCCGGATCACACCGGAGGAGGTGCTCGCCGCGGTGGCGTCCTTGCCGGAGCCGGATCAGTCCTGGTTCCCGCCGTTCTCGACTGCGGGCAGTGGTCCGTCCTCGCGCAGTTCCCCGCGCCCCTAGGGGGGCGCTCCGCGCCCCGTCAGGGGCGCGGGGAACTGCGCGAGCAACCACAGAGCCGCCGCACCCGGCGGTCAGGCCGCCGTTTGCAGGGCGGGCTGGGGTGTGACGTCGCGGGCGGTCTCGCGGAGGAGTACGGGCTCGGTGGTCCTGCGCCTGCGCAGGAGGAACCCCGCCCCGATGGAGCCCGCGATGATCAGGCCGCCGGAGACGAGGGCGCCGCGGGCGCCGGCCAGTTCCATGAGGAGGCCGAGCGCGGGCGGTCCGCCGAGGCCCCAGGCGGTGCTGATGCTGCCCCACACGCCGAGCACGCGGCCCCGCAGGTGGGCGGGCGGGTCGGTCTGAAGGACGGTCGTGCCCGCGGTGTCGGAGACCGACTCGACGACGGCCATCGGCAGGACGAGGACCAGCAGGACGGCGAAGGACGGGGAGAAGCCCGCCACGACCTGGAGCAGCGCGCCCGCGGCGGCCAGCGTGCCCACGAGCCGCACGGACGGCTTCCGCAGCCGGGCGCCGAGGACCGCGCCGATGATGCCGCCGACGGCGAGGACGGTGGAGACCGTGCCGAACGACCCGGCGCCGCCGGCGAGCGGCCCGGTGACGAGCACGGCGAGCGTGAGGTTGTAGTTCCGCCCGAAGACCGCGCTGACGCCGGTCACCCCCGCCAGGGCCACGAGCCGGGGGCGCCGCATGAAGTACGCGAGGCCCTGCCGGACGGTCATGTGCTCGCCCACCGGCGCGGGCCCGGTCGGCGCGGGGCCCGTCGGCACCGGGGCGACGGACCGGCCGGCCCCGGCCTGGCGCACCGCGCCGTACGCGGGACGGAGGAAGGGGATGACGGCGGCGACGAAGAGGAACGACAAGCCGTTGGCGGCGTACGCGGCGGCCGTGCCGAGGAAACCGACCGTGACGCCGCCGAGTGCGGCACCGGCGAGACGGCCCGCGCTGTGGACGAGCGAGCCCACGCCGATGGCGGAGGGCACGTCCTCCGGCGGCACGAGGTCGTTGCCGAGGAGGGCGCACGCGGGCCCGTCGACCGTGGCGATGACGCCGGTGACGGCCGCGAGCACCATGAGGATCGTCAGGTCGAGCCCGCCGGTCGCCACGAGGAGGGCCGTCGTGAAGGCGACGGCGCCGAGCAGCGCCTGGCTGACGGAGGCGGTGAGCTTGCGCGGCCAGCGGTCGACGGCGGCGCCGCCCACCAGGCTCATCAGGAGCGCGGGCGCGGCCTGCACGGACATGGAGAGACCGGTGGCGGCGGCGGATCCGGTGATCTGAAGGACCAGCAGGTTCTGCACGGTGAGCTGCATCCAGGTGCCGGCGTTCGACACGAAGTTGGCGACGGACCACCAGCGCATGCTGCGGTACCGCAGGGACCGCCAGGGCGACCGGGACGCGGAGGCATGGGCGGGCACAGGCGGGGCAGGAGAGGTGGGGGGAGAAGAAGACACAGGGGCACTCGAAGACTCGGGGTGAGTCCGGAGGGACGGACTCAGGCGGAGGTCTCGGCGGGAGCTCGGAACACCGGCAGCACTGCGCGGTCACTCCACCGGATCTGTCTGGGGGCGCCGTCCTGCGGGAGGGGCGTCGGCGGGGTGCGCCAAGAGGCGCGTGGACGCTCCGGAAGTACGGCGACGACCATGGTGGCAGACGGGTTCGCCGCGCTCCGGGACGGCTCTGCCGAACATGCCGGTGATCGGGCCCAAACCCGCATCCACGCAAGGGAATTGGCGCTTCTGGTGTGCTTGCTCACACGGCCTCCCGGCGCCCCCGTGACCCCGCCTCCGGGCCCTTCGCGCGTGAGGGGCGCCACAGCCGGGCGCCGCCCGCCCGGCACCCGGCCCGAGGTGCCGGACTCCGCACCGGCCCTCACAGTGGGAAGCGGGGCGGTCGCGGAGCGCACCGCCGTCAACGAGAACGACGGAAGGCACAGGCATGGGCGGCGCACAGGTCGACCTCCACGGCAAGCAGGCTCTCGTGACCGGTTCGGCCAGGGGCCTCGGCGCCTCGATCGCCAGGAGACTGGCGGCCGCGGGCGCGTCGGTCCTGATCGCCGACGTCCGCAAGGAAATGGCCGGGGAGCTGTGCGACGAGCTCACCGCCGAGGGCCTCGATGCCCGGTTCCTGGAGATGGACGTGCGGGACGCCCCGGGAGTCGCCGCGGCCTTCCGCGACCTGGACGAGGCGGGCAGCCCCCTCGACATCCTGGTGAACAACGCGGCCGTGGACGTCTCCAAACCGATCGAGCACCTGACGGCCGACGAGGTCACACGGGTCGTCGAGACCAACCTGCTCGGGCCGATGTACCTGTGCCTGGAGGCGTACCGGCGCATGATCGCCCGCGGCGGCGGCCACATCGTGAACATCCTCTCCACCGCCGCCAACCGGACGTGGACGGAGGCGGGGCCCTACGCGGCGGGCAAGTCGGGTCTGCGGGCCTTCACCCACACGCTGTTCAAGGAGGCCCAGCGCGACTGCGTGGGCATCGGCGTCACCGGGATCATCGCGGGCGGCATGGAGACCCCGTTCATCATGGAGCGCTTCCCGGACGCCGACGTGGCCATGTTGCAGAGCCCGGACATCGTCGCCGACACGGTCCTGTACGCCCTGTCGGTCCCGGCCGGGAGCGTGGTGGGCGAACTGGTCGTCGTACCGCGCAGGGAGCCGTCCTGGCCGTGAGGGCCCGCTCGGGCACGGCTGTCACCGCCCATGTCTGAACGGCGTACGGCAGGGCACATGAGGCGCTGCCACCGACACCCACCCCAATGGCGGAAGGAAGGTCAAGCCCATGTCGCCGACGATGTTCTCCATGGCGCCGCAGCCCCCGCCTCCGTGGGAGAGGGCCATGGTCACCGCGGGGGCCGGCTTCCTCGGCTCGCACCTGTGCGAACGCCTGCTGGACGCGGGCGTCGCGGTCGACTGCGTGGACGACAGGCCGACCGGATCGACCGGCAATGTCCAGCACATGACGGACCACCCGGACTTCCGGTTCCTGGAGCGGGACCTCGCGCGGCCCGGCTGCGCCGACACGCTGCCCGGACCGTACGACCTGGTGGTGCACTTCGCATGCCCCGCGGCGGCGACCGCCGCAGGCCCCCTGGAGACGCTGGACGCCGGCAGCCTCGGCGCCCGCACCGCCCTGGCCGTCGCCGAGCGTGACGGGGCGCGGTTCCTCCTGGCGTCCACCTGCCCGGTCCACGGCGCCCCGGCCGGTCCCGCCGGCGAGACCCAGCGCTTCTCGGAGGCGCTGACCACCGCGTACGTGAGCGCCAAGGAGGCGGACGCGGGCATCGTGCGGGTCTTCCCGGCGTACGGGCCGCGCATGGACGCCGGGGACGGCCGGCTGATCCCCGGGCTGATCGGGCAGGCGCTGGGCGGGGGACCGGTGACCGTGCCCGGGGACGGCGGCGGCACGCCCTCGCTGTGCTACGTCGACGACACGGTCGACGGTGTGCTCCTGGTCGCCGCAAGCCGCTCCGTGCGGCCCGTCGACATCGGCGGCGACCCCGGGCCGACCCTGGCGGAGATCGCCCGCCGGGTCCTTGCCCTGACCGGCTCCCACGCACCCCTGGAGTTCACCGGGCCGCGCCCCCCGGAACCACCCGCGCCCGCCACCGGATTCGCCCACGAGCTCTTCGGCTGGACGCCCAAGGTCTCCCTCGACGACGGGCTCAAGCGCACCATCGCCTACTTCCAGAACGCCGGACAGGGCGCGCCGAGCGCCGAGGGAGGCGCACGCCATGCGTGCTCCTGGTGACGACCTGCGGGGGAACGTGGCGAAGGCGCTCGTCGTCTGCCTGGACGGCATGAGCGGCGTGCTCCTGGCCGGACCCGCCGTCCGCGCCGTCGCGACCAGGGCCGACCACGTGGCGATGTTGTGCGGACCGCGCGGCGCGCCCGCCGCCGGGCTGCTGCCCCACGTCGACGAGGTCCTCGTCTGGGAGGCGCCCTGGGAGGGCGACCGGCCGCCGTCGGTGGCGGAGGCCGACGTCGACGGTCTGCTGACACGCATGCGGGACGCGGCGTACGACGTCGCCCTCGTCGTCACGTCCTTCGAGCAGAGCCCGCTGCCCATCGCGCTGCTGCTGCGGATGGCGCAGGTCCCCCGGATCGGGGCCGACAGCGCCGACCACGCGGGCAGCCTCATCGACGTACGTCACCGGCGGCTGCCCGGCCGGCACGACGCCGAAGCGGCGCTCGACACGGCGGCGGCCCTCGGCTTCTCGCCCCGGCCCGGCGACGACGGCAGGCTCCGCGTGCTCCCGGCCCCCGACACCACGGGCCTCACCGGCAACGGCCCGTACGTCGTGCTGCACCCGGGCACCGCGGCACCCGCCCGCGCCTGGGACGCCGGACACGCGGCCGAGACGGCCGCCCTGCTCGCCGACGCGGGCCACCGCGTCGTCGTCACCGGCGGCCCCGAGGAGACCGCCCTGACCCGGCGGGTCAGCGGCGACACCGCCGTCGACCTCGGCGGCCGCACCGACCTGCGGACCCTGGCCGGCGTCCTGCGCGCCGCCGACGTCGTCGTCGCGGGCGACACCGGCCCGGCCCACCTCGCCGCCGCGACCGGCACCCCCGTCGTCTCCGTCGGCCCCCAGGACGTGCCCGCCGAACGGCGGAGCCCCTACGGCGTGCCCGCCGTGCTCCTCGGGGACCAGGACGACCCGGCCACGGACACCGGCCGCCCGGGCGGCACCGCCGCACCGCCGGACGACGTGGTGCGCGCGGTGCGGAAACTGCTGAAGGAGAGCACGTGAGCGCAGGCCCCCCGCGCACCACCGTCGCCGTGATCACCAGGAACCGCCGCGAGAGCGTCCTGCGCACCCTCGACCGGCTCGCCGCGCTGCCCGAGCGGCCGCCCGTCGTCGTCGTGGACAACGGCTCCACCGACGGGACGGCCGACGCGGTGCGCGCCCACCCCGTCGGCGCCCACGTCGTCGAGGCCGGGCGCAACACCGGCGCCCTCGGCCGCAACCTCGCGGTGCGGCACGCCACCACGCCGTACGTGGCCTTCAGCGACGACGACTCCTGGTGGGCGCCCGGCGCCCTCGACACGGCCGCCGACCTCCTCGACGCGCACCCACGCCTCGGGCTCCTGGCCGCCCGCACCCTGGTCGGCCCCGAGACCGAGGAGGACCCGCTCAACCGCGTCCTCGCCGACTCGCCGCTGCCACCCGTCCACGACCTGCCCGGCCGCCCCGTCCTCGGCTTCCTCGCCTGCGCGGCGGTGGCCCGGCGCGCGGCCTTCCTGGAGGCGGGCGGCTACCACCGGGTGCTGTTCTTCGGCGGCGAGGAGACCCTGCTCGCCTACGACCTGGCGGCCCGCGGCTGGGGTGTGACCTACGCGCCCTCCGTGACGGCCCACCACCACCCCGACCCCGCCACCCGGCCGGGTCGCTCCGCGGTGCAGCGGCGCAACGCCCTCCTCACCGCCTGGCTCCGGCGGCCGGTCCACGTGGCCCTGCGTGGCACGGCACACCTCGCCGCGGCGGCCGCCCGCGGGGAACGGGACGCCGCGAGCGCCCTCAAAGGCGTGCTCGTCCGCCTCCCCGCCGCCCTCAGCGCCCGCGAACCGCTGCCCGCCCGCATCGAGTCCGCGGCCCGCCTGCTGGACCGGGCCCCTTCATAAATCCCTCAACAGACCAGAAGCCCTCAACACATCAGAGGATCAGCGCAGATGCCGTACGAGAACGCCCCGACGACCGGCACCCTCACGGAGCACGAGCGGGACCCCGGGCCCGACCCCCGTACGACCGTCGTCGTGATCACCAAGGACCGCCGCCGCGAACTGCTGCGGACCCTGCGCACCCTGCGGGACCTCCCCGAACGGCCCCACGTGATCGTCACCGACAACGCGTCGAGCGACGGCACGGCGGAGGCGGTCGCCCGGTACTTCCCCGAGGTCCGGCTGCTGCGGCCGGGACGGAACCTGGGAGCCGTCGGGCGCAACCTCGCGGTCCGGCACGTCCGCACCCCTTACGTGGCGTTCTGCGACGACGACACCTGGTGGGACCCGGGCTCGCTCCGGCGCGCCGCGGACCACCTCGACGCGCACCCGGCGCTCGCGGCCGTGACGGCCCGCATCGTGGTCGAACCGTCGGGGGAGGAGGACCCCGTCGTCGCCGAGTTGCGCGACTCCCCGCTCTCGGGGCCCGACTGGCTGCCGGGGCCCGCCCTCGGGTCGTTCCTGGCCGCCGCGACCGTCATCAGAGCCGACGCCTTCCGGGACGCGGGCGGCTTCCACCCGGGGCTGTGGCTCGGTGGGGAGGAGGAACTCCTCGCCACCGACCTGCTGACACGAGGGCACTGGCTGAGCTACGTACCGGAACTGACCATCCATCACGCGGCGTCGACGGTCCGGGACAGCACCGACCGGCGCGTCCTCGGCCTGCGCAACACCCTGTGGTTCACCTGGCTGCGCCGCCCCTGGCCCTCGGCCCTGCGCCGCACCGCCCACCTCCTGCGCACCGTGCCGCGCGACCGGCCCTCCCTGCGCGCCGTCGCCCGCGCCGTGGCGGGCCTGCCCTGGGTCCTGCGGCAGCGGGCCCCCGTACCCCCGCCGATCGAGGACCGCCTCGTCGCCCTGGAGAAGGCGCGCCGCCACTCCACGGCCCGCCGCTACGTCGGCTGAGGGCGGGCGTCCACGGTGTGGAGAGGTGAGCCCCGGCAACTCGTGGGAACTTGGATCACATGAGTCCTTCCCAGAAACCGGACCCGGGTTCCGACCCCCGCCACCCGGACCCGGACCCCGACCCGCAGCACGCCACAGGACTGGAACCCGGCGGGAGCGTCCCACCGGGGGAGACCCCGCCCGCCGAGAGCAGCATGCCGGGGGCGGGGCCGGAGGAGACGTACAACCCTCCGAAGGGCTGGGGGAAGGGCCCGCTGGCCCTGATCATCGGCATGGGCGTCCTGATCGCCGCGTTCTTCCTCGTCTACGCGATCGTGCTGCTGCTGTGACACGGGGAAGGGCCGGCGGCAGGACCGTCAGCCCACGCCCGCATCCGCCGTGACCCGCATGTCCAGCGCGTCGTCCGCGACATCCACCACGACCCGGCTGCCCGCGGTGAGCCGGCCGTCCAGGAGCAGCCTGGAGAGCCGGTTGTCCACCTCGCGCTGGATCGTGCGGCGCAGCGGACGCGCACCGTACTCCGGCTGGTGACCCCGCCGTGCCAGCCAGTCCACCGCCTCCGTGGTGAACTCGATGACGACGTCCTGTGCGTGCAGCCTGCGCCGGGTCTCCTCCAGGAGCAGGTCCGTGACCTGCCTCAGCTGCTCGCCCGTCAGCCGCCGGAAGATGACGATCTCGTCGACGCGGTTGAGGAACTCGGGCCTGAAGTGCTCGCGCAGCGGCCGCAGCACCTGCTCGCGCCGCGCCTCCTCGTCGGCCTCCGACCCGTCGGCCCGGAACCCGAGGGTCGCGCCGCGCCCCGTGAGCGCCTCGGAGCCGAGGTTGCTCGTCATCACGATGACGGTGTTGGTGAAGTTCACCGTCCGGCCCTGCGCGTCGGTCAGCCGCCCGTCGTCGAGCACCTGGAGCAAGGTGTTGAAGACGTCGGGGTGGGCCTTCTCCACCTCGTCGAGGAGCAGCAGCGAGTACGGGTGACGGCGTACGGCCTCGGTGAGCTGGCCCGCCTCCTCGTGGCCCACGTAGCCGGGCGGCGCCCCGACGAGCCTGCTGACGGTGTGCCGTTCCTGGAACTCGCTCATGTCGAGGCGGACCATCCGCTCCTCGCTGCCGAACAGCGCCTCGGCCAGGGCCCGCGCCAGTTCCGTCTTGCCGACGCCCGTGGGACCCAGGAAGAGGAAGCTCCCGATGGGCCGGTCCGGGCTCGAAAGGCCCGACCGTGAGCGCAGGACGGCCTCCGCCACGGCGCTGACCGCCTCCTCCTGCCCGACGACCCGCTCGTGCAGGTGCTCCTCCAGGCCGAGCAGCCGGTCCCGCTCCTCCTGCGTGAGGGTGCTGACCGGGATGCCCGTCTGCCGGGACACCACCTCGGCGATGTCCTCGGAGGTCACCTCGACGATCTGCCCGTCACCCGGCTCGCGGTCCTGGCCCGCCGCGATCCGCCTGACCAGGTCGTTGATGCGGTCCCGCAGCTCGGTGGCCCGCTCGTACTGCTCCGCGGCCACCGCCTGGTCCTTGTCCCGGGCCAGCTGCTCCGCCTCGCGTTCCAGCGCCCGCACGTCCGTGCCCTTCGTGCTGGCCCGCAGCCGCACCCGGGCGCCCGCCTGGTCCATCAGGTCGATCGCCTTGTCGGGCAGGAAACGCTCGGTCAGATAGCGGTCCGACAGCTCCACGGCGGCGAGCAGCGCCTCGTCGGAGTAGCGCACCTGGTGGTGCGCCTCGTACCGGTCGCGCAGGCCGCGCAGGATCTCCACCGCGTCCGCCGCCGTCGGCTCCGCCACCAGGATCGGCTGGAAGCGCCGGGCGAGCGCCGCGTCCTTCTCGATGTACCGCCGGTACTCCTCCAGGGTGGTCGCCCCGATGACGTGCAGCTCACCCCGGGCCAGCGCGGGCTTGAGCATGTTGCCCGCGTCCATCGACCCGCCCTCGGAACCGCCGCCGCCGGCCCCGACCACGGTGTGCAGCTCGTCGATGAAGACGATCAGCTCGTCCGAGTGGGCGCGCACCTCCTCGATGATGCCGTTCAGCCGCTCCTCGAAGTCACCGCGGTAGCGGGTGCCCGCCACCACCCCCGAGAGGTCGAGCGCGATGACGCGCCGGTCCGCGAGGGTGTCCGGCACGTCGCCGTCGGCGATCCGCTGGGCCAGGCCCTCCACGACGGCGGTCTTGCCGACGCCCGCGTCACCGATGAGGACCGGGTTGTTCTTGCCGCGCCGGGAGAGCACCTCGATGGTCTGCTCGATCTCCTCCTCACGGCCGATGACCGGGTCCACGCCGCCCTCCGCGGCCCGCGCGGTCAGATCCCGCCCGAACCGGTCGAGGGTCGGCGTCGCCGTGCCACCGCCGCCGCTCTGCCGCTGCTCGGCGGGCCCCGGCCTGCCCTGCGGCGGCTGCGGGGCGGGACCGGGGTCGAAGCGGGCCGCGTTGAGGATGTGGCCCGCCGCCGAGTCGGGGTTGGCGGCCAGCGCCATGACGATGTGCTCAGGACCGATGTACCCGGCGCCGACCGCGCGGGCCACCTCGTGCGCGTCGAGCAGCGCCCGCTTGACGGCCGGGGTGAGCGCCACCGCCTGGGTGGGCACGGCGCCCTCGGTCTCCGCGGAGTGCCGGTCGATCTCCTCGGCGATCTGCTCGGGGTCCGCACCGGAACGCGCCACCAGACCACGGGTCGGCTCGATGGTCAGCGCCGCCCGCAGCAGATGCTCCGTGTCCAGATTGCTCTTGCCGTGCTCCGCCGCGTACGAGGCCGCCGCGGCCACCAGCTCCCGCGCGGGGCCGCTCATCAGCCTGCCGATGTCGATCTGCCGTCGCCCACTGCCGAGGAACCGCGCGAAGAGCTCTCCGAAGGGGTCCTGCCCGAATCCCTCGGGCCCGATGAAACCGCTGCTCATAGCCGTCCGTTCCGGTGTCCCGGCCCGCCGGGACAGCCTCGTGCCTGATCGTTTCGTGTCCGCTCCGGGTGCCCAGTCGTCACCCTCGTCACTCCTGGTGCCCCGCCTACGATCGTCGCCCGTGGCGGCCCGCCGTGCCTGCGGCACGCTCCGCCGAACGGGCTGTTCCGAAGTCTGCCGCCCCGCTTTGGGGGCACTCCTGGGACATGGGTGAGAAGCGGCGACTGAGAACGAGCCACATCGACGGGCCCGGGATCACCCGCGTCCGCTCCGGACGGGGGTTCCGCTATACGGATGCCTCGGGCCGCCCCGTCACGGACCCGGCGGAGAAGGAGCGCCTGCGGCGGCTCGTCATCCCGCCGGCCTGGCGGGACGTCTGGATCTGCCCGTGGCCCAACGGACACTTGCAGGCCGTGGGCACCGACGCCGCGGGCAGGCGCCAGTACCTGTACCACCCGCGGTTCCGTGAGCGGCAGGAGGCGGCCAAGCACGAGCACGTCCTCGAGGTCGCCGCCGCCCTCCCCGACGTGCGCGCGCACGTGGCGGAGGACCTCGCGGGCCGCGGCCTCAGCCGGGCACGCGTCCTCGCCTGCGCCGCCCGCCTGCTCGACCTCGGCTTCTTCCGCATCGGCAACGAGTCCTACCGGCGCGACAACGGCACCTACGGACTGACGACACTGCTCAAGGAGCACGTCGCCTGCCGGGGCGGCGAGGTCTGCGTGACGTACCCGGCGAAGTTCTCCAAGACGCAGACGCGCGCGCTCGTCGACCCGCCCGCCTGCAAGGTGCTGCGCGCCCTGCTGCGCAAGGACGCCGCGGGCCCGCGGCTGTTCACCTACTGGCAGGGCGGAGCCTGGCACGAGCTGCGCGCCGCCGAACTCAACGCATACCTGCGGGAGCGCGCGGGCACGGACATCACCGCGAAGGACTTCCGCGTCTGGCACGGCACCGTCCTCGCGGCGGTCGCCCTCGCGGTGTCGGTGCAGGTCGCCGACGAGTCACGGGCGGCACGCAAACGCGCCGTCACGCGGGCGGTCCGCGAGGTCAGCGAGTACCTCGGCAACACGCCGGCGGTCTGCCGCGCCTCCTACATCAACCCGCGTGTCATCGAGCTCTTCGAGGAGGGCCGCACGATCGCCGACGCCCTGGACCGGCTGGGCGACGGCGCCACGTTCGGCCGTCCGGCGACGCAAGGGGCCATTGAGGAGGCGGTACTGCGGCTGCTGACGTGAGATGGGAAGCCGGTGAGCACAGAAGTGGCGACAAGGAGAGTGATCACACGCATGAGCGGTTCGGACGACCTGCCGGTCCTGCACACCCTGCGGGAGCTGGCCCGTCTCGTGGAGCGCCACGAGGGCCTGTACGTGCGCTGGTCCCGCGGCCCCGCCAAGGACCTCGGCAGGGTGATGAGCAGGGACGATCTGACGGGTGTCCGCATGCCGGGCCTGTCGGCCAACCCGCTCGGCGTCGAGCCGTGGTGGGAGGACCGCCCCGTCGAGCTGTGGGTGGCCCGGCGGCTGCACGACTACTCGCACCTGCCGCGCGAGAAGGGTCCCGGCGTCCGCCCCTGGGTGCTGCTCGGGCACGAGGCCGCCCGGGGCCCCGACAACGAGCCGCTGGTCGACGAGGTCGAGCCGATGGCCTGGATCGACACGAAGATGATCGACGAGGCCCGCGAGAAGGTGGCGCACGAGGCGGGCGGCTGGGGGCCCCTGCGGCGTACGCACGGGGTCGAGGGCTGAACCGCGCGACCGCACGAATCCACGACCGCGCCCCGCGGCAGGTGTGCCACGGGGCGCGGTCGTGCGGAGGGGGCGACCGGTCGGCGGTGGAGGACCGACCGGTCGGGGGAGGGGCGGCCGGTCAGTCGTGACCGCCGCGGCTCATGCCCCTCCTGCCTTTCCCGCTGTTCCTTCCGTGTGCCGCCTCGGACTTGTCTCCCGCACGGGCGGCCGCACTGGCGGCCAGGGCGAGGAGGGCGGCCACGGCACCGGTGATGACGTTGCTCACCACGGTCCTCGTGGTGGTGGCGTCACCCGCGATGACCCATGGTGCGACGATCGTCCAGATGCCCAGCGCGCACGCCGCCCACGCCATGCCGTGGGTGCGCTCGTAGGCCCGGCCGAAGCCCCCGCTCATCAGGAGCGCGTACGCGACGCCGACGATCAGGTTGACGATCGACAGTCGCGTGAAGCTGTTGAAGCCCGCGATCCAGGGAGAGGCGGCCAGGTAGAGGCCGGTGAGGAAGGCCAGCGCGTCGATGGCCTGCACCTTGGGTGTGCTGGCCGCACGCTCGGCACTCTCGTGCCGGGCGCGCATGTCGACGATGTCGGGGTGCGTGTCCATGGAGGACGGCGCCCCGGACATCGGGGCGTGGGCTCCTGACATCGACGACGGGGCTCCGGACGGCATTCCGGACGGGGACCTGGGGGACGTTGTCACTGCGTCCACCTCCAACCAGGTGGTTCTTGGTGCGGCACCGGAGGCACGCACACAGTTTTGGTCAATCGTCGCCGGCAGTGTCTGCCGGTCGGCCGGGAACGCGGTGCGCTCGGCGATGCACCTCCCTCTTCGCGGGCTCCTGACTCTCAGACCGCACTCGGTTCGTACGTCCAGCGCAGCAGGGCGCCGAGTCCTCCTGCCGGGATGTCGTCGCTCACCTCCTCGAACGGGATGATCAGCACGTCGGCGGAGGTGGCCGCCGCCGAACGCAGCAGCGCGTCGTCGGCGCGTACGGGGACGGGGGCGCCGTCGCCGAGGGCCTCGGCGTCCGTGCGGCGCACCGCCACCTGGTCCGGGTCGGCGCCCGCCCACATCTCGCGGTGCAGGTCGGGGCCGTCCGGCCGGACCAGGAGCGTGTCGATGCGGTGCTCGCGCGCGGCGTCGACCACGGCGGGCACGCCCTCCACGGCGTCGGTGGGCCGGTCGGTGCCGACGCGCCCCGCCCGGAAGCGGTCGAGCGCGTCGTCCACGCGCTGGTGCAGATGCTCCTGGCAGGCGTTGGCGATGGCCTCTTCCAGCGCCGCGGAACCGGAACCGGCGGCACGGCCGCCGTGCTCCGTCTCGACCGTCACGGCGCGTACGGCCTCCGGCAGCTTGTCGCGCACGGCCGGCCGCTCGCGCGGGTCGCCCACCAGCACCACCAGGTCGGCGCCGGACTCCTCATAGGCCTCGGTCAACGCTTCGGCGATCTCCGCGGCGTTGCGCTCCCAGGTGTTCTCCACCTTGAGCTGGAAGTGCCGCTCGGACCAGTCGGAGGAGGTGGTGCGGTGCACCGGCCACTGCTCGCCCTCCACGTGCCCGGAGTCCTGCGGTCCCGCCGCGGCCCGCAGCTCGAAGTCGGCGCCGGTGCGGTCGATGTAGGCGACGAGGCTCACGGGGTCCTGGCCGCACAGCTCCAGCAGGGGCGTGAGCCGCGGCAGCGGGCCCCAGCAGGCGATCTCGCCCTGGGGCCGCCTGGAGAGCCGGTGGCTCAGCACGACCTCGCCGCCGGTGGCGAAGACGACGCGTCCCGCCGGGTCCTCGGCGGGTGAGAGCGCCGTCAGGTTGTCGCGGACCGCCGCGACGGTGGCCTCGTCCGCACCTTCCTGCTCCAGGGTCCGGCACACCTCTCGTACGGAGAGTTCACGGCGTTTGGCGCCCGCCTCGTCGGCCTGACCGGGGTCGAAGTACACCGTCGCCCAGGGGCCGGGACGGTCCAGGAGTGGTTGCAGAAAAGAAAGACGCATGGTGACTCGCTCCTTGTGGGCCGCGTTCCGCGACCGGCCCACGTTCGGGTTCGTCGTTCAGTCGGTGGGCTCGTTCCCCTTCTCGGCTCTGCGGGTCCCCGGGCGCAAAAGGGAGCAAACTTCCCTCTTGCCAGAAATCGGAGGCAGGCTGGTGGGCTCACTGGGCTCTCGGAGGAGAGACGGGCCGCTGGGTGGGGCTTGTCGCCGCGGCCGGCGGCGGAACCGTGCGTTCTTCCCCACCAGAATACGCGCCGATCCCGTGCGCCGCTTCAGGACTCGTTCCCCTTGGGCCACGGGCCCGCAGGGGTCTCGCGAACTGCTCGACGGGACCGTGGCGCCGTGCCGTGGCAGCATGGAAAGACCCGAGAGGCGAGGGAGCGAAGGCGATGTCGAACCCGCAGCAGCCCGAACAACGGCGCAGTGACAAGGGCGGGGCAACGCCCCAGGACAGCGCGGAACTCAAGGCGCGGCAGCCCGGCACCTCACGCCGGGCCGGCGCGCACGCCCATGGAACGGACAAGGGCGGCAAGGGTGGCGGCCGCGGGGGCGGAACCCCGCCCGAGCAGCGGCCGAACCACCCCTGAGGCTGGGAGACCCCGGGAGTCAGTCCCGTCGAGCGGTCACGCGTGCCGTCACGGTGAGGATGCCGCCCTCGGGATCGCAGATGGTGATCGCCGGGCCGTCCGCGCCGTCGTCGCGGCGCACCACGGACCCGCCGTGGCGCAGCGCCGTACGGACCGTGGCCTCGGGGTCGGCGACAGTGAAGTGGACTTCCCAGCGGGGTAGGTCGACCGGGTGGCGAGCCGTCTCGGCGGCGCCGGAGCGGAGCCGGGCGAGCACCGTGCCCTCCTGGCTCAGGACGACTTCGTCGTTCTCGTAGTCGACGTCGCAGCAACCGGGCCGCCCGCAGGCCCAGTCGAGGACCTGGCCGTAGAAGATGGCCGCCTCGAAGGCGTCCGGTGAGCGCAGCCGCAGCCAGACGGGTGCCTGCGCGCGCCAGGAGTGCCAGTCGGAGACGAGCCGGCCCTCCCAGATGCCGAAGACGGCCCCGTTCCGGTCCGCCGCGAGCGCGCCGCGGCCCACCGGGAACCGGAGCGGTCCCACGGCGACGGTGGCGCAGCGCTCACGGATGCGCGCGGCCGTCTCGTCGGCGTCCTCGACCGCGAAGTAGGGCGTCCACGCGACGGGCACCCGCAGCGCGGAGGCGAGAGAGCCGATGCCCGCGACCGGGCCTGCCCTCGTGCATGGCGACGCGGAAGTCCTCGCCGAGCGGTGCGGGCCGGAACGTCCAGCCGAAGACCGCGCCGTAGAAGGACTCGGCGACCGTCAGGTCGTGGGTCAGCAGGGTCGCCCAGCAGGGCGCCCCGAAGACTTCGCGGCTCGTCGTCGCGCGGGCGGCGGAGGTGGCTGATCTGTGGTGGGTCATCGCACTCAACATCCAGGTGGGGAAGGGTGCGGCGACGGGCCGGTCGGCCCGGGGAGCCGCTCTCGTGCGTTCTTGTTCGTGCCGAGCCGCCGTATCGGCCCATATGCCCGGATTCCCGGCGTTTGCCATGGTACTCGGCATGGCCGACGGCGACCCGGGTGAGGGTGCCGCGAGCGGCGAGGCCCGGCGCCGGGTCCCGCACCCTTGCGCCGGGTGCTGCCCGTGTAGTCGGCTGGGCCGCATGGGGAAGAGAAGCGTTGCCACGATGACCGCCGCCCTTGTCGCGGGGTCCCTTCTGACGGGCGTACCGCTTGCGGGCGCGCAAGCAGCCGAGTCCGGCGCCGACCGTCCGTCACCGTCACCCGGGTCGCCTTCCGCGCCCGGGTCGCCTGCCGGGCTCGGGAACCCTTCCGGGCTCGGGTTCGACCTCGACACCGTGACCATCCCGGAGTTACAGACGCGCATGGCGCGCGGCTCGCTGACCTCGTCGGCGCTGACCCGGGCCTACCTGAAGCGGATCGACAAGGTCGACCCCAAGATCCACGCGGTGCTGCGCACCAGCCCGACGGCCCTGCGCCAGGCGGCCGCCAGCGATGCCAGGCACCGGCGGGGCGAGACCCTCGGGCCGCTGGACGGCATCCCCGTCCTGCTCAAGGACAACGTGAACACCCGCGACATGCCGACGACGGCCGGGTCGCTCGCCCTCGCCGGGAGCCCGCCGAAGACGGACGCCGTGCTGGTGACCCGGTTGCGCAAGGCCGGGGCGGTGATCCTCGGCAAGACCAACCTGTCCGAGTGGGCCAACTTCCGCGCGGCGAAGCCGACGTCGGGGTGGTCGGCGGTGGGCGGACAGACCAACAACCCGTACGTGCTCGACCGGAACCCGTGCGGTTCCTCGTCCGGTTCCGCCGCCGCGCTCGCCGCGTCGCTGTCGCAGGTGGCGATCGGCACCGAGACGGACGGCTCCATCGTGTGCCCGGCCGGGATGACCGGCGTCGTCGGCCACAAGCCCAGCCTCGGCCTGGTCAGCCGGTCCGGCGTGGTGCCGATCTCCGCCGAGCAGGACACGGCGGGCCCGATGGCGCGCAACGTGATCGACACCGCGCTCACGTTCTCGGTGCTCAGCGGCGGCAAGGGTCCGCGCACCCAGGGCGACCGCCCGGCCGCTCCGCACGGCGAGCGGGTCGCTGCCCACGACAAGCCGACCGGCCTGCGCGGCAAGCGGATCGGCCTGTGGCGCCTGCCCTCGCTCGGCCCCGACGTGGACGCGGTGATGACCCGTACGGCGAAGAAGCTGCGCGCGGCCGGAGCCGTGGTCGTCGAGGTGACACCGCCCTACCAGGCGCGGCTCGCCGAGCTCGAATTCCCCGCCCTGCTCAGCGAGTTCCACCGGGACATCGACGCCTACCTCGGCACGCGCGAGGGCCCCCGCGACCTCGCGGAGCTGATCGAGTTCAACCGCTCCCACCCCGCGGAGCGGACCTGCTTCGCCGGTCAGGAACTCTTCGAGCAGGCCCTCGTCGCGCCGCCCACCACCGACCCCGGGTACCGGGCGATGCGGGCCGAGCTGAAGGACCTCTCCCGGCGCTCCCTCGACGAGACCATGGCCAGGCACCGGCTGGACGCCATCGCCGCGCCCACGAACCCGCCCGCCTGGACGACCGACTGCGCGCGCGGCGACAACGACGTCATCCCGTCCTCCACCCCCGCGGCCGTCGCCGGATACCCGTCCCTCTCGGTGCCGGCGGGTTCGGTCGGTGAGCTGCCGGTGGGCGTGCTGCTGATGGCCGGCGACCGCCAGGACACCGAGCTGCTGGCACTGGGAGCCGCCGTGGAGCACCGCCTGAACGCCTGGCGGGCACCGCGCTACCTGCCGACGACCGGGTCCGGCGCACAGCCCGGCGTACCGCCTCGTCGCTAGCGCCTGCCCGGCGTGTGGGCGGCACGGCCGCGTCGGTGTGCGCTTTGATCTGTGCGCAAGCACTTTCACACCGGTCGGCCGTGCGGCGCCCGCCCGGAGAGGAACGCCATGGAGCAGCCGGTGTCAGGACCCGCCCCGGGAGAGCCCGAGCAGCCGGCGCTGTTCGGCTGGCCGGACGAACCTCCGGCACAGGCGGCGCGGGGGACGTTCCGGGACAGCCCGGAGGCGCGCCGGCTGCTCGATGTGCGTGAGGTGTACGCGGAGCCGGCAGCCCTCGATTCACCGCGCGGCAGGCAGATCATGGCCCGGCTGCCGGGCGTGCGCGTGACCGAGGTGGACAGCCACTGGCGCATCCCCTCCCTGCACGGGAACGACGGCAACGTCGCCCGGTGGGTCCGCGTCAAGACCGAGACGCTGGTCCTCGGGGTCAAGCGGCAGCTCGTGACCCGCCCCAACGGCAGATCGGCCGACTGGATCGCGCCGGGGCCCTCCAACGGCTGCGCGATGTCCTGCGCCTACTGCTACGTCCCGCGCCGCAAGGGTTACGCCAACCCCATCACCCTCTACACCAACATCGAGGCGATCGTGGCGCACGTCCGGCGCCACGTACGGGCCCAGGGCCCCAAGACGACGCCCAACCAGTGCGACCCGCGGGCGTGGGTCTACGACATCGGCGAGAACGGCGACTGCTCCGTCGACGCACTGGTCTGCGACAACACCGCCGACCTCGTCGCCGCGTTCCGGGGCATGCCGACGGCGAAGGCCTCCTTCGCGACCAAGTTCGTCAACCCCGACCTGCTCGCACTCGATCCCCGGGGGCGGACCCGTGTGCGGTTCTCGGTCATGCCGGCCGACGACGCCCGGCTGCTGGACATCCGCACCAGCCCGGTCGCCGAGCGGATCGCCGCGGCCGCCGACTTCCTCGACGCCGGTTACGAGGTCCACTTCAACCTCTCGCCCGTCGTCCTGCGCCCGGGGTGGGAGCGGGACTGGGCCGATCTGCTCACCCACCTCGACGACGTACTGCCCGCCCGCGTCAAGGAGCAGGCGGCGGCCGAGGTCATCTTGCTGACGCACAATCAGGCGCTCCACGAGGTCAACCTGGGGTGGCACCCCCGCGCCGAGGAGGTGCTGTGGCAGCCGGAGATCCAGGAGACCAAGCGTTCGCAGAACGGCGCTCTGAACGTGCGCTACTCCCTGGACGTCAAGCAGCGTTCCCTGTCGCGTCTCCAAGAGCTGCTGGCGGCGCACGCCCCCTGGCTGCGCGTGCGGTACGCCTTCTGATCCGATCCGGTATGCCTTCTGCCGCGACCCCCGCACCACCACTGAAAATGGTGGCGGAAAATGTGGTCGTCGCACAGACCAACCGACCAGAAGGGAAGTCATGAGTACCGAGACGCTGGAGTTCCAGGCCGAGGCGCGGCAGCTGCTGGAGCTGATGGTCCACTCGATCTACTCGAACAAGGACATCTTCCTTCGCGAACTCATCTCCAACGCCTCTGATGCCCTGGACAAGCGGCGCCTGGCCGGCCTGCGGGACGACAGCCTCAAGACGGACGACCCGCACATCGAGATCGAGGCCGACAAGGAGGCCCGCACGCTGACCGTGCGGGACAACGGCATCGGCATGACGCGCGACGAGGTCGTGGGGCTGATCGGCACCATCGCCAAGTCCGGCACGGCGGAGACGCTGCGCCGGCTCAAGGAGAACAAGGGGAAGGACGGGAAGGAAGGCAAGACCGGGAAGGAGGGGAGCAAGGAGGGTACGGAGACGGCGGAGCTGATCGGGCAGTTCGGCGTCGGCTTCTACTCCGTGTTCATGGTCGCCGACAAGGTCACCCTGGTCACCCGCAAGGCCGGTGAGCCGACCGGCGTGCGCTGGGAGTCGGACGGCGACGGCACGTACACGATCGAGACCGTCGAGGACGCCCCGGAGGGCACGTCGGTCCATGTGCACCTGCGGCCCGCCGACGAGGAGGACGCGCTCTACGACTACACCGACGAAGCCAAGATCCGGGAGATCGTCAAGCGGTACTCGGACTTCATCTCCTTCCCCGTACGGATGGGGGAGTCCACCCTCAACTCGATGAAGGCGCTCTGGGCCCGCCCGCGCTCCGAGGTGAGCGAGGAGGAGTACCGGGAGTTCTACCGGCACATCAGCCACGACTGGACGGACCCGCTCGACATCATCCAGATGCGGGCCGAGGGCACCTTCGAGTACGAGGCCCTGCTGTTCCTGCCGTCGCGGGCCCCGCACGACCTCTACCAGCGCGACTCCCGCCACGGCCTCCAGCTGTACGTCAAGCGGGTGTTCATCCTGGACGACAGCCGCGAGCTCCTCCCCGACCACCTGCGCTTCGTCAAGGGCGTCGTGGACGCCGCCGACCTGTCGCTGAACATCTCCCGCGAGATCCTCCAGCAGGACCGGCACATCCAGCTCATCCGCCGCCGCCTGGCGAAGAAGATCCTGGCGTCCATCAAGGACCTGATGAACAAGGACGCCGAGAAGTACCGCACCTTCTGGCGCGAGTTCGGGCCCGCCGTCAAGGAGGGGCTCCTCGACCGGGCGGAGGACCACAAGGCGATCCTCGACATCGCGTCCTTCGCCTCCACCGCGGGCGAGGAGCCCACCACCCTGGCCGACTACCTCGGCCGGATGCCGGAGGGCCAGGACAAGATCTACTTCATGACCGGCGACAGCCGCGCCCAGATCGAGAACTCCCCGCACATGGAGGCGTTCCGGGCCAAGGGGTACGAGGTCCTGCTGCTCACCGACCCGGTGGACGAGATCTGGGTGGAGGCCGTCCGCGACCACGAGGGCAAGGAGTTCCAGTCCATCGCCCGCGGCGCGGTGGACCTGCCCTCCGACGAGGAGCCGTCGGAGGAGGAGGCCGGGGAGTACGCGGCCGTGCTGGCCTGGCTCAACGAGACGCTCGACGACGTCAAGGAGGTGCGCCTGACGACCCGGCTCACCAGCTCACCGGCGTGCCTGGTCAGCGACACGGACGGCCTCACGCCGGCGCTGGAGAAGATGTACAAGGCGATGGGCCAGGAGCTCCCGCCGGTCAAGCGCATCCTGGAGCTGAACCCGAAGCACCCGCTGGTCAGCGCGGTCAGGACGGCGCACGAGAAGCGGCCCGACGACCCGGAGCTGACCGGGACGGCCGAGCTGCTGTACGGCACCGCGCTGCTCGCGGAGGGCGGCGAGCTGGCCGACCCGGCCCGCTTCGCCGGCCTGCTGGCCGACCGCCTCAGCAGGACGGTCTGAGCACCGGCGCCCGGCGCCTTGCGACGGCGGCTGCCGCGCGTACGGAGGTACGCGCGGCAGCCCGGCCGGAGCGTCAGCGCCAGGCCCGTCGTTCCTGGCCGCGAGGGTCGTCGACCTGGGCCCACTCGGCGTCGACGCGCATCGTGGCCCGGCGCTCGTCGTCGTACGGGTCCCAGCCGGGGTCGCCGATCCTGGCGAACCGGACCCACGCGCCGTGCATGCGGGCGGCGAGATCCGCCGGGGGGCGGTCGGGGCCGAGCAGCCCGGTGGGCCCGTGGAGCCGCGGAAGGTGGGTGACGTCGAAGACGAAGGGCAGCTCGACCCCGTGGGTGGCGCCGAGCTCGCCGCCCAGGGCATGGGAGCGCCAGGCGAACTCGTACGCGTAGGTGCCGGACCCGGAGTGGGTGGCGTGTGCGTCGGCCAGGGCCCAACTGCCCGCGCCGAACAGCGCGTCGCCCAGGACGGCGGAGCGCAGCTCGCCGTAGGACGCCTCGGGCCGCGCCTTCCGGTACGCCTCGACGAGCCGCGCCGGTCGCGGGTGTGCGCGCGCCGCCGCCTCGTCGACGTCGCCGGCGGTCGAGGTGGCGTACTCGCCCACCGGAACCAGATAGAGGTTCCCTTCCTCGGCGTTGACCCCGATGACCAGGTCGACGTTCTTGCCGAGGCCGGCGGCGACGGCTCCGGCGGGCTGCGTGTCGAGCACCAGGCTGAAGGGGCTGAGCCCGCTCAGCGGGTCGTGGTGCGTGTCGGTCCGCAGGTCGAGGCCCACCAGCCGGGAGGCGGCTGCGACCAGACGGTCGTCGGAGATGTCCGCGAAGGCGTCGACGCGGGGCTCGACGCCCAGCGCCCCGGCGGCCGCCCGGGCGACGCGGGCACCCTGCTCGCGGGTGAAAGCGCCCAGTCCGCTACCGCTCTGGACGATCGCCCGGCGGAAGAGGCCCGCGGCTTCGGGAGCGGCGAGGACACCGCCGACGACGGTCGCCCCGGCCGACTGGCCGAAGAGGGTGACGTTGTGCGGGTCGCCGCCGAAGACGGCGATGTTCTCCTGGACCCAGCGCAGGGCGGCGACGACGTCGAGCAGGCCGCGGTTGGCGGGCGCGCCGGGCAGGTCGAGGAATCCGGCGATGCCGAGCCGGTAGTTGAGGGTGACGAGGACGACGCCGTCCCGGGCGAAGGCGGAGCCGTCGTACAGCGCGGACCGCGTCGATCCGGCGACGAACCCGCCGCCGTGGACGAACACCATGACCGGCAGGCCGCCGCCGCGGGCGGAGGGTGTCCAGACGTTGACGGTGAGGTAGTCCTCGCCGCGGCTCCAGCCGGTGCCGAAGTAGGGCGACATGTCGACGTTGCCGAGTCGGCGCTCGGCCTGCGGCGCGTTGGGCCCCGGGACGGTGGCGTCCCGTACGCCGTCCCACGGTGCGTGCGGCCGGGGTGGCGCGAAGCGGTCGGCGCCGCGGGGCGGGGCGGCGTAGGGGATGTTGAGGAAAGCGGCTGTGTCGCCGTGGATCAGGCCGCGGACGGTTCCCTGCGCCGTGGTCACGACGGGGTCGGGGTGGTGGCTCATGTCTCTCGTGTCTCTCCGCTCTTGTCGCTCCTTCCGCCGCTCTCAGCCCTGCCGGGCGCGGGTGTACGGGGCGAAGGGCGCCCAGCCCTTGATGGTGAACTTGTCTCCCGCGCGCGCCACTTCGGCGGCGCCGTGGCCGCCCAGATGCGCGGGGACCACCAGTGCGTTGTTGTCCGCCGCCCAGCCGAGGACCTTGCGGCGGGTGGCGCGGGCGGCCGCCGGGTCCTCGCAGAAGCAGCTGTTGCAGTCGGGTTCGAGGATCTGCACGGGGCTGTGCAGCATGTCCCCGACGAACACCGCGCGGTCCGACCCGGAGGCGAGGGTCAGCACGGAGGAGCCGGGGGTGTGTCCCGGAGCCGCGTCGAGCCGGAGGTCGGCGTCGATTTGGTGGCTGTTCTCCCACAGCACCGTCTGACCGGCCCTGTGCACCGGGGCCACGCTGTCCTCGAACACGTTCTGATTGCCGCGGCCTATCAGCGGCTCGTGACCGTTCTCGGGATTCCAGAAGTCGAAGTCGTCCTTCGGTATCAGATAGGTCGCGTTGGGGAAAGTGGGCACCCACTGCCGGTCGTCCAAGTACGTGTTCCAGCCGACGTGATCGATGTGGAGATGCGTGTTGATCACGATGTCCACGTCCTCGGGCGCGACACCGGCACGTGCGAGGTTGGCCAGGAAGTCTGTTTCGAGGCGGTTCCAGACCGGCGCGTACGGGCGGTCCTTGTGGTTGCCCACGCCGGTGTCGACCAGGATGGTCCTGCCTCCGCTGCGCAGCAGCCAGGTCTGGATCGCGGAGTTGACGACATCGGTGCCGGAGTCGAGGAAATGCGGGGAAAGCCAGGAGGAGTTGGCGTTCCACAATTCCTTCGGGCTTTCGGGGAAAAAGATGTCGGGCGACATGTCGACAGAGCCGAAGTACTCCCATATGCGTGTGATGGTGACGTTGCCGAGCGCTATTTGTTCCATGGGGTTTCCTTGGGAAAGTGAAGGTTTTCCGGAACCGTACGAGCGGCCTCGACGCCCGCGGTATCCGTCACGTGACTGCACCTGTGCGCAGAGCCGGGACACCGGGCGGCTAGGGTGCGGTCATGGCACCGGAGCTGGAGCCTGCTCCGGAGGCGGGGCAGCCGATCGTCGGCCGGGACGCGGAACTGGCGCGGCTCTTCCGCGCGGTGGGCCCGGTGTCGGCCGACCCGCCGCTGCTGCTGGTCGGCGACGTGGGCACGGGCAAGAGCGCGCTGCTGGAGCACGCCGTCCGCCGGGCCGAAGCAGGCGGTGCTCGCGTACTGCGGGCACAGGGCAGCGAGTCGGAGTCGAGCCTGGCGTTCGCCGCACTGCATCAGCTGCTGCGCCCGCTGCCGACCGAGACGGACGGACTGCCGGGAAGGCAGCGGGCCGCGCTGCGGGACGCCTTCGGCGAGGGGACGGCCACCTCGGAGCCCGATCTCATGCTGGTCGGGGTCGCTGTCCTGAACCTGCTGTCAGGCCTGGGGGACCACCATCCCGTGCTCGTGGTGCTGGACGACGCGCAGTGGTGCGATCGTGCCTCCTTGGACGCGCTGTCCTTCGTCGCCAGACGGCTGGAAGGCGAACCGGTCACGATGCTGATCGCCACCCGTGGTGGCGCTCAGCTCCCGGGATTCGACCGTCGGATGCCGACGCTGCGTCTGGGACCGCTCGACAACACCGCGGCCGACCGACTCCTGGACCTGCTGCCGAAGAGTCCCACCGGCCACACCCGGTCGCGCATCCTCGACCAGGCCGGCGGCAACCCCCTGGCCCTGGTGGAACTGACCAGGACAGCCGCGGCCCACGACACGGCCGAGGGTCTGCCGTCCGCGGGCCCGCTTCCGCTCACCGAGCACCTGGAGCGGATCCTCGCCGCCCGCCTGAGCGGCCTCCCCGCCGCCACCACGCGGGCCCTGCTGCTCCTCGCCGCGACGGACAGCGCCGACTCCACGCTCGCGGTCTCCGCGGGACTGCCGCACGCCGAGGACGCCGCCTGGCTGCCCGCCCGGGAGGCCGGGCTGGTCCGGCGGACCGGCCAGGACGTCCGCTTCAGCCACCCACTGGCCCGGTCCGCCGTGTACCACGCGGCGTCCGCGGACGCCCGGCGCGAGGCCCACCTGGCGCTCGCCCGGCTGCTGCGGGACGAACCGGACCGGCGCGCCTGGCACCTCGCCGCCGCCTGCGCCCACCCGGACGCGGCCGTGGCGGCGGAGCTGGAGCGGACCGCCGACCGGGCCCGTCGCCGCGGCGGCCACGCGGCGGCGGCCCACGCCCTGCGGCGCGCCGCGGAACTCGCACCGCGACGCGACGACAGCGCCCGGCTGCTGGTCGAAGCCGCCGCGGCGGCCGCGTACACCGGAGACCTCGCCTGGGTCGAGGAGCTGACCGCGGCGGTACGCGCGCGCACGGACGACGCGGCCCTGCTGGCCTCCGCCACCGTCCAGGCGGGACGGCTGGCGGTCCTGACCGTGCGGCACACCGCGGTCTTCTCCCGGCTGGCCGACGCGGCCGAGGAGCTCTTGACCGCGCAGCCGGCGGCCGGTCTCGACCTCGTGGCCGGCGCCGCCGTGGTCCGCTTCTACTCCGGAGAGGACACCCAACGCCGCCGTGTCCAGGACATCCTGCGGCGCCTTCCCGCGAACGCCGCCGACACCGGCATGCGCGCCTGGGCGGAGGCGGTGTCGGACCCCTTCGAGAACAGGCCCCGACTCCTCGCCCTGCTCCCGCGGTTGACCGTCGAGGCGGCAGCCCGGCCGGAACGGCTCACCGCCGTCGGGATCATGGCGTGGCTCCTCGACGAGACCCCGCAGGCCGTCCGCGCCTTCGACGAGGCCTTCGACCGCTGGGAAGCACGGGGCACGCTGCCCGAGGGGCTGGGCGGCGCGGTCGCCTGGGCCCACGCGGAGCGCGGGCGGTGGGAACAGGCACGCGAGGCCTGCGCCCGCACCACCGCGGTCGGCCGGGTGACGGGCCTCGACCACGCCGTGGCGTGTGCGGCCGCCGTGGACGCCACCCTGCTGGCGCACCAGGGCGACACGTCCGCCGCCCGGACCCGCGCCGAGGACGCGCTCGCCCTGATCGACCCGCTGGAGAGCCGCTCGGTCGCCGTCTACGCCCGTCGCGCGCTCGGTGCCGCGGCAGCCGCGGAAGGCGCCCACGAGACCGCGTACGCCCACCTCCGCACGGTCTTCACGGCGGACGGCGCGCCCGTCCACTACCACGCCTCCTACCCGGCCCTCGCGGACCTGGCGGCCGCCGCCGCGCGCTGCGGCCGCCACGCGGAGGCCGCGGCGGTCGTCGAGCACGCGGCAGCCGTGCTCGCCGACAACGCCTCACCCCGGCTGCGTGCGCTGATCAGCCGCGCCCGCGGCCTGCTCGCGGACCCCGAGGACGCCGAACCGCACTTCCGGGCGGCACTGGCGGACCCGGTGCTGCGGTACTGGCCCTTCGAACACGCGCAAACCCTGCTCGACCTCGCCGAGTGGCTGCGCCGCCGCCGGCGCGTCGCGGAGGCGCGCGCGCCCCTCACCGAGGCCCTGGAGATCTTCCGCCGCCTGAGCGCCCGCCCGTGGGCCGACCGCGCCCGCGCCGAAGCGCGCGCCGCCGGCCTCCATGTCGCGGACACGGCCCCCGACGCGCTCGCCGAACTCTCCCCGCAGCAGCGGCAGATCGTCCGGCTCGCCGCCCGCGGGCTGACCAACCGCGAGATCGGCGAAAGGCTCTTCCTCTCCCCGCGCACGGTCGGCTCACACCTCTACCGCACCTTCCCCAAGCTGGGCGTCACCGCCCGCTCCCAGCTGCGCGACCTCGTCGAACAGGCGCCCACGGGCTAATGGCGTCCCGCGCCGCAGCCGTGGCGGCGCTTGCAGCCCGCTCGGTGCTTCGCTCGCGTTCCGTGTCAGCCGGTTGCAACCCCCGGTTGCCAGACTCCTCCTGATCCAGCCGCTCGTCGTGGCCGCGCCCTCCCGTGTATCTGCCGGAGGACCATCCGCAAAGGAGCTCGCCCCATGTCCGCATCATCCGCGGTATCCCTCTCCGGCTCGGACCGGACGGCACAGTGGGTCAGGTCCGACCGGGACCGGCTCATTCACCCCAATCTCCCGAGCACCCGCACCGACCGCACCGTCATGGTCGAGGGCCAGGGCTGCTACGTACAAGACAGCTCGGGCAGGCGGTATCTGGACGCCGCGGCGGTGCTCGGCATGATGCAGGTGGGGCACGGGCGGCGCGAGATCGTCGAGGCCGCCGCCGCCCAGATGGGCACCCTGGAGTGCTTCCACCTCTGGGAGTCGATGAGCAACGACAAGGCGATCGAGCTGGCCGTGCGGCTGACCGACCTCGCGCCCGAGGGACTGGACCGTGTGTTCTTCACCAGCGGCGGCGCGGAGGGCAACGAGATCGCCCTGCGCATGGCCCGGTACTTCCACCACCGCAGGAACGAGCCCGACCGGACGTGGATCCTCTCCCGGAAGACCGCCTACCACGGCATCGCCTACGGCGCCGGAAGCGTGTCGGGTCTGCCCGTCTACCACGAGGGCTTCGGCCCCCCACTGCCCCACGTACACCACCTCACGGCGCCCGACCCGTACCAGACCGCCGCGTTCGAGGGCGAGGACGTCACCGAGTTCTGCCTGCGCGAGCTGCGGGAGACCATTGAACGCACAGGTCCTGACCGGATCGCGGCGATGATCGGCGAGCCCGTGATGAGCGTCGGCGGCGCGGTCGTCCCCCCGGCCGACTACTGGCCCCGCGTCGCCGAACTGCTGCGCTCCCACGGCATCCTCCTGATCTTCGACGAGGTCGTCACGGCGTACGGCAGGACCGGGCACTGGTTCGCCGCCGAACACTTCGGTGTGCGCCCGGATCTGCTGGTCACGGCCAAGGGCATCACCTCCGGCTACGTCCCGCACGGCGCGGTGCTCGTCACCGAAGAGGTGGCGGCCGCCGTGACCGGCCCGGCCGGCTTCCCGATCGGGTTCACGTACACCGGACACCCCACCGCCTGCGCGGTCGCGCTCGCCAACCTGGACCTGATCGAGCGGGAGAAACTGCTCGACAAGGCGACGACGACCGGCGATCACCTGGCCGACCGGCTGGCATCGCTCCGCGACCTGCCCGTCGTCGGGGACGTCCGGCAGATCGGTCTGATGGTGGGCGTCGAGCTCGTCGCGGACCAGACGGCACGGACCCAACTGCCCACAGGAACCGCCCCGGTGGCCCAGGCCCTGCGGGAGGAGGCCGGCATCATCCTGCGCGGCAACCCGCGCTCCCTGCTGATCAACCCTCCCTTGGTGATGGACCGCGCCACGGCGGACGAACTGGCCGACGGGCTCCACACCGTCCTCGCCCGCGTCGAGCCCGACGGCCGGATCCGCCCCTGACGCGCGCCCCGGCCGGCCGTCGCCCCGGCCCCTCCACCCGAGACCGTCGCGACCGAAGGGACACCTCATGCCACTCATGGACCTCAGCCCGGACGAACTCCTCACGACCACCCGCTCCGTACGCAAACGGCTCGACCTGACCCGGCCGGTTCCGCTGGAACTCGTCAAGGAATGCGTCGATGTCGCCCTTCAGGCGCCGACCGGCAGCAACCGGCAGAGCTGGCACTGGCTGGTCGTCACGGACCCGGCGCGGCGCGCCGAGATCGGCCGCCACTACCGGCGCGCGGTCAAGGAGTACCTGCGGTCGGAGGGAAACTGCGGGTCGCTGTTCCCCGAGGACCCGGCGCGCCACGCGGTGCAGCGGCGCGTCGGCGACAGCGTGGCCTACCTGGGCGACCACATGGCCGAGGTACCCGTACACGTCATCCCCTGCCTCGACGTGACCGAGGCTCCCGAGTACAACGAGGCGGGCAAGTGGGGGTCGATCATCCAGGCCGCCTGGAGCTACATGCTCGCGGCCCGGGCGCGCAGGCTTGGCACGGCCTGGACCACCCTGCACCTGATGTACGAGAAGGAGATCGCGGAGCTGCTCGGCCTGCCGGACGGCGTCGTCCAGGCGGCCCTGATCCCGACGGCCTACTCCATCGGCACGCACTTCAGGCCAGCCCCCCGGCAACCGCTCGACCACGTGCTCCACGTCGACTCCTGGTAGCCGGAGGTGCGGAACGCATGAAGAAGGACGACGGAGCACCTCTGCCGACGCGCAGACTCGGCGAACTGACCGTGCCCGCCCAGGGGTTGGGCTGCCTGAGCATGAGCTCCTTCTACGCTCCGGCCGACCCCGCCGAAGCCCTCGCCACCGTGCACCGCGCCATCGACCGGGGCGTCGCCCTGCTGGACACGGCGGACGTCCAGGGACTCGGCGAGGGCGAGCGCTTCCTCGGCCGGGCCCTCGTGGGCCGCCGGGACCGCGTACTGATCTCCACGAAGGCCGGCCTGGAGCGGGACCGGGACGGACGGTTCCTCGGCGTACGGGGCGACCGGACCTACATACGGGAGCGCTGCCACGCCTCGCTGCGCCGTCTCGGCGTCGACCACCTCGACCTCTACGTCAAGCACTGGGTGGCCCCGGGGGAGCGCATAGAGGAAGCGATCGGCGCCCTGGCGGAACTCGTCGCCGAGGGCAAGGTGCGTCACCTGTGCCTGTCCGAGGTCTCCGCCGACACCCTGCGCCGCGCCCACGCCGTACACCCCATCACCGCCGTCCAGAGCGAGTGGTCGCTGTGGACCCGCGGCATCGAGGACGAAGTGGTGCCCGCATGCCGGGAGTTGGGGGTCGGGATCATCGCGTCCTGCCCGCTGGGGCGCGGTCTGCTGACCGGGCGGGTCGCCTCGCTCGCGGACCTCGGTCCCGCGGCGGACTTCCGGCGCTCCCTGCCGCGTTTCGGCCCCACGAACCTCGTACGCAATCAAGCGATCGTGACGGCGTTGCGTCCGCTGGCTGCGCGGCGTGGCCTGAGCCTCGCCCAACTGGCCCTGGCCTGGCTGCACCACCAGGGCGAGGACGTCGTACCCATCCCGGGCACCTGCCGCCGCGGCCACCTGGCGGAGAACCTCGCCGCGGCCTTCGTCGAACTCTCCGCCGAGGAGCTGCGAGCCGTCGCGGACGCGGTCCCTGCGGCGGCCGTCCACGGCGAACGGTACCCGCCCTTCCTGATGCGGCTCGTGGACAACTGAGCCGCCCCGGCGACAGCAGAGGACGAGAGAGCGTGAAATTCCTGCAACTCGACCATGACGCCTGCGACAGGCTCCTGCCCGGTCTGGCGGGCCGCCTGGCCGACATACCGTTCGAGCAGCTGGAGTCCCCGGAGAGCCCCGCCATCGCGCTGTTCAAGGAGTACGGCGGCACCAACCTCCTCATCCCCCGGGACCACGGCGGCATCGGCGCCTGTGCGCTCGACGCCGTCCGGGTGATCCGCGCGCTGGCGTCGCTGGCGCCGTCCCTCGCGGTGGCCACGGCGATGCACCACTTCTCGGTCGGCATGCTCTTCTCCGTCGGGCCGTACTACGCGAGCAGCACCGGCATCCGCGCGTCCGTGCTCGACGTGGTCGCCGAGAACCGGTCACTGATCGCGTCGGGCTACGCGGAGGGGCGCTCCGGGCACGGCATCCTCACCCCGACGGTCGAGGCCCGTGAGACGGCCGGCGGCTATCTCGTCAGCGGTTCCAAGAAGCCGTGCAGCCTCTCGCGTTCGATGGACCTCCTCACCGCGAGCGTCGCGCTGCGCGGAGCCGACGGGCGCGCCGAGATGGGGCTCCTGGTGCTGCCCGCGGACACCCCGGGCATCTCCGTCCACGACTTCTGGTCGACGTTTCCGCTGGTCGGCGCGGAGAGCCACGAAGTCCGCCTGACCGATGTGTTCGCGGGGGCGGAGCACATCCTCCGTGCGCCGGCGAACACCGCCGAGCGGCTGGACGAGCTGAACGAAGCCGGTGTGATCTGGTTCCAGATGATCGTCGCCGCCTCCTACACGGGAGTGGCCAGCGGGCTGGTCGACCTCGTGCTGCGCGGGGAGCGCGGGTCGGCCGGGGAACGCGCCGGCCTGTGTCTGCTCATCGACTCGGCGGCATCCCTCGTGGAGGGGGTCGCCCGCCGGATCATGGACGGCGATCTCGGCAACGACTGCGCCGCCGCCTCCCTGTTCACCCGCTTCTCCGTGCAGTCCATCATCACCAGGGCCGTCGCGCAGGCGGTGGAGATGCTGGGCGGCATGGCCTTCATCACTTCCCCGAAGATCGCCTATCTGGCCTCCGCGGCACAGGCCGTCGTCTTCCATCCGCCGTCGCGGATGAGCATGAGCGATGCGGTCGTCGACTACTTCACGGGGAAGCCGCTGTTCTTCGCCTAGCCACCGTCATCGGCACACATGGGTGCGGGGGCCGCCCCGGTCGGCGGCGGCCCCCGCAGCCGTGCGCCCGATCAGTGCCGCGGCACGAAGTCCACGACGTCACCGGCTCGTTCCCCGCCGGACAGCTGGCCGCCCCGGTCGGTGCGGATGTAGACGCGGTGCAGCCACCTGTCCTTGCCGTCCCAGCGCGGCGTGAACGGCGTGCGGGCGTGCGTCGTACGGAAGTTGTCCACGATCAGCAGGTCGCCCGGGACCAGGTACACCGCCTCGCGCACTTCGTCGAGGGCCTTCGAGAGGACGGAGACGGCCTCGACGTCGGCGGAGTCCCGCGGCGCGAGCAGCTCGCGGTCGTAGCCGAGGAACGGGTCGAGCGGGTCGCCGTAGAGCGGCTTGACGTCGGCGATCGCGCCCGGATCCTCGACGCCGCCGTGGAAGGCGACGTCCACGCGGCAGGGCAGGGGCCTGTCGAAGAGACGGGCGCGGACGTCGTCCGGGAGCAGCGGGAGCGCCTTGCGGACCGAGCCCACGAGGGTCGCCGCCGTGCGCTCGTGGTCCGCCCGGGAGCAGGCGAGCATGACGTAGTTCGGCTGGCGCACGTGGTAGGCCATCTCGGTGTGGAATTCGAGCAGGGTCTCGGAGGTCTCGGAGGAGAGGTAGTGCGCGCCGGGCGACGGATAGACGTCGTGGTACACGGTGGCGGAGCGCAGTTCGCGGTAGCCGGTGTGCAGGCCGAGACGGCGGCCGACGAGGGCGAGCATGGCCTCCTGGTTCAGCAGCGGCCGGTCCACGGGGGCGGGCGTGCTGTCGGGGGTGGGGGGCAGGGCGTCGTCGTCCTCCACCGGCAGGCCGCGCAGCAGCAGGTATCCGTCCCGGTTGCCGTCCGCGTCGAAGTCGTCAAGCGCCGCCGCCAGGGGTGCGGGGAGCGCGTCGGCCAGGGTGCCCGCCGCGGCCAGGAACCCGTGGAGGTCGGCACGGGGGACCCGTGGCAGCCGCCCGGCCAGCGCGAGCAGGTCCGCACGGTGCGCGGAGCAGTCGAGCACGGTCATGAGGTGGTCCTTTCTCGGGAGAGGGCGCGGGCGTACTGGTACAGCAGCTCCGCGCCGATTTCGGTGGCCAGGACGGAGGTGATGCCGCCGTGGTCGTACAGCGGTGAGACCTCCATGACGTCGAAGCCCACGGGCCGCAGATCACCGATGCCGCGCAGCAGCGCGAGCACCTCGCGCGAGGTGGGGCCGCCGGGGGCGGGCGTGCCGGTGCCCGGCGCGAACGCCGGGTCGACGACGTCGATGTCCACCGACACGTACACCGGCCCGTCACCGACGCGGGCGCGGACCAGCCGCTGGGTGCTCTCGGTGCCGAGCCGGCAGAATTCGTCGGAGGTGACGATCCGTACGCCGTGGCCGCGGGCGTAGTCGAGTGAGTCGGGCCGCGGGTTGTGGCCGCGGATGCCGATCTGCACCATCCGCTCCGGATCGACGATCTTCTCCTCGATGGCGTGCCGGAAGGGCGTGCCGTGGTGGTATTCGCCGCCGTAGAAGGCGGGGTTGGTGTCGGAGTGCGCGTCCAGGTGCAGGACGGCGACGGGACCGTGCCGGGACGCGACGGCGCGCAGCGCGGCCAGCGTCAGCGAGTGGTCGCCGCCGATCATGAGGAAGGCGGCGTTGTCGGCGAGCAGACCGGTCAGTCTCTGTTCGGCCGTGGCCATGGCGATGTGCATGTTGAACGGGGTCAGGTCGATGTCCCCCGCGTCGACGCAGTCGATCAGGTCGAAGGTGCCGGGCCCGCGGTCGATGCCGACGCCGTGGATGAGCCCGGACTCGTTGCGGACGGCGCGCGGCCCGAAGCGCGCCCCCGGCCGGTAGCTGGTTCCGCCGTCGTAGGGGGCGCCGATGACCACGACGTCCTTGCCGCGCGGTGCGGAGTCGTGCGGCAGGCGCATGAACGTGGGGATCTGCGCGTAGCGGGGGGAGACGGTGGTGTCGATGCGTTCCACGGTGCGGTCCCTCCTTTCCTGTACCGCGATGTCAGCGCGGGGTCGGGTGGGGGTGGTGCGCCGTTCGGCCGGTGACCAGCTCGACCACCGCGTCGACCGCCACCTCGTCCGGATGCCGCCCTCCGGCGACGACCTGGTCGTAAATCTCCTCCACGACCAGGCGTTTGGCGTGGCGCACCCGGCTTTCGGGGACACCGGCGTCGGCCAGGAGCCGGGAGAACGACGACGTGGTGCCCGAGCCCTCGTGCACGCCGAGCTTGGGGCGGACGACGACCTCGTGCGGCAGGACATCGCCCAGGGCGGCGCGCAGCACCCACTTGTCGCGTCCGTGGCGGCGCTTGAGACCGGCCTCCAGCGACACCAGTACGTCGAGCACGTCGCGGTCCCAGTAGGGGTGCGTCGACCAGTGGCCGGCCATCGAGGAGAGCGTCGGTGTCATCTCGTTGAGGCCGTCGAAGGTGTCCATGTCGTGGCAGACCGCCGTGTCCAGTTGAGGCAGCCGGCTCTCGCGGTGCATGCCTCCGAGAGGGATATCGGCCCCGTAGCCGGTGAGGATGCGCCGGCGGGTGTCGCCCGGGCCGTCGCCTTCCGTGTCCCCCTCGCCTTCCGTGCCGCCGAGGCGCAGGTACAGCGCGGTCAGCGGCAGCAGGTACTCGATGACGTCCGGGTCCGTGCACTCGGCTGCCCAGACCGCGTGCGGCAGCCCGAGCAGCAGGTCGGCGGCCGGCACGGTGATCTCCCGGTGCGCGGAGCCGAGGTGCCGGGCGACGACGCGTGCCTGCGGGAACTCGTCGGCTTCGTCGGTGCCCATCGAGACCGTGTCGACCGGCCCGGCCGACCGGCCCGCGGCCAGCGCCGCGACCCCGGAGGAGTCGACGCCGCCCGACAGCACCACCAGCGGTGTGCCGGGGCCCGTGCGGGCCCGCACCGCACGTTCCAGCACGCGGCGGACGGTGTCGACCGCCTCGTCCTCCGGCAGGACCCGGCGGGCCAGCGGTGGCGTCCACGTGCGGTGGGCGACGCACGTCCCGGTCGGCACCTGGATGTCGAGGACCGTGCCGGCCGGGACCTGGCAGGTGCCGGGTTGGCGGCGCACCGGCCGCCCCTGGGGGAGGGGCCGCCCTTGCGGGGCGGCTCCCCGCAACGCCTTCGCCTCCGTCGCCGCCAGGACCCGGCCGGGGGCGACGCAGACGTACAGGGGCACCGATCCGGCGTGGTCCGTGGCGAGAACGGCGCGTTCGCGGTCCGTGAGCAGCGCGGCGAACCGGCCGTTGAGCAGCCGGAAGGCATGGACGCCGTAGACGTCGAAGAGGGCGAGGACGAGCGCGGCGTCGCTGTCCGGCGAGGCGCGGCCGGGCAGCGACCCGATCAGTTCGTCCCGGTTGTACAGCTCCCCGGCGAGGACCAGCGTCCTGCCCCGCCCGCGTGCGTACGCCTCCTCCGGCGCCCCGGAGTGCAGAAGTACGGTGTGCAGACTCCGGTCGGCCGTTCGCTCGTCCCACCGTTCCCTGGCGCCGCGGGCCGCGAAGCGCGGGTCGAGCGGCCGGGCGCCGTTCTGGCGGACCTCGGTCAGGAAACCGAAGGCGGGGAGCAGGTTCGCCGCCATGGCTCAGATGGTCAGAGCGGCGAAACTGCCGGCCTGGAAGTCGTAGTTCACCGGTACCTCGATCAGGAACGGCCGCCCCAGACCGGCCCCCTTGCGCAGCGCGGCGAGCAGCTCCTCGCGGCTGGTGGCCCTGGTGGCCTCCACGCCGTTGGCGCGGGCCAGCGCGGTGAAGTCGACGCCGGTGAACTTCACCGCCGGGTCGTGGGAACGGTGGTGGCCGATGTTCTGGTAGAGCTCGATGAGGCCGTTGGCGTCGTTGTTGACGACGACGGTGACGATCGGCAGGTTGAGCCGGGCGATGGTCTCCAGGTCGGCGCTGTTGGAGTGGAAGCCGCCGTCGCCCGCGATGAGGAAGGTCGGCTGTCCCGGCCGGGCGAGCTGGGCGCCGATGGCCGCCGGGATGCCGTAGCCGAAGCTGGAGCAGCCGGCGGAGGTGAGGAAGCCGAAGGGCTGGTCGGCGCGGGCGAAGAGCACGCCGTAGTGCCGGAAGAACCCGATGTCGGAGACGATGGTGCCCTCGCCCGCCTCGGCCGTCTCGGCCATGACGGTGTTCATGGAGTCCATCACCTGGTGGACGCGCAGGCCGTCGTCGTAGTGACGGGGGTCGGCCAGGAACTCCGCGATCCGTTCCCGCAGCGGCGAGATGTCGTGCGGGGTCTTCGCGGCGAGGCCCTCGGTGTGCCGGTCGAGGTGCTCCACGAAGGCCAGTACGTCGGTGACGACGTCGAGGTCCGGACGGTAGACGCGCGGCACCGGGTTGGCCGTGGGCGACACCCTGACCGTGGTCTTGTCCGCGCCGCGCCGCCACATCGAGGGGCGCAGGTCCTCCGCGTAGTCGTAGCCCAGCGTGAGGACGAGGTCCGCGGGTCCGAACAGGGCGTCCAGGGCGGGGAAGGACAGGATGCCGTCCATGTAGCCGGTGACCGCGCCGTAGTTCAGCTCGTGCCCGTGCGGCAGCACGCCCTTGGCGATGTAGGTGGTGATGACCGGGATCCGCAGCCGCTCGGCGAGGGCACGCAGGGCGGGCACGGCCCCGGAGCGGATCGCCGCGGCGCCGACGACCAGGACGGGATGGCGCGCCGTGCGGACCAGTTCGGCCGCCTTCAGGGCGGCCTCCTGCCAGCCGTCCTCGACCGCGCCGACCGGCTTGGCGGGGAGCCTGGCCGGGGGCCGCGGCCGGGAGGTGTCGACCTCGCTGCCGAGCAGGTCGACGGGGAGGGAGATGAAGCTGGGCCCGACCGGTTCGGTCATCGCCGCGCTCATCGCCGAGTCCACCAGGTCCTCTATGTCGGCGGGCCGTTCGAGCTCCACCGCGTACTTGGTCATCGGGCGCATGACCGACACCGAGTCGAGGCACTGGTGCGTGTCGTTGGGGAAGATGTCGTGCGACTCCGACTGGGCGGCGAGCGCGACGACGGGTGACCGGTCGAGGACGGAGGTGGCGACCCCCGTGGTCAGGTTGGTCATGCCGGGGCCGAGCGTGGCCCAGCACGCCTGTGGGCGGCCGCTGATGCGGGCCAGCACGTCGGCCGCGACGCCGGCGGTGAACTCGTGCCGGGTCAGCACGAAGTCGATGCCGTCCGCCTCGTCGAAGAGGATCGACGCGGCCTCGCGGCCGACCACCCCGAACACGGTGCGCACGCCGTGGTCGTGGAGCCGTCGCAACAGGGCGTGGGCGGTCGTCGGGTTGCTGCTCGGGCCGGTGGAGACTCGTGACATGGCGGTTCCTCTGCGTCGAGACGGATGATGGCCGCGCCTGGGGGTGCTTCCGGCGTACGGGCTGTGCGGAGCCGAGGAGGTTCTCCGGCGGCTGCTGGCCACTGTGCCGACCCCGCCTTGCAGGGGGGTGGGCGCGCCGCTTGCACGGTTCCTGCGGACGGCTGAGGCATCGCCGTCACGCGCCGCCGCCCCGCTTCCGTCCGGTGGTCATACGGGCATCAGTCGGGCGCCGACGGACCGGGCGTCGGGCACCGATACGCACGTATCCGTCGACTCGACGGACGGGCAGGGAGTACCGGAGCCACCGGCGCGGGCAACTGGAGTGCCGCATTCAGCCACGGGCAGGCACAAGTCGCCCCGTTCCGGGCAAAGGCGGTGCCGGTCCGCCGGGTGAAGGTGAGTGCACCACAGGACGGTCGCGCGCCACGCGGAGAGGACTGGATGACGCAGTGGAACCGATGAGCCAGGAGTCCCGGGCCGATGTGCGTGAGAGGACAGGACCACCGCCGATCGGCGCGCTGGGCGCCTTGTCCGTGAGCGTCGACAGCCGGCCCCTGGAGCTGGGACCGCCACGCCAGCGAGCAGTCCTCGCCCTGCTGCTGATCGGCGCGGGCAGCGTGGTGTCGGTCGATTCGATCATCACGCAGATCTGGGGAGACACACCGCCGGCGACCGCCAACGCGACCTTGCAGTCCTACGTCTCCCGCCTGCGCAAGCTCCTCGCACACTGTGTCCTCCCCGACGGGGGCAGCCCCCAACTGGTCTACCAGCAACCGGGGTACGCGCTGGTCGTCGACCCCGAGCACGTGGACACCCACCGCTTCGAGAGGGCCGTGCGGATCGGCGGCCGACTGGCTCGCACGGGCAGCGTCGAGGAGGCGCATGCCGTGCTGAGCTCGGCCCTGGCCACCTGGTCCGGCACGCCGTACGAGGAGCTGAGCGCCTATGACTTCGCCGTGCAGGAGGCCGGACGGCTCGAACAGCTGAGGCTGAGCGCGGTGGAGTCGTGGGCGCGGTGCGCGCTGCGGCTCGGCCGCGAGGAGGAGGTGCTGCACCCGCTGGCCCTTGAGGCCAAGCGCAATCCCCTGCGCGAGCGGCTCATCGGGCTGTACATGCACGCCCAGTACCGGCTCGGCCGACAGGCCGACGCCCTGCGGACGTACGAGAACACGCGCCGCGCCCTCGCCGACGAGATCGGCGCGGACCCGGGCCGGGCCCTCGCGGCGCTGCACGCCGCGATCCTGCGCCAGGACTGTTCCCTGGACCGCACGCCCGACGTCCCCGTCCGGGAGACGCACACCGGCGTCCGGGGCGACACCGTGCCGTGCGTCTCAGGGCCGCCCCACCCGGCAGCCGCCGCCGACTCCGGCCGCGTCACCATCGCGCAGCCCCGAACGCACGCCGGACGCCGGGCGGAGACGGTGGCACAGAGACGGAGCTGGGCAGCCGTTCCACCGGTGTTCGTCGGACGCGCGGACGAGCTGAGGCTCCTCCTTGACTGCGCCGCCGGCGCGTTCCACACGTCCGGCAGGGTGGCGTTCGTCGTCGGCGAGGCCGGCATCGGAAAGACGCGGCTGGTCACCGAGCTCACCCGGACGATCCCGGACGGCGTGCACGCCGTGTGGAGCTCCTGCTCGGAGAGCGAGGACAAGCCGGACCACTGGCCGTGGACGACGCTGCTGCGCCGACTGAGCGTGCTCTGGCCCGAACGGGTGCGCCGCCTGCCGGACTGGGTCCGGCACAGCCTCGCCCACCTGCTGCCGGAGATGTGCTCGGACATCTGCGATCCGGCGGACCACGAGCCGCGTGCGCGGTCGGTGCCGCCTCTCCTGTCCAGGGGCGACCGGTTCGCGCTGCACGACGCGGTGTGCCAGGCGCTGTTGCGTACCGTCCGCGAGCCGACGGTCCTGGTCGTCGAGGACGTGGACCGGGCCGACCCGCCGTCGTTGGCCCTGCTGCGGCTCTTCGTGGAGCAGCTGCGCAGTGTCCCGGTCCTCCTGGTGGTCACCACGCGCACCTTCCAGCTGGCCCACGACGCCGAGCTGCGACGGGCCGCGGCCGTGATCCTCCAGTCGCCGGACGCGCGGCGCATCCTGCTCGACCCACTGGACCTCGCGGCCACCGAGTCGCTCACGGAGAAGACGCTGGGCGCCACTCCGGAGCCCCGCCTCCTGGAGAGACTGCACCGCCGAACCGCCGGCAACCCCTACTTCCTCGGCTACTTGCTGCACGCGCGGACGCAGGGCCTCGACGCGGACCTGGACGCCCGCATCTCCCACGAGCTGGCCGGCGTCGTGCTGCAACGCCTGTCGGGACTGCCGCCCGGGGTGCGCCGTGTCCTCGAACTCTGCGCGGTCTCGGAGGACGGATGCGAGCGACGCGCGGTGGAGGCGACGCTGCGGCACGAGGGCATCTCCACGGACCCGGTCCTCGTGGCTCTCCACGGAGGCCTGCTGAAGCCCGACCCGTCCGACGGCGACCGACTCCGCTTCGTCCACCCACTGGTGCGCGAGGCGATCTGCCACGACCTGGAGAACGCACGTCCGACGCGGCCGGCCGCCGACCGGCCCGCACAGAACGGCGCGACGCATGGCCGTGTCAAGACGACTGGTCCCTCGTTCAAGGGAGTTCCAGCGGACGGCGCAGTGGGCGGCAACCGGAGTGTGCCACGGTGACGGGCAGGTGCCGGGACGGCCCGGCAGCAGCGACTCGGGAAGGGATCTCCGGTCCGATGCATGCCTCTTCTCCCCAAGGTTTCCTCGTCCACCACGGCCGGGCCGGCATCAAGGACGCCCGCCCGGACTTCGCCGTGATCGCCTCCGAGGTGCCCGCGGCCACGAGCGCGGTGTTCACCCGCTCCCGCTTCGCCGGGCCGAGCGTTCTGCTGAGCCGGGAAGCGGTCGCGGACCGGATCGCGCGGGGCGTCGTCGTCCTGTCGGGCAACGCCAACGTGGCCACCGGGGCGGGGGGCCGCCAGGACGCCGAGGAGATCCGCGGCCAGGTGGCCGAGGTGATCGGAGCCGACCCGAACGACGTCCTGATCGCCTCCACGGGAATGATCGGCCACCGCTACCCCATGCCCCTCCTGCGCTCACATGTCGCCTCGCTGCGCTGGCCGTTCCCCGGCGCCGACTTCGACGCGGCGGCGACCGCCATCATGACGACCGACACCCACCCCAAGATCCGCCGCGCCCGCTGCGGTGACGCGACCCTGGTCGGCATCGCCAAGGGAGTGGGCATGATGGAGCCCGACATGGCGACGCTGCTGACGTTCTTCTGCACCGACGCCGAGGTGGGTCCGGTCGTACTCGACGACATCTTCCGCCGCGTCATGGACCACACGTTCAACGCCCTGAGCATCGACACCGACACGTCCACCAGCGACACGGCGGCCGTGTTCGCCAACGGCCTCGCGGGCCCGGTGAACCTCATGGAGTTCGAGAAAACCCTGTCAGCCGTCGCGCTCGACCTGGTCAAGGACATCGCCCGCGACGGTGAGGGCGCCACCAAGCTCATCGAGGTACGGGTCACCGGGGCCAGGGACGTCGCACAGGCCAAGCGCGTCGCCAAGTCCGTGGTCAACTCCCCGCTGGTGAAGACCGCCGTGCACGGGGCGGATCCGAACTGGGGGCGGGTCGCCATGGCGGTGGGGAAGTGCCAGGACGACCTCGACATCGTCCCCGAGCGCGTCACGATCGACTTCGGCGGCCAGGAGGTCTACCCGGGAAGCCCCGGCCCCGACGGACTGGCGCGCGTCGTGGAGCACCTGAAACTGGCGGAGGTCGGGCTCCGCGTCGATCTCGGCCACCCGCACTCCGCCGCGGAGTTCACGGCCTACGGCTGCGACCTCACCGAGGGGTACGTGCGTCTCAACGCCGACTACTCGACCTGACACCACCGGGCGGGAACCTCATGACGCACGCTTCCGACCCCGTGGGCCCCGTCGCCACGGACCGCACGCCGGACTTCCGTACCGTACTGGGGCGTTGCCCCACGGGCGTCGTCCTGGTGACCGCACCCGCGGGGCGTGCCGGGGCGGACCCGCTCGGGATGGTCGTCGGCACCTTCACCTCGGTCTCCCTGGATCCGCCCCTGGTGGGCTTCCTGCCCGCACGCACGTCGACGACCTGGCCACTGATCCGGGCCACGGGCCGCTTCTGTGCCAACGTCCTGAGCGCGGGACAGAAAGGCGTGTGCGAGGCGTTCGCCGCGAAGTCGCCCCGCCGCTGGGAGATCCCTTACGGCTGGTCACCCTCGGGCTGCCCCCTCCTGACAGACGCCGTCGCCTGGATCGACTGCGCCCTGGACGGACAGTGGGAAGCCGGAGACCACTGGTTCGTCACCGGCTCGGTCCGGGAGATGGGCACGGGGGACCAGGGACCGCCGCTGGTCTTCCTCGGCGGCCACTACGGTACGTACGCGCCGCGCTCGCTCCCACGCGGCAGATCGTGGCCGGTGTAGCGGCCGGAAATGCACGCGTGCCCAAAGTCCGCTGAACCGGCTGGTCGCACCCCCCGTACAAGTGTGGTGCACGGGGGTGAAGGACGGCCGGTCCGACTGTTGGGACGCGGGTCCGGCCGCAGTCGACACGGGGGAGGGCCACACATGACAGAAACGGCCACAGGCCGCGCGGTCGTCGCGGAGGGGGAGGAAAGGCGCCGCCGCATCGTGACCAGCGCACGCCGTACGGGGTCCGTCGACGTCACCGCGATCGCCGCCGACCTCGGAGTCTCCAAGGAGACGGTGCGGCGCGACCTGAGCGCCCTGGAGCGGCGCGGTCTGGTGCGGCGTACGCATGGGGGCGCGTACCCGGTGGAGGGCAGGGGTTTCGAGGCGACGCTGGAGTTCCGGACCGCGATGCACGTCGCGGAGAAGTCACGGATCGCGGCGGCCGCCGCGAAACTCCTGGGGGACGCCGAGACGGTCTTCATCGACGAGGGCTACACCCCGCAGCTGATCGCCGAGGCGCTCCCCGACGACCGGCCGCTCACCGTGATCACCGCGTCGCTCGCCACGGCGCAGGTCCTGGCGGCCAGGCCGCGGGTCACGGTCCTGCTCCTCGGCGGCCGCGTCCGGGGCGGCACGATGGCCACCGTCGACCACTGGGCGGCCCAGATGCTGTCCGAGTTCGTCATCGACCTGGCCTACGTGGGGGCCAGCGGGATCTCCCGCGAACACGGCCTCACCACGCTCGACCCGACGGTCGGCGCGGTCAAGCGGCAGGCCATGCGCGTCTCCCGCAGACGGGTCTTCGCCGGGGTGTACTCCAAATTCGGCGCGGTCAGCTTCTGCCGCTTCGCCGAGGCACGCGCGTTCGAGGCGATCGTCACCGACACACGCCTGTCGCAGACGGAGGCCAGACGGTACGCCCTGCTCGGGCCGGAGGTACTGCGGGTGTGACGGCGTGTGTACAGTGAATGACGCCCTTGACCTGCACGAAGCAGGCAGGGAGCCGTCTTACGGGAGTCCAAAGTGCTGCGTACTCTGTTCAAGTCCAAGATCCACCGCGCCACGGTGACCCAGGCCGACCTGCACTACGTCGGATCCGTCACCATCGACGCGGAGCTGCTCGAAGCCGCCGATCTGCTGCCCGGGGAGCTCGTCCACATCGTCGATGTCACCAACGGTGCGCGTCTGGAGACGTACACCATCGAGGGTGAGCGCGGCAGCGGAGTCATCGGGATCAACGGGGCGGCCGCCCACCTCGTGCACCCCGGTGACAAGGTGATCATCATCAGCTACGCCCAGGTGGACGACGCGGAGGCCAGGGCTTGGCGGCCGCGGGTCGTGCACGTCGACGAGGGCAACCGCGTGGTGGCCCTCGGCGGCGACGCGGCGGAGCCGGTGCCCGGCGCGACCGACATGGTGCGCAATCCGTTGAGCCGCACGGCCGCCGTGTGACCGGGCGCCCGGTCACGCTGGCGCTCCTGCACACGTCGTCCGTGCACGTGCCCGTCTTCGAAGGGCTGCGGGACGCCGAGCACCCCGAGCTCGGGCTGCGCCACCACGTGGTGGAGGAGCTCCTTGCGCGGGCGCGGGAGGAGGGCCCTGACGCGGTCGCGACCGACGTGCGGGCCGCACTCGTGCGCGCCGCAGAGGGCGGTGCCGCCGCCGTGCTGTGCACCTGCTCCACCATCGGGGGCGTCGCCGAGACCGTCGGCGCCGACGTGGGGGTTCCCGTGGTGCGGGTCGACCGGCCCATGGCGGCCGCCGCCGTCGCCGCGGGGCCCCGGGTCGTCGTGCTCGCCGCGGTCGCGTCCACGGTCGGGCCGACCTCGGCCCTCGTCGAGGAGGAGGCCCGGCGCGCCGGGCGGGACGTGTCGGTGCGGGCCGAGGTGGTCGACGGGGCGTGGGCGCGGTTCGAGGCCGGTGACTCCGAGGGGTACGCCGAGGGCGTGGCCCGAGCGGTGCGCCAGGTGCGGGACGCCGACGCGATCGTGCTGGCGCAGGCCTCCATGGCGGGGGCGGAGCGGCTCGTTCCGGACGTCCGGGCGCGGGTGCCGGTGCTGTCCAGCCCCCGGCTCGGGCTCGCGGCGGCGGCATCGCTGGCCGCGGGCCCGGGAGGGACGGGCGCCGGGTAGGGGGCCACGTGGGGTGGTGAGGTGACCGACCCGGGTGGCGGTCGGCCACGGGCACCGTGCGAGGAACCGTGGAAGGCTTGGTTCCGGGGGCGTCGGGTACGCGGGGAGGAGCCGCTGGCGTACCACTGGCTGGAGGAGTGCAATGACTCAACCGTTCCCCGATCCCGCACCGAAGCCGGGGCCGGTCAGGCCCTTCCCGGACCCTGACCCGGTACCGCCGACGGAGCCGGGGAGGCCCTTCCCGAATCCGGACCCGGTGCCGAACCCCGAGCCCCGGCCGAGCCCGGAGCCGCCGCCCTCCCCGATTCCCCAGCCGCCGGGACCCGACCCGGCGCCGGAGCCCCAGCCGGACCCGATGCGCTGAGAGAGAGCCGGTGCGCTGAGCGACTGGGAGTATTCCCGGCCCGGGGCGGAGGGCCCGCCCAGCGGCCGTCCTCGGCTCCAGCCCGGAATACTCCCTGTCCGGCAGCGATCAGCTGGCATAGCGTGAACCCTCCCAGGACATGACGCCAGGAGGAGTCGCCCGTGCCACAGTTCGATCTGCCCCTCGAAGAACTGCGCCGATACCGACCCGACTTGCCCGAGCCCGACGACTTCGACGCCTTCTGGGAGAAGACGTTGCAGGAGACGCGGGCGCACGAACTGGACGCGCGGTTCGAGGCGGTGGAGCTGCCGCTGACCGGCGTGCGGGTCCTCGACGTCACGTACGCCGGGTTCGGGGGCCATCCCGTCAAGGGGTGGCTGGTGCTGCCCGCAGGCGCCGAGGACGGCGAGCCGCTGCCCGCCGTCGTGGAGTACATCGGGTACGGCGGCGGACGCGGCCTGCCCCACATGCACCTGCTCTGGGCCGCCGCCGGGTTCGCGCACTTCGTGATGGACTCCCGCGGGCAGGGCGGCGGGGGATGGGCGCAGGGCGACACCCCGGACCCGGTCGGGAGCGGGCCCGCGCACCCCGGGTTCATGACGCGCGGTATCCAGGACCCGCACGACTACTACTACCGGCGTCTGTACGTCGACGCGGTGCGCGCCGTCGAAGCCGCCCGCGCCCATCCGCTCGTGGACGCCGCACGGGTCGCCGTGCTCGGCGTCAGCCAGGGCGGCGGGCTCGCCCTCGCCGTCGGCGGACTCGTCCCTGACCTGGCCGCCGTCATGCCCGACGTCCCCTTCCTCTGCGACTTCCCGCGCGCGACGACCCTCACGGACCGCCTCCCCTACAGCGAGATCGCGTCCTATCTGAAGGCCCGCAGGGACGGCAGGGAGCATGTCTTCCGGACGCTGGCGTACTTCGACGGCGTGCACTTCGCCGCCCGCGGACGGGCGCCCGCCCTCTTCTCCGCCGCCCTGGAGGACCAGACCTGCCCGCCGTCGACGGTCTTCGCCGCCTTCAACGCGTATACGGGGAGGGAGCGTTCGATGGAGGTATACGCCTTCAACGATCACGAGGGCGGCGGCCCCTACCAGCAAGGCGTGCAACTGCGGTGGGTGCAGGAGTACTTGAAGGGCTGACGCGAACCCCGTCTGTTCAACTCCCCCTCGGTGCATCGCCCTTGTCACGGATTGGGCAACCGGATAGCTTGCGGGCTTGTCGTGTGTCCGCTGTGCGCAATCCGTGATGACGTGTGTCCGAGGGGGCTCCCAATGGCCGTACGGGGCCGGCACCGCCGGTATCAGCCGAACCGCATCAACCGTGCGTCGCTGACCGTCACGGCGGGCGGCGCGGGCATGGCGCTCCCGCTGACCGTCACGGGCACCGCGGGCGCCGCCGACGTCGACACCTGGAACAAGGTGGCGGCCTGCGAGTCCGGCAACAACTGGAGCATCAACACCGGCAACGGCTATTACGGCGGCCTCCAGTTCAAGCAGTCCACCTGGGAGGCGTACGGCGGCACGGCCTTCGCCTCGCGGGCGGACCGCGCCACCAAGGACCAGCAGATAGCCGTCGCCGAGAAGGTCCTCGACGCGCAGGGCCCCGGCGCCTGGCCGGTCTGCTCGGCGAAGGCCGGTCTCACCCGGGGCGGCGGCACGCCCGACGTCAGCCCCGGCAAGGCGGCACCGGCCAGGACGCCGGCCAAGGCCCCGGCCAAGAGCAAGCCCGAGCGGCCCGCACGTGACGTCAGGGACGTCAAGCCCGAGGTGACGCCCCAGTCCGCCGCGGGCAGCGCCGAGATGTACACCGTGGTCCACGGCGACACCCTCTCCGGCATCGCCGACGAACGCCGGGTGCGGGGCGGCTGGCAGCGCCTGTACGAAACCAACCGGCGTGTCATCGGCGGCGACCCCGACCTGATCACACCGGGACAGCGCCTCTCGGTCCACGGGCAGGGCGGCACCGGCACCGGCACCAAGGAGCGTGCCCCGCAGAAGCCCGCCGACCGAAAGGCCACCGAGAGCAGGGCCGCGGAAAGGAAGGCCGCCGAGAAGAGGGCCGCCGAGAAGCAGGCGGCCGACAAGGCCGCCGCCGAGAAGAAGCGTGAGAAGCAGCGGGCGCCGCGGGCCTCGGCCCCGCAGGCCGAGCGGGCCACGTCCGCCGCATCCGCCCCCGTCGCCGCCTCGCCCAGCACGCCGTACCGTGCCGCGGGCCGCTCCTGGTCGAAGGGCTACCACACGGGCGTCGACTTCGCCGTGCCCACCGGGACGGCCGTGAAGTCCGTCGCGGCGGGCCGGGTCGTCTCCGCCGGCTGGGGCGGCAGCTACGGCTACCAGGTGGTCATCCGCCACACCGACGGGAAGTACAGCCAGTACGGGCACCTGTCGGCGCTCTCCGTGAAGGCGGGGCAGCAGGTCGGCGCCGGACAGCGCATCGCCAGGTCCGGTTCCACCGGGAACAGCACGGGTCCGCATCTGCACTTCGAGGTGCGGACGGGGCCCGGCTTCGGTTCCGACATCGACCCGCTCGCCTACCTGCGGGCACGCGGCGTACGGATCTGACACGCCCCGTACAGTCCGAGCAGCAGTGGCCGGACCGTCAGGACACCATGCGCTCGCGGCGCCTCGGCTGCCGCGGGCGCGTCCGGCGGTGAGCCGTCGGCGGCGGCTGCGAGGGCACCGCGGGCAGCGCGCCGGCGGGGCACGGGCCAGGTCCGCCCTCCACGTCGGGGACGGTCTCCGCGCCGGCGACGGTCTCCGCGCCGGGAGCGGTCTCCGGGGCCGGCCGCGCCGCGCACGGGCCGCCTCGCACCACCGGACCGCCCTCGGCCACGGTGACGGACGCCGTCTCCCGGGCGATCCGCTCGGTCGTCAGCAGGATCAGACCACAAGCGGCCACGACACCGCTGCCGAGCGCGAGAACGGTGCCCGTGGCGCCGTGCCGGAAGGATTCGCCGAAGAGGGTCAGGCCGACCGCGGCCGCGACCACCGGGTTCACCACGGTCACCGTCGACAGCGGCGCCGCGAGCCCCGCACCCCGGTACGCGGCCTGCGAGAGCAGCAGGCCGGCCGCCGCGAGCACCGCGATGGCCCCGAGGGTGGGCAGCTGCTCGACGAGCCCGACGCGGCGGTCCCAGTCCACCGCCACCGTCTTCGTGAACACCGAGGCGATGCCGAACGCCGCACCGGCCGCGCAGGCCAGCAGCACGCTGCGCACCACGGGGTGCCGGTGCGCCGCGTGCGCCGCGAGCATCAGCGTGACGACGCCGCCGCCCGTGACGAGGCCGAGCATGACGCGCTCCGCGTCGGCCAGCGTCTGCGAGTCGGAGGTCGAGGTGAGCGACAGGAGCCCGGCGAGCCCCACCGTCGCCATGAGCGCGCCCCGCCAGGCGGTGGCCCCGGCCCGCCGCCGTACGAACACGGCCGCCATCGGCAGCGCGAACACGATGGTCAGCGCGCCCAGCGGCTGGACCAGGCTGAGCGGGCCGTAGGCGAGCGCCACCACGTGCAGCAGCGCGCCGAGACCGTTCAGGGCGATCGCGGCCCACCAGGCGGCGCGGCGCAGCGGCGCGTACTGGCCCGGCGCCGTCGCCGCCACCCGCTCCTGAAGGATCGCCCCGCCGGCGTACGCCACGGCTGAGACGAGCGACAGCACCACGGAAAGCGCCAGAGCACTCATGACGTGCTCCGCGGGGTGCGGTGCTCCCGGCGATCCCGGTCCGGCGAACGGTCTGCTTCCATGGTGACAACGATGACGCGTGCAGCCCTACAAGTCGTCGTACCTGAGCAGGCAATCGGTCCTACTGCCGATGGAGTACGGCCTGTGGCGTGTCCTCCCCAAGAGGGGTTACGTCCTGGGCGCGGAGAGTGACCCTCATGGGCACCCCAGCGGTGGCCGGCGCCCTGCGGCTTGCTGTACTTCTCCCGTGACCACCCTCATTGACCTGGCAGAACTCGGCTCCGTCGGCGGCTTCTTCGCCCTGCGCGTGAGCCCGGCGCACGACCGGGGCATCCGGCCGCTGGCAGCGGTGTACGGGCTTGCGGAACCCGGTGATCCGACCGGTTCGGAACCCGGTGATCCGATCGGTTTCCGGGTCGGCAAGGTCGCGCGGCGGCTCGGCGCCCCGGAGGACCGCGTCGCGGTGTCCGTGGCGCAGCTGGGGCTCGCGGCCCGGCTCTGGTCCGTGGCGCTCGGCTCCGCCGCGCTGTACGGCCGGGTGCCCGACCTCGACCCCGCGCTGCTCGGCTGGGACGCCGACGGCACCTCGCCCGACGACCTGTGGCTGACCGGCGTACGCCCCCTGCCGGGCGATGCGGCCACCGTGCGGGACGTCGTGCAGTACGGCCATCTGGCGCCGCTGTCCGAGGCGTTGCGGGCCCGGTACCGGATCTCCGCCGGGCTGCTGTGGGGCAACGCGGGGTCCGCGCTCGCGGGCGCGGCGCGCGAACTGCACGGCTGGGCCGCGCGATCGGGGCGCCCGGAGGTGGGGGAGCGGGCCCTGAGCCTGGCCGCCGAGCTGTTCGACCACCCCGACCTGCGCGGCACCGGCACCCTGCGGGGCACGGCGTTCCGGCGCCGCAGCTGCTGCCTCTACTACCGGTGCCCCGACGGCGGACTGTGCGGCGACTGCTGCTTCGACCGCCCGCCGCAGCGGTCTTCCCCCGGAGCCGCGTCTGGGTGACCATGAGGTGGCGCGGCCGGCAGCGACGGACGACGGAGGGTGCTACGTGAAGGTGGGCCTGCTCACCCGGGAGTATCCGCCGGACGTCTACGGCGGCGCCGGAGTCCACGTCGAGTTCCTGGCACGGGAGTTGCGCGCCCTCACGGATCTCGAAGTGCACTGCTGGGGGGAGGGCGCGGCCGACGGGCTCGTGCGGCACAGCGCGTGCCCCGCGCTCGACGGGGCCAACGACGCGCTGCGCACCTTCTCCGTGGACCTCGCCATGGCCGCGGCGCTCGCCGACCGCGACCTCGTCCACTCCCACACCTGGTACACCAGCCTCGCCGGCCACGTCGGCAAGCTGCTGCACGGCATCCCGCACGTCATGACCTCGCACTCCCTTGAGCCGCTGCGCCCCTGGAAGGCCGAGCAGCTGGGCGGCGGGTACGCCCTGTCGACCTGGGCCGAGCGCACCGCGGCCGAGGCCGCCGACGCCGTGATCGCGGTGTCCGGCGCGATGCGCGAGGACGTCCTCACCAGCTACCCGGCCGTCGATCCGGCGAAGGTCCACGTCGTGCACAACGGCATCGACACCGAGCTGTACCGCCCCGACCCCGGAACCGACGTCCTGGAGCGGCTCGGCGTCGACCCGGGGCGGCCGTACGTCCTGTTCGTCGGCCGCATCACCCGCCAGAAAGGCGTGCCCCACCTGCTGCGGGCGGCACGGAAGCTGGACCCCGAAGTGCAGCTCGTCCTGTGCGCCGGAGCGCCCGACACCCCCGCCATCGACCTCGAGTTCCGCACCCTCTTCGAGGAGCTGAGCAAGACCCGCGCCGGAGTGCAGTGGATCCCCGAGATGCTGCCGCGCCCCCAGATCGTCCAACTCCTCACGCACGCAGCCGTGTTCGTCTGCCCATCCGTGTACGAACCGCTGGGCATCGTCAACCTGGAGGCGATGGCGTGCGGCACGGCCGTCGTGGCCTCCCGGGTCGGCGGCATCCCGGAAGTCGTTCGGGACGGCACGACGGGGGTACTCGTGCCGTACGACGCGAGCGACCCCGAAGGCTTCGAGCGCGAACTGGGGCTGCTCCTGAACACGGTGGCGACCGACCCGGAACGGGCCGCCGCGATGGGCGCGGCCGGGCGCGACCGCGCGCTCCGCGAGTTCGGCTGGGACGCGGTGGCCCGGCGCACGGTCGAGGTGTACGAGAAGATCCTGCACGCCGACAGATAGCCGATAGCCGACCAAACAGGGGGCTGGGATGCGCGGTGGACCTTCGGTGCTCGGAATCGTGCTCGCCGGCGGGGAGGGGAAGCGGCTGTTGCCGCTCACCGCCGACCGGGCCAAACCAGCGGTCACGTTCGGCGGCACCTACCGCCTCGTCGACTTCGTGCTCTCCAACCTCGTCAACGCCGACATCCTGCGCGTCTGCGTCCTCACGCAGTACAAGTCCCACTCCCTGGACCGGCACGTGACGACGACCTGGCGCATGTCGAGCCTCCTCGGCAACTACGTCACGCCCGTGCCCGCCCAGCAACGCCTCGGCCCCCGCTGGTACTTGGGCAGCGCCGACGCCATCCTTCAGTCCCTCAACCTCGTCCACGACGAACAGCCCGACTACATCGCCGTGTTCGGCGCCGACCACGTCTACCGCATGGACCCGCGGCAGATGCTCCAGCAGCACATCGAGAACGGCGCGGCGGTGACCGTCGCGGGGATCAGGGTGCCGCGCGCCGAGGCGCCGTCGTTCGGCATCATCACGCCCGGACGCGACGGCACGAAGGTGGAGCGCTTCTTGGAGAAGCCGACCGACCCGCCGGGGCTGCCCGACGACCCGGACCAGGTCTTCGCCTCGATGGGCAACTACCTCTTCACCACCAAGACCCTCGTCGACGCCCTCCAGCAGGACGCCGAGGACGAGGAGTCGGCGCACGACATGGGCGGCTCCATCCTGCCGCTGCTCACCGAGCGCGGCATGGCCCAGGTGTACGACTTCGACGACAACCACGTACCCGGCGAGACCCCGCGCGACCACGGCTACTGGCGCGACGTCGGCACGCTCGACTCGTACTACGAAGCCCATATGGACCTCATCTCGGACCAGCCCGTCTTCAACCTCGACAACCGGCGCTGGCCCATCTACACGCACTCCGGCGGCCTGCCGCCCGCGAAGTTCTGCGCGGGCGGCATCGCGGGCGAGTCGATCGTCAGCCCCGGCTGCGTCATCCGCGGCCAGGTCACCCGCTCCGTCCTCTCGCCCGGCGTGACCGTCGAGGAGGGCGCGGTCGTCCAGGGCTCCGTGCTGCACGACAACGTCCGCATCGGGCGGGGCGCGGTGGTGCGCGGCGCCGTCCTCGACAAGAACGTCGACGTACCGCCGGGCGCCACGATCGGGGTCAATCCGGAGCGGGACGAGGAGCTGTACACGGTCTCCCAAGGCGGGGTGATCGCCCTCGGCAAGGGGCAGCCCGTACCGATGTGAGGCCCGCGCGCACCCGGCGCCCGCAGGCCCGGCCACCTCAGAGTCCCTCATGTGGGGGATGGCGGCTCGCCGGGCAGGTCGACAAGCCTTGGACGACCGAGGCGGATCTGTATGCGGGAGGCAATCGTGATGCGGAAAAGGCTCTTCGTGCCGCTCGTGGCGGTGGCCGCCCTGGCCGCCACCGCGGTGCCGGTGACCACGGCGCACGCGGCCGATGGGTACGACCGGTGCCCCGACGGCCATTACTGCATGTTCTCGGGCCTCGACGGGACCGGCGACATGATCGCGCTCAGGGGGAACACCCCGGACCTCGCGGCGGTCGGCATGGACGACCGGGCCAAGTCGGACTGGAACCGCACGGCCTCGATCATCTACCTCTGGTCCGACGCGCACTACACCGGCTGTACGGCGGTGACCTCCGCCGGCCCGACGGGCAAGGGCAACTTCTTCCCGCCGTACCAGGACTTCTTCAGCTCGGTGCAGTTCGACGGCCCCGGCGGCCCGAGCTGCGGCACGCCGCCGGGCGAGGGTCGTTAGCCACTCTCACCGCAGCTGCCGCCGCACCAGTTCGTGCAGCCGCCCGCCCGCGTCGGCCAACAGCTGGGCGGGCGGGCCCTGTTGCACGATGCGGCCCTCCGACATGACGACGACGCGGTCGGCGTCCAGGACCGTGGAGAGGCGGTGGGCTATGACGACGCGGGTGGCGTTCAGGGCGCGGGTGCTGTCGATGACCGTGCGCTGGGTCTCGTTGTCCAGGGCGCTCGTCGCCTCGTCGAAGAAGAGGACGCGGGGGCGGCGGATCAACGCCTGGGCGATCATCAGGCGCTGGCGCTGGCCGCCGGAGACCGCCCCGCCGCCGGAGATCATCGTGTGCAGGCCCATCGGCATGCGCTTGATGTCCTCGGCGAGCCCCGCCATCGCGGCGGCCTCCCACGCCTCCTCCTGTGTGAACGACTCGGCGCCGCAGATGCAGTCCAGGATCGAGCCGGTGAGCGGCTGCGCGTTCTGCAAAACCACACCGCACTGGCGGCGGACCGCCGACTGGTCGAGCGCCGACAGGTCCTGCCCGTCGTAGAGCACGCTGCCCGATACCGGTTCGTCGAAGCCGATCAGGAGGCGCAGCAGCGTCGACTTGCCGCAGCCGCTCGGGCCGACGACGGCCACGAACTCCCCGGGCTCGACCGCCAGCGACACGTCGTCCAGGACCAGCGGGCCGTCGTCGGTGTAGCGGAAGGAGACGCCGCGTGCCTCGATGCCGCCCCGCAGCTCGCCCGGCTGCGCGCTCCCGGCGCGTACCTCGGGCGCCTCGTCGAGCACCGGCTTGATCTGCTCGAACATCGGGAGCACCGCGGCCGCCGAGATCAGCGCGCCGGTGAGCTGAGTGACGGATGTCAGGAGCATCGTCACGGCGGTGCTGAAGGTGAGGAACTCGCCCGCGGTCAAGCTGCCCCGGGCCGGTCCCGCGAGCAGGACGAACATGACGAGCGTGCAGAGCGGCAGGTACACCGAGTTCAGGACCGTGGTGATGTTCTTGATGCGGCCGGCCCGCCGCTGGAGCTCCCGGCTGCGCGCGAACTCGCCCGCCCACGCGGCGTACGCGAAGCTCTCCGCCCCCGCCACCCGGAGCTTCGGCAGCCCGCGCAGGCTCTGGAACGCCTGGTTGTTCAGCTTGTTGGCGAGCTCCACGAGACGCCGCTGCCAGCGCAGCTCCCACAGGCCGAGCGTGAGGAACACACCGGCGATGACGGCCAGCATCGCGAGGGCGGCCAGGGCGAGAGGGACACTGTAGAGGAGCAGCAGGACGAGGTTCATCGCGCCGACCGAACCGGCCTGGAGGGTGACGGGACCGATCCCCGACAGGACCCGGCGGATCGCGCTGACCCCCATCGCCGCGCTCGCCAGCTCGCCGGTGGAGCGGGCCGCGAAGAAGCGGGTCGGCAGCCGCAACAGCCGGTCCCACACGGCGGGTTGGAGCGTGCTCTCCATGCGGCCCTCCATCCGCAGGACGGTGAGGTTCTGGAGCAGCATGAACGCCGCCGAGACGATACTGGTGACCATCACGGCGAGGGAGACCTGGACGATGAGGCTCTTCTCGCCGTTCGGCACGAACACGCCGAGCACCTGCCCCGTCGCGATCGGCACGAGCGCGCCGATCACGACCGTCACCAGACCGGCGAGCACGAGGTTGCGCACGTCGGAGCCGGTGCCGCGCAGGCTGAAGCGGAACAGCCGCCACGGCGTCAACGGCCGGTCGGGCAGCGGCCGGTAGAACATGACGCCCTGCGGTTCGAACTCGTCGGCGTTGGCCGCGTCGACGCGGGTGCGCCGCCCGGACGTCGGATGCACCGACTCGTAACCGCCGCGCCGCCACAGCAGCGCGACCGGTGTGCCGCTCGCGGCCCGGTGCCCCACCAGCGGTCCCGCGTTCTCGCGCCACCAGCGGCCGTCGAGCCGGACGGCGCGGGTGCGGATGCCCGAGGCCACCGCGACCTGCTCCACCGGATCGATCCGGTCGCTCACCGCACCGCCCTCGGCGGCGCCGGACAGCGTGATGCCCGCCGCCTCCGCGACCAGCCGGCAGGCGGCGTACGTCGCGTCGTGACCGGCACCGGCACCGGACCCGGTACGGCGCGTGCCGCGCCCGCGTGCGCGGCCGATGGAGGCGATCAGTGTGCGGTCGGCCTGCTCGCGCACGCTCTCGCCCGCCTTGATGCCGGCCGCCGTTCGGTCCTCGTGGGCCCGCTCCAGGCGTTCGATCCAGCGGTCGAGGGTGGCGAGCAGCCGGTACTGCTGGTTGACCATGCGCTGCCACATCGCGGCGTCCACGAGCAGGTCGCCCGCCGCCTCCGCGCTGTAGGCGGAGCCGTACTGCACGCTGCCCGGCGCGACCGGCATCCACAGGATGTCGTCGTCCGCCACCACCTCGTCGCCCACCGTGCGGCCGTCCAGCGGCGCCTCGAACAGGACCCGGTGGCCGCGTCCGACGCCGAGGGCGAAGGCGTGCTCAAGCAGGCTCAGGGACGCGTCCTGCGTGTCGTACTGAGAGGGGTGGTGCTGCTCGTACGACCAGGTGTCGCCGTGGTCGGGCCGGTACAGCTCGCGCAGCGGGACGCGGCGCAGCTCGCAGCCCTGGAGGGGGCGGCCGACGAGGGTGTGCTGGGGCCCTTCGACCGGGCCGAGGAGCAGTGTGCCCGGCTCCAGGCGGCCGAGGTAGTGCCAGTGGCCCTGCTGCACGGCGTCGACCGCGAACAGGTCGAGCGCCCCCGCCACGACGAACCACAGCACCTGGGGACCCTCCAGGTGCACGCTGCGCAGCCCCGTGCAGTCGACGGGGCTGCCGAGCGTGCCGAAGGCCGCGCCCACCGCGTCGTACGCGTGCTGCTCGGGTGGTGAGGTCACCTCAGTGCTCCTTGACCAGGTCGGCGTAGGGGCCGCCTGCAGTGACGAGGTGTTCGTGGCGGCCGCGCTCCACGATCCGGCCGTGGTCGAGCACGACGATCTCGTCGCTGTCGCGCACGGTGCTCAGCCGGTGGGCGATGACCACGCAGGCGCAGCCGCGGCGGCGCAGGTTGTCGATGATGACCTGTTCGGTCTCTGCGTCCAGGGCGCTGGTCACCTCGTCGAGCACGAGGATGCTCGGGCGGCGGACCAGGGCCCGCGCGATCTCCAGGCGCTGGCGCTGCCCGCCGGAGAAGTTGCGCCCGTCCTGCTCCACGCGGCCGTGGATGCCGCCGGGCCTGCGGGCCACGACCTCGTACAGGCAGGCGTCCTTCAGGGCGGCGACGACGGCGTCGTCGGGGATCGACGGGTCCCACAGGGCCACGTTGTCGCGGATGGTGCCCTCGAAGAGGAAGACGTCCTGGTCGACGAAGGAGACGGAGGCCGCGAGCGCGCCGCGCGGAATGTCCTCGAGGCGCTGCCCGTCGATGCGGATCGTGCCCTCCCAGGGGCTGTAGAGGCCCGAGATGAGCCGGGACACGGTCGACTTGCCGCTGCCGGACCCGCCGACGAGCGCCACCTGCTGTCCCGGCCCGACCGACAGCGAGAAGCCGGTGAGGAGCGGCTTGTCGAGCGGGCTGTAGCCGAAGGTGATGTCGTCGAGGGTCACGTGGCCCTTGAGGCGGCGGGTGTCGGCGGCCGGTTCGGGGCGGGAGTAGAGCGGGTCGACGGGGAAGTTCTCGACGTCCTTGAGGCGGGCGACGTCGGCGGCGAAGTCCTGGATGCGGCCCGCGACGCCGTTCAGGCGGGTGATCGGCGCGGTGAAGCGGGTGACGAGGGCCTGGAAGGCGACGAGCAGCCCGATCGACAGCTGCCCCTCGACCGCCCGCAGACCGCCGATCCACAGGATCAGCGCGCTGTTGAGGGTCGCGAGGGTCGGCGCGACGACACCGAGCCACGCGCTCGGCACGCCGAGCCGCTGCTGCTCCTCCAACGTGGTGGCGTGCTGGCCCGCCCAGCGCCGGAAGTAGCCGTTCTCGCCGCCGGTGGCCTTCATGGTCTCGATCAGCTGGAGCCCGGTGTACGAGGTGTTGGTGAGCTTGGCGCTGTCGGCGCGGAGCTTCTGGGTGCCGGTGGCGCGCAGCCGGACGACGGTGCGCATCGCCACGACGTTCAGCAGCGCGATGCCGACGCCGACGAGGGTGAGCTGCGGGTCGTACGTCCACAGCAGGGCCGCGTAGAGGAGGACGACGACGCCGTCGACCCCGGCGGCCGTGAGGTCGCGGGCCAGCGTCTCGGCGACCGCGTCGTTGGAGGCGAGGCGCTGTACGAGGTCGGCGGGGGAGCGCTGCGCGTAGAACGTGACGGGCAGGCGCAGCAGATGGCGGAAGAAGCGGGCGCTGCCGAGGGTGGAGGAGATGATGCGGCCGCGCAGCAGGTTGGCCTGTTGCAGCCAGGTGAGCACGACGGTGAGCGCCACCATCGCGCCCATGGAGGCGAACAGCGCGCCCAGAAGGGAGGTCTGGTGACCGATCAGGAACAGGTCGATGTACGTCCTGCTGAGCGCGGGCAGCGCAGCGCCGACCGCGACGAGCAGCAGGCTGGCCAGGAGCGCGGCGAGCATGGTGCCCGTGGTGCCGCGCAGCCGGGCGGGGAGGGTCTTCAGGACGCCGGGCCTGCGGCCGCCCGGACGGAAGCCGTCGCCGGGTTCGAGGACCAGGACGACCCCGGTGAAGCTGGTGTCGAAGTCCTCCGACGGCACGAAGCGGCGGCCCTTGTCGGGGTCGTTGATGTAGACGCCCCGGCGGCCGAGGCGGCGCCCCGTGCCGTCGTACACGACGTAGTGGTTGAACTCCCAGAAGAGGATCGCGGGCGCCCGGACCTCGGCGAGCGCGGCCGGCTCCATCTGCATGCCCTTGGCCGTCAGGCCGTAACTCCGGGCCGCCTTCAGGACGTTGCTGGCCCGTGAGCCGTCGCGGGAGACGCCGCACGCGATGCGCAGCTCCTCCAGGGGGACGTGCCGCCCGTGGTGGGCGAGGACCATGGCGAGGGCGGCGGCGCCGCACTCCACGGCCTCCATCTGAAGGACGGTGGGGGTGCGGACGGTCCGCGGCCGCCGGCCCTTCGACGCGGGGCGCGGTGCCGCGCGGCGGCGGCCGCGCCGCGGGGGCTCGGGGCGGTGCCTGCGGCGGCCGCCGGGGGGCGGCAGCTGCTGCTGGTGCGCGGGGGAGGGGTGCGGTGCGGTCACGGAAGCAGCCAATCGATCGGGCGCTGCTCGGTGAGGTGGAAGGCGCCGGTGGCCGGGGTCATGGAGTCGAGTGCGAAGGGCGGTCCGTCGGCGGTGGACCACGCGTAGCCGGACTTGGTGGCGGGTGACCTGTCGAGCCGTACGAGGACGGCGACGGGCGGCCCGTCCTTGGTGAACTGCCCGGCGAGGTCCTTGTCGCCGAGGAACCCGGCGATCCTCTGCCGGGTCTGCGCGGCCCGTCCGACCGCCTTCACGCGGCCGCGCAGCGTTCCGTACTCCTGGGTGGGCACGGTCTGGACGGTGAGATCCACCGATGCGCCGACGGGGACGGTGGCGGCGCTGTCCGCGGGCACGTAGACCAGGGCGAGCAGCGGGTCGTCGCCGTCCGCCACCCGCTCCAGGGTCGCGACGTCGGCGCCGGTGGTGACGACGGTGCCGATCCTGGCGACGAGCGAGGTCACGCGGCCCGCGGCGAGCGCGCGCACGATCTTGTCGCCCTGTTCCGTACGGACCTTGAGCACCGGAGCGCCCGCGGCGAGGCGCTTGCCCTCCTCGGCCAGGACGCGGGTGACCTGCCCTGTGACGGGGCTCTGTAGGACGTAGCTGCCCTGGCCGTGCGTGAGGATGCCCGGCGCGCGGAGCGTGGAGGAGACCGAGCCGGTCACGGCCCAGACGCTCGCGGCGGCCATGACGACGAGGGTGACGGCGAGGACGAGCAGGCCCTGGGGGCGGGCGTAGCGCACCGGAAGGTCGAGTTCCTCGGGCGACTGCACCTTGGACAGGGCCTGTTGGCGGAACTGCACGGAACGCTTCCCTTACTGTGCCTGTGGCGATGGCGATGGCGATGGCGCCTGTGCCTGTGCCTGTGCCTGTGGCGACGGTGCCTGTGGCGTCCGTGAGCCCCGGAACCAGAGGCTCCGGGGCTCACGAATCATGGCGTCTCGGTGAGCGGGAGGCTCAGAGACCGGCGGTCAGGCCGGCGGCCAGGCCGGTGACGGCGCCGGTGTTGATGCCGGTGGCACCCTCGACCGTGCCGACGACGCCGGCGACGACGCCCGAGACGGGGGCGACGGAGTCGACGGTGCCGGTGACGTTGGACACGACACCGGCGACGAGGCCGCCGGAGACGTTGTCGAGGTCGGCGTCGGAAATCTCGAGGGTCTCGACCTGGGGGACGTTGTTCATGGCGTGAGCTGCCCTTCTCAATGAATGTGCGGAGGTTTTTCCTACGTCGCGGAACCTGGGGATTCGAATTCCGCGGCGAGCCAGGATCAAAGCACGTTCGCAGCTCGTACATCCAATCGGAGCAGCAACCGTCGGGCACGGCTGTGTCGTCGAATCACCGCTGCGTGCAGGCGGTTTCACCGCGTGGCGGCAGCTCCTTCACAAGATTCACAGAAGGAAATCGAGGGCATGGCAGGACTCCCTTCGACAAAACGGACACGTGCGCGCCGAAGGGTGTGCTCTGTGGCCGGTGCACGGAATTCCGGGTTGGCGCTCGGGTCGAATTGCGTGACCGGAGTGCGCATTCGATGTGCAGGTTTATTGAAGGCGGGCGTGAGGCGTTCCGGCGGGCGGGCCTTAATCCGTTGTTAACTCTGCGTAACGTGACCGTACTTGACCGTAGTTGACCGGGGCGGTTGACTTCTCGTTCGCCAGCACCGCCCCGTCTTCGACGCGAGAGCGAGTCCGTGACTTCATCGTCTGTGCAGAGCTCCGACCTGCTCGTACCTCTCGATCTGGCTTTCTGGAACATCGAGACCGCCGAACACCCCATGCATCTGGGCGCGCTCGGCGTCTTCGAGGCCGACGGGCCCGGCGCGGCCGACCGCGCCGCCGACCTGCTCGCGGCCCGTGCGGCGGCCGTACCGGGACTCCGCATGCGCATACGCACCGTCCTGGTGCCCCCCGGCGGCGCGATGCGCGTACCGGCGCCCGCCTTCGACCCGCTGGAGCACGTCCGCCTCTCGGCGCCCGTGACGGACTTCCACGCCGCCGCCGGGGAGCTGATGCGGCGGCCGGTGGAGCGCCGGCGGCCACCGTGGGAGGCGCATGTGCTGCCCGGCGCGGACGGCACGTCCTTCGCGGTCCTCTTCAAGTTCCACCACGCGCTCGCCGACGGACTGCGCGCGCTGACGCTCGGCGCGGCCCTCCTCGACCCCGTCGACCTCCCCGCCTCCCGCGAGCGGCCACCGGCCCCCGCGGCCTCCCGCTGGTCCGTCCTGGACCCGCGCACCCTGCCAGGCCGCGTCCGCGGCACGGTCGCGGACGTGCGCCAGGCCATCGGCATCGGCGCCTCCGTCGCGCGCGCCACCCTGGGCGTACGCTCCTGCGCCGCGCTCACCGCGGCCGCCTCCGGCACCCGCCGCACCGCCGGAGTCGTCCTCGACCTGGACGACGTGCACCTGGTGCGCAAGGCCGTGGGCGGCACGGTCAACGACGTACTGATCGCGGTGGTCGCCGGCGCCCTGCGCCGCTGGCTCGACGAGCGCGGCGATTGCAGCGAGGGTGTCGAGCCGCGCGCCCTCGTCCCCGTCTCACGGCGCCGCCCCCGCTCCGCGCAGCCCCCGGGCAACCGGCTCTCCGGCTATCTCGTCCGCCTCCCCGTCGGCCACGAGGACCCCCTGGACAGGCTGCGCGCCGTACGCGCCGCCATGGACCGGAACAAGGAGGCGGGCCCGGAGCGGGGCGCCGGAGCCGTGGCGCTGCTCGCCGAGCACGTGCCGTCGCTCGGGCACCGGATCGGCGGACCCGTCGTCGCCCAGGCCGCGCGGCTCCTCTTCGACATCCTCGTCACCAGCGTCCCGCTGCCCGGCGTCGGCCTGCGGCTCGGCGGCTGCCGGCTCGCCGAGGTCTACCCCTTCGCGCCCCTCGCCCGGGGCCAGTCGCTCGCCGTCGCCGTCTCCACGTACCGGGGCAGGGTCCACTACGGACTGGTCGCGGACGCCGCCGCCGTACCCGATCTGGAACTGCTCGCGCGGAGCGTGCGGGACGAGATCGACGGCCTCGTCGCCGCCTGCGCCCAGGCGGCGGGTTTGGTGACAGGGCCCGCCGCTACGTAAAGTTGCGCTTTTGGAGCTTCCGCGGACGACCAGACGCGCCGCGGCACGGAATGACATGAGGACAGCGGCGATGACGGTGACAGACGAAAGCCAGGAGGAGACCGTTTCCCACGGCCCGGGCATCGACCCGGACCGTCTCGCCGTCTGCCTCAGCGTGCTCGACGAACTCGACAAGCTGGACGTCGACCACCCGGACGCGATCGCCGTGCGCCGGGCCACGGCCGGGATCTACCGGACGGTGAAGCAGCGCCGCCGCCAGGAGCGCCGCGCCGCCAAGACCGCCCACGACAAGGCCGTCACCGAGGCCACCGCCACCGGTTCCGCGCAGCGCATCGACGACGAGACCGAGGGCCTGCTGCCCTCCTCGCGGACCGAGGAGGGCAGGATCGCGGGGATACTCCAGCGCCCGCGCTCCTGCTACACCTGCAAGACCCGGTACGTGGAAGTCGACTACTTCTACCACCAGCTCTGTCCGGAGTGCGCCCACCTGAACCGGTCCAAGCGCGACGCCCGCGCCGACCTCACCGGCAAGCGCGCCCTGCTCACCGGCGGCCGCGCCAAGATCGGCATGTACATCGCGCTGCGGCTGTTGCGTGACGGTGCTCACACCACCATCACGACGCGGTTCCCCAAGGACGCCATCCGCCGCTTCAAGGCGATGGACGACTCGGCGGAGTGGCTCCACCGCCTGGAGGTCGTCGGCATCGACCTGCGCGACCCGGCGCAGGCCGTGGCCCTCGCCGAGCGGGTCGCCGCCGCGGGCCCGCTCGACATCCTCATCAACAACGCGACGCAGACCGTGCGCCGCCTGCCCTCCGCGTACGCCGCGCTGGTCGACGGCGAGAGCGCGCCGCTGCCCGCCGGGGAGCTGCCCGCCCACTCGGTGATCGGCGCCTTCAACTCCGGGGCGGTGGACGGCCTGGCCGCGCTGCCCGTCGGCACCAGCGGCCTGGACGCGCAGCAGGTCGCTGACCTGGCCCTCGTCGCCGGCAACGCCAGCGTCGCCCGGCACCTCGACGGCACCGCCATCGACGCGGGCGGCCTGGTCCCGGACGTCGTCGACAGCAACACCTGGGTGCAGACCATCGACCAGATCTCCCCGGTGGAGCTCCTCGAAACCCAACTGTGCAACTACACCTCGCCGTTCATCCTGATCAGCGCGCTGCGGCAGGCCATGGCCGACGCCGCGAAGAAGGCGCCGAGCGGCCGCTCCTACGTCGTCAACGTCTCGGCGATGGAAGGCGTCTTCGGCCGCGGCTACAAGGGCGCGGGGCACCCGAACACCAACGCCGCGAAGGCCGCGATGAACATGGTGACGCGGACCAGCGCCCAGGAGATGTTCCAGACCGACGGCATCCTCATGACCTCGGTGGACACCGGCTGGATCACCGACGAGCGCCCGCACTACGACAAGCTGCGCCTCGCCGAGGAGGGCTTCCACGCCCCGCTCGACCTGATCGACGGCGCCGCCCGCGTGTACGACCCGGTCGTGCGCGGCGAGGCGGGGGAGGACCTGTACGGCGTCTTCCTGAAGGACTACGCACAGGGCAAGTGGTAGTCCACCGGCCGTAGCCGGACGTCGTCTCAGCTTTTGGACAGCCGGTCCGGGTGTCGCGCGCCGCGCGCCCCGGACCGGCTGTCCGTCTTTCGCCAGCTGTGACCCGTTCCGCACCCCCGGCCTCCGCCGCCGCAGGCCGCCACGCGGGCTCCGATGTCCGGAATCCACCCCGACTCAGCTCCCCATCGAGCGCCGCGCCGCTCATTTGGTTAATGTAGTGCGAACGGGCGGCCACGAGAGATCCACAACCATCCCTCGGCCGCTCCGGGGACAGGCCGGCACCACGGCCGCGGTCCCGCCTAAGAACGGCGCCACCGCGACCGAACTGCCCCAGCCCTTCCGTTACGCGACACAAAGGAGTGCGCGGTGACACCCGATCTGACGAAGCACGAGAAGCGACCGGCGGAACGCGGCGGCGAGCGGGCCACTCGGCCCGCGAAGCTCCGCAACCTGGAGGCGTGGGCCAAGGCGGCCCCGATCCGTCTGGCCGGCTACGAGGACGACCTCGCCGAGCCGCACATCCTCCCCGGCATCGACTGAACCGCTGCCGGCCCCGGTCCCGCACCGGTGCACTTCGCCCCGTGCCCCCTGCCCTCGACGGCCGGGGGCACCGGTGTGTCCGGCCTCTCCGCTCACAGCCGTCTGCTCTCACATGACCAGAACTGCGCCTCTTGCTACGTCATGTGACGCATTGACCCCCGCAGTGTCAGCACGGTTGCATGCTGGTGGTCCTCCGGTGGGGAGCCGGAGGGGAGACCATCAGAACTGGGGGGAAGATGAGTGCAGTTGTGAACCGGGGCACCACCAGACGTGTGCGGACCGCTCTGAGCGCGGCGGTCGTGGTCTGCGCGGTCACAGCGGTGCTTCCCGGGGCGGCCGCGGCCGAGCCCGGGAGCACGGAGGGCGTCGAGAGGGTCAGTGTCGCGACCGACGGCACCCAGGGTGAGGGTGACTCCGCCGGGGCCTCGATCACGTCGGACGGCCGCCGCGTCGTCTTCTCGTCGGCGGCGAAGAACCTCACGTCCGACACCCCGTCCGAGGGCGCCAAGGTGTACGTCCGCGACCGGCAGGCGGGGCAGACCCAGCGGATGGGGCATCTGACCCCGGTCGAGCCCCCGGAGATCAGCGGTGACGGGGAGTACGTCGCCTATCCGCTCCAGTGGATGAACAACGTACGGATCCGCCACTACGAGGTCAGCACCGGCAGGACGGCCTCCGGCAGCTGCTCGCTCTTCACCTGCAACCAGCCGTCGATCAACGGGGACGGCAGAATCACCGCGTACGCCGCCATCTCCTACCGGCAGGCGAACTACGGGCAGCGCGTCCAGGTCGAGGACTGGGACGCCAACACCGTCGAGACCGTCGCCGCCTTCGACCACACCGTCCCCTCCCGGCCGTCCCTCAGCGGCGACGCGCAACGCATCGCCTACCAGGACGGCAAGGCGCAGGACGTCTTCGTACGGGACCGGGCCGCGGGCACCACCTCGGGGCCGATCGAGGGCCCGGCCAAGGAGGCGACGCTCGTCCAGCTCAGCGAGGACGGCGGCACGGTCCTCTACCTCTCGGGCTCCGACACCTATGTCCACGACGTGGGTTCGGGCACCGCGCAACAGGTGCCGAACGTCCGGGGCGTCGCCATCGACCCCACCGGCCGCTATCTGCTGTACGCCCCGCACGACACGACCGGACCGTCGCTCACCCTGCGCGATCTGAGCACGGGCACCGACAGGGTCGTCTCGGACCGGCCCGCCTCGGCCGGTACCGACGCGGTCAGCGCCGACGGGCGCGCCGTCGTCTTCCACTCCACGGCCGACGACATCGTGCCCGGCGACACCAACGGCAAGTCGGACGTGTTCGTCCGCCGCTTCGACTGATCGTTCCGCGTTGACATGTGAGGGAGTGAGTGTCTGTAATGGTGCTCGTGCCGCGTGGCGCCGACCAAAGAGCAGTGGGCAGGTCGGCGATCGGGCGAGCACCTTCACTCAAGGACGACGCCATGGATACGTCGTGAGTGCACACCGCGCGTAACGGCCCTGCCGTTCGTGACGTCCGCACCCCAGGGCTTCCGCCCGACCCGTGCGCCCTCGCGCGCCCTCGGTCATGCCGCCACGGCGTGACCCTCCCTCACTTCACCGCGCCCGACGCGGCTTTGAACGATCCGTACGGAGATCCGACACCGTCATGCCCACACCCTTCAACCAGTCCGTCATCGACGAGTTCCGCGCCAACGGCGGCAAGGTCGGCGGCCCCTTCGAAGGCGGCGACCTCCTGCTGCTCACCACCACCGGCGCGAGATCCGGCAAGGAGCACACCACCCCCCTCGGCTTCGTCCGCGACGGCGGAGCGCTCCTGGTCGTCGGGTCGAACCTCGGTGGGCCGCGGCACCCCGACTGGTACCACAACGTCCTCACCCACCCCACAGTGACCGTCGAGCTCGGCACCGACGCGTTCGAGGCGATCGCCGTCCCGGCCGAGGGCGAGCGGCGCGACCGGCTCTTCGAGCGGGTGGTCGCCGCCGAACCCGGATACGGCGACTACCAGGCGCGGACCAGCCGGATCCTGCCGGTCGTCGTCCTGGAACGGCCCGCGCACGACGCCGGCACGCCAGAGGAGGCGGCCACCTTCGCGGACAAGATGGTCCAGGTCCACCACTGGCTCCGCGGCCAGCTGCGGCACGTACGCGACGAGACCGACGCGTACTTCGCCGCGCTCGCCGCACACCGGGGTCCGGGGACACCGCCGGCACCGGGCCTCGGGCTCCAGATCCGCCAGCACTGCCTGGCGTTCTGCGACGCCCTGGAGTTCCACCACACCGGCGAGGACGCCCATCTCTTCCCCGTCATGGCGAGCCACCACCCCGAACTGCGCGACACCTTCGACCGACTCGCGGAGGAACACCGGACGATCGCCCGCATCCAGAGCGAGCTCGCCACCCTCCTCGCGGCCGTCGGGGGAGCTGAACCCGAGCGGTTCCGCACCGAACTCGCGCGCATGAGCGCGGAGTTGACCGCCCACCTCGACTACGAGGAGGAGGCCCTGCTGCCGGTCCTCGCCGCGCTCCCGTGGCCTCCCGTGCCGCCGGGCGGGGAGTGAGCCGGCGCCCGCGCGGGCCTTCCCGGCCTCAGGCTCGCGCGGGCCCCGTGCTCTCCCGCTCGATGAGCCGCGGCAACGGCACCTGAACCGTCGCCGCGGGGCCGTCGTCGAGGAGGGCGAGGAGTTCGCGGGCCGCGGTGCGGCCGAACGACAGCGTGTCCCGGGACAAGGCCGTCAGCCACGGGTGCACCATGCGGCACAGCGCCGAGTCCTCCCAGGCGACGACCGAGAGGTCGTCCGGAACCGCGAAGCCGAGGGAGCGCGCGGCGGCGACACCGGCGACGGCCATCACGTCGTTGTCGTACACGAGCGCCGTCGGCGGCTGTGCGGATTCGAGGACCCGGCGGGTGGCCGCGGCGCCCTCCGCGTCGGAGTAGTCCGTCGTCACCGAACGCACCCCCGACAGGCCGCGCCCCGCCGCCTCCACGCGCAGCGTCCGGATCCGCCGCTCGGTGTGCGCGAGCCCCTCCAGGCCCGCGATGTGGACGATGCGGCGGTGCCCGAGCCCGTACAGATGGCCCACCACCGAAGCCATCGCGCCCGCGTCGTCCGCCCACACCGTGGACAGGCCCGGGTGCCCGGCCTCCGGGTCGGGCACCCCGCCCGTCACCACCGCGGGAAGACCCAGCTCGTCGAGGAGCGCGGGCCGCGGGTCGTCCGTGCGCGGGTCCACCACCAGGACGCCGTCCACCCGGTGCTCGGCCCACCAGCGGCGGTAGACCGCGCACTCTGCGGCCACGTCCTCCACCACATGGAAGAGCAGCCCCAAATGCCGCTCGGCCAGCACCTCCTGGATGCCCGAGATCAACTGGAGGAAGAACGAGTCGACGCCCAGCGTCGCCGCCGGCCGCGCCACGACCAGGCCCACCGTCGCCGAGCCCTCGCCGGACAGGGCCCGCGCCGCCGTGCTCGGCCGCCAGCCCAGCTGCTCCGCGACCCGGCGCACCCGGTCCCGGGTGATGTCGGAGACGCCGGGCCGGTCGTTGAGCGCGAAGGAGACGGCGCTCTCGGAGACCCCGGCCCGGCGCGCGATGTCCTTCATGGTCGGCCGGCGCGCCGGTGACCGCTTGCCTTGCACCCGTTGCCCCTTTCCTGGCTGCCGGATACTAATGCGCTTGAGCGGTGCGACTCTAAAGCGCATTAGTCGGCGACCGCAAGGCTTTCAACACACCTGCCTGACCAGCGGAGTTGCCCCGGAGGTCGCCCGATCTTCGAATTCGGTTCCCCGAATCCATTGACTTTGCGCCACCGTTCCGTGCAGGGTCTGCCTCGGCGTGGATTGCCCGGCTCGGACGGTCGCAGTCACCGCCGTCTCACGCTGGGCCGAGCAAAGGAGCCGTTTCACCGTGCGTATCTCCCGTATCCCCCGCAGAGCGGTCGCCGCAGGCGCCGTCCTCGCCGTCCTGCTGCCGCTGAGCGCCTGTGGCGACGGAGGTGACGGCAGCGGTTCCACGGACGCGTCAGGGAAGATCGAAGGCAAGATCACCTTCCAGACCTGGAACCTGAAGGCCAACTTCAAGCCCTACTTCGAGGGCTTGGTCGACGAGTTCGAGAAGAAGTACCCCGGCACCGAGGTCAAATGGGTCGACCAGCCCGGCGAGGGCTACGCCGACAAGATCAGCGCCGACGCCGCCGCGGGCACGCTCCCCGACGTCGTCAACGTCTCGCCCGACCTGGTCGCCCCGCTCGCCAAGGCCGGCCTCGCCCTGGACCTGGGCAAGGCCGCCGGGAAGTACGAGAAGGAGTACCTGCCGGGCGCCTGGAAGAGCCACCAGATACCGGGCATGGAGGGGACGTACGCCTTCCCCTGGTACCTCAACACCGGCCCGCTCTTCTACAACAAGCGGCTCTTCAGGGACGCGGGCCTCGACGAGAACAAGCCCCCGAAGACCTACGACCAGCTCTTCGACAACGCCCTGGAGCTTGCCGAGAAGAGCGACGGCAAGGTCGCCACCCTCGCCAACGTCCCCACCATCGAGGACTTCGGCCGCTACGGCGTGCCGCTCATGAACAAGGAAGGCACCGGCTTCACCTTCAACGACGCCAAGGGCGTCGAACTCCTCACGAAGTACAAGAAGCTGTACGACGCCAAGGCGCTCGACGGGCAGGCGCTGACCGCCACCCCGGAGTCGACGGGCAAGAAGTTCCTCACCGAGGCCGTCGCCATGAACCCCGGCAGCGCGCTCGACCTGGAGAAGTTCAAGAAGGACGCGCCGAAGCTCTACAAGAACATCGGCATCACCCCGCAGATCAGCAGCACCGGCAAGGACAACATGTACGTGATGGGCGTGATGGTGAACGCCCGCACGAAGCAGACGCCGGCCGCCGTCGCCTTCGCGCACTTCGTCACCGACGCCAAGCACCAGATGGAGTTCGCCAAGAAGGTCGCGATCTTCCCCAGCACCGAGGGCTCCCTCGACGACCCATACTTCACGAAGCAGGACGGCAAGGAGGAGACCCGGGTCCGCGTCGCCGCCGCGAAGTCCATCAAGACCGCGGTGAACTACACGCCCGTCCTCTTCAGCGAGCAGATGAAGGTGGAGCTGCGCAACGCCGTCGCCAGGGCGCTCCAGGGCAAGGAATCCCCGAAGGAAGCGCTTGACAACGCTGTCAAGAACTGCGACCGGCTGCTGAAGACCAGCTGAGGCCAGGGACCCGTACGACCATGAAGAGCCCCACCGCCGCGAAGGCGACCTCATCCGACACCGGCACCGCGACCGCCGCGCCCAAGGGGCCGCGCCCCGACGGGCGCGCCGGCCGCCGCCCCATCCGCCGCCAACTGCCCACCAGCCCCTGGCTGTTCGCCGCCCCCGGGCTCGTGATCGTCGCGGTCTTCATCCTCTATCCGTTCGTCAGCACCCTCAACAACTCCTTCACGGACAAGCGGACGCTGATCCCGGGCGAGTACGTCGGCCTCGCCAACTTCCGCGAGCTGCTGCACGACGACATGTTCTGGATCGGCCTGCGCAACAGCACGATCTACGTCCTCGTGGTCGTCCCCGCGCTCGTCCTGCTGCCCCTGCTCCTCGCGATGCTCGTCCAGAAGCACATCCCCGGCATCACCTTCTTCCGGTCCGCCTTCTACACCCCGGTGGTCGCCTCGATCGTCGTCGTGGGCCTGATCTGGGTGTGGATGCTGGACGAGCGGGGCCTCGTCAACGCCGTCCTCGAAGCGGTCGGCGTCGGCAAGGTCGGCTTCCTCAGCGACCAGTGGCTGCTGCTGTTCAGCGCGATGGCCGTCACGGTCTGGAAGGGCCTCGGCTACTACATGATCATTTATCTCGCGGCGCTCGCCAACGTGCCGCGCGAACTCCACGAGGCGGCGGCGGTCGACGGCGCCGGGGCGTTCCGGCGCTTCCTCACCGTCACCGTGCCCGCCGTGCGCTCCACCATGGTCCTGGTCGGCGCGCTCTCCTCGGTCGCCGCCTTCAAGGTGTTCTCCGAGGTCTACCTGATGGCCGGGCCCACCGGCGGCCCGGCCGGCGAGGACACCACACTCGTGATGCTGGTGCAGCGCGTTGGCACCGGCCTGACCGGACGGGTCGGCTACGCGTCGGCCATCTCGGTCGTCGTCTTCGTCGTCACCGTCGCACTGATGCTGCTCGTGCTGCGGGCGGACCGGAAGGAGGACGCGTGAGCACCGCCGAGAAGATCCCCCCGACGGCCACCGGGCCTGCTGCGGCCACTGCGGCCCCCGCGACCCGGAAGTCCCGCCGCCGCCGGATCACCGACGAGAACGGCCGCCGGATGCCCGTGTGGGAGATCGTCCTGCGCTACGGACTCCTCCTCGCCGTACTGGCGTTGATGATCGGCCCGTTCCTCTGGCAGCTGTCCACGTCCCTCAAGGGACCGCACGAGGACATCTTCAGCTCCCCGCCGAAGTTCCTGCCCTCCGACCCCACCCTCCACAACTACGAGCGCGTCGCCGACACCATCCCCGTCTGGGACTACGCCCTCAACTCCCTGAAGGTGGCCACGGCCAACGTCGTCACCAACTGCGTGGGCGCGACGCTCGCCGGATACGCGCTCGCGCGCCTGCGCTACCGCGGCCGGAAAGCGGCGACCGTCGTCTTCATCCTGGCCATGCTGGTCCCCGTCGAAGGCATCATCATCGCCCAGTTCACCACCATGCGGGAGCTCGGCCTGAACAACACCCTCGTCGGCGTACTGCTGCCCGGCTGCGTCTCCGCGCTCAACGTCCTGCTGATGCGCAACGCCTTCCTGAACGTGCCCTACGAGATCGAGGAGGCCGCGTTCGTGGACGGCGCCAACGTCTGGCAGCGGTTCCTGCGCATCGCGCTGCCCGCCGTCAAGGGCACCCTCGCGGTCGTCGCGATCTTCGCCTTCATGGGGGCCTGGGACGACTTCCTGTGGCCGCTCATCGTGCTCAGCGACCCGGAGCGGTTCACCCTCACCATCGGCCTGAACTACCTGCACGGCACCTTCGCCAACGACGAGCGCCTCGTCGCCGCGGGCACGGTCATCGCCGTGCTCCCGCTGATCGTCCTCTTCGCCTGCCTCCAGCGGTACTTCTTCCGCGGTGTGGGCGAGGGCGCCGTCAAGGGCTGAGCCCCCGTTCTTCCCTCCCGGGCCCTTCCCCGGTCTCACCAGAACCAGGATCCGCATTGCCTTCCGCATCGCCTTCGGGCACGCCGCGCTTCGGCGCCAACTACACCCCCTCCCAGGGGTGGTTCCACCACTGGCTCGACTTCGACCTCGACGCCGTGCGCGCCGACCTCGACGCGATCGCCTCGCTGGGCCTCGACCACATCCGGGCCTTCCCGATCTGGCCGTACTTCCAGCCCAACCGCACCCTGATCCGGCCGCGCGCCGTCGACCAGCTGGTCCAGCTCGCCGACGCCGCCGCCGAACGCGGTCTGGACGTCAACGTCGACGGTTTGCAGGGGCATCTGTCGAGTTTCGACTTCCTGCCCGCGTGGACCCAGACCTGGCACCGGCGGAACATCTTCACCGACCCCGACGTGGTGGCCGGGCAGGCCGCCTACCTGCGCACACTCGCCGCGGCCCTCGCCGACCGGCCGAACTTCATCGGCATGACCATCGGCAACGAGATCAACCAGTTCTCGGCGGGACCGCACCCCGACCCCGACCGCATCACCCCGGAGCAGGCGGAGAGCTGGCTGCGCACCGTCCTCGCCGCCTGCGAGGAGGGCGCGCCCGGCAAGCTGCACCTGCACGCCGAGTACGACGCCGCTTGGTACCAGGACGACCAGCCCTTCACCCCGGCGCAGGCCGCCCGGCTCGGCGCGGTCACCGCCGTGCACTCCTGGGTGTTCAATGGTACGGCCCAGCGCCACGGGCGCACCGGCACGGCCACCCGGACCCACGCGGCGTACCTCATCGAGCTCTCCAAGGCCTGGGCGGACGACCCGCGCCGGCCCGTCTGGCTCCAGGAGGTCGGCGCGCCCGCGCCGCTGATCCCCGCCGAGCACGCCGCGTCCTTCACCGAGGACACGATCACGGCGGCGCTCGACTGCCAGGACGTGTGGGGGGTGACGTGGTGGTGCTCGCACGACGTCTCGCGCGATCTCGCGGATTTTCCTGAACTTGAGTACAGCCTCGGTCTGTTGACCAATGGGGGTGAGGTCAAGCCGGCGGGGGAGGCGATCGCCCGGATCGCGAAGGAGTGGCGCGGCCGTACGTACGCTCCGGCGCCGCGGACGACCGCGGTGGTCGTCGACGACGACCTGTCCAGGCGCTCGGAGTGTGCCCCCGGCGGCGCCGTCTTCGAGGCGTTCGCGCGGCTCGCCGAGGACGGTGTCCGGCCTGCGGTGGTCCTCGCCGGACGGGCGGGGGACGCCGGGTACCTCGCTGCGCGTGGCATCAGCGAAGTGCTGCTGCCGGCGGACGTCCGGTAGGCGCCCGACCGTCCGCCCGTCTCGCACGGGGCTCCGCCCCGGACCCCGCTCCTCAAACGCCGGAGGGGCTGAAATTGCCCGGAATTGCCCGCACGCCCGAACAATCGGAGAACCCTCATGCATGACGACCGCACCCTGGTCGAAGCCCGTCTCAAGCGCGTTCTGGACGAGCGCATCAGGCCCGCCGTGTATCCCGCGTCCGTACCGCTGGACGTCGCCGTGTGGCACGCGCCGGGTGAGCCGGTCGCGGTGGCCGAAGGGCTGGCCGCCGAGCCGTCGCCGACCGCGGTCGGCCAGAAGTGGGGCGCGCCCTGGGGGACCAGCTGGTTCCGGGTGACCGGGACCGTGCCGGAGGAGTGGGCGGGGAAGACCGTGGAGGCGATCCTCGACCTCGGCTTCGACGAGAACATGCCCGGCTTCCAGTGCGAGGGCCTCGTCTACCGCCCCGACGGCACCCCGGTGAAGGGCCTCAACCCGCGCAACCAGTGGGTGCGGATCGCCGCGCCCGCCGAGGGCGGCGAAGAGGTGCGGCTGCACATCGAGGCCGCCTCCAACCCCGTCATCCTGGACTACCACCCGTTCCTGCCCACTCAGTTGGGTGACAAGGAGACCGCGGGCAGCGAACCCCAGTACAAGCTGGAGCGCATGGACCTCGCCGTCTTCGACGAGACGGTGTGGCAGCTCGTCATCGACCTGGAGGTGCTGGGCGAGCTGATGCAGGAGCTGCCCGCGGACTCGGCGCGGCGATACGACATCGTCCGTGCGGTCGGCCGTGCGCTCGACGCCGTCGACCTCCAGGACGTCAACGGATCGGCCGCCGCCGCCCGCGCCGAGCTGGAGACGGTCCTCGCCACCCCCGCCGAGCCCTCCGCCCATCGCATCAGCGCCGTCGGCCACGCCCACATCGACTCCGCCTGGCTGTGGCCGCTGCGGGAGACGGTGCGCAAGGTGGCGCGTACGACGTCGAACATGACCGCGCTCATCGAGGACGAGCCCGACTTCGTCTTCGCCATGTCGCAGGCGCAGCAGTGGGCGTGGATCAAGGAGCACCGGCCCGAGGTGTGGGCGAAGGTCAAGAAGGCCGTGGCCGACGGCCGGTTCGTGCCCGCGGGCGGCATGTGGGTCGAGTCCGACACGAACATGCCCGGTTCGGAGGCGATGGCCCGTCAGTTCGTGCACGGCAAGCGGTTCTTCCTCGACGAGTTCGGCGTCGAGAACGACGAGGCGTGGCTGCCCGACACCTTCGGCTTCGCCGCCGGGCTCCCGCAGATCATCAAGGCGGCGGGCTCCAAGTGGCTGCTCACCCAGAAGATCTCCTGGTCGCAGACCAACCGCTTCCCGCACCACACCTTCAACTGGGAAGGCATCGACGGCACCCGCATCTTCACGCACTTCCCGCCCGTCGACACCTACAACTGCTCGATGAAGGGCAGCGAGATCGCCCACGCGGCGAAGAACTTCAAGGACAAGGGCGTCGCCCGGCACTCCCTGGCGCCCACCGGCTGGGGCGACGGAGGCGGCGGCACCACCCGCGAGATGATCGCGAAGGCCGCGCGGATGCGGGACCTGGAGGGCTCGGCGACCGTGCGGTGGGAGACGCCGCAGGAGTTCTTCGAAAAGGCCGAGGCCGAATACCCGAACGCCCCCGTCTGGGTCGGTGAGCTCTACCTCGAACTGCACCGCGCGACCCTCACCAGCCAGGCGGGCACCAAGCAGGGCAACCGCCGCAGCGAGCACCTGCTGCGCGAGGCGGAGCTGTGGGCCGCGACGGCCGCCGTCCGGTGCGCGGAATTCACCTACCCCTACGAGCAGTTGGACCGCATCTGGAAGACGGTGCTGCTCCACCAGTTCCACGACATCCTGCCCGGCTCGTCCATCGCCTGGGTGCACCGCGAGGCCCGCGCGACCTACGCCGCGCTCGCCCAGGAGCTGAACGGCATCATCGACGCGGCGCAGCGCGCACTCGCCGGTGACGGGACCGGCACACTCGTCTTCAACTCCACGCCCCACACCCGCGACGGCGTGCCCGCGGGCGGTGCCCGGGCCGCCGCACCCGACGGCGAGGCGGCGATCGCCCCGCGCGCGGAGGGCGGCTTCGTCCTCGACAACGGCCTGCTGCGGGTGGAGATCGACGGCCGCGGCCTGGTCGTCTCCGCGTACGACCTCGTGGCCGGCCGTGAGACCGTCCCGCCCGGACAGGCGGCGAACCTGCCGCAGCTCCACGCCGACTTCCCGAACATGTGGGACGCGTGGGACGTCGACGAGTTTTACCGCAACACCGTCAGCGACCTCACGGACGCCGACGAGGTCGTGCCCGGCGAGGGCGCGTCCGTCCGTGTCGTGCGCACCTTCGGCGCCTCGCGCCTCACACAGGTGCTGTCGCTCGCCCCCGGTGACCGGCGGCTCGACATCGACACCGAGGTCGACTGGCACGAGACGGAGAAGTTCCTCAAGCTCGCCTTCCCACTGGACATCCACGCGGAGCGGTACGCGTCGGAGACCCAGTTCGGCCACTTCTACCGCGCCACGCACACCAACACGAGCTGGGAGGCCGCCAAGTTCGAGGCGTGCAACCACCGCTTCGTGCACATCGAGGAGCCGGGCTGGGGCGTCGCCCTGGTCAACGACTCGACGTATGGCCACGATGTGACCCGCACGGTCCGCGCCGAGGACTCCGGCACGACCACGACGGTCCGCGTCTCGCTGCTGCGCGCCCCGCGCTTCCCCGACCCCGAGACGGACCAGGGCGTCCACCGCTTCCGGCACGCGCTGGTGCCGGGCGCGGGGATCGGCGACGCGGTGCGCGAGGGCTACCGCGTCAACCTGCCCGAGCGCAGGATCACCGGTGGCTCCGAGGTGGCGCCGCTGGTGACGGTCGACGACGACGCGGTGGTCGTCACCGCGGTCAAGCTCGCCGACGACGGCAGCGGTGACGTGGTCGTCCGCTTCCACGAGGCGCACGGCGGCCGGGCCCGCGCCACACTGACGGCGGGCTTCCCGGTCGGCTCGGTCACGGCGACCGACCTGCTGGAGCGACCGCTCGAAGGGGCGGCGGCGCCGGACCTCGCGGGGGACGCGGTGACGGTGCGGCTGCGGCCGTTCGAGTTGGTGACGCTGCGGTTCAGCCGGGCGTGACGGCCGGTTCCGTACGCGTGTGCGCCTGACGTGCCGACGGGCCGGGCGCCATCGCGTGGGTGAGTGCGCGACAACTCACCCACGCGGGGCGTCCGGTCCGGTTAGCGTGGCTCGGCATGGAACACCGGCGCAGCGCTCGGAGTGTGCAGATCCGTCTCGACGAGTCCGGGACCGGGGGCGGGGAGCGCGCCACCCTCGACCTCTACACATGGCTGCGGCAGACCGCCGATGTACGGGAGCACGCGGACATCGGCCTCCGTCCCGCGCGGCAGGACGGCGACGCCGGGACCATGGGCGCGGTCGACGTCATCGACGTGCTGCTGGGGCACGGTATCGCCGCCCTCAACCTGGCGGTGGCGTACGCCGCTTGGCGCGCCGCCCGCCCCTCCGCGCCCGCGGTGACGGTGACGACCGGGCGCGGCTCCGTGACGGTCCACGGCGGCTCCGACGAGGAGATCCGCCGCATCACGGCCGTCCTCCAGGACCTTCGGGACGAGGACCGGGACGAGGACCGGGACGAGGACGCCAGTGCCCGGGAGTGACGCACGGCGACCCACGAAGTCGGCGTTCCCCGACCCCGCCAGGACCCGCGCGGTGCTGATCGGTGTGTCCACGTACGAGAAGTTGCCGAACCTGCCCACGGTCGACAAGAACGTGAGCAAGTTGAAGGAACTGCTCATGGACGCCGATCTGTGGGGCCTGCCCGAGGAACACTGCATCGACCTGACCGGCGACAGGGTGGGCTCGGTCCCGCAGGTCATGCAGACCTTGCACACGGCCGCAGCGGAGGCCACGGACGCCTTCCTGGTGTACTTCGCCGGACACGGCCTCTCCCCGCTCAAGTTCGGTCTGCACCTGGCCCTGCCCAGCGGCGACCACGAACGGCTGTACAACGCCCTGGACTTCAACCACATCCGGCGCGTCCTGCTCGAGGTGTGCACCGCACGGCAGCGCCTCGTCGTCCTGGACTGCTGTTACGGCGGGCGGGCGCTCACGGATCACCTCGGTTCGCCCGACGAGGAGCTCGCCGACCTGGCGGGGATCAAGGGGACCTATCTGCTGGCTGCGGCGTCGGCGACGGTCCGGGCGCTGGCCCCGCGGGACGAGACCTACACGGCTTTCACGGGCGAGGTCATCGAGGCGCTCGACAGGGGTGTCCCGGACGGCCCCGACCTGATCGACACGGACTCCCTCTTCGTGCACGTCCGCCGTCGGCTGATCGCCAAGGGCCGCCCGGAACCCCAGCAGCGCGCGGACGACTTCGGCCACCGCATCGTCCTCGCCCACAACCGGTGGGACCGGGCGGTGAGCCCGGAAGCCGCCGCCTACGCGGACGCCCTGCGCGCCGCCGTGGGGCCCGCTCTCGGCACGGGGGCGGGGCTCGGCGAGGCCCTCGGTCTGCCCCCGGCACAGGTCAAGCGCTATCTCCGGGGCAGCCGCATCGCTCCCGAGGCGGTCCTCGACGCCGTCACGGACCTCGTCGGTGCCCGCGGCACGCCGCTGCCGCCGAAGGAGAGGGAACGGCTGCACGCGCTGCGACGCCTCGCCCAGCGCGCGAGCGAGGACGCGGCCACGCAACTGCTCTACTGGCGGGAGGAGTCGGACCGGCTCAGGGCCGAACTGGAGGAGCTCGCGGAGGAACTGAACGGATCCGCGCTCGTCGAGGAACGCGACAGCCTGCTGAACCGGCTCGCACAGGCCCAGCAGTACATCAAGGTCACCGACGGCGAGCTGGCGGAGGCGCTGGAGGACATCGGCCGGCTGCGGCACGAGGTCGATGTGCTGCGCCGACAGGCGCGCAGGCTGCTCGCTCCGGACTCCGCCGGGGAGAGGGAGGAGTCGACGGGGCACGAGTCGGCCGCCGTGGCGAAGGTGTCGGCCGTGGCGGGGCAGGAGGGGCGTGCCGAGGGCGACGAGAGGGCCGCCGCGCCCACCGCAGGGCCGGGCGTGTCCGTTGCGCCCACCGGCTCCAGCCGTGCGCCGGGCCCGCCTCCCACCGCGTCGGCGGTCGGCGGCTGCCTCTGCGCCGTGCTGGTCGTCGCGGTGGTGGGCTATCTGCTCATCGGCCTCGCCGTCAGCGGTGGCACCGTCGCTCTCGAACCGTCCGGCGGGCGACGGCCCACGGCAGCGGGCGACACGTACATCTGGGATGTGGCGGGCAGTGTGAGCAGCACTTTCACGGTGGACGGCGATGCCCCGGCAGACCGGCTCGAAGGCACGCTGCGCCTGGAGGCGGGAGGGGAGTGCGGGAGCAGGCCCGTCGAAGCCGCCTGGGAGATCACCCTCGACGGGCGTCCCTTCAAGAAGGGAACCATCGAGGTGCCCGAGCGGGGGACGGGCAAGGAGATCGCGACCGACTTCCCGCTGCGGTCCTCCGCGGAAAAGGTCACGATGCACGCCGACGCGACCGGCGCGGCCGGGACGTGCGACACGTTCGGGCTGGTGTGGGAGAGGCCGCGCCTGTCCAAGAGCTTCGATGTGTTCTATGCCTTCTGAGGATGTGTCCTATGCCTTCTGAGGGAGCGGCGGGCGCACGGGAACGGCAGGCCGCCGAAGACGGCGCGGTGGGGGGCTGCCTGATCGCCCTCTTCCTCGGGATCGTGTTCGTCGTCGTCGGCACGGTCTTCTGGGGCCGCGCGACGGACGACCTCCCTCTGACGTACGCCGGCCGGGGATCGACGCCCGTCTCCCGTACGGAGATCACCGGTGCGAAATTGTCCGTCACCAAGCGCTACCACACCTGGGACGTACGCCGACGTGCCGAGAGCGGCTTCCGTGTCGCGGGGCCGGGCCGCGACTCCGGGTTCGAGGGCGATGAACTGCACGGCGTCCTCAGCCTCGCCGTGCCCCGTGGCTGCGTGGACCGGCGCATCCGCTGGGAGGTCCGCGTCGACGGCGACCGGGCCGGTGGCGGCAGCTTCAGATGGCTGCGCTCGTACACGGTGCGGACGGACTTCGCCCTGCACCGCACGCCCGACGAGGTCGCGCTCACCATGTCCTGGGACGGCGGTGACGCGGCCTGCCCCTCCTTCAGCGCCGAGTGGAAGAACCCGCGGGTGGAACGGATGCCGATCGGCTAGGACGGCTATGACCTCTATGACGTCTATGGCGTGCGCAGCCACACGCGCAGGGGCCCGACCGGTGCGAAGCCGTGGCGGAGCGCGGCGGCCAGGTCGTCGCCGTGTTCGTAGCCGACGACCGGTACGCCGGGCCAGAGCCGGGCCGTGGCGTCCAGGCACGAGCGCCATGCGGTGTCCAGGTCCTCGTCGGCGGCGAAGAGGTTGGAGATGCCGATCACGGACGCGGCGGGATGTGCGACGGCGCCCGCCGTGACGCGGCCCCCGGCCGCGGCCGCCAGGAACACCGCTCCGTCGTCGAGCAGGGCGGGCCGGAACAGCCCTTCACCCGCCCCGTCACCGCTCCCCCCGACACCGCTTCCCCCGTCACCGCTCCACGCGGCCTCCCACGCGGACAGCCGGTCGACGCCCTCGACCGGCTCCCAGCCACCGCCGCGCGGTGCGGGTTCCGTCGCAGGACGGTGGATCCACCGCGCCTCGAACAGCACCTCGAAGCCGGCCGCGGAGAGGTCCAGCGTGCCGAAGCTGTCCTTCACCGAGGCGCCGGGCGACGCGACGTCGATGCGGGCGAGCACGTCGTCGGGCGTCGCGCCGGGGGAGAGTGTGACGGCGTCGGGGTACAGCGGGGGAGTGCGCCGAGGGCTGGCCCAGACGCCGCCCTCGACGGTGCCGGGCACGCCGTGGGACCGGCAGACGGCGTCGCACCAGGCGGCGTTGTTGCGTACGGCGGAAAGCAGGGCCGTCGTGTGCGGGGTGTCGCTCGGGTCGGTGATCACTGGGGGATGGTGTCAGGGCCGGCCCGATCGCGCCGCTGATTTGATTCACCCCTCCACCTGGCCCCGCAGCCACTCCTCCACCTCGCCCACGTGTGCCGCCGCCGCGGCCCGCGCCGCCTCCGGGTCCCGCGCCACGAGCGCCCGGTGGATGCGGGCGTGTTCGCGCCGGGTGCGTTCGAAGGCGCCCTCTTCCTGGTAGCCCCGCCACACCCGCGCGCGGAACGTACGCGAGGAGAGGCCCTCCAGTATCGCGGCCATCGTGTCGTTGCCCGCCGCGAAGGCGATCGTGCGGTGGAACGCGAGATCGTGGGCGAGGATCTCCTCCGGGTCGTCGGTGGCCTTCATGGCCTCCAAGTGCTTGGCCACGTCGGCCAGTTGGGTCTCCGTGATGCGGGCCGCCGCCAGCGCGGTCGCCGTGGACTCCAGGACCCGGCGCACCGCGAGGAGTTCGACCAGTTGCGGCCCGCGTGACAGGTCCGCCACCACGCCGAAGGTCTCCAGGAGGTCCCCGGCCTCCAACTGCGTGACGTAGATGCCGGAGCCGTGCCGTGCTTCGAGGACGCCGAGCACCGTCAGAGCGCGGATCGCCTCCCGCATCGAACTGCGCGATATGCCCAGCTGGGTGGCCAAGTCCCGCTCGGTGGGCAGGCGTTGGCCCGGTTCGAGCCGCCCCCCGCCGATCATCGCCTTGATCTGTTCGATGGCCCGCTGCGTCACGGTGCCCTTCTGCGGGGCGGACTGCTCCGGTCGGTCCACGTAACGCTCCTCTGCTGGCCGGGTCCGCCGCAGTCTAGTCAGAGATGTGGTCGGACCACTACGGCCGGAAAGTGCGAAAGGTCGACGACGGAGGGTGTTGTGGGCGGCAAGTGGTCTGATAAATATTCGCTCACGCTCGTTCCCAGCGATCCCGCTCGATGAGGAGCTGTCAGATGGCCGGCAGGAAGGTGCGCAACAGGCCCATCGCTCAAGGGGCTTCGCGGACGGTGGACAACGACTACGTCCCGAGGGTGGCGGAGGGGGGCCGCGCACAGGACTGACCCCGCACCGGCCCACCGCCCCCTGCCCGCGCGACACGCCCCTTCCGGAAAGGCCTCCTGTGTCCCCGACTCCCTCCCGCGTCACCGCGGTCGACACCTACGACATCCGGTTCCCGACCTCACGGGAGCTGGACGGGTCCGACGCGATGAACCCGGACCCCGACTACTCCGCCGCCTACGTGGTGCTCCGCACCGACGCCGGCGACGGCCTGGCGGGGCACGGCTTCACCTTCACCATCGGCCGCGGCAACGACGTCCAGGTCGCCGCGATCCGCTCCCTGCGCCACCACGTGGTCGGCCGCCCCGTCGACGAGCTCTGCGCCGACCCCGGCACGCTCAACCGCGCCCTCGTCGGCGACAGCCAGCTGCGCTGGCTCGGCCCCGAGAAGGGCGTGATGCACATGGCCGTCGGCGCCGTCGTCAACGCCGTCTGGGACCTGGCGGCCAAGCGGGCCCGCAAGCCGCTCTGGCAGCTGCTCGCCGACGCCACACCTGAATGGCTCGTCTCCCAGGTCGACTTCCGCTACATCGCCGACGCCCTTGCCCCGGAGGATGCCCTGGGGCTGCTGCGGTCCGGCCGCGCGGGGGCGGCGGGCCGGGCGGCCCGGCTCAAGGAGCACGGCTTCCCCGGCTACACCACGTCGCCCGGCTGGCTCGGCTACAGCGACGAGAAGCTCACCCGGCTCGCCCGGCAGGCCGTCGCCGACGGCTTCACCCAGATCAAGCTGAAGGTCGGCGCCGATCTCGCCGACGACATCCGCCGCTGCCGCACCGCCCGCGAGGCCATCGGCCCGGGCATCCGCATGGCCGTCGACGCCAACCAGCGCTGGAACGTCGACGAGGCCGTCCGGTGGACGCGCGCCCTCGCCGAGTTCGACCCCTACTGGGTCGAGGAGCCCACCAGCCCCGACGACGTCCTCGGCCACGCCGCGATCCGCACGGCCGTCGCCCCCGTCAAGGTCGCCACCGGCGAACACGTGCAGAACCGCATCGTCTTCAAACAGCTCCTCCAGGCCGGCGCCATCGACATCCTCCAGATGGACGCGGCACGGGTCGGCGGGGTCAACGAAAACCTCGCCATCCTCCTGCTCGCCGCCAAGTTCGGCGTCCCCGTCTGCCCGCACGCGGGCGGCGTCGGCCTCTGCGAGCTCGTCCAGCACCTGGCGATGTTCGACTACGTGGCGCTCGCCGGCACCACCGAGGACCGCGTCATCGAGTACGTCGACCACCTGCACGAACACTTCACCGACCCGGTGGTGATCCGCGCGGGCCACTACACGGCCCCGACGGCGCCGGGCTTCTCGGCGACCATGCGGGACGAGTCCGTCGCCGCGTTCACCTATCCGGACGGCACGTTCTGGGCCGCCGACCTCGCACGGGACGCCCCCGCGCACGACCACCTCGCACCGGGCAAGGGAGCAGCCGCATGACCGACTTCCAGGGGCTCAAGGCCCTGGTCACCGGCGGGGCGTCCGGCATCGGCCGGGCCACCGCCGCACTCCTCGCCGCGCGCGGGGCGGACGTCGCCGTCCTCGACCTCGACCCGAGCGGTGTGCGCGAGCCCCTTCGCGCGTACGCCGCCGACGTGAGCGACGACGCGTCCGTACGGGAGGCCGTCGCCTCGGCCGCGGCCGACCTCGGCGGACTCGACGTCCTGGTCAACAACGCGGGCATCGGCGCGCAGGGCACCGTCGAGGACAACGACGACGCGCAGTGGCACACCGTCCTGGACGTCAACGTCCTCGGGGTCGTCCGCACCAGCCGCGCCGCCCTGCCGCATCTGCGCGTCTCGACGAGCGCGGCGATCGTCAACACGTGCTCCATCGCGGCCACGGCCGGGCTCCCGCAACGCGCCCTGTACGCGGCGTCGAAGGGAGCGGTGCTCTCCCTCACCCTCGCCATGGCCGCCGACCACGTGCGCGAAGGGGTCCGCGTCAACTGCGTCAACCCCGGCACCGTCGACACCCCCTGGGTCGGCCGCTTGCTGGACGACGCCCCCGACCCGGCCGCCGAACGGGCCGCGCTGGCGGCGCGCCAGCCCACCGGACGCCTGGTAACGGCGGAGGAGGCGGCGGGCGCCATCGCCTACCTGGCGAGCCCCCTGTCCGGGGCCACCACCGGCACCGCCCTCGCTGTCGACGGCGGCATGCAGGGCTTGCGCCTTCGGCCGGCGAACCGGTGAGGGGGGTGGAGCCGGTGGGTGGCCGGGACGCGGGTGGCCCGGAACCGGCGCGTGGTCCGGCGTGGCGCGTTCTCGGGGGCAGTGGTGTCGAGGTGACCGAGCTGTCCTTCGGTGCCGCGGGCATCGGCAACCTCTACGCGCCGGTCAGCGACGAGCAGGCGGCCGCCGCCCTCGACCGCGCCTGGAACGCGGGCATCCGCTACTTCGACACCGCCCCGCACTACGGCCTCGGCCTGTCCGAGCGCAGGCTGGGCGAGGCGCTGCGTGGCCGGGACCGCTCCTCGTACGTCATCTCGACGAAGGTCGGCAGGATCCTCGCGCCGGCCGACGAGGTGACCGGCGACGACCTCGCCGACGGCGGCTTCGCGGTGCCGCGCACGCACCGCAGGGTCTGGGACTTCAGCGCGGACGGCGTGCGCCGTTCGATCGAGTCCAGCCTGACCCGCCTCGGCGTCGACCGCGTCGACGTCGTCTTCCTGCACGATCCCGACGACCACGCCGAAGAGGCCTTCCGCGAGGGCTACCCGGCGCTGGAGCGGCTCCGCGCCGAAGGCGTCGTCGGCGCGATCGGCGCGGGCATGAACCAGGCGGAGATGCTCACCCGCTTCGTCCGCGAGACCGACGTCGACGCCGTGCTCTGCGCCGGCCGCTACACGCTCCTCGACCAGCGGGCCCTCACCGGCCTGCTGCCCGCCGCGAGCGAGCGCGGCACCTCGGTCGTCATCGGCGGCGTCTTCAACTCCGGCCTGCTCGCCGACCCCAGGCCCGGAGCCCGGTTCGACTACACCGAGGCGCCGCCCCCACTGCTGGCGCGCGCCCAGGCCTTGCGGACGGTCGCCGAACGGCACGGCACCACGCTCCGGGCCGCCGCGCTCGCCTTCCCCACCGGCCACCCGGCCGTCGCCAGCGTGCTGGTCGGAGCCCGCGCCCCCGAGCAGGTCACCGACGCCGCCGAACAGTTCGCCGCCGAGGTGCCCGCCGGTTTCTGGCAGGAGGCGCGGGAGACCGGGCTGCTGCCGCCGGAGGTGCCGGTCCCCGGCGAGGCCCGGCGGGACGCCGGGGAAGACATACCGGGGGGCGTACGGGGAAGGGACCGGCTGTGAGAGTCGCCCTGCACACCAGAGTCCGCCCTGACCGCATCGACGCCTACGAGGCCGCGCACCGCGAGGTGCCCGCCGAACTCACCATCGCGATCCGTGCAGCGGGCGTCTCCTCCTGGACGATCTGGCGCAGCGGAGCCGACCTCTTCCATCTTCTGGAGTGCGAGGACTACGGCCGCATGCTCGCCGAGCTGGAGCGGCTGCCGGTCAACATCGCCTGGCAGGCCCGGATGGCCGAGCTCCTGGACGTGGCCCACGACTACTCCGCCGAGGGCGCCGACGCCGGGCTGCCCGTCGTGTGGGAGCTGCCGTGACGGGGGCCGGGCCGCTCCTCGTCGACGCCCACCACCACGTGTGGGACCTCTCCGTGCGCGACCAGGAGTGGATCACCGGTGACGCCCTCGCGCCGATCCGCAGAAACTTCACGCTGGCCGACCTCGCGCCCGAGGCCCGCGCGGCGGGCGTCGGCGCCACGGTGCTCGTCCAGACCGTGACCGTGCCGGACGAGACCCCGGAGCTGCTCGCCCTGGCGGCGGGCAGCGATCTCGTCGCGGGGGTCGTCGGGTGGACGGACCTCACTCGTCCGGACGTGGCGGACACGCTGGCCGCACTCCGTGAACTGCCGGGCGGGCAGCACCTGGTGGGCATCCGCCATCAGGTGCAGGGCGAGCCCGAGCCGGAGTGGCTGCTGCGGCCCGACGTGCGCAGGGGCCTGACGGCGGTCGCCGCGGCCGGTCTCGCCTACGACCTCGTCGTCCTGCCGCATCAGCTGCCCGCCTGCGCCAAGGCGGCCGCCGACCTGCCCGAACTCACCTTCGTCCTCGACCATTTGGGCAAGCCGCCCATCGTGTCGGGCGCCGTCGAACCCTGGGCGTCCGCGGTCCGGGCGCTCGCCGCGCGCCCCAACACGGTGTGCAAGCTCTCCGGCATGGTCACCGAGGCGGACCACGCGACGTGGACGGTGGACGACCTGCGGCCGTTCGCGGACACGGTCATCGGGGCGTTCGGGCCCCGGCGGCTGATGTTCGGCTCCGACTGGCCGGTCAGTACGCTCGCCGCCGAGTACGACGAAGTCCTTGACGCCGCACGTCTGTTGACGGACACGCTCGACACGGGCGAGCGCGCCGAGGTGTTCGGTGGCACGGCCCGGCGCGTCTACCGCTGCTGAGCGGGCGGGGCGAGCCGCGTCGGCGACAGGAACTCACGGACGTAAGTACGTTCCCAGCAGGCGCCCGTCTCGCGCAGCTCCCGCCAGGTCGTGTACCGGTAGCGGTAGAGCCGGGCGCGGACGTACGCGGGCGGGGCGTCGGGCGGGAACGGTGAGCTCCGCAGCAGCCGCAGGGTCTCCCGGTCGCCTTCCAGGAGGCGTTCCACGAGCGGGCCGAACCACGACCGCGCGTACGCGGGGGAGAGCGCGGCGAACCACATCATCCAGTCGAGCCGCAGGTGGTAGGGGGCGAACTGGCGCGGCCAGCGGCGCACGTCGCCGGGTTTCCCCTTGAACTCGTACGCCCGCCAGTCGCCGTCCTCGCGCGGCGCCTCGTCGGCCGTGCCCTCGATGACGACCTCCTGGCGGACGCGGCTGACGCTGCCGAACGCGCCGTACGCGTTGACGAGGTGCAGCGGGTCGAACGAGCGGTTCATGATCTGCCGCCGGGACAGCAGATTGCGCACCGGACGGTAGCTGAGCGCGAGGAGCAGCGCGGAGACGGCGGTCACCACCACCACGTACCAGAGGGGTGCCTCCGCGACGGCGGGTGCCGTGTACCAGGCGGACAGGTCGAGTGCGGACGCCGCGAGGACGACGGTGAGCCAGTTCAGCCAGGCGAAGTTGCCCGAGAGGATCAGCCACAGCTGGGTCACGATCATCAGGCAGGCCGCGCCCGTCGCCACCGGCTGCGGCGTGAACAGCAGGACCGGTACGGCCAGTTGGGTGACGTGGTTGGCCGCGACCTCCATCCGGTGCACGGGCTTCGGCAGATGGTGGAAGAACCAGCTCAGCGGGCCCGGCATCGGCTGCGTCTCGTGGTGGAAGTACAGACACGTGAGCTTGCGCCAGCACGCGTCGCCGCGCATCTTGATCAGCCCGGCGCCGAACTCCACGCGGAAGAGCACCCACCGCAGGAGAAGGAGTACGAGCACGGGCGGCGCCACCCGGTCGTTGCCGAGGAAGACCGCGAGGAAGCCCACCTCCAGGAGCAGCGACTCCCAGCCGAAGCCGTACCAGGTCTGGCCCACGTTCACGATGGAGAGGTACAGCGCCCAGGGCACCAGCCACAGCAGCATCGCGCCCCACAGCGGCAGGAACCCGTCCGCACCGGCCAGCAGGGCCACCGCGACCGCGCAGCCCGCCCAGGCGCAGAGCGCGAAGAAGCGGTCCGAGTAGTGGAGCTGGAAGAGGCTCGGGGCCCGCCGGAACGGCACCTGTGCGACGTGCCGCGGCACCGGCAGCATGCCGCGCTCGCCGATCAGCGCCCGGAACTGCCGGGCGGCCCCCAGGAAGGCGACGAGATACAGCGCGGCCAGGGCCCGCTGGAAGATCAGCCGGCTCAACCAGTACGCGTCCGCGGTGAACCACTCCACGTGCCCATTGTGCGGTCGGCCGGACACCGGCGCCTTCGACGGCCGGCGAGTCGAATCGGTCAGACGGCGGGTCGGAGAGCCATGCGGAACGGGCCAATCGTTCCCCGGCCCTGCCGTCGCTGCCGCCCCATTCGCCACGGCGGTCTTTTCATCCGGTCCGCAGCCGCCTTCCGGAAATTCGCCGAGTTCCGTCATCAGGCAAATACGCAAGAGTTTCCGAATGATATGGAGCGACTGCGTCCGATTACCGCGGATGTGGCGCATTCGTGACGGTAATGGCGTGGCATTGAGTCAAATAGCGCTGGTAGTTGATTTTCAGATATGGCAGAGTCGTCCGTCGGGTGGCCGGTTCAGTCGATGGAATTGATCCAGCTGGTCTCACGGCCGCTCACGGATCAGCCGTCAGCCGCGGGGGAGAAGTCGGCTCATGAACTTGGTGGAACGCGGTGAAGAACTTTCGATCATGGAACACATGCTCGACTCGACTGCGAGCGGGCATGGCGGAGTCATTCTGGTCAGCGGCGCGGTGGCCACTGGCAAGACCGCGCTGCTGCGCGCTTTCGAGACGCGCGTCAACGCCTCCGGCGCACTGCACTTGCAGGCCACAGCCTCGGACGCGGAGAGCGACCTGCCTCTCGGGGTAATGGGGCAACTGCTCCTCGGCGCCGACCTGCCCGCCACCGACGCCCGGCGCGCGGCTCGGCTCGTGGAGCTCATCGCCGGCTCGGCCCAGACGCGACGGGCAGCGGGAGAACTGCCCGCCGTGGCCATGAACGAGATTCCCGAGCTCTGCGGGATTCTACTCGAAAAAGCCAGGGAAAGGCCCCTGGTGCTCAGTATCGACGACGCACGGCATGCCGACGAACACTCCCTGGAATGCCTCCTCTTCCTCGCCCGCCGGCTGGCCGTCAGCCGCATTCTGGTCGTACTGGGCGAGAACAGCGGCTTCCTGGCCGGTCACGCGAGATTACGCGTTGATTTGCTGCGCCTGCCGGGCTGCCGAAATATCAGGCTCGGGCCGCTCACGCGCTCCGGAGTCGCAGAAATGATCTCCGTATTCGGTGAGCCCGGGTGGCGGACGCGCAAGCTGGTCCAGGAGATCCACCACATGGGCGGCGGCAGCCCGCTGCTGACCCGCGCGCTCATCGAGGACCACCGCGCCACGGGCGCCGGAACCATCCCGCCCGCGACTCTGGTGCCGGGTGAGTCGTTCGTCCGCGCCGTCGCGACCTGCCTGTACCGCAGCGATCTCGCCACACGCCGCACCGCCTGGGCGCTGGCCGTGGCGGGCGCCGACATGTCCCTCGCCGAACTGGTGGAGGTCCTCGGGACCAGCAGGGAATCGCTCCTGCGCAGCCTGCGCGCGCTGAACGAGGCGGGCCTCCTCGACGCGGGCTGGTTCCGCCACGACGCCGGGCGCGCCGCGGTGCTCAGGAGCCTGGAGCCCGCCGACCGGGCCCGCGTCGAGGCCCGCTGCGCCCAGGTCCTGCACGAGCACGGGGCCGCGTCGACCGTCGTCGTACGGCACCTCATCGCGGCGGAGAGGGCCGACGCGCCCTGGGCGCGGCGCACCCTGATGGAGGCGGCGGAGCGCGCCCTCGCCGACGACGAGGTCGACCTCGCCCTCACCTGCCTGCGCATCGCCCGCGACAGCAGCACCGACCCGGACCAGACCCTGGAGATCAGGGCCGCGCTCACCCGGGCGGGCTGGCGCGTCAACCCGGCCGGTGTCGCCCAGCACCTGCCCGAGCTCACCGCCGCGGCGCTCGACGGGCGCCTCGGCACCCGGCACGCCGACGAACTCGTCGGCCACCTCCTCTGGTTCGGCCGGGCGGAGCGTGCCCTCGACGTGCTCCGTGCCGTCGAGCGGCAGAGCACCGCGCCCCCGGGACGGTCCGGCCCCGGCGTCCGGTACCGGCACGACTGCCCGCGCCGCTGGATGACGTACGCCTATCCGGGGCTCCCCGCCTCCGCCGGAGCCTGCCTGGGCGGGACGCCGGAACACACGACGGCGGAGGACACGAGCCCACCGCACGCGGCGGCGCTCGCGCGCAGCCCCCACCGGCGGGCGGCCACCCTGATGAAGGCCCTCCTCGACGGTCCCGGCGACGACGTGGTGGTCCGGGCCGAGCAGATATTGCAGAGCACCCGCCTCGACGACGGCACGCTGACACCGCTCCTGGTCGCGCTCAACTCCCTGCTCCTCGCCGACCGCTTGGAGGCGGCGGGGTTCTGGTGCGAGACGCTCCTGAAGGAGGCCGTCGAGCGGCGCGCCCCCATGTGGCAGGCGCTGCTCGCCGCGGCCAAGGCGCGCATCGAGCTCAGGACGGGCGCGCTCGTCGCCGCGCGGGAGTCGGCGCGCTCCGCGCTCGCCCTCGTCCCCGCGGACGGCTGGGGCGTGGCCGTCGTCTCGCCCGTCGCCACCGCCGTGTTCACCAAGACCGTCATGGGGCGGCTCGACGAGGCCGCCGCCCATCTCAGCGTCCCGGTGCCGGACGCCGCGTTCCAGACCGCCGACGGCCTGCTCTACCTGCGCGCCCGCGGCCACTACTACCTCGCCGCCGGACGCCCCTACGCCGCGCTCGACGACTTCCTCACCTGTGGGGACCTCATGCGGCGCTGGGACTTCGACCTGCCCGCGCTGGTGCCCTGGCGCACCGACGCGGCCGAGGCCCACCTGTCGCTCGGCGACCGCGACCGCGCCCGTGCCCTGGCCGAGGAGCAACTTGCCCTCAGCGACCGGAAGAACGACTGCGCGCGAGCCGTCTCGCTGCGGACGCTCGCCGGCACGCTCGACGCCGCACACCGGCCGCCGCTGCTCGGCGAGGCCATCGACATCCTGCGGGACCGCGGACACCGTCTCGAACTGGTCCGCGCGATCGACGAGTTGGCCCGCGCGCAGCGCGAGCTCGGCAAGGTCGGCCAGGCGCGGGCCCTGGCCCGCAAGGCGCAGCGGCTCGCGGGGGAGTGCGGCGTGCCCGTGCCCAGCATGCCCGAGGCGGCCGACGCCGGCAGTCCGCACCCCGCCGAACAGCCGTGGTCGTCCGGGAACCGCCGACATCCCGAGGAGCTGAGCAACGCCGAACTGCGTGTGGCCACGCTCGCCGTCCGTGGCCACACCAACCGGCAGATCGCCGACAAGCTCTGCATCACGATCAGCACCGTCGAGCAGCATCTGACGCGGGCGTACCGCAAGCTCGCCGTCCAGCGGCGGGCGGACCTCGCGGCCAAACTGAACCCCCTCGCGGGACCGGGGGAGGAGGACCGCGAGGGGGCCGCGCCGCACGACGCATGTGACCGGCTGCACGTGGGCTGACGACCGGACATCGGTCATGTCCGTCTCCCCGTTGGTGAGCACGGCCGGCATCTCCTTGTCGAGGTGTCGCGAGGTCGCGAGGCCCTGGCACAGTCGCGGTGGTGCGGTTCCGTTTCTACGCGGCGGGCGGTCACACCGCGGTCCGAAGATCTGTGACCGGTTCACAGGAAGTCCGGACCCGTCCGGAAGCGACCGGTTGTGACCGGTGCGTGACGACGGTTCGGGCACCGTGGACTTCATGATCAGTCCCCCGATGAGGCCCCCGCGATGAGGGTCCTGGTGGTCGAGGACCACGCCGAACTCGCGCAGTCGGTGGCGCGGGTGCTGCGCCGCGAGGGCATGGCGGTCGACGTGGCCCTCGACGGCGCGGACGCCCTCGCACGCACCTCCGCGGCCGACTACGACGTGGTCGTGCTCGACCGGGACCTGCCCGGCGTGCCCGGCGACGAGGTGTGCCGCAGGATCGCCGAACGGCCCGCGCCCGCACGGGTGTTGATGCTCACGGCGTCCGGCACGACCGCCCACCGCGTCGCGGGTTTCGGCCTCGGCGCGGACGACTACCTCCCCAAGCCGTTCGCCTACGCCGAGCTGGTGGCCCGTATCCGGGCGCTCGGCCGCCGCTCCCGGGAGGCACTGCCCCCGGTCCTCGTACGCGGCGACCTCAGACTCGACCCGGCGCAGCGGGTCGCGTCGCGCGCCGGGGAGCGACTGGCGCTCAGTCCCAAGGAGTTCGCGGTCCTGGAGTACCTCCTCGCGGCCCGCGGCCGGGTCGTGTCGGCCGAGGAGCTCCTGGAGCGGGTGTGGGACGAGGCGACGGATCCGTTCACCACCACGGTCAAGGCGACGATCAACCGCCTGCGGCCGAAGCTCGGCACCCCGCCCGTCATCGAGACCATTCCTCGGAGCGGCTACCGGATTTGAGGGGCCCATGCGCCTGCCCTCGCTCACCACACGCCTCACGCTGCTGTACGGCGCGCTGTTCGCCGCCTCGGGGGCGGTCCTGCTCACCCTCACGTATCTGCTCGTCGCCCGGTTCCCCGCGGACCGGGTCGTCGTCGACGGAACCGGAACCGGAACGGGTCCCGGCGGGGCCGGGCCCGGGACCCGCACCGCCGGCAGGACCGGCGACATCGTCGGACGGCTGCACGAACAGGCGGTACGCCAGCACGCGGACCTGCTGCGGGAGTTGCTGGTGCAGTCCGGGATCGCCCTGGCCGTCATGGTGGCGGTCTCCGCCGTCCTCGGCCGGCTGGTCGCCCGGCGCGCGCTGCGCCCGCTGCGCGCGATGACCGGCGCCATCCGGCGCGTCTCGGCGCACACCCTCCACGAGCGGCTCGCCGTCCAGGGACCCGCGGACGAGATCAAGGACCTCGCCGACACCGTGGACGGGCTCCTCGGCCGTCTGGAGACGGCGCTCGACTCCCACCGGCGCTTCGTCGCCAACGCCGCCCACGAACTGCGCACCCCGCTCACCCTGGAGCACGCGCTGATCGAGGAGGCGCTCATCGACCGCGACGCCACCGCGGAAACGTTCCGTGCAAACTTCGAGCGGCTGCTGGAGATCAGTGAACAGCAGGCCGGGCTCCTGGAGTCGCTGCTGACGCTCGCGGGCAGTCAGCGGGGCCTCGGGCACCGGGAGCGAGTGGACCTGGCCCGCGTCACCGAGTGGGTCCTGCACGCCGCGCGGCCACGGATCGAGGGGCGCGGGCTGCGGGTGGAGACCACCATCGGCGCCGCGGCCGTGCTGGGCGACCCGGCCCTCGTCCAGCGCCTGGTCCGCGACCTCGTGGACAACGCCGTGCGCCACAACACCCCCGGCGGGCGGGTGCGGATCACCACCGGTGGCCGGGGCGGGCACGCCGTCCTCTGCGTGGCCAACACCGGCACGCCGGTGCCGCCGGACGAGGTGGCACGGCTCTTCGAACCCTTCCAGCGCCTCGGCCGCACGGCGGACGCCGGCCATCACGGCCTCGGCCTCTCCATCGTGCACGCCATCGCCCTCGCCCACGACGCCGTGATCAGCGCCCGGGCCCGGCCGGGCGGCGGGCTCGCGGTGGAGGTCGCCTTTCCGCTGGGGCCGGACGAGTCCGATGAGCGGGGTGAGCCGGGCGGGGCGGGCGCAGGCGTCATCGATATTGCGCAGTTGGACAAGGGCGCCGGTCTCCGTTGAGGAAATGGCACCGGCACTTCTACCGTGGTCGCCCGACGTATTTCCCCGACGGTTCCCCGCGGTTTCCGCAATTGCCAGGAGCGCGGGCGGATTTCGATCCGGTCGAGGAATATCACGTATTCGCGATCAGTCCCGCCCCGCCGGGACACCGTTCACGGGAGGAACCCCTTGGTTGTCGTGATGGCCCCGGAGGCCACGCAGGAAGATGTGGACGCGGTCGTCGCACTGGTCCGCACGGCCGGCGGGGACGCCTTCGTCAGCCGAGGCGTCACCCGGACGATCGTCGGCCTGGTGGGAGACGTGGCGGCGTTCGGCGCCCTCAACCTGTCCCACCTGCGCGGAGTCCTGGACGTCGTGCGCATCTCGGTGCCGTACAAGCTGGTCAGCAGGGAACACCACCTGGACCGCTCCGTCGTGACCGTCGGGGGCGTGCCCATCGGCCCCGACACCCTGACCGTGATCGCCGGGCCCTGCGCGGTGGAGACCCACTCGCAGACCCTGGCCGCCGCACGGATGGCGCAGACCGCCGGGGCCGCGCTGCTGCGGGGCGGCGCCTTCAAGCCGCGCACGTCGCCGTACGCGTACCAGGGGCTCGGCGAGACCGGACTGCGCATCCTCGCCGACGTGCGGGAGGAGACCGGGCTCCCCGTCGTCACCGAGGTCATCGACCCGGCCAGCGTCGAACTGGTCGCCGGATACGCGGACATGCTCCAGATCGGCACCCGCAACATGCACAACTTCGCGCTGCTCCAGGAGGTGGGCGCGGCCGGCCGGCCCGTGCTCCTCAAGCGCGGCTTCGGGGCCACCATCGAGGAGTGGCTGATGGCCGCCGAGTACATCGCGCAGCGCGGCAACCTCGACATCGTGCTGTGCGAGCGCGGCATCCGCACCTTCGAGACCGCCACCCGCAACACGCTGGACATCAGCGCCGTGCCGGTGGTCCAGCGCCTGTCCCACCTCCCCGTGATCGTGGACCCCTCGCACTCCGGCGGCCGCCGGGACCTCGTCCTTCCGCTGACCCGTGCCGCGCTCGCCGTCGGGGCGGACGGCGTGATGATCGACGTGCACCCCGAGCCGGGGACGGCCCTCTGCGACGGCGCGCAAGCCCTGACCCGCACGGAGATCGGCTCGGTGGCGGGCGCCGTCGACGCGCTGACACCGCTGATGGGCCGCACCCTCGCGCAGCCGGTGGCCGGCGCGCGGGCCGGTAGGGGTGAATAGGGGTGGCGGAACCCGTGGCGCGCTATTAGTGAGGGGTTCCAGGGCCGAAAGCGCGTTGTTAGGGTGAAAGTGCCCGGTCGGGGAAATTCTCCCGCGGCCGGGCGCGCGGATTCCCGCCGAAGAGACCGGGGTGCAGGGCGCGGGTGGAATTCAGTAATCCGGGAGAACACACCTGCGCGGCGCGCGACGCATTCACTTCAGGGGCCCTCGACCAAGGGCTGACGCGTACGCGACGCACACCGGAGCGGACGGACGGCGGCAGGGGGACTCGGCGCTGGGGCGCGGCCTGGCGGTGTGCCGGGACGCGCGCACGGGGGACAACAGAGCTTGAGGGGGAGTTGAGTTGGCAACACCTGGGCATGCAGAGATCGACCGGCTCATGGTCGTCGAAGTCGAGATCGGCTCGCTGTCGACGACGGACTCACCGCGGACGTCCGGAGTCGATCCGGAGCACGTGCAGGCACTCGCGGTCGTACAGACACCGCTGCCGCCGATCACCGTGCACCGTCCCACGATGCGGGTCATCGACGGCCTGCACCGCTTGCGCGCCGCCGAACTCCAGGGGCGCAGCAAGATCGCGGTGAAGTACTTCGACGGCGCGGAGGACGACGCCTTCGTGCTCGCCGTCGAATCGAACGTCACACACGGTCTGCCGCTGACGACGGCGGACCGCAAGCGGGCCGCGGCGCGCATCATCGCCTCGCACCCGCAGTGGTCGGACCGGATGATCGCGTCGGTCAGCGGCATCGCGCCCGGCACCGTCGCGGACCTGCGCAGGCGCGCCCCGGGCGGCCGGCAGGGCGACGAGACCCGGATCGGCCACGACGGCCGCGTCCGGCCCATCAACGGCGCGGAGGGACGCAGGGTCGCCGGTGAGCTGATCGCCCAGAACCCGGGCCTCTCGCTGCGCCAGGTGGCCCGGGTGGCGGCCATCTCGCCGGAGACGGTGCGCGATGTGCGCAACCGCATGATGCGGGGCGAGGACCCCGTGCCGCAGCGCGGCAAGCGGGCCAACCGCGAGGACCGCGGCACCGCCCCGCGGGTCGGCCGGCCCTCGGCCGTGCCCGACCGGGACGTGGCCCAGGACCGGGCCACCGCCGTCAAGCGCCTCAAGGCGGACCCGGCGCTGCGCTTCAGCGAGATCGGCCGCACCCTGCTGCGGCTGCTGAGCATCCACACGATCAGCAGGGAGGAATGGGACCAGATCATCGACAAGGTGCCGCCGCACTGCCGGGGCGTCGTGGCCTACCTCGCCGGTGAGAGCGCCGAGATGTGGACGGAGGTCGCGGTGCGGGTCCAGAGCAAGGTCGCCGAGTCGGCGTAGCGGGAAGCGGCGGCGCCCCTCCCACATGCGCGCGCCGAGGCCTCCGCCTAGCGTGGGCCCATGGAGCACGACCCGGCGGGGCAATGCCGCTGTGGACAGCCGGCCGGTGAGCCGGCCGGCTGTTTCCTCGCGCTGTACGGGGCGGCGCTGCGCATGGGCCGCTTCGACTGGGACCTCGACACGGGCCTGATGACCATGGACGCGACGGCCCACGAGGTCTTCGACGTCCGCCCCGAGGAGTACGACAACCGGCCGGAGACCCTCGCCTTCCGCGTCCCGACCGTCGAGGGACACCGCCTCGACCAGATCGTCTCGCACGCCCTGAAGGACGGCAGCGACACATACGGCGCCTACTTCCGGATCCGCTGCCGCACCGGCGCACTGCGCTGGACCCACACGCAGGGCTGCATCCAGCGGGACGCCACCGGACGGCCCCGCCGCATCGTGGGCATCGTCAGGGACGCCACCCGCGAGCTGGGCGACAGCCCCGCCGCGCTGCGCGAGCGGGCCGACGAGGAGGCCGAGCGGCGCCGCACCACCAGCCTCGTCCAGGGCACCACGGCGGCCCTCGCGCACGCCCGCACGGTGCGCGACGTCATCGACGTGCTGCGGGACACCCACGGCCTGGCCCACCTGGGAGCGTCGAACCTGGTCATGGGGCTCGTCGAGGCGGGCCGCATCCGCCTCGTCGCCGAGGGGCCCGCGGGGAGCTTCGTGCCCGGCACCCGCCTGACGGGCGTCGACGAGCAGTACCCGATGAGCGAGGTCGTCCGCACCCTCGCGCCGCGCTACATCGAGACGGCCGACGACTTCGCGGAGTCCTACCCGCTGCTCTGGCCGCACATCGACGAACTCGGCATCACCGCGGCCGCGTACCTCCCGCTGATCGCGCAGGCCCGCCCCATCGGCGTACTCGGACTGCTCTACCAGAACAAGACCGGCTTCACCGAGGAGGAGCGCAACGTCCTGGTCGCGCTCGGCAGCAGCATCGCGCAGAGCCTGCAACGCGCCATGTTCTACGAGCAGGAGAAGGACCTCGCCCAGGGCCTTCAGCAGGCCATGCTGCCGCGCACCATCCCCGGCGTGCGGGGCGCGGAGATCGCCGTCCGGTACCGCTCGGCAGCGCTCGGCCGGGACATCGGCGGCGACTGGTACGACGTGATCCCGCTGCCCGGGGGCCGCGTCGGCGCCGTCATCGGCGACGTGCAGGGCCACGACACGCACGCGGCCGCCGTCATGGGCCAGCTCCGCATCGTCCTGCGCGCGTACGCCGCCGAAGGACACACGCCCGCCACCGTGATGGCCCGCGCCTCCGGCTTCCTGCACGAGCTGGACACCGACCGCTTCGCGACCTGCCTGTACGCGGAGGCGGACCTGTCGACCGGTGTGGTGCAGCTGGTCCGGGCAGGACACCTCGACCCGCTCGTCCTGCTCACCGACGGCTCCTGCCGGCGGATGCCGGTCGACGGCGGCCTGCCGCTCGGTCTGTCCGCCGAGTTCGGCCAGCTCGACTATCCGGTCACCACGCTCGAACTCGACGCGGAGCAGACCCTGTTGCTCTGCACCGACGGTCTCGTGGAAGTGCCGGGCGCCGACCTGGACGACGGCATGCGGGCCCTGGCGGAGCTCGCCGCCGTCGGCCCCCGCGACCTCCAGCGGCTCGCCGACCGGCTCTGCGGCATCGTCGACCGGCGCGGCGGGGACGACGACGCCGCGCTCCTCCTGCTGCGCCGCCGCCCGGCCGACGCGCCCCGCTCGGGCGGCCGGCTGCGGCAGCACGTCGCGCCGAGCGACCCGGAGGCCCTCGCCGAGGCCCGGCACATGATCCGGGCCGCGGTGCGGGCCTGGGGCGCGGGCGAGCGGGCCGACGAGATCGAGCTGGTCGCCGACGAGATGATCACCAACGCCCTGCTGCACACCGACGGCTCCGCGGTCGTCACCGTGCGGGTCCTGAGCGGCACGGACCGGCGGCTGCGCGTCGACGTGGAGGACTCGTCGAGCGCTCTGCCGCGCCGCCGCGACGCCGGCGAGTCGGGCGTGTCGGGCCGCGGACTGCTCCTGGTGGACCGGCTCGCGGACGTGTGGGGCGTGGACGCGCGCGGCAGCGGCAAGTGCGTGTGGTGCGAGTTCGTCGTGCCCGCCGGCGAAGCGCGGAGGTGAGGGAGAACGATGCCGGAACTGCCCGAAGTAGAGGCGTTGCGCGAGTTCCTGACGGACCATCTGGTCGGCCGGGAGATCGTGCGCGTACTGCCCACCGCGATCAGCGTCCTCAAGACGTACGACCCGCCGCTCACCGCCCTCGAAGGGCGCACCGTCACCGCCGTCCGGCGGCACGGCAAGTTCCTGGACGTCGACGCCGACGGCACGCACCTCGTCACACACCTGGCCCGGGCGGGCTGGCTGCGGTGGCACGACCGGCTCCCCGACGGCGTACCGCGCCCCGGCAAGGGCCCGCTGGCGCTGCGCGTGGCCCTGGAGACGGGGGAGGGCTTCGACCTCACGGAGGCGGGCACGCAGAAGCGCCTGGCGGTGTACGTCACGCGGGCGCCGGAGGAGCTGCCCGGCATCGCGCGCCTCGGCCCCGACCCGCTGGCCGCCGACTTCGACGAGGAGCGGTTCGCGCGCCTCCTGGCGGGTGAACGGCGGCAGATCAAGGGGGCGTTGCGCGATCAGAGCCTGATCGCGGGCATCGGGAACGCGTACAGCGACGAGATCCTGCACGCGGCCCGCATGTCCCCGTTCCGGCTCACGTCGAGCCTCACGGAGGAGGAGGTCCATGGGCTGCATGTGGCGCTGCTGGCCACGCTGACCGAGGCGGTGGAGCGCTCGCGCGGGGTCGCGGCGGGCCGCCTCAAGTCGGAGAAGAAGAGCGGCCTGCGCGTGCACGGCCGTACCGGCGAGCCGTGCCCGGTGTGCGGCGACACGATCAGGGAGGTGTCCTTCGCCGACTCCTCGCTTCAGTACTGCCCGACGTGCCAGACGGGCGGCAAGCTGCTCGCGGACCGGCGGCTGTCGCGGCTGCTGAAGTAGCGGCGCGGCTGCTGAAACAGCGACGCAGGTCACGGGCGCGGCAGGGTCAGGAGCGGTTCCCCGTCGGCGGTGCGCACCTCGTACCGCTCCGTCTGCGCGGTACGCAGAGCCGCGGCGCCCCGCGTCCGCACGGTCGGCGCGGGCACCCGCCACGTCGTGACGGTCTGCTCGGAGCCGTCGGCGCCGACGGCGACCAGTTCGCAGACCCGCCCGTCGGCCGCCGCGTCCCGCACCGTGAGCCCGATCTCCGTGCCCCAGGACCGGTCCCGGGCGGTCAGCGTCGCCGAGACCCCGCTGCGGGCGTCCCGCGCGCTGATCCGCACCGGGCCCGGCTGGTTCGCCGTCACGGCGGTCACGGCGGTCACGGCGGTCACGGCGGGGGCGCCGACGGCCAGCACGACCCCGACGGCGACCCCGCACAACCGCCACCCGCGCCGCGCCGCGCGCAGCCGCCCCGCCGCCCGCAGGAGGCGGTCCAGAAGGCCGGCGGAGGGCGCGGCGAACGGCTCCACGGGGGCCGGTGTCACCCGCCCGTACAGCTCCAACTGCCGGGCGGCCGGATGGAGTTCGTCGAGGGAGAAGAGGCAGTCGGGGCAGCCCGCGAGGTGATCCTCGAAGCGGCAGGTGTCCGCCTCGTCCAGTACGCCGAGCGCGTAGGCGCCCGCGTCGCAGTGCCGCTCCAGGGGCCTCATGGAGATCCTTGCCGTTCGGTGTCGCTGCCGGGTGCTGTTCCTCCTCCGGTACGCAGCGGACCGCCGAATCACTCAAGGGCCGGGGCCCGCTCAGAACAGATGGATCGCCAGGTGGCTCAGCGGCAGCCCGAGCCGCCACGCGGGCGTCCACACCTTCGGCCCGTCCTCCTCGCCCTGCCCGCCGCGGCCGGGCACCGCGTCCAGGTCGGGGGCGAGCAGCTCGGTCTCCCGAAGCCAGCGCCACGCCCGCTCGGCGAGCTCCAGGTCGGGCCGCGGGCCGCCCGCGGCGACGGCGTCCGCCGTGCGGAGCGCCATCCGCTCCCTGACCCAGTCCTGCCACGGCTGGCCGTACGCGGTCAGGCTCAGCCAGGTCTCCAGCTGGGAGATCACGCGGATCCCGGAGAGCTCGCCCTCGCTGTCCGACAGGAAGATCGTCAGCGCGAGGGCGTCGCGCCCCGCCCGGTACTCGAACGACGTGGGCGGCATCAGATCGCCGGTGCGCAGCAGCTCGTCGGCGATGTACTCGGCGTACAACCACGCCATCGGAACGGCCAGTCCGCCCTCCCGGGGGCCGTCCGTGTTCCCTCTGCTCTCGTGCCGCATCCGTTCCGCCTTCCTCCGGTCCGCGCGCGCTCCGGCTCTGGCCCCCCAATCCGGTACACGGTGAGGACAGCCGATTACCCGGAAGGGGTGCGGAGCAAGGCGCTTTACGGAGCCTTGACCCGGGCCCCGGTTTCACCGCAGGTGGGCCGCGGTGTGTTGTTCGCGTCACAGGCAGAGCCGTTTGACGCCGTTTCAGGGACTCCGGCGGCCTTGCTGCTTGATTATCCGATAATTCCGTATGTGGATTCGTCTGGCTGGATATCGCCCCCACCCACGGAGCCCGCCGATGAAGCACCACGCACGGACCACACGGCACTCGCGAACCACCGTCACCTCGAGAAACGGACCGCGGACCCTGCGTCCGCGCCCCACGGCGGCCGCCGCGGCGGCCCTCCTGATCGCGGGCGCCACGGGCCCCGCGGCCTGCTCCTCGGGCCCGGCCCCGGCACACTCCCCGGCCGGCGCGGCCGCGCGGCGCGGCTTCACGCTCGCCGCCTCCGGAGACGTCCTGCCCCATGCCTCGATCATCCGCAAGGCACGCGCCGACGCGGACGGCGACGGCTACGACTTCGCGCCGATGCTCGCCGGCGCCAAGCCCGTCATCAGCAAGGCGGACCTGGCGATCTGCCACATGGAGACCGTCTACGGAGCGGACGGCGACTACAGCGGCTACCCCGACTTCAGGTCCCCGCCCCAGGTGGCCCGCGCCCTCAAGGCCACCGGGTACGATTCGTGCTCCACCGCCTCCAACCACACCCTCGACGACGGCGCGGCGGGGGTGCGCCGCACTCTGGACGCGCTCGACAAGGCAGGGGTCAAGCACGTGGGCTCGGCCCGCTCGGCCGCCGAGGACAAGAAGCCGGCGTGGCTGCGGGCGGGCGACGCCAAGGTCGCGCAGCTCGCGTACACCTATGGCACGAACGGCTATCCGCTTCCCAAGGGAAAGCCCTGGACCGTCGACCTCATCGACCGCGACAAGATCGTCGCGGACGCCCGGCGGGCCCGGAAGGCGGGCGCCGACGTCGTGGTCGTCAGCCTGCACTGGGGCACGGAGTGGCAGGACGAGCCCAACCGGCAGCAGCTGCGGCTCGGCAAGCGGCTCACGGCGTCGCGGACGGGCGGGCGCCCGGACATCGACCTCGTCATCGGCACGCACGCCCACGTCCCGCAGGCCTACGAGAAGGTGCACGGCACCTGGGTCGTCTACGGCATGGGCGACCAGATCGCCGGCGAGATGATCAACCACGAGGGCGCCCACGACCCGCGCGGCAACCAGGGCACCATCGGCCGCTTCACCTTCGCGCCGCCCGCACGGCCGGGCACCCGCTGGAAGGTGACCAAGGCCGAGTTCCTGCCGATGTGGTTCGACCCCGACGCCGCGCGCGTCGTGAACCTCAACCGGGCGCCGGCCCGCGGCGCCGACGTACGCGACGTACGCGACCGCATCCGCCGCGTCGTCCTCAGCCGCGGCGCGGGCAAGCACGGCCTGGTCATGGGGAAGTAGACCCGCGTCACGTCTCGGTGCCGCGTTCTGCCTTCGCCAGCTCCGACTTCCGGTAGGAGTACCCGAAGTACACGACGAGACCGAGCGCGAACCACACGGCGAACCGCGCCCAGGTCTGCCACTGGAGGAACGTGATCAACCAGATGGAGAAGATCACTCCGATCGCGGGCACCACCGGCATCCCCGGGCAGCGGAAGGTGCGCGGCAGATCAGGGCGCTTGTAGCGCAGCACGATCACCGCGATGCACACCACGACGAACGCCAACAGGATGCCGATGTTGGTCAGTTCGGCCGCCTCGCCGATCGGCAGGAACCCGGCGATGGCGGCCGACGCGATCCCCACGATCCAGGTCACGCGCGTCGGCACGTGCCGGGTCGGGTGCGTCTTGGCGAACCACTTGGGAAGGAGGCCGTCGCGCGACATGCTGAACCACACCCGGGTGCAGCCCAGCATGAACGTGAACATCACCGTGAGGATGCCGATGATCGCACCCACCGCGATGACGTCCGCGAGACCGCCGAGCCCCACCGATTTGAACGCCGTGGAGAAGCCGCTCTCCGGGTCGACGTCCTTGTAGCTCTGCATGCCCGTCAGGACCAGGCAGGCGAGCACGTACAGCACCATCGAGATGGCGAGGGAGTAGAGGATCGCCTTCGGCATGTGCCGCTGCGCGTCCTTGGACTCCTCCGCGGCCGTACTCATCGCGTCGTAACCGAAGACCGCGAAGAAGACGGTCGCCGCGCCTGTGAACGCGCCGCTGATCCCGTACGGGAAGAACGGCTCGTAGTTGCCGGTCTCGATGTGGAAGAAGCCGACCGCGATCACGACGAGCACCACGATCACCTTCAGCACGACCACGATCATCTCGAAGCGCGCGGCGTTCTTGATGCCGAGTGTCAGCAGATACGCGATGAGCAGACACAGCACCGCGGCGAAGAGGTCGACCTTGTGCCCGTCGCCGGTGCCCGGCGCGCCCATCATCCAGCTCGGCAGCTCGGCTCCCAGTTCCTCGACCAGGAAGCCGAAGTAGCCGGAGATGCCGATCGCGACGACCGCGACGATGGCGGTGTACTCCAGCAGCAGGTCCCAGCCGATGAACCAGCCGGTCAGCTCGCCGAGCACCACGTAACCGTAGGTGTACGCCGACCCGGCCTTCGGGATCATGCCCGCGAACTCGGCGTACGAGAAGGCGGCGGCCGCGCTCGCGACCCCCGCGATCAGGAAGGAGATCAGCACCGCGGGGCCCGCCGTGCCGTTCGCCACGGCGCCGGCGAGGCTGAAGATGCCGGCACCGATGATGCCGCCGACACCGATCGCGGTGAGCTGCCAGAGCCCGAGGGTTTTCGCGAGCCCGCCGCCCGCCCCCGTCTCCGTGTCGTCGATGCGCTCGATGGGTTTGCGGCGCAGCACGCCCTGTCCCATCCGGAGTCCCGACATGATCTCCACCTCTTCGCAGACGGCAGTCGGCTGATGGCGGATCATGATGGCCCAGCCCGGGGCGCGACGGAAGACGCCACACCCCGGGTGTCCGGGGCGTCGTCACGGCGGGGGCCATTCAGGTGCGGGGGGTCAGGGAACCACGGTCACCGGCCACCGGCCGGCCTTCACGAGACGGACGGCGACCGAACCGACGATGCGGTGGCCCGCCTGCTCGGAGGCGCCGACGACGACGGCGTCGGCCTTCAGGTCGTCCGCGGCGGTGACCAGGCCGGTGTAGGGGTCGCCACGGAACGTGTGGAACTCCCAGCGGACGTCGAATATGTCCTTCACCCGCTCCGTCGCGGCCCGGATCTCCGCGATCAGCCCCTCGGCGATCTCGTCGGTGGTCTCGGCGACCGGCACACCGAACGCGGCGCCCGCGGCGAGCACCGGCTGGATGTAGACGACGGCGAGCAGGGCCCGCTGCCGCCGGGCCAGGCCTCCGGCATATGCCGCCGCGCGGAGCGATGAATCGGAGCCATCGACTCCGACCACGATCACCTTGGGCCCGTCGGTGCCGCGTTCGAACTGCTGGGACTGGTCTGCGCTCACGCCGAGAGGCTAGCGGAAGCAGTCCTACCGCCTGTGTTCCGGGCGGTCGTGCCCCGTTCCGCCGCGCTCGGCGCGCGCCCCGGCGCACCTCTTCCTAGAGTCGTGCCCATGACTGTCAGCACGGAGGCGCCCGCGTCCGGCGGGCGGATACGCTCCCGAGACGGTTTCCTCGGCCGCGTCCCCGAAGGGTTCGCCGCCTTCTTCGGAGCCCTCGGCGTCTTCTGCGCGGTCCTCGCCGTCGTCGCGCCGCTGCGCCGCCTCCTCATGCCCGTCATCCGCTTCCTGGACCTCGTCACCGTCCCGGTCAGCGCGAACCTCGCGTACGCCGTCTTCCTCTTCCTGCTCGCCGCCGCCACCGCCGCCCGCAAGAAGGTCGCGTGGTGGCTCGTGGTCAGCTATCTGGGCCTGCTGCTCGCCTCCGACGTGGTCGGCGCGGCGCTCGGTTACTGGGCGGAGTGCCTGCCCTCGTTCGTCGTCTGCGGCGCCGCCTTCGTCGTGCTGCTCCTCGCCCGCGCCGAGTTCTCCGCGGACTCGCGGCACGGCGCCGTCTGGCGGGCCGTCGCCGTCCTGGTCGCGGGCCTCGGCGTCGCGGTCCTGGTGGGCTGGGGCCTGATCGAGCTGTTCCCCGGCACCCTCCCGCGCGACGAGCGCCTGCTGTGGGCGGCCAACCGGGTCTGCGGCGGCCTCCCGCACGGCAGCGACTACTTCGACGGCACCCCGCCGCGCACCCTCCACTTCTGGCTCGGCCTGTTCGGCGCCCTCGCCCTGCTGAACGCCGCCGCCACGCTCTTCCGCTCCCAGCGCATGGAAGCGGCCCTGCACGGCGACGAGGAACCCCGCATCCGCGCCCTCCTCGGCGCCTACGGCGACCAGGACTCGCTCGGCTACTTCGCCACCCGGCGCGACAAGGCCGTCGTCTTCTCGCCCAGCGGCAAGGCCGCCGTCACCTACCGCGTCGAGGCCGGCGTCTGCCTGGCCAGCGGCGACCCCGTCGGCGACCGCGAGGCCTGGCCGCATGCGATCGGCGCCTGGCTCGACGTGGCCAGGCGGTACGCCTGGGCCCCCGCGGTCATGGGCGCCTCCGAGGACGGCGCGACCGCGTACGCCCGCGCCGGGCTCGGCGCGCTGCAACTCGGCGACGAGGCGATCCTGCACGTCAACGACTTCGACCTGGACGGCCGCGACATGCGCGTCACCCGCCAGGCCGTGAACCGCGTCCGCCGCACCGGCGCCACCACCCGCATCCGCCGCCACTCCACCCTCACCGACGAGGAGATGGAGGAGATCGTCGACAAGGCCGACGCCTGGCGGGACACCGAGACCGAGCGCGGCTTCTCCATGGCCCTCGACCGGCTCGGCGACCCCGAGGACGGCGACTGCCTCCTCGTCGAGGCCCTGGACGCCGACGGCAGGCTCCTCGCCCTGCTCTCCCTCGTCCCGTGGGGCAGGGACGGCATCTCCCTGGACCTGATGCGCCGCGACCGCACCGCACCCAACGGCGTCATGGAGTTCATGGTCGCCGAACTGTGCGCGGCGGCGCCCAGGTACGGCGTGCGCCGCGTCTCCCTGAACTTCGCGGTGTTCCGCTCGGTCTTCGAGGAGGGCGGCCGCATCGGCGCGGGCCCGGTGCTGCGGCTGTGGCGCAGACTGCTCCTGTTCCTCTCCAAGTGGTGGCAGCTCGAAGCGCTCTACCGCTCGAACGCCAAGTACCACCCCGAGTGGTACCCGCGCTTCATCTGTTACGGCGACAGCGGCGCACTCGCCCGCATCAGCCTGGCCTCCGGCATCGCCGAGGGCTTCGTCTCCGTGCCGTCCCTGCGCAAGCTGTGGGGCAACGGCCACAAGCCCCGCGGCGTCGACCGGCCCGCCACCACCGAGGGCCTCCCGCCGATCGCCGCACTCGGCCTCGGCCGGGACGCCCCCGGCGCCGACCCGGCATCGAAGCTCCCGGAACAGATCCGCATCCGCCACCGCAAACTCGACCGGCTCCGCGCCGCGGGCATCGACCCCTACCCGGTCGGCCTGCCCCCACGCACCCACGAACTAGCCGTCGTCACGCCCAGCATGACGGGCCTTCAGGTCACCGTGGCCGGGCGCGTCATGCTCGTACGAGACTTCGGCGGCGTCGTCTTCGTCGTACTGCGCGACTGGTCCGGCGACCGGCAGCTCGCCCTCACCCGCGCCACCGCGGGCCCCGAGACCCTGCGCCGCTTCACCACCGGCACCGACATCGGCGACCACATCACCGCCACCGGCACGGTCGGCACCAGCGACCGGGGCGAGCTCACCGTCTTCGTCACCGGCTGGCGGCTCACCGGCAAGTGCCTGCGCCCGCTGCCCGACAAACGCCGGGGCCTGACGGACCCCGAGGCCAAGGTGCGCCGCCGCTACCTCGACCTGGTCGCGAGCCCCGCCGCGCGCGACGTGGTCCGGACCCGCTCCACCGCCGTCCAGGCCCTGCGCCAGGGCCTCCTCGACCGCGGCTACCTGGAGGTCGAGACGCCGATGCTCCAGCAGATCCACGGCGGCGCCAACGCCCGCCCCTTCACCACCCACATCAACGCCTACGACCTCGACCTGTATCTGCGCATCGCCCCCGAGCTGTACCTGAAAAGGCTCTGCGTCGGCGGCATGGAGAAGGTCTTCGAGATGGGCCGCACCTTCCGCAACGAAGGCGTCTCCTACAAACACAACCCCGAGTTCACGATGCTGGAGGCCTACCAGGCCTTCGCCGACTACGACGTGATGCTCGACCTCACCCGCGAACTGATCCAGGGCGCCGCGACCGCGGCCTTCGGCAGACCCGTGGCGTACAAGGACGGCGTCGAGCACGACATCTCCGGGACCTGGCCGGTCAAGACCGTCCACGGCGCGCTCTCCGAGGCACTCGGCGAGGAGATCGACGCGGACACCCCGACCGAGGTCCTGCACCGGCTCTGCGAACGGGCCGCCGTCCCGTACACGGCGGAGGACAGCCGCGGCGACGTCGTCCTGGAGATGTACGAGCGGCTCGTCGAGGAGAAGACGGAGCTGCCCACCTTCTACAAGGACTTCCCGACCGACGTCTCCCCGCTCACCCGCCGGCACCGCGCGGACCCGCGCCTGGCCGAACGCTGGGACCTCGTCGCCTTCGGCACCGAACTGGGCACCGCCTACTCGGAGTTGACCGACCCCGTGGAGCAGCGCCGCCGCCTGACCGAGCAGTCGCTGCGCGCCGCCGGGGGAGACCCCGAGGCCATGGAGCTCGACGAGGACTTCCTCGACGCCCTGGAGTACGCGATGCCGCCCACCGGCGGCCTCGGCATCGGCGTCGACCGGCTCGTCATGTTCCTCACCGGCCTGACCATCCGGGAGACCCTGCCCTTCCCCCTCGTCCGCCGCGTCTGAACGGGTGCTTTCCAGGACCGTCACGGGTGTTGATGTCCGGGGCCGGCTGTCGGCCATGCGACGGATTAGTCATGAAAGACGATCAGCTGTCGCCGAGGCGTCGGGTGCTGCTCGGCGCCGCCGCGGTCCTCGGGCTCGCCGCCACCGCGGGCTGCGCGGGCACGGAAGGACCGGCCACGCCCGCACCCACCGCCCCCGCCGGGGGCCCGCAGGCCGTACGCGCACGCAAGCCCTCCGCGTACCGCCTGCGGCCCATCATGGGAAGCGGCCCGCAGCGCTACACCAGGGCCCTGTCCCACGTGCGCAAGGCGCCGATCCTGCGCATGCCGGGCCGCGACCGGTCGATGGTCCTCACGTTCGACGACGGGCCCGACCCGCTCTACACACCGGCCATCCTGCGGACGCTGCGCCGGCACGACGTCCGCGCGGTGTTCTTCGTGTGCGGCGAGATGGTCGCCGAAAGCCCGGACCTGCTGCGCGAGATGGCCGACGACGGGCACGTGATCGGCAACCACACCTGGAGCCACCCCCTGCTGCCCCGCCTCGGCAGGGCCACCATGCGCGACGAGATGGAACGCACCTGCGACATCATCGAGGAAGTGACCGGGATGCCCCCGGAGTGGTTCCGGGCCCCCTACGGCGCGTGGAACCGCAACGCCTTCCAGCTGGGCGCCCAGCTCGGCATGGAGCCGCTGGCCTGGACGGTCGACACCCTCGACTGGACCGAACCCGGCGCGCGGACCATCGTGCGACGCGTCCGCGCGGGCGCCGGGCCGGGCGTCGTGGTCCTCTCGCACGACGCGGGGGGCGACCGCTCGGGCAGCGTCGAGGCGCTGCACAGCTACCTCCCGGAACTCCTCGACTCCGGATACCGCATCACGCTGCCGCGCCCCCACCTGACATGACCCGACCCATCAGCCCCGGCCCGCGTCAGCTCCCGGCGACCAGACGGGCGAACACCACGACATTCCCGTCATAACCGGCGTGCTGCGAGAAACCGCCGCCGCAGGTGATGACGCGCAATTCCGGAGTTCCGCTGTTTCCATAGACCCGCTCGCCCGGAAAAGCATCCTTGTCGAAAACCTCGACGCCATAAATCTCAAAAGTGGCCGTCTGCCTGTCCCTGCGCTCGACCTCGACGCGCTGCCCCTTCTTCAGTGAGCCGAGGCCGTAGAAGACGGCAGGACCCTGCTGATTGTCCACATGCCCGACCACCACGGCGGTGCCCTTCTCGCCCGGTGACACGGCGCCGGTGAACCAGCCGGCGAGATTCGGGTCCCCCGGCGGCGGCGCGTCCACCCAGCCCTCGGAGTCCAGCCCCACCTGTATGATCGGCGCGTCCACCTGGATGCCCTTGATCCGGATGCGCTCCGCGGGCGAGAACGTCAGGGGCGCGGGGGCGCCGTCGCCCGACTCGGGCGCGCGGTCCGCGGCAGCCGCGGACGCGGGCTGCGGCGGGCCCACGTCGAATTCCCCGGAACCATTGCGGATCAGCGCGAGACCGGTCAGCAGGACAAGCGCCATCACACCCCACGGGGCGCGCTTCCGCTGCTTTTCGTCCTCCTGGAAACCCTGGAGATCCTGGAATTCGAACTCGTCGGCCGGCTGGGGCGAAGGCATTCTCTATCCCCTCTCGACGCGGCACAGGTGCCGCGTCCGTAGCGCGTACCAGAACGCTAAGCGCGGGGCGCGCGGCGTGCGAAAGGGCGGGAGCGAACGGGTGGCCCCGGGGCCAGGGTGCGCCATCCGAGTCGCCCCCGGCAGGAAATTTCTGACGGTCCGTGACCTGCGGTGATGGCGGGTTGCGCGGACACGCCCCGGCGTGTCGTCTCACCAGGACGGCCGAGCGCCGAAATGCGGGCCTGACCTCGGCATCTGAGGGTCAGTCTGGGAGGCGCTCTCGCCGATCGACCGGGGACGGTATCCCCGGGGCGCCTTCCGCGGAGGATTGCCATGCGTACTTCTCGTAGGCGGACCACTCGTGCCGTCGCGGTCGCCGCCGCGGCCGTCGGGGCCCTCGGGCTCGCCGCCCCGGCCGCGTCCGCGTGGGCCGACCCGACCAACATCGTGGCGATGCCCAGCGTGATCCCGAGGGGCGGCCACCTGACGGTGACCGTCGACGGATCCTCCTGCCAGTCGCCCGGCAGCAAGATCACGTCGCACGCCTTCCCTGACACGAAGCTGCACAGCATCGCGGGCGGCACCACGGCGAGCGCCACCGCGATCGTCCACTCGCACGCCCACCCCGGCGCGTACGACATCACGGCTCACTGCGGCGGCAAGACCCTGACCCGCCCGGCGGCGTTCACCGTCATCCACGGCGGTGTGCGCGGCGGCTTCGGCGGCAGCAGCAACTCCGGGGCCAGCGGCACCGACATGGCCATCGGCGGCGCCCTGGTCACGGCGGCGCTCGTCGGCGGCGGCGTATTCTGGATGCGCCGCCGCTCCGAGAACAAGGTCTGAGCTCCCGCCGGGCCGGCGCGCCCCCCTTCCGCCCCGTGCCCGGCAGGTGACCGTCCTTCGCCCCCGGGTCCTGGAGACGCCCGGGGGGCGAAGCGCGGCGGCGCTCCGGGCCAGGAGCGCGCGGGTCAGGAATTGCCCTCGCCGGTGCGGCGGCGCGTCTTGTAGTACGCGGCACCGAGGGTGCCCAGGATCAGGGCGCCGCCGAGGGCGATCTCATGCAGGTCGAGTCCGCCGAAGCTGCCGCCGACACCGGCCTTGACGCCCTTCTGCGGGTTGTGGTGGGTGTTGCCGTCAGGGCGGGTGTTGCCGTCGGGGCGGGTGTTGCCGTCGGGGCGGCCGGTGGCGATGGTGAGGTCGGTCTTGTCGCTGCCGGGGTTGCTGCCGTTGCAGGTGAACGTCACCTCGTACATCGCGCCGGGCTTCGCGTCCCAGAACACGTGGGCGGTGGCGGACTTCTGCCCCTTGGGGATGGTGGTGTCGTCGAAGACGCCGGAGGAGACCTTGGTCTCGCCGTCGCAGCCGTCGACGTTGAGGGTGACCTGTCCGCCGGCGGCGACCGTCTTGGGGGTGATGCTGAAGCCGAACGCGGTCACGTTCTCCTCGCGCACGGGCGAGGACGCGGACGCGGATGCGGGCGGGGCGGTGAGGGCCAGGGCGGAAGCGGTGAGCAGGGCGGCCGAAGCGACGCGTATCGCGCGCATGATGAAATCCTCCGGGTCCACGAGGAGCAGCTGCGGACCTTCTTCCGCTGATGCCTGAAATGCACCTCGATGCCCGAAACGCTAGATAGGGGCCCGGGCCCGCGCGATCCGTGTCGCGCGAACGGGGCAACCGTGTGGGCCGGTCGAGGGAACGGGACGGCGTGGCGGCTTCACGTCCTCGCCGACGGTGGGGGTCACGTCGTTCGCCGACGACGGCCTCACGTGCTCGCCCGGCTCATGTCTTCGCCCGGCTCATGTCTTCTTCCATACGTGCGGTCCGCCCCGCCACTCGACGAGGTGCGGGTCGTCGAGCGCCATGTCGGCCTCGCCGAGCCCCGCGCGCCGCAGCAGCTCCGTCAGCTCGTGGTCGCTGTGTGCGACGCCCACCTCCCTGCCGCGCACGGTGACCCGTCGCCCGCCGTCGGCGGCGGGCGGATGGACGACGATCGGTGACTGCCAGGCCATGGCACCAGAGTGCGCCGTCCGAAGGCGCGGCGCAGCGCGGTTCACGGCCAACGCGCGTCGGCCCACGACATCCCGCGCGCTGACGGGCCTGCCGAGGGTGGGCTCTCTCGTGCCTCAACAGGTGCCCTACGCGCGGGAGTTGGCGTACTTTCAAGATCCCTGCCGTAGTGTGGTGCCGACCGCAACGGGAATCGCACGGGGGAATGATCGTGGAACAGGCGTCCCGGGCTGCTGACGCGGCCTCTCCGAAGGTCGTGGTGGTCGTCCCCACGTACGACGAACGGGAGAACCTGCCCCTCCTGGTCGGCCTGCTCAAGGAGCTTGAGCTGCCCAACCTCCACGTGCTCGTGGTCGACGACAATTCGCCGGACGGCACCGGCGACGTCGCGGACGGGATCGCGGCCACGTCGCAGGGCACGGTCACCGTCCTGCACCGCACCGAGAAGGACGGCCTCGGCCGCGCCTATGTAGCCGGCATGACCCGCGCCCTCGCCGACGGCGCCGACGTGGTCGTCCAGATGGACGCCGACCTCTCGCACCCGGCGCGGGCGCTCCCGCTCATGGTGCGCACCCTGCTCGCGGGCGGCGACGACCTGGGCGTCGTGCTGGGTTCGCGGTACGTGGCGGGCGGCGCGCTCGCCACCGAGTGGGCCTGGCACCGCAAGGCGCTCTCCGCCTGGGCGAACTTCTACGTCAACGCCGTCCTGCGGCTCGGCGTCAAGGACGCCACGGCGGGGTTCAAGGCGTGGCGCGCCACCGCGCTGAGGGCGATCGACCTGCCGTCGGTGCGGAGCAACGGCTACTCCTTCCAGGTCGAGACGAACTACCGCGCGATCCGCCGCGGTCTGCGCATCGTCGAGGTGCCGATCACCTTCGAGGAGCGCGCCAGCGGCGAGTCGAAGCTCAGCCTGCGGGTGCAGGCGGAGTCGGCGATCACCCCGTGGAAACTGCGGTTCGGCCGCCGGGGCGCGGGGAGCTGAGACGATCCGGCCGGGCTCCCCGCGCCCAAGGGCGGGGCGCGGTCAGCCGCCGAGACCCGGGAACAGCGCCCGGAACGGTTCCGCCGTCGCGGCGACGCCACGGCTGTAGGGCGCGTCGAAGTCCCAGATGAGGAAGAGCAGGAAGGCGAAGAGGGCGGAGAAGAGCCCCGCGAGGACCAGTTCGCGTGGTGTGCGGCGGATCTGGAGGGCGAAGAGCATGCCGATGGTGACCAGCCCCCCGGTGATCAGGCCGAACCAGACCACCGCGGGCATGGTCGCCCCGACACTGTCCGCGCGGCCGCTGCGCGCGTCGTCCGCGGCCGCCACCGAGTCGACCAGCGGCTGGTAGGCCTGCGCCTCGAAGTCCGACTTCGGCTCGTAGTCCGTCACGTCGTGCCGGACGCGGGCCAGGAGCTCCGCGCCGCGGTCGGTGAGTTCGTTCTTGGACCGCATGGTGTCCCACTCGGTGGTGACGACATGGCTGACATAGGTGTGGACATCGGCGCGAATCCGGTCACGGACCTCCTCTGGATAGATCCGCGCCCGCTCCGAGACCTCGTGCAGCGCCTGGGCCTCGAGGCGCACGTGTTCCTGCGCGGCGCCGCGCGCCTCCCAGACACCCGCGATGGCCAGACCGAGGACGATGGCGTACACGACACCGATCATCATCGTCATGTACTCGATCACGTCCGGGGTCTCGGACGCGTCGTAGTCCGCGCCGGTCCTGCGGTGGCGCAGCAGTGTCACGATGAGCACAACACCGCAAGCGGCCACCATCGCGAGGGTGAGAACAAGCCATTCCGACATGGAGACCTCCGGCGGTCAGCGCGGGCGGAGCGCGGCGACGGCGAGCACCGCGGGCGCCGTGATGAGCAGGGTGAGCGAGACGAGGGACGGACCGTGGCGGGGCGGCTGGGTGCGGCGCGGGCTCTTGTACTCCGGATATGTCACGGGTGCGGGGGATTTCGGGGGGCGGGCGGAGGGTTTGGGGTCGGGCTTCGGGTCGGGTGCCGGCGCGGCGGCGGGCGGAGGTGGCGGGGGCTGGGGTGCCGCGGGCCGCGCGGACGGCTCGGGCGGCGGCGCGGGAGCCGGTGGCGGGGGCGGCTCAGGGGCGGGCGGCTTCGGTGGCGGGGGTGGCGGCGGTGGCGGGGGAGGCGGCGGCGGCTTCGGTGGTGGGGGCTTCGGGTGGTGTGTGGGCCCGGCCCAGCAGCCGGCGCCGTCACCCGAGACGGCCACGTTGTCGCCGCCCGAGGCGCCGCCGCTCTGATTGACCGACGCGTACCCGCAGTTGTCGGCGGAGGCGGAGCCGGCGGCCGTCGACGCGGCGAGCAGCAGCGCGAGACCGACGAGCGCCAACACGCGGGCGACCAGAGGCGACAAGGCTCGTGGAGTTCCGTGCACGACGGGGAGCATGAGCCGCGCACGCCCTCGGCACGCCCGCGAGGCCCACGAATGACCCGAAGGAAGGACGCGCCCCCGACAGGGGTTCGACCGCGGGCGCCCCGCCCCTGCCACCCCGGGGCGCGCAAAGAATCTTGCGGCGGGGTTGAACGCGACGGCCGTCCCGACCCGTACCTAGGGCCATGTGTGACGCAACCGGGCGCCACAACACCTGTGCTGACACTGGGAGTCAAGGATGCTGCATCCAAGTGGGGGTTCCCCCCGATCCTGGCGGAACGCCTCGCTCGTAGCGACAGCCGCGGCCCTGCTGGCGCTGACGACGGCGTGCGGTCAGGAGAAGGGCGACCAGTCTCCGAACGGGCAGAACGTGGGCAACGAGGCACCGGCGAAGAGCGACGGCTACGGCGCGGGCGACGGCTACGGGGAGGACTCCGGCGCCGCGGACAAGGGCGCGGGCGCCAAGGCGAAGTCCGCGGGACAACTCGCCGTGTGGGACAGCAAGAAGCTCGGCAAGGTCGTCACCGACAGTGCGGGCTTCACCCTCTACCGCTTCGACAAGGACACCGCCCAGCCGCCCAAGTCCACCTGCGACGCGGCCTGTCTGAAGGCCTGGCCCGTCGTCGCGGCCGACGGCTCCAAGGCCCCGCCGGGAGTCGACGCGTCCCTGCTCGGCGAGGTCACCGCCACCGACGGCACCAAGCAGCTCACCATCGACGGCTGGCCGATGTACCGGTTCGCGAAGGACACCGAGCCCGGCGACGCCAAGGGGCAGGGCGTGGGCGGCACTTGGTTCGCCGCCGCCCCCGACGGCAAGAAGGCCGCACCGGCGGCCGACACCGCCCCCGCCGACCTCGCGGGCCTGTCCACCCGCAAGGACCCGAAGCTCGGCGAGATCGTCGTCGACAAGAACGGCATGACCGTCTACCGCTTCACGAAGGACTCCGCCTGGCCGATGAAGTCGGCGTGCACCGGCGCCTGCCTAGACAAGTGGCCCGTCGTGGAGCCCGTGGACAAGAACACCACTCGAGGCATCCTCAAGAAGGGCTTTACCGTGTTCAACCGGCCCGACGGCAAGAAGCAGCAGACGATCGACTGCTGGCCGCTGTACACCTTCGCCGGCGACAAGAAGCCCGGCGACACCAACGGCCAAGGAGTGGGCGGCACTTGGTACGCCGCGAGCCCCACCGGCAAGACGGTGGGCGCTCCCTAGCCCGCCCGCACGGCATTCGGACGAACCGGCCCGTCTCCTCCCATATCACAGGGAGGGGGCGGGCCGGTCGTCCTTGTGGGATACGGCACTTGCCAAAGGCAGTGACCGAGAACGGACGACCAATTTCCGGTTTGACTCGCTCCCTTGGCGGACGATCAGTAGCCTCACCCTCGAACACCGGATCGCCTCTGCCGCCCCCTACGTCTTGGAGTCTTGATGGAGCGTCCCGCCTGGGCACCGCCGGGCATCGACATCTCGATGCCCAGCGTCTCCCGCATCTACGACTACTACCTGGGCGGTTCGCACAACTTCGAGGTGGACCGGGAGGCGGCCCGCGAAGCCATGGAGCACATGCCGGGGCTCCCGAAGATCATGCAGGCCAACCGTGCCTTCATGCGGCGCGCGGTGCGCCACGCCGTCGCGGAGGGCGTCACCCAGTTCCTCGACATCGGCTCCGGCATCCCGACGTTCGGCAACGTCCACGAGGTGGCGCGGCAGGCCACCCCCGAGGCCCGCGTCGTGTACGTGGACCACGACCCGGTCGCCGTCGCCCACAGCCGCAGCGTGCTCGACGGCACCGAGGGGACCGCGGCACTCGCCGCGGACCTGCGCAAGCCGCAGGACATTCTGGGCAGTTCGGAGGTCGCCTCGGTCCTCGACCTGGACCGCCCGGTGGCTCTCCTCCTCGTCGCCGTCCTCCACTTCGTCGAGGACGCGTACGATCCTTACGCGGCGGTCGCCGAGCTGCGGGACGCGACCGCGCCCGGCAGCCTCGTCATCCTCAGTCACGCCTCGTACGAAGGGATTCCCGTCCCCCCCGAGCAAGCCGGCCGGACGGTCGGGGTATACAAGGACATCCGCAACCCACTGATCATGCGCTCGCGCGACCGGATCGCGCGGTTCTTCGAGGGGTACGACATGGTGGAACCCGGCCTGGTGCCGATGCCGCACTGGCGGCCCGACACCGCGCCCGAGGAGGAGGACCCGTACTCCTTCTCGGGCTTCGCTGGCGTGGGACGGAAGCGTTGAGCGGCGAGCAGGACGGACCCGAGGACAGACTCCGCAGGTTCGCCACCATCTGGAGCCGTGCGATCTTCCCCGTCACGGCCACCTCGCTGACCCGTCCCGAGTTCGAGCGGCAACTGGTGCCGCTCGCCAGGCGGTTGAACGACGCGCTCCAGGAGCGGGTCTTCGACGCGGCCGAGAGCCAGGCCGTCGGCGCCGCGCTCGTCGCCACGCACTGCACCGACCCCGAGGCCCTCAGCCGCACCCTCGACTGCGTCGACGCCTACCTGGTCCTGTACTGCGGCGGCGAAGGCTCCCAGGAGGCGCTGCGGGCCCGCTCCGCGCGCATCCAGCACGCCATGGCCGCGGGCTTCGCGCGGGCGCTGCGGGAACGCACCCTCGCCGAGCAGGAGGCGATCTCCCGCGCCGCCCTGAGCGCGCGCAGCGCCGTCGCCGAGGCCCTGCACGCCAGCGAGGCACGGTTCAGGGCCGTCTTCCACGGCGCCGCGATCGGCATCGGGATAGCGGACCTCGAAGGCCGCATCCTGGAAGTCAACGACGCGCTGATCCGCATGTTCGGCGGCCTGGAGCACCAGCTCCGCGGGCGCAACGTGGGGGAGTGGACGCACCCCGACGACTCGCCGCACGTCTGGAAGCTGTACGAGGAGCTCGTGCGCGGCGAGCGCGAGCACTACCGCGTGGAGAAGGCCTTCTACCGCCCCGACGGCACGGTCCTGTGGACCAACCTGACCGTGTCGCTGCTGCGCGACGCCGACGGGGTCCCGCAGTACCAGCTGGCGCTGATGGAGGACACCACCGAGCGCCGCCTGCTCAACCTCCGCCTGCGGTACGAGGCGACGCACGACGCGCTCACCGGCCTGCCCAACCGCACCCTGTTCTTCGAGCGCCTGGAGAAGGCGCTCGCGGCGGGCGCGGACGCCCGCTTCGGGCTCTGCTACCTCGACCTCGACGGCTTCAAGACCGTCAACGACAGCCTCGGCCACGCGGCCGGCGACCGGCTGCTCGTCGAGGTCGCCGACCGGTTGCAGTCCTGCGCGACCGCGCCCGGCGAGATGGTGGCCCGGCTCGGCGGCGACGAGTTCGTGGCGCTCACCACGGGACCCGACACCGAGACCGAGGTGGACGAGCTCGCCGGACGCATCATGAACGCGCTCGCCGCCCCCATCCGCGTCGACGGCCGCGAGCTGACCGTGCGCGGCAGCATCGGCATCGTGGAGGGCCCCGCGGGCGAGCGCGGCGCCGCGGAGGTCCTGCGCAGCGCCGACATCACGATGTACCGCGCCAAGTCCGCGGGCGGCAACCGCTACGAGCTCGCCGACCCCGAGGCCGACGCGCGCGCCATCACCCGGCACGGACTGACCACCGCGCTGCCCACCGCCCTGGACCGCGGCGAGTTCTTCATCGAGTACCAGCCGCTCGTGCACCTCGCCGACGGCAGCGTGCGCGGCGCCGAGGCGCTGGTGCGCTGGCTGCACCCGCAGCACGGCGTCATCGGCCCGGACCGCTTCATCCCGCTCGCCGAGCACACCGGCCTGATCGTGCCCCTCGGCCGCTGGGTCCTCGCCGAGTCCGTGCGTCAGGCCCGCCTGTGGGAGGCGCGCACCCTCGACGGGGCGGCTGCCGCGGGCCCCCTGCGGGTCAACGTGAACCTCTCACCCATGCAGCTGACCCACCCCGGCCTGGTCTCCGACACGGTCGACATCCTGGAGCGCGAGGGACTCGAACCGGGCGCGCTCTGCCTGGAGGTCACCGAGTCCGCTCTGATAGGAGCCGACGACGACCTGCTCAAGCCGCTGCGCAGGCTCGCCGAGATGGGCGTGGACATCGCGCTCGACGACTTCGGCACGGGCTACTCCAACCTCGCCAACCTGCGCCGCCTGCCGGTGAGCGTGCTCAAGCTCGACCGCTCGTTCACGCAGGGCATGCAGCACTTCCCCGCCGACCCCGTCGACCTGAAGATCGTCGAGGGGATCGTCGCGCTCGCGCACAGCCTCGACCTCGCGGTCACCGTCGAGGGCGTCGAGACGGGCGCGCAGGCGGACCAGCTGCGGGAGCTCGGCTGCGACACGGCACAGGGCTGGTACTACGCCCGTCCGGGCCCGCCCGACCGGCTGCACGAGCTGGCCCTCGCCGACGCGACGGGCTGACCCGTGATCCGCTGGACGTACGCCTTCATCGACCGGCCCCGGGACCGCTTCCCCCGCGCCTGCGCCTTCTGGACCGCGGTCACCGGCACGCGCCTGTCGGAACCGCGGGGCGCCGACGCCGAGTTCGCGACGCTGCTGCCGCGCGCACCCGCCGACGCGTGCGTGAAGGCGCAGGCCGTGGCCGGGTCCGGCGGCGCGCACCTGGACCTCGCGGTGGACGACGTCGCCGCGACGGCGCGGGCGGCCCGCGGCCTCGGCGCCGCGGCGGTGCACGCGGAGGAGGGCCTCGAAGTCCTGCGCTCACCGGCCGGGCAGCTCTTCTGCGTGGTGCCCTGGGCGGGCGAGACGGCGCGTCCGGCGCCGGTCGCGGCGCCCGGCGGCGCGGTCAGCCGCCTGGACCAGGTGTGCCTGGACGTGCCCCCGGACGCGTTCGAGGGGGAAGTCGCTTTCTGGGCGGCGCTCACGGGGTGGGAGTCCAGTGCGAGCGCACTCTCCGAGTTCCACCGTGTGCAGCAGCCTCCCCACCTCCCGATCCGGCTCCTGTTGCAGCGTCTCGGCCCGGACGGGCGCGCCGGGGCCCACCTCGACCTGGCCTGCTCGGACCCGGACGCGGTGCGCGCCTGGCACGAGAGCCTCGGCGCGGTCCTCGTGGCGCGCGGCGCGAACTGGCTCGTGATGCGGGACCCGGCGGGCGGCACGTACTGCCTGACGGGCCGTGACCCGGAGACGGGCAGGGCGCGGGCGCGGGGGAGCGCCGGGTGACGGCTCCCGTCGGGGGCTCAGCGTGCCAGCAGCATCCGCTGGAGTTCGCGAGCCGCCCGCGGGGGCGCGACGTCGCTGCGGTGGGCGAGCGCGATCGTGCGGTGCAGGCTCGGGCCGGCCAGCGGTGTCATCCGCAGGCCGGATCCTGAGCGCTCCGCGACCATGCGCGGGACGACCGCCACGCCGAGCCCGGCCCGCACGAAGCCGAGCACCGCGTCCATCTCGCCGCCCTCCACCGCGAAGTCGGGCTCGAACCCCGCGGCGCGGCAGGCGGTGACGGTGAGTTCCCGCAGGTCGTAGCCGTGCCGGAACATCACGAGGCGCTCGCCCTCCAGATCCGCGATCCGGACCGATCCGCCGAGGCCCCGCCGGTCCGGCGAGGAGACCACGACCAGGTCCTCGCGGAGCAGTTCCACGGTCGTCAGGGCCGGTGACGGCGACGGCAGCGGCAGCACCACCAGCGCCAGGTCCAGCGCGCCGCGCGCCAGTTCGCGTACGAGATCGTGGGAGCCGCCCTCCTCGATGAGGAGCTGGATGCCGGGGTGGCGGTCGTGGAAGGCGCGGAGCACGTCGGGCAGCAGGCCCGTGCAGACGCTCGGTGTGGCGCCGAGGCGGATGCGGCCGCGCCGCAGCTGCGCCAGCTCCTGCACCTCGATCCGGGCCGTGTCCGCGTCGGCGAGGATCCGGCGGGCCAGCGGCAGCAGCGCCTCGCCCGCGTCCGTGAGGGTGATGTTGCCGCGCGCCCGGCTGAAGAGCTCCGCGCCCAGCTCCTTCTCCAGCGCCCGGATCTGCTGCGAGAGCGACGGCTGGGAGACGTGCACCGCCTCCGCGGCCCGCGTGAAGTGCCGGGTCTCGGCGACCGCGACGAAGTAGTGCAGCTGCTGGAATTGCATAACCGCAGGATACGGCCTTCGATAGGGAGAGACTATGGAGATGAGCCGAACCATCTCTTGGACCGATGAGGACTTTCGGCCTTAGCGTCAGTGACATGGCTCTGGCAACGCGGACGGACAAACGACCGTCCATGACCCGCACGCTGTGGGACTCCACCATCGGCAAGAAGACGGTGATGGCGGTGAGCGGCCTGATCATGCTGCTCTACCTGTTCCTGCACATGATCGGGAACCTGAAGATCTTCTTCGGCCCGGCGGAGATCAACCACTACGCGCACTGGCTCCGCACCGTCGGCGAGCCCTTCATGCACTACGAGTGGACGCTCTGGCTGCTCCGCGTGGTGCTCGTCGTCGCCGTCGTCGCGCACGCCACCGCCGCGTACCAGCTGAGCCGCCGCGACATCAGGGCGCGCCCCACCCGGTACGTGCACAAGAGGCGCGAGGCGAGCTTCGCCACCCGCACCATGCGCTGGGGCGGCATCATCCTCGCCCTCTTCATCGTCTGGCACATCCTCGACCTGACGACCGGCACCGTGCACCCGGGCGAGTACCAGCACCTGCACCCGTACCAGAACATCATCGACACCTTCTCCACCTGGTACGGCAACGTCATCTACATCGTCGCCGTGGTCGCCGTCGGCCTCCACGTGCGGCACGGACTGTGGAGCGCCGCACAGACCCTGGGCGTGGGCACCGCGACCCGCGACCGCGTCCTCAAGCCCCTGGCCAACGGCCTCGCCGCGGTGCTGACCGTGGGCTTCGTCTCCGTACCCGTGGCCGTCATGACCGGACTGGTGAGCTGACCCATGAATCACTCCAGTGAGTACTCCGCGTACACGACGGGAGAGCCGCTCGTCGACACCAAGGCCCCCAGCGGGCCGATCGCCGAGCGCTGGGACACCCGCCGCTTCGAGGCGAAGCTGGTCAACCCGGCCAACCGCCGCAAGCAGACCGTGATCGTCGTCGGCACCGGCCTGGCCGGCGGCTCCGCCGGAGCCACCCTCGCCGAACAGGGCTACCACGTCGTCCAGTTCTGCTACCAGGACTCCCCGCGCCGCGCCCACTCCATCGCCGCGCAGGGCGGCATCAACGCCGCGAAGAACTACCGCAACGACGGCGACTCCGTCCACCGCCTCTTCTACGACACCGTCAAGGGCGGCGACTTCCGCGCCCGCGAGTCCAACGTGCACCGCCTCGCGCAGATCTCCGTCGAGATCATCGACCAGTGCGTCGCGCAGGGCGTGCCCTTCGCCCGCGAGTACGGCGGCCTCCTCGACACCCGCTCCTTCGGCGGCGTCCAGGTCTCCCGCACCTTCTACGCGCGCGGCCAGACGGGGCAGCAGCTGCTCCTCGGCGCCTACCAGGCGCTCAGTCGGCAGATCGCCGCGGGGAACGTGGAGATGCACCCCCGTACGGAGATGCTCGACGTCATCGTCGTCGACGGGCGGGCGCGCGGCATCGTCGCCCGCGACCTGATCACAGGGAAGATCGACACCTACTTCGCGGACGCCGTCGTCCTCGCCTCCGGCGGCTACGGCAACGTCTTCTACCTGTCGACCAACGCCATGAACTCCAACGCCACCGCCGTGTGGCGGGCCCACCGGCGCGGCGCCTACTTCGCCAACCCCTGCTTCACCCAGATCCACCCCACCTGCATCCCGCGCACCGGCGACCACCAGTCCAAGCTGACGCTGATGAGTGAGTCGCTGCGCAACGACGGACGCATCTGGGTGCCGAAGGCGCGCGGCGACCAGCGGCCGCCGAACGAGATCCCCGAGGACGAGCGCGACTACTACCTGGAGCGCATCTACCCCTCCTTCGGCAACCTCGTCCCGCGCGACATCGCCTCGCGCGCCGCGAAGAACGTGTGCGACGAGGGCAGGGGAGTGGGCCCCGGCGGGCAGGGCGTCTACCTCGACTTCGCCGACGCGATCCAGCGCATGGGCAGGAAGAAGGTCGAGGAGAAGTACGGCAACCTCTTCGACATGTACGAGCGGATCACCGCGGAGAACCCGTACGAGGTGCCGATGCGGATCTACCCCGCCGTGCACTACACGATGGGCGGCCTCTGGGTCGACTACGACCTCCAGACCACCGTCCCCGGCCTCTTCGCCATCGGCGAGGCCAACTTCTCCGACCACGGCGCCAACCGGCTCGGCGCGAGCGCCCTCATGCAGGGCCTCGCCGACGGCTACTTCGTCCTGCCGTCCACCATCAACGACTACCTCGCGCGCAACCCGCACAAGGACGAGGTGAGCGACGAGCACCCCGTCGTCCAGGAAGTCCTCGCCGAGACCGAGGACCGGCTGAACCTCCTCCTGTCCGTCGACGGCGACCGCACCCCCGACTCCTTCCACCGCGAACTGGGCGAGGTCATGTGGGAGTTCTGCGGCATGGCCCGCACGGAGAGCGGCCTGCGCAAGGCCCTGGAGCGCATCCCGCAGATCCGCGAGGAGTTCTGGCGCCGCATCAAGGTGCCCGGCACCGGCGAGGAGTTCAACCAGTCCCTTGAGAAGGCCAACCGCATCGTCGACTACCTCGAACTCGCCGAGCTGATGTGCCTCGACGCCCTGCACCGCGCCGAGTCCTGCGGCGGCCACTTCCGCGAGGAGTCCCAGACGCCCGACGGCGAGGCCGCCCGCCGCGACGAGGAGTTCTCCTACGCCGCCGCATGGGAGTTCACCGCCACCGGCGAGGCCCCCGTCCTCCACAAAGAAGACCTCGTCTTCGAGTACGTCCACCCCACTCAGCGGAGCTACGCATGAAGCTCACCCTGCGCGTCTGGCGCCAGAAGAACGCCGACGCCGACGGCGCGATGTCCACCTACGAGGTGGACGGCATCTCCTCCGACATGTCCTTCCTGGAGATGCTCGACACCCTCAACGAAGAGCTCATCGTCAAGGGCGAGGACCCCGTCGCCTTCGACCACGACTGCCGCGAGGGCATCTGCGGCGCCTGCTCGCTCGTCATCAACGGCGACGCGCACGGCCCCGAGCGCACCACCACCTGCCAGCTCCACATGCGGTCCTTCCAGGACGGCGACACGATCGACATCGAGCCGTGGCGCGCCGCCGCCTTCCCGGTCGTCAAGGACCTGGTGGTGGACCGCTCCGCCTTCGACCGCATCATCCAGTCCGGCGGCTACATCAGCGCCCCGACCGGCTCCGCCCCCGAGGCACACGCCGCCCCCGTGCCGAAGCCGGACGCGGACTTCGCCTTCGAGCACGCCGAGTGCATCGGCTGCGGGGCGTGCGTGGCGGCCTGCCCCAACGGGTCGGCCATGCTCTTCACCTCGGCCAAGGTCAACCACCTCAACGTGCTTCCGCAGGGTGCGCCCGAGCGGGAGACCCGGGTCCTCGACATGGTCGCGCAGATGGACGCGGAGGGCTTCGGCGGCTGCACGCTGACCGGCGAGTGCGCGACCGCCTGCCCGAAGGGCATTCCGCTGCCGTCCATCGCCGCGATGAACAAGGAGTGGCTCCGGGCCACGCGGAAGGTGCGTCGATAGTTCTTCTGATTCGGGTGCGGGTTTTCTGTGGCTGGTCGCGCGGTTCCCCGCGCCCCTGACAGGGCGCTTGACTACCCGGCATGCATCCTGGAGCGTACGACCCCGCAAGGACGGCCGTCGTCAGCGCCGACGGGTCTACTGGGCGGCCATGCGCTCCGGGCTCTACCTCACCGCCGTCAACCACCACCTGACGGCGGAGGAGGCCGCCTACATCGTGCGCGACTGCGGCGTGGGCGCGCTGATCGTCGCCGGGTCGCTCACCGAACTGGGCGCACGGGTGCGCGAGTTGGCGGGCGGGCCGCAGCTCGTGCTCGGCCTCGACGACGGGTCGTACGAGAAGGCGCTGGACGCGGCATCCCCCGTACCGCCCGACCGGTAGCCGCTCGGCACCGACATGCTCTGCTCCTTCGGCACCACGGGACGGCCCAAGGGCATCGAGCCGACCCTGCCCGAAGGGGACGTGCGGGACCGGCCCACGACGTACACCGTCGGCCATGTACGGCTTCGGCGAGGACACCGTCTACCTCTGTCCCGCGCCGATCCACCACGCGGCACCCCTGCGCTTCTGCGGCGTGGTGACCGCGCTCGGCGGCACCGTCGTCCTGATGGAGACCTTCGACGCCGAGGCGGCCCTCGCGGCCGCGCAGCGGCCCGGGTGACGCACAGTCAGTGGGTGCCGACCATGTTCGTCCGCATGCTGAAGCTCCCCGCGCAGGTGCGCGAGCGGTATGACCCGTCGTCGATGGAGGTCGCCATCCACGCCGCCGCGCCCTGCCCCGTCGAGGTCAAACGGCGGATGATGGAGTGGTGGGGGCCCGTCCTGTACGAGTACTACTCGTCGACCGAGGGCAACGGCATCACCTTCATCTCCCCGGAGGAGTGGCTGCGCAAGCCCGGCTCGGTCGGCCGCGACGGCTTCCTCGGCACCTTGCGGATCTGCGACGAGGAGGGGCGCGTCCTGCCGCCCGGCGAGACCGGAACGGTCTGCTTCGAGCGCGACGAACCGTCCTTCCGCTACCCTCGTGCTGCACCCGGCCGTCGCCCGGGACCGCCTCGCCCACTACAAGGCCCCCCGCACCGTCGACTTCACCGCGTCGCTGCCGCGCACCCCCACGGGCAAACTGGCGAAGTCCCGGCTGCGCGCCGCCTATGGGGACGGTTGACCGACCCTCGTCGCCGCCCTACCTGCCAAGGGCGCGCGCCAGGTAGGGCGCCGTGCGGCTGTTCCCGGCACGGGACACCTGCGCCGGGGTGCCCGTCGCCACGACCCGGCCGCCCCGGTCGCCGCCGCCGGGACCCAGGTCGATCACGTGGTCCGCGCCCGCCACCATCGCCATGTCGTGCTCGACGACGACCACGGAGCTGCCCGCGTCGACGAGCTCGTGCAGGCGACGCGTGAGGAGTTCGGCGTCGGCCGGGTGCAGGCCCGTCGTCGGCTCGTCCAGGAGGTAGAGCGTGTGGCCCCGCCGGACGCGTTGCAACTCGCCCGCCAGCTTGATGCGTTGTGCCTCGCCGCCGGAAAGCTCCGTGGCCGGCTGGCCGAGCCGCAGATAGCCGAGGCCGACGTCGAGGAGCGTGCGCAGGCTGCGTACGACGGGCGGGGTGTCGGCGAAGAACTCCGCGGCGGACTCCACGGTCAGGTCCAGGACCTCCGCGATGTTCCTTCCCCGGTACGTCACTTCGAGCGTCTCGGGGTTGTACCGGGCGCCCGCGCAGTCGGGACACGGCGCGTACGTGCTCGGCAGGAAGAGCAGTTCGACGCTGACGAACCCCTCGCCCTGGCAGGTCTCGCACCGCCCGCCCGCCACGTTGAAGGAGAACCGGCCCACGCCGTAGCCGCGCTCCCGCGCCGTGTCCGTGGCCGCGAAGACCTTGCGCACGACGTCGAAGAGGCCGGTGTAGGTGGCGAGGTTGGAGCGCGGCGTGCGCCCGATCGGCCTCTGGTCGACGCGGACCAGCCTGCCGACGCCCGGCAGCTCCTCGGTGATCTCGCCGACGAGCGTGGACTTGCCCGAGCCCGACACGCCGGTGACCGCCGTGAACGCGCCGAGCGGGATCTCCGCCGTCACCCCGCGAAGGTTGTGCCGGGTGACCGGGCCGATCTTCAACCAGCCCCGGGCGGCGCGCACTTCCCGTACGGGGGCAGGTGCCGCGTCAGCTGTGCGCGACGCGTCGAAGAGGAAGCGGGCCGTCGCCGACTCCCGGACACCCGCGAGCTCCGCCACCGGGCCGCTGTGCAGGACCCGCCCGCCGTGTTCGCCCGCCTGCGGGCCGACGTCGACGAGCCAGTCCGCGTGCCGCATGACATCGAGGTGGTGCTCGACGACGAAGACGGAGTTCCCGGCCTCCTTGAGCCGGTCGAGCACCGTCAACAGGGCCTCCGTGTCCGCCGGATGCAGTCCCGCCGACGGCTCGTCCAGGACGTACACCACACCGAAGAGCCCCGAGCGCAGTTGGGTGGCGAGACGCAGGCGCTGGAGTTCGCCCGCCGACAGGGTGGGCGTGGCGCGGTCCGGGCTGAGGTAGCCGAGGCCGAGCTCGGTGATGGTCGCGATGCGGGCCAGCAGGTCCTCGGTCAGGACACGCGCCGTCTCCGACACGTCGGCCGCGCCCGCGAGGACGTCGGCCAGGTCGGAGAGCGGCAGCGCGGCGAGCTCGGCGATCGCACGGCCCGCGAACGTCACCGCCATCGCCTCCGGCCGCAGCCTGCTCCCGCCGCACGCCGGGCACGGCGCGCTCGTCAGGAACCGCTCGGCCCTGGCGCGCAGCGTCTGGCTCTTGGAGTCCGCGAAGGTCTTCATCACATAGCGCCGGGCGCTCATGTAGGTGCCCTGGTAGGGGCGGTGGATCCGGCCGGCCTCCCGCACCGGGTGCACCGTCACGACCGGCTGCTCGTCGGTGAACAGGATCCAGTCGCGGTCCCGCTGCGGCAGCTCGCGCCACGGGCGGTCCACGTCGTGGCCGAGGGCGTCGAGGACGTCCCGCAGGTTCTTGCCCTGCCAGGCACCCGGCCAGGCCGCGATGGCGCCCTCGCGGATGGACAGCGAGGGGTCGGGGACCAGCAGCTCCTCGGTGGTCCGGTGGACACGGCCCAGACCGTGGCACTCTGGGCACGCGCCGGCCGTCGTATTGGGCGAGAAGGCGTCGGAGTCCAGCCGTTCGGCGCCCTCCGGGTAGCGGCCGGCGCGGGAGAAGAGCATCCGCAGGGAGTTGGAGAGCGTGGTGACGGTGCCGACGGAGGAGCGGGAGGTCGGCGCCGAGCGGCGCTGCTGGAGCGAGACGGCGGGCGGCAGCCCGGTGATCTCCCCGACCTTCGGGGCGCCCACCTGGTGGATCAGCCGCCTCGCGTACGGCGCGACGGACTCGAAGTACCGTCGCTGGGCCTCGGCGTAGATCGTGCCGAACGCGAGCGAGGACTTGCCGGAGCCCGAGACGCCCGTGAAGACCGCGAGGACGTCGCGCGGGATGTCCACGTCGACGCTCTGGAGGTTGTGCTCCCGGGCACCCCGGACGCGTACGAATGGATCGTGGGCGCTGTGCATGGTGGGGCTCCGTACGCGGCTCGGTGGCAAACCCCACGATTCTAGGCCGTGGGCGGTCGCGCGAGCCGGTAGGGGTGCAAAGGGGTGTCGCAATAGGGGGTGTCGTAGTAGGGGTGGTCGTAATAGGGGGGAATTCCGCAGACGGTTCGCAGGCTTCGCGGGATTCGCAGGCTTCGCGGGATTCGCTGGATTCGCGGGGCGTTCCCTCGTGCGGCCCCAGGAATTCGACGCACCGACCCGCCACGTATTCACCGCTCCCGGCGGACCGTCCGCAGTTCGCGTGCCGCTGCCACGTCCGCACATCCCGCGAGCCCCAGAGCGTCCCGGAGTTCGTCCGACAGGATGTCGAGGACCCGCCGCACCCCGTCCTCGCCGCCGACCGCGAGCCCCCACAGCGGCGGGCGCCCCACCAGCACGCCGGACGCGCCGAGAGCCAGCGCCCTGAGCACGTCCGTACCGCTGCGGACACCGCTGTCCAACAGCACCTCGCACCGGCCGGCCAGCGCCGCCACCACGTCCGGCAGCGCCTCGACGCTCGGCACGGCGCCGTCCAGCTGGCGGCCGCCGTGGTTCGAGACCACCACGGCGTCGACGCCGCACTCGGCGGCGCGCACCGCGTCCTCCGGCGCGAGGACCCCCTTGAGCACCAGCGGCAGCCGGGTCCGCTCCCGCAGCGCCACCACCGACGACCACGTCAGCGCGGGCGAGAACGCCGCCTCGGTGTGCGCGGCCAGCGCGGAGGCGGCACCGGAAGGCGTCCGGTGGGCCGCGGAGGGCCCCGCCGCCAGGTGGGCGGCGCGCACGTGGCCGGGGAGCGCGAACCGGTTGCGTACGTCGCGGAGCCTGCGGCCCATCCACGGCACGTCGACCGTGAGCACGACCGCCTCCGCGCCGGCGTCCTCGGCCCGCCGGACCAGGTCGAGTGAGCGCCCCGGCTCCCGCAGCCAGTACAGCTGGAACCAGACGGCCCCGCCGGCCGCGGTGAGCCGCTCCACCGGGACGCTGCTGAGGGTGCTCGCGGTGAACGGCACCCCCGCCGCCTTCGCCGCCCGCGCGGCGGCCAGCTCCCCCTCGGGGTGCACAAGGCGCTGGTAGGCGACCGGCGCGACCGCGAGCGGCAGCCGGGCCGGCCGCTCCAGCAGGGTGGTCTCCGTCGTGCACCGCGACACGTCCCGCAGGACGCGCGGCACGACGAAGACCCGGTCGAGGGCCGCCCGGTTGGCGTCGAGCGTCACCTCCGCGCCGCTGCCCCCGGCCACGAAGTCCCGGACGGCGGCGGGCAGGACCGCGTCGGCGGCACGTTCGGCGTCGGCCACACAGTGCAGACCGTCGGCCGAGGCCGCGGGAGCCGCCTCAGCGCTGGTCGAATCCACGCTGCTTCGTCCGCTCCAGCTCCACCGCTTCGTAGAGCGCCTTGATGTTCGCGCTGCCGAAGGTCGCCGCCCCCTGGCGCTCGATGACCTCGAAGAACAGGGTCTTCCGCGGGTGGGTCGACGCCGTGAAGATCTGGAAGAGCCGGCCGTCGTGGTCCTCGTCGGCGAGCACGTGCGTCGAGCGCAGGTCGGCCAGCCGCTGCTCGCCCAGCTCGACGCGCCGGCCGAGCAGGTCGTAGTACGACGACGGGGTGCGCAGGAACGTGACGCCGCGCTCGGACAGGGCCCGCACCGAACTCACCGCGTCCCGCGCGGAGAACGCCAGGTGCTGGACCCCCGCGCCCTGGTGGCCCTTGAGGAACTCGTCGATCTGGCCGGTGGCGGCCGAGGTGTCGGGCTCGATGAGCGTCAGGGTCACGGTCCCCGAACGGCTCTGCACGACCTTCGACTCCATGGCCTGCGTGCCCACGACGATGTGCTCCTCGAAGACGAACCGGAAGCCGAGCGCGTCGCGGTAGTACGCGACCATCGCGTCGAGGTCGCCCGCGGGCAGGCACACCGCGACGTGGTCGAGCTCCAACAGGCCGACCGCGTCGGACCGTTCGCCGTCCGGCGCCGCCACCGGGACGTGGCCGACCGGCAGCCCGGGGCCTTCCCCGGGGGCGCGCCGGACCAGTGTGTGGACGAGGTCCCCGAAGCCGCGGAGCGCCGCGGTGGTGCCGGGGCCGGCCTCGGTGGGCGGCGTCGGGTGCCGGTGGGCCAGGGCGCCGCGCGCCAGCGCCGCGTGGAAGGCCGCTTCCGGGTCGGCGGTGCGCAGCGCGATGTCCGCGACGCCGTCGCCGTGGGCCAGCACGTACGCGGACGCGGGGTGCAGCTCGGACGTCGCCTGGGTCAGGACGAGCGTGATCTGCCCGTGCCGCACGGTGACGCCGCGGTACTCGGCGGAGGTGCTGGTGCCGATCACGGTGAACGCGTACCGGTCGGTCCAGTGGGTCACCGCGGCGTCCAGGTCCTCGACGTACATCTCCACGTAGTCGATGGAGAGATCCGCGAGTGGATCCGCTGATTCTGCTGATTCCGGTGCTGCCGATAAATCCCTCATGAAGGTCTCCAGATCCGGAGAGAAAAGAGCTCTTGGGACTCTACGAGCCCGGTCGCCAATCAGGCTAATGCCGTTATGGACGTCCGGCTTCGCCGTCCAGAAGGGCGACTTCGCAGGGCCGCGCGGATAACCGGCGGTCCTTTATCCTGCACCTTTCGGTTTATGGTCGATGGCCTTTTGGACGGGTGATGACTTGTGATGCGCACCATGGCCGTCATCGGTACGGGCCTGATCGGCACCTCCGTCGCGCTGGCCGTGAGCCGGCGGGGCGTGACGGTGTACCTGTCCGACCGGGACCCCGCGGCGGCCCGGACGGCCGCCGCCCTCGGCGCCGGACTCGTGCGGACGCCGCCCGAACGGGTGGATCTGGCCGTGCTCGCCGTGCCGCCCAGCCAGGTGGGTGCCGTGCTCGCCGAGGCACAGGAACGCCGCCTCGCCGACAGCTACACCGACGTGGCGTCCGTGAAGGCCGAACCGGAGCGGGCCGCCCTGCGCCACGCCCCCGACCCCGACCGCTACGTCGGCGGCCACCCCTTGGCGGGCCGGGAGCGCTCGGGCCCGCTCGCCGCCCGCGCCGACCTGTTCCTCGGCCGCAACTGGGTGCTGACCCCCTCCCCGCTGACCTCGGACGACACCTTCGATCGGGCCCTGGAACTGGTCGCCCTGTGCGGTGCCGTCCCGGTCGTGATGGGCAGCAAGGACCACGACGCCGCCGTGGCCGTGACCTCCCACGTGCCGCACCTCATGGCGAGCCTGCTGGCGGCACGGCTGTGTGAGGGCCCGGCCGACCTGCCCCGCCTCGCCGGGCAGGGCCTGCGCGACGCCACCCGGATCGCGGGCGGCGACTCACGGCTCTGGGGCGACATCCTCCAGGCCAACGCCCCGGCCATCGCCGGCGTGCTGCGGGACCTGCACCGGGACCTCTGCCGTCTCGTGCCGGCGCTGGACGCGCTCGCCGCCCCCGGTGGGCAGGAGCGCGACCTCGGCATGCGGACCCTGGTGGACCTGCTCGACCGGGGTATCTCGGGGCTCGCGGAGATCCCGGATGCCCGGTCCGGCGCCTCGTCCGACGACCCGCGCTTCCGGGTCGCCGTCCCGGACCGTCCCGGCGAACTGGCGCGGCTCCTCGCCGCCGTGGCGGACTTCGGCATCGCGGCGGACGACGCCCGGGTCGAGGAAGCGGGCCGCGGGGACACCGCGTCCGGAGGTGAGGCGGACGGCGGAGGGTTCGCCGTACGCTTCACCGTCCCGGCGCGCACCGCCAACCGGCTCGCGGCCGTGCTCGGCGCCGGCGGATGGGATGTCGTACGGGACACGGGCGTCGCGGCGACCCGGCCGGAACGTCGCCCCGCGTGACCGTCGCCCCGCGTGACCGTCGGCCGGCGTGTTGGAGCGTGTCCGTGCCTGTCCAAGTGTGCGAATCGGCCGGTTGGACGGCGTTGTTGGACCGTCCGGAACCGTGTGACTCTGAGCGACGTATGGCACTTTCTCGAAAACTTCCGGACGCCTGGGGGAAAATCCATGCCGGAACTGACGGCCGACGGCTCCGACCACTCCGCCGCGAACCGAGCGGCGTTCGACCGCAGGGGATTGCGCCAGGGCGCACCCGGAAACCCGGGGCCTCCTGAGACCACCGTGAAGATCCTCGGCCGCGGCTGGGCGGCGCCCCTGGTCGTCGGGCCGCTCTCCGCCCCGGCCCGCCCCGGCGGCGAGCTCGCCGTGGTCCGCGCCGCGGGCGCCGCCCAACTCCCCGCAGTGGTCGGAGCCTTCGCCGAACGCACCTTCGGCGAGCTCTCCTCGGCCGCCGACGTCCCGCCGTGGCTGCGCACCTACGCCTTCCGGGACCGCGGCACCGGGCACGACCTCGCGGCGCGGGCCGAGGACGCCGGATTCGGGGCGGTGCTCCTCGCGCTCGGCAGCCGCGACGACATCCGCCCCAGGAAGGTCGCCGCCCCCGCCAACCTCACGCGGCACGCACCGTCCAGCGACATCCGCCCCCTGCTCGCCGCCCGCGCCGACTGGGCCGACGTGGCCGGGCTGCGCGCGGCCACCGCACTGCCGCTGCTGGTCGCGGGCGTGCGCACCGCGTCCGACGCCTCGCGCGCCGTGGACAGCGGCGCCGACGGCATCGTGGTCGACTCCCTCGACGCGCTGCCCGCGATCGCGGAGACCGTGGCGGGCCGCTGCCCGGTCCTGCTCAGCGGCGGGATCCGGCGCGGCGCGGACATCCTGGTGTCGCTCGCGGCGGGGGCCGACGCGGTGTTCGCGGGGCGGCCCGTACTCGACGGGCTGCGGGCCGGGGGGCGCGCGGGCGTGGCGGAGGCGCTGGACGGCCTCGTCCGGGAGCTGGGCGAGGCGATGGCGTTCACCGGCACCGCCACCGTCGCGGACATCGGCCCCGGCCTGGTCCGCACCGCACCACCCCCCGCGGACCCGGCACCGCCCACGGCCGCACGGCCGCTCCGGAAGGCCGACCTGCACGCCAGCGTGTCCGCCCCGGTCCTCGACACGATGACCTTCCTCAACGAGATCACCTCCCGCTACCCGGAGGCCATCTCCTTCGCACCGGGCCGCCCCCACGACGGCTTCTTCGACACCGAGCAGATCTTCACCCACCTCCGCCGGTACCTGGACCACCTCGCGGAGCAAGGGTTCTCGCCGCAGCAGGCGCGCACCGCCATGTACCAGTACGGGCCCACCGCCGGCCAGATCCGCGAGATCATCGCCGACTCGCTGCGCGCCGACGAGAACATCGACGTCCCGGCCGAGTCGATCGTCGTCACCGTCGGCGCGCAGGAGGCCATGCTCCTCGTCCTGCGCGCCCTGATCACCGGCCCCGACGACGTGCTCCTGGTCTCCAGCCCCTGTTACGTGGGCATCACCGGAGCGGCCCGCCTCCTGGACGTCGCCGTGACCCCCGTCGAGGAACACGAGGACGGTGTCTCCTGCGCGGACCTGGAAGAGGCGATCAGGCACGAGCGGGCCCGTGGGCGCCGCCCCCGTGCCTTCTACGTCGTCCCCGACCACTCCAACCCGTCGGGCACCACGATGGGCCGGCGTACGCGGGCCGAACTCCTCGACCTCGCCGCCCGGCACGGCATCCTCATCCTGGAGGACAGCCCCTACCGCCTGGTCAGCCCCGGACCGCCGCTGCCGACACTGAAGTCCCAGGACCGCGCGCACACCGTCGTCCACCTGGGCTCGTTCTCGAAGACCGTCTTCCCGGGCGCCCGCGTCGGTTTCGTCGTCGCCGACCAGCCCGTCGTCGACGAGTCCGGGCACACCGGCCTGCTCGCGGACGAACTGTCCAAGATCAAGAGCATGGTGACGGTCAACACCTCCTCGCTCAGCCAGGCCGCGGTCGCGGGCACGCTGCTCGCGGCGGGCGGCCGGGTCTCGGAGCTGAACGCTGCGGCGGCGACGTACTACGGCGACGCCATGCGGGCCACGCTCAGGGAGCTCGACGCGCACCTGCCCCCGGAGCGGCGGGCGGAGCTCGGCGTGCGGTGGAACGAACCCACCGGAGGGTTCTTCCTCACCCTGCGGGTGCCCTTCCGCGCGGACAACGCCGCGCTGATCCGCTCCGCACAGGACTTCGGCGTCATCTGGACGCCGATGGCGTACTTCCATCCCGGCGGCGGAGGCCTCGACGGCATCCGCCTGTCGACCAGCTATCTGACGCCCGCCCAGATCCGGGAGGGCACCGCGCGCCTCGTCCGGTTCATCGAGGCGGAGAGCGCGCGCACCGTGTCCTGACAAGGAAGGACAGGACAGTTGACAAGGAAGGACAGGACAGTGACCGGCACCGAGACCATGCGGCACCTGCGCAGCAAGCCACGTATGTGGGGGTGGACCTTCCGATGACCACGGGAACAGCACCGACGACCACGGACCTCGCACCACCCGCAACCCTCGACGGCGCCCTGGCGCCGACGCGACCCGCCACGGCGGTCGCCCGCCCCCGCATCGTCGGCGTGGGCACGGCCGTGACCGCCGCGTCCTACTCGCAGCTGGAGGTGCTCGACGCCTTCGGGATCACCGATCCCAAAGTGCGCTCGGTCTTCCTCAACAGCGCGATCGAACGGCGCAACCTCGCCCTCCCCCCGGAGGACGCCCACGGCGTCCGCACCTCCGAGTCCCAGGGCGACCTGCTCGACAAACACAAGGCACTGGCCCTGGAGATGGGCGGCGAGGCCCTGCGCGCCTGCCTGAAGAAGGCCGGCGCCGACCTCGCCGACCTGCGCCACCTGTGCTGCGTGACCTCCACCGGACTGCTCACGCCCGGCCTCAGCGCCCTGCTGATCCGCGAGCTGGGCATCGACCGCCACTGCGGCAGGACCGACATCGTCGGCATGGGCTGCAACGCGGGCCTCAACGCCCTGGGCGTGGTGTCCGGCTGGTCGGCGGCCCACCCCGGCGAACTCGCCGTCGTGCTCTGCGTGGAGGCGTGCTCGGCCGCGTACACCGTGGACTCGACGATGCGGACGGCGGTCGTGAACAGCCTGTTCGGCGACGGAGCGGCGGCGGTCGCCCTGCTCACGGACACGGATACGGGCGCGGACACGGGTACGCACGCGCACCTGGGCCCGGACGTGGACGCCGAGCCTCCGGCGCCTTCCGTCCTGAAGTTCGCCAGCTGCGTCATCCCCGAAGCGGTCGACGCGATGCGCTACGACTGGGACCGCGTCCAGGGCAGGTTCAGCTTCTTCCTCGACCCGCAGATCCCCTATGTGGTGGGCGCGCACGCCGAACTGGTCGTCGACCGGCTGCTGGCGGGCACCGGTCTGCGCAGGAGCGACATCCGGCACTGGCTGGTGCACTCCGGCGGCAAGAAGGTGATCGACGCGGTCGTCGTCAACCTCGGGCTGACCCGCCACGACGTCCGCCACACCGTCGGTGTGCTGCGCGACCACGGGAACGTGTCCAGCGGCTCGTTCCTGTTCTCGTACGAACGCCTCCTCGACGAGGGGGTCACCCGGCCCGGCGAGTACGGAGTGCTCATGACCATGGGACCGGGCTCCACGATCGAGACGGCGCTGATCCGATGGTGAGGGCGGCAGAGACGAGGAACGCGGTGTACGCACTGGAGTTGGATGGATCCGAGCCCCTGTCGGCCACGGCGGTCAAGGCCGTCGGCGCCCTCTGCGACCGGACCGAGGACGGGGAGGGCCGCCCCGTCGTCGCCCTGCACGTCACCGGGGCGCCGCGGGACGGCTGGGCCGACGGGCTCGACGTCATGCTGGTCACCAAGTGGGAGCGCGCGCTGCGCCGCCTGGAGCGGCTGCCCGCGGCCACGGTCGCGGTGGCCCGCGGCGACTGCGGAGGGACCGCGCTCGAGGCGTTCCTGGCCGCCGACATCCGTGTCGCCCTCCCGGACACGCGGCTGCTCCTGCCGCGCGACACCGCGGCCACCTGGCCCGGGATGGCCGGCTACCGCCTGGTCCGGCTCGCCGGGGTCGCGCGGATCCGCAGAACCCTCCTGTTCGGCCGGGCGATCGAGGCGGCCGAGGCGGTCGCGCTGGGCGTCGTCGACGAGCTGACGGACGATCCGGCGGCCGCGGTCGGCGTCGTCGCCGAGCTGGTCGGCGGGCTGTCCGGCAAGGAGCTCGCGATCCGCCGGCAGTTGATGTTCGACGCGGCGACGACCGGCTTCGAGGACGCGCTCGGCGCCCACCTCGCGGCCTGCGACCGCGCCTTGCGGCAGGTGGCCGGAGCGGCGGAGGAAGCATCGTGACGACCACGCTCCCGGGGCAGCCCGCGCAGTCGGGGCAGCTGAGCGGCCTTCCCGAGACCGCTCACGCGGATGTGCGGGACGCCTGGGCGGAGCTCGTCGCGGGGTCCGGAGCCGTGGCGCGTGTCGACGAGCTGGTGGACGCTCTGCCCGAGCCGCCCGCCCGTACCGCCGAGCAGCGTGCCGACATCGCCGCGGCCAAGGACGCGGCGCGCGCACTGCGGGTCGCCTTTCTCGACACGTACGCGGACGCCGTCCACGACCGGCTGACCGCGGGCCGCACCCGGCCCCTGCGCATCGAGGAACTGCTCGCCGCCGCGGCCGTCGCCTTCCCGGGCCTGGTGCCCGGCGAGGCCCGGCTCGCCGCCGAGCGGAGCAGGCCGCAGGCCGCCAAGGAGGGGGACGAGATCGACCAGGGCATCTTCCTGCGGGCCGTGCTCCGCTCCCCGTCCGCGGGCCCGCACCTGCTCGACGCCATGCTGCGGCCGACCCCCCGCGCGCTGGGGCTCCTCGATGAGTTCACCCGTACCGGAGTGGTGGAGACGGAGTCGGTGCGCGTCGAACGGCGCGCCGACGGCGTGGCGCGGCTGACCCTGTGCAGGGATGACTGTCTGAACGCCGAGGACGTCCGCCAGGTCGACGACATGGAGACCGCCGTCGACCTCGCCCTGCTCGACCCGGCCGTCCGGGTCGGGCTGCTGCGCGGCGGGGAGATGACCCACCCCCGCTACCGGGGCCGGCGCGTGTTCAGCGCGGGCATCAACCTCAAGAGCCTGAGCGCCGGTGACATCCCGCTCGTCGGGTTCCTGCTGCGGCGCGAACTCGGCTATCTGCACAAGCTCGTGCGCGGCGTGCGCGCCGACCACCCCGGCCGCTGGCACTCGCCCTTCGTGGAGAAGCCGTGGGTCGCGGCCGTCGACGGCTTCGCCATCGGGGGCGGCGCCCAGCTGCTGCTGGTCTGCGACCACGTGCTGGCCGCGTCGGACGCCTACCTCAGCCTGCCCGCCGCGAAGGAGGGGATCATCCCCGGCGTCGCCAACTTCCGCTTCAGCCGGTACGCGGGCCCGCGTCTGTCCCGGCAGGTGATCCTGGAGGGCCGCAGGATCAGAGCCGCCGAGCCCGCCGCGCGGCTGCTCGTCGACGAGGTCGTGGAGCCCGAGGAGATGGACGCCGCCGTCGAGGCGAGCGTGGCCCGGCTCGACGGCGACGCGGTGCTCGCCAACCGGCGGATGCTGAACCTCGCGGAGGAGCCGCCGGACGCGTTCCGCGCGTACATGGCGGAGTTCGCGCTCCAACAGGCCCTCCGCATCTACGGCCAGGACGTCATCGACAAGGTCGGCCGCTTCGGTGCGGCACCGCACGGCTGAGGGGACACCGCGATGCCGATCGCCCGGATCAACGGGATCAACCTCGGTTACGACGAGTACGGCACCGGAGAGCCGGTCGTCATGGTCACCGGCACCGGTGCCCCCGGCCGGATGTGGCGGACCCACCAGGTGCCCGCCCTCACGGCCGCGGGCCACCGGGTGATCACGCTCGACAACCGGGGGATCCCGCCCAGCGATCCGTGCCCCGACGGGTTCACCCTCGTCGACATGGTCGCGGACGTCGCCGGGCTCATCGAGCACGTGGGCGCGGACGACGGCACGTGCCGGATCGTCGGCTACTCACTGGGCGCCATCGTGGTCCAGGAACTGCTGCTGACCCGGCCCGACCTCGTGAGCCGGGCCGTCCTGATGGCGACCAGCGGACGCACCGACGCCCTCACCGCCGCGATGACCGCGGCCGACATGGAACTCAGCGACAGCGGCGGCAAACTCCCGCCCCGCTTCGCGGCCTGCGTACAGGCCCTTCAGAACCTCTCCCCGCGCACGCTCAACGACGAGGACCGCCTGCGGGACTGGCTCGCCGTCCTGGAGATGTCGGCCGTGGACGCCACGGCGGCGGGCGTGCGCGGCCAGCTCGGGCTCCAGCTCATCCCGGACCGGCTGGCCGCGTACCGCCGCATCAGCACGCCGTGCCTGGTCATCGGGTTCCAGGACGACCTGGTCATCCGCCCGCACCTGTCCCGCGAGGTCGCGCGGAGCATTCCCGGCGCCTCCTATACGGAGATCCCGGGCTGCGGCCACTACGGATATCTGGAGAGGCCCGCGGAAGTGAATTCGGCGATCACCGGATTCTTCGCAGGTCGTCTGGACAACCTTGTAGCCCCCGAATCGCCCCGCTAGCGTGAAACACGTCCTGCCGACGGAAATTCAGTCGACGTGCATGAGCCCACGGAAATTGATCGGAGTGGTTATGCCGAACCCGTTCGACGACGAAAACGGAACCTTCCTGGTTCTCGTGAACGACGAGAACCAGCATTCGCTCTGGCCCGCCTTCGCCGAGGTGCCGGCCGGCTGGAAGGCCGTGTTCGGAGAAGACACGCGCAAGGCCTGCCTGGACTACATCGAGGAGAACTGGACGGACATGCGTCCCAAGAGTCTCATCGACGAGATGGAGAAGTCCGAAGCCGCCGGCTAGGCGATCCCCGACCGAAACGACAACGAAAACAGGAGGTTTTCGTGGCCATGATCGGCGGCCCGGGGCCGGTACTGATGCGGGGGATGGGTCCTGACGAGTCGGTGACCAAGCAGAAGATAAAGCCTGGCACGGCCAAGCGAATCCTCCCCTATACGAAACCGTATCGCTTCAACATAGGCGTTCTCCTGGTCGTCACCGTGCTCAACGCGGGCAACGTGGTGGCCACACCCCTTCTCTTCAAGTACCTCATCGACGACGGCATCGTCGAAGGCGACACCTCGGTGGTCGTGTGGATCGCCGTGATCGTCGCCGTCCTCGCCCTGCTGAGCACCGGCTTCGGATTCGCGGAGGCCTACTACTCGGGCAGGGTCAGCGAAGGGCTCATCTACGACCTGCGCACCAAGATCTTCGACCACGTGCAGCGGCAGCCGCTGGCGTTCTTCACCCGCGCCCAGACCGGGTCACTCGTCAGCCGCCTCAACACCGACGTCGTCGGCGCCCAACAGGCGGTCACGGCGCTGCTGTCCACCGTGGTCTCCGCCGGGCTGACCCTGCTCCTCGTCCTCGGCGCGATGTTCTACCTCTCCTGGGTGGTCACCCTGGTCTCCCTCGTGGTGATCCCGCTCTTCATCCTGCCGGGCCGGGTCGTCGGCCGCAGGCTTCAGCGGATCATGCGGGAGCACATGCAGGTCAACGCCGAGGTCGGCTCGTTCATGAACGAGCGCTTCAACGTGACCGGTGCCCTGCTGAGCAAGCTGTACGGCCGCCCCGCGACCGAGACGGGCATGTTCTCCCGACTGGCCCGCAAGGGACGCGACCTCGGGGTCCTGACCTCCGTCTACGGCAAGATGCTCTTCCTGACGATGACGCTCGTCGGCGCCATCGCCACCGCCCTCGTCTACGGCATCGGCGGCGCCCTCGTCATCGAGGGCACGTTCCAGATCGGCACGCTGGTGGCCCTCGCGACGCTGCTCACCCGGCTGATGGGCCCCATCAACCAGCTGTCGAGCGCGCAGACGAGCGTGCTGACCGCCCTCGTCAGCTTCGACCGGCTCTTCGAGATCCTCGACCTGAAGCCGCTGATCTCCGAGAAGCCGAACGCGGTGCCCCTGCCGGCCGCCGCGGCCACGGCCGCCGCCGACGGTGGCTCCAGGGCACCGGAGATCACCTTCGAGAACGTGTCGTTCCGCTACCCGAAGGCCGCGGACGTCTCACTCGCCTCGCTGGAGTCCATCGCGCTGCCCTCGCAGGAGCGCGCGCAGAACACCTGGACCCTGCGCGACCTGACGTTCACCGTGCCCGCGGGCAAACTCACCGCTCTGGTCGGCCCGTCGGGCGCCGGCAAGACCACCATCACCCACCTGGTGCCGCGCCTCTACGACCCCGTCGAGGGCGTCATCCGGATCGGCGGCCACGACATCCGCGACGTGACGCTGAAGTCGCTGAACGACACCGTCGGCATGGTCACCCAGGACGCGCACCTCTTCCACGCGACCATCCGCGACAACCTCACCTACGCGCGGCCCGACGCCACCGAGCAGGAACTGATCGACGCGTGCAAGGCCGCGCAGATCTGGGACCTGATCGAATCGCTGCCCAACGGCTTCGACACCGTCGTCGGCGACCGCGGCTACCGCTTCTCCGGCGGCGAGAAGCAGCGCGTGGCCATGGCGCGGCTGCTGCTCAAGGCCCCGCCCATCGTCGTGCTCGACGAGGCCACCGCGCACCTCGACTCGGAGTCCGAGGCGGCACTGCAACGGGCCCTGAAGACCGCGCTGAAGGGCCGCACCTCGCTGGTGATCGCGCACCGCCTGTCCACCATCAGGGACGCCGACCAGATCCTCGTCGTCGACAAGGGCCGCGTCCAGGAACGCGGCACCCACGAGGAACTGATGCAACTGGACGGCATGTACGCGGAGTTGTACCGCACCCAGTTCTCCCGCCAGCCCTCGAAGAACGGCGACGGGCCCGTGCCCGAGCCGGTCGGCGGCCCGCACGGCCCGGGGCCCGTCCTGACCGGTGGCCCCGGCGGCCCCGGCGGACCGATGCAGGGCGGCCCGCACGGAGCCTTCCCGGGCGGCCCGGGAGTCTTCCTGGCAGGCCCCGGCGGTCCTGGCGGTCCCGGTGGACCGGGCGGTCCGGGTGGCCCCGGCGGCCCGGGTGGACCGGGCGGTCCCGGCGGCCCACCGCCCCCGCGCCACGGCTGAGTTGAGCCCTGCCCCTCCCACGGCATCCGCGATGCGGCACACCGCATCGCGGATGCCGTTCCGTCACACCGGCCCGCACACGGGCACCCCGCCGGTACGCTGAACCGTGGCGGCGGGGTGTGACCAGTGTGTGACCCCCGCTCGGAGATCCTGGTCAGCCATGATCCATCGGGGGGTGGGGCTGTGAGGGTGCTGGTGGTAGAGGACCAGACCGAACTAGCGGATTCCGTGGCCAGAGTGCTGCGCCGCGAAGGAATGGCGGTCGACGTCGTCTACGACGGAGAGGGCGCGCTGGAGCGCGCCTCCGTCGTCGACTACGACGTCGTCGTCCTCGACCGCGACCTGCCCACCGTCCACGGCGACGAGGTGTGCGGCGCCCTGATGTCCGAACCCGCCCGCACGAGGGTCCTGATGCTCACGGCGTCCGGCACGATCGCGGACCGCGTGGAAGGCCTCAGCCTCGGCGCCGACGACTACCTCCCCAAACCCTTCGCGTACGCCGAACTGGTCGCCCGCATCCGGGCGGTGGCCCGCCGCGCCCAGCCGGCCGTACCGCCGGTCCTCGTCCACGGCGACCTGCGGCTCGACCCGGCCCAGCGGATCGCGACCCGGGCCGGGCAGCGGCTCTCGCTCACCCCCAAGGAGTTCGCGGTCCTCGAATACCTGATGGCGGCCCGCGGCCGCGTCGTCTCCGCCGAGGAACTCCTCGAACGGGTGTGGGACGAGGCGACCGACCCGTTCACCACGACGGTCAAGGCGACCATCAACAGGCTGCGGCCGAAGCTCGGTTCCCCACCGGTGATCGAGACCGTGCCCCGCGGCGGGTACCGGATCCGACGATGACCTGACGAAGCGGAGCGAGATGCCGATGCGTTCGCGAAGTGCGGCCCGCGCGGTCCTGTCCCGAGCCGGACTCCTCTCGCGCCTCATGCCCCGACGGGTCCGCATGCGGCTCACCCTGCTGTACGGCCTGCTGTTCGTCGTGTCCGGCGCCGTCCTGCTCACGATCACCTACCTGCTGGTCAACCGCCCCAACAGCACCGTGCTCGTCAGCCGCCGCGGCGGCTCCCGCTCACCCGGCGACGCCGGCGAGGCCGGCGTCCACATGTACTCCCGCGACCAGGTCCCCGGCTCCGTCGACAGCTTCGCCCACGCACAGCAGCAACAGGCGATGCGCCAGCACGACGCCGAGATGCAGCACCTGCTGACCCAGTCCGGCATAGCGCTGGCGATCATGGCGGTGATCGCCATAGGCCTCGGCTGGCTGGTCGCAGGCCGCGTACTGCGACCACTGCGCACCATCACCACCACCGTCCAGCGCATCTCCGCGCACAACGTCCACGAGCGCCTCGCCGTCGAAGGGCCGGGCGACGAGCTGAAGGACCTGGCCGACACCGTCGACGGCCTCCTCGGCCGGCTGGAGGCCGCACTCGACTCCCACAAACGCTTCGTCGCCAACGCCGCGCACGAACTGCGCACCCCCCTGACCGTCGAACACGCCCTCCTGGAGGAGTCCCTGATCGACCGCGAGGCCACCGTCGACTCCTTCCGCGCCAACTTCGAACGGCTGCTGACCCTCAGCGAACAGCAGGCCCGCCTCCTGGAGTCGCTGCTCACCCTCTCCGGCAGTGAGCGCGGCCTCGACCGCAGGGAACCGCTGGACCTGGCGGAGCTGACCGCCGACGTGGTCCTCGCGTCCCGGCCGGAGGCCGACCGGCGGGGGCTGCGCGTGGACCCGCACATCGAACCGGCGGCCACCTGGGGCGACGACGCGCTCGTCGAGCGTCTCGTCGCCAACCTCGTGGACAACGCCATGGGTTACAACGCGCCCGACGGCTGGGTGACGGTCGTGACCGGCGTCAGGAGCGGCCGCGCCTTCGTCCGCGTCTCCAACACCGGCCCGCAGATCCCGCCCGCCGGCGTGAGCCGCCTCTTCGAACCGTTCCAACGCCTCGGCCGGACCGCCGACAACGGACACCACGGCCTCGGCCTCTCCATCGTCCGCTCCATCGCGGCGGCCCACGACGCGACCCTGAGCGCGCACGCGCGGCCCCAGGGCGGCCTCGTCGTCGAAGTGGGCTTCCCGCTGCGGACACCGGCCCCACCGCTCCCGCACCAGGCACCGGTGGACCGGCCGGGAATGCCCACCGCGGACGGTCGCGCCCATTCCCCCCTGGGTCATAGCATTTAATTCTCCGTGCGAGGCCGCGCGCCTTTTCCTTTGCATGCCCGTCCGGCATGCCTGAGCGCGTACCCGTAACTCTGTCCAAGTGCGGAAAGTGAGCGGTTGGACGGCTCGTACGGCCTTGACAGGAATTGCTCGGCCAGGGGGAATGATGAACGGCAACGCTGCTCGTGCTCTGCCCCTCCTCGACGCCCAGGAGGGAATATGGCTGGCACAACGCGTGGCGGGCTCCCGCCGGTTGTACAGCGTCGGGCAGTACGTCGAGATATTCGGACCCGTCGACGAGAACTTATTCGAGCGCGTACTGCGGCAGTTGACGGACGAGACGGAAATCCTGCACGCGCGCTTCGAGGACGACGGCGCCGGCGGATCGCGGATGATCTTCTCTGATCCGGAGAGCGACACCTCGAAAAACGCCGAAGCAGACGCCGAAGCAAACGCAGCAGCGGGCGCAGGAGCGGGCGCAGTAGAGAGGGGCGCGGACACGGACCGCCCGCTCGCCGAATTCCTCGACCTCACCGCCGAGGACGACCCGATGACGGCCGCCGAAAGGTGGATGCGGGCGGAACTGAACCAGGAGATCACCGCCCACGCGGACCGCCCCTTCTCGTACGCCCTCTTCCGCCTCGCGCCCGACCACCACATCTGGTACCAGCGCTACGACCACCTCCTGATGGACGCCTACGGCTGCTCCCTGCTCGCCCGCCGCGCCGCCGACGTCTACACGGCGCTCCTCGACGGACGCCCCTTCGCCCCGGCGGACCACGCCCCCCTGCGTGAACTGATGGAGCAGGAGACCGCCCACCGCGCCTCCGGCCGGTACGAGGCCGACCGGCGGTACTGGCACGAGCGCTTCGCGGACCGCCCCGACCTGACCGGCGTCCCCGGCCACCGGACGACGACCGGCCCTGCCGACGCCGAAGGGCCAGAGGGACCGGACACAGTCCTGCGTGAGACGGGGCACCTGAGCCCACGCGCCGTCATGGCACTGCGCGCGGCGGCCACCCGCGCCGACGTGAGCTGGCCCCGCCTCGTCGTCGCGGCGGTCGCCGCCTTCGTGGGCAGGCTGAGCGGTTCCGACGAGGCGATCCTGAGCCTCCCGGTGGCCGGCCGCACGAGCGACCAGGCACGGCGCACCCCGTGCACCATGGCGAACATCCTGCCGCTCCGCCTCCCCGTGACCGCCGACACGAACCTCCTCGACCTCGCGCGGACGGCGGCGAGTGAGATCGGCGACCTCGTCGACCACCAGGACTTCCGGGGCGAGCGGCTGCGCCGCGAGCTCAACTGGCCCACCGGCGACCGCTGGTACTTCGGCCCGTACGTGAACGTCATGCCGATGGCCGGCGAAACCCTGTCCTTCGGAGGCCGACGGGCCGTCGTGCGCGACCTGTCCAGCCGCCGGGTCGAGGAGTTCGGCGTACTGGTGAGCGGCGCCTCCGCCGACCAGGGCATGGAGATCACCTTCGAGGCCAACGCGCAGACGTACGACCGCGCCTGGCTCCGCGGCAGCCACCTCTCCTTCCTGCACTTCCTGGAACAGCTGACGGCCGACCCGTCGCAGCGGGTGGGACACGTGCCGCTGATGGCCGAGCCCGCGCAAGGCGTGCTGCTCACCGCGTGGAACGCCACCGACCGCCCGACAGCGGCGGACACGGTGCCGAAGCTGCTGACCCGCCAGCTCGGCTGGGCGGGGGACGCGGTGGCGGTCGAGGACGCCGAAAGGTCCATCACCCACGGGCAGTTGGACGTGGCGGCGGGTCGCTTGGCCTCGTACTTGGCGGATGTGGGTGTGGGGCGTGGTGATCGTGTCGCGGTGGTGATGGAGCGGTCGGTCGACCTGGTGGTCGCTCTGCTGGCGGTGTGGCGTGCGGGGGCGGCGTATGTGCCGGTGGATGTGGAGTATCCGGCGGAGCGGGTGGCGTTCCTGCTGGAGGACTCGGCACCGGCGGCGGTCGTCTGCACGGGGGCGTACCGGGACGTGCTTCCTGCGGGTATGGGTGCGCACGTCGTGGTGGTGGACGACCCGGTGGTCCGTGCGGCTGTCGCGGGGTGCCATGCCGATGGTCCTCCGGTGTCGGTGGGTGCGGATGACGTGGCGTATGTGATGTATACGTCGGGGTCGTCGGGGGTGCCGAAGGGTGTGGCGGTGCCCCATGGCAGTGTCGCCGGGCTGGTGGGGGATTCGGGCTGGTCGGTGGGGCCTGGGGACGCGGTGTTGATGCATGCGCCGCATGCCTTTGATGTGTCGTTGTTCGAGGTGTGGGTTCCGCTGGCTGCGGGCGGCCGTGTGGTGATCGCGGAGCCGGGGGTCGTGGACGCGGGCCGAATTCGTGCCGCTGTTGCGGACGGGGTGTCCGTGCTGCATGTGACGGCGGGGATGTTCCGGGTGCTGGCGGAGGAGTCCCCGGAGTGCTTTGCCGGGTTGGGTGAGGTGTTGACCGGTGGGGATGTGGTGCCGGTCGGTGCGGTGGCGCGGGTGCGTGAGGTGTGCCCGGAGGTGGCGGTACGGCACCTGTATGGCCCGACTGAGATCACCCTCTGCGCGACATGGCATGTCCTGCCCGTGGGCGCGCCCGCCCGGCCCGTGCTGCCGATCGGCCGTCCGCTCGCCAACCGGCGGGTGTACGTCCTGGACGCGGCGCTGCAACCGGTCCCGCCCGGCGTGGTGGGGGAGTTGTACGTGGCGGGCTCCGGGTTGGCGGTCGGATATCTGAACCGGTCCGGCCTGACGGCGGAACGTTTCGTGGCGTGTCCGTTCGGCGCAGGGCGCATGTACCGCACGGGTGACCTGGCCCGCTGGTCCGCCGAGGGCGAGCTGCTGTTCGTGGGGCGCGCCGACGAGCAGGTGAAGGTGCGCGGGTTCCGGGTGGAACCGGGCGAGATCGAGTCGGTGCTCGCCGGATGCGCGGGGGTCGGGCAGGCCGTCGTGGTGGCCCGCCAGGACGGCGCCACAGCCGGCGACAAGCGGCTGATCGGTTACGTCGTGCCGGACGAACAGCAGCGGGAGCGGGGCGCCCTCGACCCCCGCGCGGTACGCGGTCACGTGGCGGACCACCTGCCGGAGTACATGGTCCCGGCCGCCGTCCTCGTCCTGGACGCGCTCCCGATCACCGTCAACGGCAAGCTCGACCGCGCCGCCCTCCCGTCCCCCGACTTCGCGGGAGCGGGCGCGGGCGCCGTCCGTGGTCCGGCGACTCCTGTGGAGGAGGTGCTGTGCGGCCTGTACGGCGAGGTCCTGGGCCTCGGACAGGTCGGGACCGACACGTCGTTCTTCGACCTGGGCGGGGATTCGCTGTCGGGCATGCGGTTGGTGGCGCGGGTGCGGGCGGTGCTGGACGTGGAGGTGGGCATCGGGGAGTTGTTCGGGGCGCCGACGGTGGCGGGCCTCGCCGGGCTGGTCGGTGAGCGTGCGGGTATGGCGGAGGAGCGGCTGGAGCTGCGGCTGGAGCTGCGGCCGTGGGTGCGCCCGGATGTGGTGCCGCTGTCGTTCGCGCAGCAGCGGATGTGGTTCCTGAACCGGCTCGAGGAGACGGTTCCGGGCGCGTCAGCGGCGTACAACCTGCCCTGGGCCGTACGGATGTCGGGCGTGCTGGACGTGGCCGCACTGGAGGCCGCGCTGGGTGATGTGGCCGACCGCCACGAGAGCCTGCGCACCGTCCTACCCGAGATGAACGGCGTACCCCAGCAGCGTGTCCTGGACGGCGAAGCGGGCCGGCCACCCCTGCTGACCTGCGAGTGCACCGAGCAGCACGTCGACGAGGTACTGGCGCAGCAGGCGGCACGAGGTTTCGACCTGCGCGCCGACCTGCCGTGGCGGGTGAGCCTGATAACCGTCGGTGCGGGTGAGTACGTGCTGTCGGTGGTGGCGCATCACGTGGCGGTGGACGGCTGGTCGATGGGTGTGCTGGCGCGTGACCTTGAGGTGGCGTATGCGGCACGGTGCGAGGGGCGGGCGCCGGGGTGGGATGCGTTGCCGGTGCAGTACGCGGATTACGCGTTGTGGCAGCGCGAGGTCTTGGGGGAGTTGAAGGACCCGGCGAGTGTGCTGAGTGGTCAACTGGCGTACTGGCGCGACGCGTTGCGGGGTGTCCCGCAGGAGTTGGTGCTGCCGGTGGACCGGGCGCGGCCTGCGGTGCCCTCGTTCCAGGGGCGGCTGGTGCCGGTGGCGGCGGATGCGTTCACGCACGGCCGGCTGGTGGAGGTGGCGGGGCAGGGCCGGGCGACGATGTTCATGGTCGTCCACGCGGCGGTGGCCCTGTTGCTGTCCCGCCTGGGCGCGGGCGACGACATCCCGCTGGGCACGCCGATCGCAGGCCGCGGGGACGCGGCGCTGGAGGAGCTGGCCGGGTTCTTCGTCAACACCCTCGTCCTGCGCACGGACGTGAGCGGGGACCCCACCTTCGCCGAGTTGCTTGAGCGCGTCCGGGCCGCTGACCTGGCGGCGTACGCGCATCAGGACGTCCCCTTCGAGCGCCTGGTCGAGGAGGTCAACCCGGCCCGTTCGGTATCCCGCAACCCGCTGTTCCAGGTGATGCTCGCCCTGGAGAACGTGCCCGAACCGCAGTGGCGGCTCCACGGCGTCGACGTGCGCTCGGCGTCGATGGTCTCTCCGGTCGCCCGCTTCGACCTCGAGGTGACCCTGACGGAAAGGCGCGACGAGCGCGGTGCGCCCGCGGGACTCGACGGCGAGATCCTCTACGCGACCGACCTCTTCGACGACCGCACCGCCCAGGCGCTGGCGGACCGGCTGGGCCGCGTCCTCGCACAGGTCGCCGCCGACCCCGACCTGCACCTCAGCGAGATCGACATCCTGACGCCCACCGAGCGCGCGCAGACCGTGGAGCGCTGGAACGACACGGCGTCCCCGGTCCCGGACGCATCGGTGCCGGACCTGTTCGCCGCACAGGCGCAGCGCACACCCGACGCCGTGGCGGTGCGGTGCGGCTCGGACGCCTTGTCCTATGGGGAGCTGGATGTGGCGGCGGGTCGCTTGGCCTCGTACTTGGCGGATGTGGGTGTGGGGCGTGGTGATCGTGTCGCGGTGGTGATGGAGCGGTCGGTCGACCTGGTGGTCGCTCTGCTGGCGGTGTGGCGTGCGGGGGCGGCGTATGTGCCGGTGGATGTGGAGTATCCGGCGGAGCGGGTGGCGTTCCTGTTGGAGGACTCGGCGCCGGTGGTGGTCGTGTGCACGGGGGCGTATCGGGAGCTGGTTCCTGCGGGTGCAGGGGCGCGGTTGGTGGTGGTGGACGATCCGGGGGTTTGTGCGGCTGTCGCTGATTGCCCGGCTGGCCGCTCTGTGGTGGGCGTCGGTGCGGATGACGTGGCGTATGTGATGTATACGTCGGGGTCGTCGGGGGTGCCGAAGGGTGTGGCGGTTCCGCACGGCAGTGTCACCGGGCTGGTGGGGGATTCGGGCTGGTCGGTGGGGCCTGGGGATGCGGTGTTGATGCATGCGCCGCATGCCTTTGATGTGTCGTTGTTCGAGGTGTGGGTGCCGCTGGTGGCCGGTGGCCAGGTGATGGTGGCTGGACCGGGTGTAGTGGACGCCGGTCGCATTCGTGCCGCTGTTGCGGACGGCGTGTCGGTATTGCATGTGACGGCGGGGATGTTCCGGGTGCTGGCGGAGGAGTCCCCGGAGTGTTTCGCCGGGTTGGGTGAGGTGTTGACCGGTGGCGACGTGGTGCCGGTCGGTGCGGTCGCGCGGGTGCGTGAGGTGTGCCCGGAGGTGGCCGTACGGCACCTGTACGGGCCCACCGAGATCACCCTCTGCGCGACGACACACCTGCTGCGGCCCGGGGACGAGACGGGTCGTACGCTCCCCATCGGCCGACCGCTCGCCAACCGGCAGGTGTACGTCCTGGACGCGGCGCTGCGACCGGTCCCGCCGGGCGTGACGGGCGAGCTCTACATCGCCGGGTCCGGCCTGGCACGCGGCTACCTGAACCGGTCCCGCCTGACGGCGGAACGTTTCGTGGCGTGCCCCTTCGGCGGTGACGGCGGCGGGCGGATGTACCGGACCGGCGACCTCGTTCGGTGGACGGCTGACGGCGAGCTGCTCTTCGTGGGGCGCGCCGACGAGCAGGTCAAGATCCGCGGGTTCCGGGTGGAGCCGGGCGAGATCGAGTCCGTGCTGGCAGGGCACGCGTCGGTCGGCCAGGCGGCGGTGGTGGCCCGCGAGGACCGCCCCGGCGACAAACGGCTGGTCGCCTACGTCGTGCCCGCCACACGGCGGAGCCTCGACCCTCGGGACATACGGGACTACGCGGCGCGGGCGCTGCCCGAATACATGGTCCCGGCCGCCGTTCTGCTCCTCGACGCCCTGCCGATCACGGCCAACGGCAAGCTCGACCGCGCCGCCCTCCCGGCACCGGACTTCACCGCCCGTGTCTCCCGGCGCGAGCCGCGCACGCAGACCGAGGAGATCCTGTGCGGCCTGTTCGCCGAGGTGCTCGGCCTGGAGTGGATCGGGATCGACGACGGCTTCTTCGACCTGGGCGGGGATTCGCTGTCGGGCATGCGGCTGGTGGCGCGGGTCCGTGCGGTGCTGGATGTCGAGGTGGGGATCGGGGAGTTGTTCGGGGCGCCGACGGTGGCGGGCCTCGCCGGGCTGATCGGTGGGCGCGCCGGCGTGGGCGAGGGGCGGCTGGAGCTGCGGCCGTGGGTGCGGCCGGACGTGGTGCCGCTGTCGTTCGCGCAGCAGCGGATGTGGTTCCTGAACCGGCTTGACGAGACGGTCCCGGGCGCCTCGTCCGCGTACAACTTGCCGCTCGCGCTACGGATTTCGGGCGTGCTGGACGTGGCCGCGCTGGAGGCCGCGCTGGGTGATGTGGCCGACCGCCACGAGAGCCTGCGCACCGTCCTGCCGGACGTCGACGGTGTTCCGCACCAGCAGGTGAGGCACGGTGACGCGGGGCGGCCGCCGCTGGCCGTGGTGCGGGTCGACGAGGCCGACCTCGACCGGACCCTCGCCGGGCAGCTGGCCACCGGCTTCGACCTGCGTACGGATCTGCCGTGGCGGGTGTGTCTGGTGGTCGTCGGTGCGGGTGAGTACGTGCTGTCGGTGGTGGCGCATCACGTGGCGGTGGACGGCTGGTCGATGGGTGTGCTGGCGCGTGATCTTGAGGTGGCGTATGCGGCGCGGTGCGAGGGTCGGGCGCCCGGCTGGGATGCGTTGCCGGTGCAGTACGCGGATTACGCGCTGTGGCAGCGCGAGGTGCTGGGGGAGTTGGACGACCCGGCGAGTGTGCTGAGTGGTCAACTGGCGTACTGGCGCGATGCGTTGCAGGGCATTCCGCAGGAGTTGGTGCTGCCGGTGGACCGGGCGCGACCCGCGGTGCCCTCGTTCCAGGGGCGGCTGGTGCCGGTGGCGGCGGATGCCTTCACGCACGGCCGGCTGGTGGAGGTGGCGGGGCAGGGCCGGGCGACGATGTTCATGGTGGTGCACGCGGCGGTGGCGCTGCTGCTCTCCCGCCTGGGCGCGGGCGATGACATCGCCGTGGGGACCCCGGCGGCCGGCCGCGGGGACGCGGCGCTGGAGGGGCTGGCCGGGTTCTTCGTCAATACGCTCGTCCTGCGCGCGGACGTGAGCGGGGACCCCACCTTCGCCGAGCTCCTTGAGCGCGTCCGGGCCGCTGACCTGGCGGCGTACGCACATCAGGACGTCCCCTTCGAGCGCCTGGTCGAAGAGCTGAACCCGACCCGCACGCTCTCCCGCAACCCGCTCTTCCAGGTGATGCTCGCCCTCCAGAACGCCCCCGAGGTCGCCTGGGAACTTCCGGGCGTCGACGTCCGGCCCGCACCACTGCCGCCCGAACTCTCCGCCCGCTTCGACCTGGCGGTCTCCATGGTCGAGCGGCGCGACGAGCGCGGCGCGCCCGCGGGACTCGACGGCGAGATCCTCTACGCGACCGACCTCTTCGACGAACACACGGCGCGGTCGCTCGCGGAGCGCCTCGCCCACGTGCTCGAACAGGTCGCGGCCGATCCGCGCCTCCGCCTCAGCGAGATCGACATCCTGACGCCCGCCGAACGCATCCGCGTCGTCGAGCACTGGAACGACACGGCGTCCCCGGTCCCGGACGCGTTGGCACCCGAGCAGTTCAACCGGCAGGTGGCGGCGTCGCCGGACGCGGTGGCGCTGGTGTCGGGCGTACGGCGGCTCACATACGGCGAGTTGGGCGGCCGGGTGAGCCGTCTTGCCCGGTATCTGATCGGCACCGGGGTGGGGCCGGAGGTGCGGGTGGCCGTGGTGGGTGAGCGGTCGGTGGAGCTGCTGGTGTCGCTGCTTGCCGTGTCGGCGGCGGGTGGCGTTTTTGTGCCGGTGGACGCGGGATATCCGGCGGAGCGGGTCGCGTACGTACTGGGTGACGCCGATCCGTCGGTGGCCGTGTGCACGGCGGCTTCGCGGGGTGTGGTGCCCGACGCGTTCGCGGGGCGGGTCGTGGTGGTGGACGACCCGGTGGTGGCGGGTGAGGTCGGGCGGCTTCCGGGTGGGCCGGTGCGGGACGCGGAGCGGTCGGTGCCGCTGACGGCCGCCCACGCCGCGTACGTCATCTACACCTCCGGCTCCACCGGCACCCCCAAAGGCGTCACCGTGTCGCACCACGGGCTGCGGAACCTCGTGGCGGAGAACGTGCGGCGGTACGCGATCGACCCCGACAGCCGCGTGCTGCAACTGGTCTCACCGAGCTTCGACGTGTCGCTCGCGGACATCTGGCCCACCCTGTGCGCGGGCGGCCGGCTCGTGCTCGCCCCGACACGCCTCGACATCTCCGGCGAGGAACTGGCCCGCCTGGTCCGCACCCGGCGCATCACCCACGCCGCGATCCCGCCCACCTTCCTCTCGCAGATGCCCCCGGAGGAACTGCCGGACCTCCGCCTGCTGATCACGGGCGGCGAGGCCATGCCCGCGGAGGTGCGACGGCGGTGGTCGAAGGGCCGCGCCATGTACAACCAGTACGGGGTCACCGAGTCGACGATCATCTCCACGGCCGGCCTGATCCGGCACGGCGCCCCCGACGGCGAAGGCCCGCCCCCGATCGGCGCTCCGGTCACCAACACCCAGGCGTACGTGCTGGACGCGTCCCTGCGCCCCGTGCCGGTGGGCGTGCCCGGGGAGCTGTACGTCGCGGGGGCCGGACTCGCCCGCGGCTACCTCGGACGGCCGGGACTCTCCGCCCAGCGCTTCGTGGCGAACCCCTTCGCACCGGACCCCTTCGCACCCGGGCGGCGGATGTACCGCACCGGCGACGTCGTCCGCTGGACCCACGACGGCCGGCTGGTCTTCGCGGGCCGCGCCGACGACCAGCTCAAGATCCGCGGGCACCGCGTCGAACCCGGCGAGATCGAGGCGGCCCTCGCGTCCTGCCCCGGCGTGCGCCACGCCGCGGTGACGATCAGGGAGGACCGGCCGGGCGAGCGCCGCCTCATCGGCTATGTCGCGGCCGACGGCCGGACGGTCGACGGCGGGACGGTCCGCGAGTACGTCGCCGGTGTGCTGCCGGAGTACATGGTGCCGACGGCGGTGCTGGTCCTGGACGCCCTGCCGCGCACCGCCCACGGGAAGGTCGACCGGGCCGCGCTGCCCGCCCCCGACTTCGCCGGGCGCGCCACGGGCCGGGAGCCGCGCACGGCGGCCGAGCGGATCCTGTGCGACCTCTTCGCCGACATGCTGGGACTCGACCGGGTGGGCGCCGAAAACAGCTTCTTCGAGCTGGGCGGCGACTCGATCAGCTCGATGCAGCTCGTGTCGCGGGCCCGCAGGGCGGGCCTCGTCGTGACGCCGCGGCAGGTCTTCGAGGAGAAGACCCCCGAACGCCTCGCGGAGGTGGCGGAGCCCGTCGGGGACGAGGCCGCGGCGGACGACACCGGTGTCGGCGAGGTGCCGTGGACTCCGGTGATGCGGGCCTTCGGAGAGAAGGTCGCGGGCCCCGGGTTCACCCAGTGGATGACGGTGGGCGCGCCGGCCGGCCTCGGCCTCGACATCCTCACGGCGGGCCTCGCCGCGCTCCTCGACACGCACGACATGCTGCGGGCCCGCACCGTGCCCGGCGAGCCCAAACTGATCGTCGGCGAGCCCGGCTCGGTCGACGCGGCCAAGCTGGTGTCGCGTGTCGACGCGACCGAGCTGGTGTCGCGCGTCGACGCGACGGCCACCTCGACGGGGCGGGGGAACGGGACGGCCGCCGAGACGCTGGACGCGACCGCGGGCAGGGCCGCACGGGAGGCGGCACGGCGGATCGACCCGGCGGCCGGGGAGATGGTGCGGGCCGTGTGGATCGACGCCGGCCCCGGACACACCGGGCGCCTGGTCCTCGTGGCCCACCACCTCGTGGTCGACGGCGTGTCCTGGCGGGTGCTGCTCCCCGACCTGCGGGCCGCGTGCGAGGCGGCGGCCGCGGGGCGCACGCCTCGACTCGACCCGGTGGGGACGTCGTTCCGCCGCTGGTCGCAACTGCTGGCCCAGGAGGCGACCGACGAGCAGCGCGTCGCCGAACTGCCGGACTGGCTGACCCTGCTGGGAGACGACCAACAACCCCTGACGCACCGCGCGTTGGACCCGGCCATCGACACCGCACGGACCTTGCGCCGCCGGTCGTGGACCGTCCCCTGCGAACAGGTGGAGACCCTGGTGAGCCGGACACCCGCCGCCTTCCACTGCGGACTGCACGAGGTGCTCCTCGCCACCCTGGCGGGCGCGGTGGCGCACTGGCGCCCCGACCGGGCGGCCGGGCTGCTGCTCGACATCGAACGGCACGGACGCGAACCCCTGAACGGCGCGGAGAGCACCGACCTGTTGCGGACCGTGGGCTGGTTCACGAGCGCCCACCCGGTGCGGCTCGACGTGACCGGCGCCGACCTGGACGCCGCTATGGCGGGCGGCCCGGCTGCCGGTACGTTGGTGAAGGCCGTCAAGGAGCAGGTGAGGGCGGTGCCCGGCGACGGACTCGGCTACGGCCTGCTGCGTCACCTCAACTCCCGGACGGCTCCGGTCCTCGAAGCCGCCCCGATGGCACAGATCGGCTTCAACTACCTCGGCCGGTTCGCCGCGGGAGCCGGGGCCGGGGCGGGGGCGGAGGCGCGGGAGGGCGCGGCGGCCCAGGCCGGACACGTCGGAGCCTGGCAGCAGGCGGGACCCGCGGCAGCCGGCGGCACCGACGGCACCGACACCCCCGCACCGCACGCCCTGGAAGGAATCGCGGCCGTCCGGGACACACCGGAAGGCCCCGAACTCACCGTCACGCTCAGCTGGCCGGGCCGGCTCCTGACCGAGGCCGACGCGGAACGTCTCGGCCGGACCTGGGTGCGCATGCTGACCGGCCTGGCCGCGCACACCGACGACCCCACCGCGGGCGGGCACACCCCGTCCGACTTCCACCTCCTCCGCCTGGAGCAGGACGAGGTCGACCAGTTCCAAGCGATAGCAGCGAACCTCGAGGGAGGTCTGTCCCGGTGAAGTCTCCAACCGCCGCGCACGGCTCGGCCCTGGCCGAAGTGTGGCCGCTGTCCCCGTTGCAGGAAGGGATGCTGTTCCACGCGGACTTCGACGACCGGGGCCCCGACGTCTACGCCGTCCAGTTCCTCCTGGACGTGACGGGACCGTTGGACGCCGGCCGCCTGCGCGCCTCGTGGGAGGCGCTGCTCGGCAGGCACGCGGCGCTGCGGGCCAGCTTCCACCGCAGAAAGTCCGGCGAGGCCGTGCAGCTCATCACCCGGACGGTGACACTGCCCTGGCGCGACGTCGACCTCTCGGGCCTCGCCGAACCCGACATCACCGACCAGGCGGAGAAACTCGCCGCACAGGAACGGGCCCAGCGTCTCGACCTGACGGTGCCCCCGCTGCTCCGCCTCCTCCTCGTACGACTCGGCGAGCGACGGCACCGCCTCGTCGTGACGTCCCACCACCTCCTGATGGACGGCTGGTCGATGCCGGTCCTCCTGAACGAGCTCTCCCAGGTGTACGAGGCGGGCGGCGACCCGTCCGTACTCGGGCGCGCGGCCTCCTACGGGGACTACCTGGCGTGGCTGGGACGCCAGGACAAGGAGGCCGCGCACGCCGCCTGGCGGGCCGAGCTCGCCGGGGCCGACGAACCGACGCTCGTGGCACCGGCGGACCCGAGCGGCGCCCTCGTCCTGCCGGAGGAGACCTCCCTGTGGCTCTCCGAGGAGGAGACACGGGCGCTGACGGAGGCGGGCCGCTCCCGCGGGCTCACGGTGAACACGCTGGTACAGGGCGCGTGGGCGCTCGTACTCGCCCGTCTCGCGGGCCGCACCGACGTCGTCTTCGGCGCGACCGTCGCGGGCCGCCCGACCGAACTGCCGGGCGCGGAGTCGATGATCGGCCTGCTCATCAACACGCTGCCGGTCCGCGTGCGCCTCGACGGCGCGCAGCCCGTCACGGAGATGCTCACCGCGTTGCAGGAGCGACAAGCCGCGCTACTTCCCCACCAGCACCTGGGCCTCGCCGAGATCCAGCGGCTCGCGGGGCCCGGAGCGGTCTTCGACACCCTCGTGGTCTACGAGAACTACCCCGCGCCACCCGCCCGGCCGACGACCGGCGACACGCCCGTCTTCTCCGCCTCCGCCGGCCACCAGGCCACCAACTACCCGGTGACGCTCGGCATCCTCACGACCGACCGCCTCCACCTGCGCGTGACGTCCCGACCGGACCTGATCGCCCGCGAGGACGCCGCCGAAATGGGCCGACGGCTCATACGGGTCCTTCAGCGCATCGTCGCCGACCCGTCGGCGCCGGTGGCCCACATCGACGTACTCGGCACCCGGGAGCGCGGACTGGTGGTGGACCGCTGGAACGACACGGCGGCCGCGATCCCGGACACGCCGGTGCCGGATCAGTTCGCCGCGCACGCGGTGCGCTCGCCGGAGGCGGTGGCGGTGCGGTGCGGCGGGGACGCCTTGTCGTACGGGGAGTTGGAGGCGCGGGCGAACCGTCTGGCGCGGTACCTGGTCGGGCTCGGGGTGGGTGCTGAGTCGCGGGTGGGGCTGTGTCTGCCGCGCGGGGTCGACATGGTGGTGGCGGAGCTCGCGGTGTGGAAGGCGGGTGGCGCGTTCGTCCCGCTGGACCCGGAGTATCCGGTGGAGCGGTTGTCGTTCATGGTGGCCGACAGTGGTGCGGCCGTCGTGCTGGGTGTCGCGGAGAGCCTGGCGGAGGTGACGCTCGGCGAGGCACGGGCGGTGCGGCTGGACGATCCGGAGGTCGCCCGGACGCTCGCCACAGGGGTGGCGGCTCCACTGGCCTTGCGCGTGGCGTGGGACCAACTGGCGTACGTCATCTACACGTCGGGTTCGACGGGCCGCCCCAAGGGCGTCGGGGTGGCGCATGGTGGCGTGGCGAATCTCGCGGTGGCGATGCGTCCGGTCCTCGGTGTGACCGAGGGGGCCACGGTCCTCCAGTTCGCGTCGTTCAGCTTCGACGCGGCGGTGCTGGATGTTGCGGTGACGCTGTCCGGCGGCGGCACGTTGGCGATCGCGTCGTCCGAGGAGCGTGCGGAGCCTTCGGCGCTGGCGGACATGGTCGAGTCGGCCGGGGTGGGCACGGCCAGCGTCGTGCCCTCCCTGCTGGGTGTGCTTGACCCGTCGGCGGTGCGGGGCGTACGCGACTGGGTCCTCGGCGCGGAGCTGCTGACCGGCGAACTGGCGAGCCGTTGGGCCGGTCAGGCGCGGGTGTGGAACACCTACGGCCCCACCGAAGCCACCGTGATGTCCACCGCCGGACCGGTGGACGCCACGACCGGCCCGTCCGACGCCCCACCCCCGATAGGCCGCCCGCTGGCGAACGTACGGACGTACGTCCTTGACGCGTTCCTGCGCCCGGTCCCGGTGGGCACGACGGGCGAGTTGTACGTCGCGGGACCGGGCGTCGCCCGGGGCTATGTGGGCCGCCCCGGCCCGACGGCGGAACGCTTCGTGGCCTGCCCCTTCGGGGACGCGGGGCGCATGTACCGCACCGGCGACCTGGCCCGCTGGACCGCCGACGGTCAGCTGTCGTTCGCCGGCCGGGCGGACGAGCAGGTGAAGATCCGTGGCTTCCGCGTCGAGCCGGGCGAGGTCGAGGCGGCGCTCGCGGCACACCCCGGCGTACGGCAGGCGGTGGTGATGGCGCGCGAGGACCGCCCCGGCGAGAAGCGCCTTGTCGGTTACGTCGTGCCCGATGGTCGGCAGGAGGTGGATCCGGAGCTGTTGCGGGCGTATGTGGGTGGGGTGTTGCCGGAGTACATGGTGCCGGTGGCGGTGGTGGTTCTGGACGCGTTGCCGTTGACGGTGAACGGGAAGGTGGACCGGGCGGCTCTGCCCGCCCCGGACTTCGGTGAGCGGGTGTCGGGGCGTGAGCCGGGCACGGAGGTGGAGCGGGTCCTGTGCGACCTGTTCGCCGAGGTGCTGGGGTTGGAGCGGGTCGGGGTCGAGGACGGGTTCTTCGAGCTCGGCGGTGACTCGATCAGCTCCATGCAGCTGGCCTCTCGGGCCCGCCGCGCCGGGCTCGTCATCACACCCCGCCAGGTGTTCGAGGAGAAGACTCCGGAACGGCTGGCGGCCGTGGTGCAGACACCGGGCGAGGCTCGCCCCGCGGCCGATGTCGGCGTGGGCGAGGTGCCCTGGACGCCGGTCATGCGGGCGCTGGGCGAGCGGGCCGCACGGCCGGGCTTCGCGCAGTGGATGGTGCTGGGGGTCCCGGCCGGGCTCGGCCTGGATGTCCTCGCGACGGGCCTGAACACTGTCCTGGACACGCACGACATGCTGCGGGCCCGGTCCGTTCCTGGTGCGGCGAAGCTGATCGTGGGTGAGCCGGGGTCGGTCGATGCCGGGTCTGTGGTCTCTCGTGTCGACGCGACGGGTGTCAGCCCGGACGCGTTGGAGGAGGTCGCGGGGCGGGCCGCGCAGGAGGCGGCGGGTCGGCTGGATCCGGCGTCCGGGGTGATGGTGCGGGCGGTATGGGTGGACGCGGGACCCGATCGCGTCGGTCAACTCGTCCTCGTAGCGCACCACTTGGTGGTGGATGGTGTGTCCTGGCGTGTGCTGGTCCCGGACCTGCGGGCCGCGTGCGAGGCGGTGGCCGAGGGGCGTGCGCCGAAGCTGGAGCCGGTCGGCACGTCGTTCCGCCGCTGGGCGCACCTGCTGGCGACGGAGGCTACCGAGGAGCGCCGGGTCGCGGAGCTGGATGAGTGGCTGGCGCTGCTCGGCGAGGACCGACCCGCCCTCGCGCGCCGGACGTTGGACTCGTACATCGACACCGTGGGCACGCTGCGCCACAAGGCGTGGTCCGTGCCGTCGGCGCAGGTCGCGACATTGCTGAGCGGCACGGCGACCGCGTTCCACTGCGGCGTCGACGACATCTTGCTGGCGGCTCTCGCCGGCGCCGTCACGCACTGGAAGCCCGAGGTGGCAGCGCCTGCGGCTGCCGGGTTCCTGGTGGACGTCGAGGGACACGGCCGTGAGCCGATCGGGGAAGCCGACCTGTCGCGCACGGTCGGCTGGTTCGCCAGCACCCACCCGGCCAGGGTGGACACGACCGGGATCGACCTCACTCAGGTCCTGGCGGGCGGGCCCGCGGCCGGGGCGCTGCTGAAGACGGTCAAGGAGCAGCTGCGCGCCGTCCCGGGCGACGGACTCGGCTACGAACTGCTCCGCCACCTCAACCCGGAAACAGCACCCCTGCTGCGCGCCCGCCCCGCCCCCGAAATCGGCTTCAACTACATGGGCCGCTTCACCGCCGACACGGCGCAACAGAGCCCCGGTACCTGGCAGTTGGCAGGCGAGACCGCCATCGGCGGCTCGACCGACCCGGACATGCCCCTTCAGCACCTGCTGGAGGCGGGCGCGCTGGTTCGGGACACGCCGGGTGGGCCGGAGCTGACGGTCACCCTGAGCTGGCCCGGCCACCTCGTGACGGACGCCGAGGCCGAAGGTATCGGCCGGACCTGGGTGGAGGTGCTGGGCGGCCTCGCCGCCCACACCGACGCTCCCGCCGCGGGCGGCCACACGCCCTCCGACTTCCCTCTCCTCGACCTCGCGCAGGACGAAGTCGACGAGTTCGAAGGCCACTGACCCAACCGACCCGAGCCGACCACGACCGACACCAACTCGCCGTCGAGCACACCGCTGTTGCCGCCATGAGGAGACAGAGACGATGACCCGATCCCTTGTCGAGGATGTCTGGCCGCTGTCGCCGTTGCAGGAGGGGCTGCTGTTCCACGCCGCCTTCGACGGCCAGGGCCCGGACGTCTACCAGGGGCAGCGCATGCTGGAGCTGGTCGGGCCTCTGGACGTGGCACGGCTGCGCGACTCGTGGCAGGCGCTCCTGGCCAGGCACGGTGCGCTGCGGGCGAGCTTCCGGGGCCGCAAGTCCGGGGAGGCGGTGCAGGTCATCGCGCGCGAGGCCGTACTGCCGTGGGACATGGTGGACGCGTCCGGCCTCCCGGAGGACGCCGCACTCGCCGAGACCGAGCGGCTCGCGGCCCGGGAGCGGACGCAACGCTTCGACCCGGCGAACGCCCCGCTGCTGCGCATCCTCCTGGTCCGCATCGGCGAGGAACGGCACCGCCTCGTCGTCACCAGCCACCACGTCGTCATGGACGGCTGGTCCATGGCGGTCCTCTTCAACGAACTGCCCGCCGTGTACGAGGCGGGCGGCCACACCCGCGGCCTGCCCCGCACGACGTCCTACCGCGAATACCTCGCCTGGCTGAACCGGCAGGACAAGGACGCCGCGCGGGCCGCCTGGCGGGCGGAGCTGGCCGGAGCCGACGAGCCGACGCTGGTGGCACCGGCGGACCCGGGCCGGACGCCCGTGCCCCCCGAGAGCCTGATCACCCACGTCTCCGAGGAGCTGACACGCGGCCTCGCGCAGGCCGCCCGCGCCGTCGGAGTCACGGTGAACACGGTGATCCAGGGAGCGTGGGCGCTGGTCCTGGCCCGTCTCGCCGGCCGTACCGACGTCGTCTTCGGCGCCACGGCGGCCGGTCGCCCGGCCGAACTCCCGGGCGTGGAATCGATGATCGGCCTGTTCATCAACACCCTCCCGGTCCGCGTACGTCTCGACGGCGCGCAGCCCGTCGCGGAACTGCTCACCGCCCTCCAGGAGCGCCAGGCCGGCCTCATGGCCCACCAGCACCTCGGGCTGCCCGAGATCCAGCGGCTCGCGGGCCCCGGAGCGGTCTTCGACACGATGGTCGTGTACGAGAACTACCCACGCCCCCCGGAGGAGGAGCCCGCCCCCGGCACCTTCGCCATCCGGTTCCTCGGCGGCGAGGAGGCGGCGCACTATCCGCTCACGCTGGTCGTGGCGCCCGAGGCCGACCGGATGGGCTTCAAGCTCGACTACCGCCCCGACCTGTTCGACCGTGCCGCTGCCCAGTCGGTCGTCGACCGGCTCACGCGGGTCCTCGAACAACTGGTGGCCGATCCGTCGCTGCCGGTGGGACGCGTCGACGTCACGGGCGCGGCGGAACGGTCGCTGGTGGTGGAGGGGTGGAACGCGACACGACGACCGGCACCGTTGGGAACGGTCCCCGAACTGATCGCCCGGCAGGTGGCACACGCTCCGGGCACGGTAGCGGTCGTCGACGGCGAACGGGCCGCTACCTATGCCCAGTTGGACGTGGCGGCGGGCCGTCTGGCGTCGTACTTGGCGGATGTGGGTGTGGGGCGTGGTGATCGTGTCGCGGTGGTGATGGAGCGGTCGGTCGACCTGGTGGTCGCTCTGCTGGCGGTGTGGCGTGTGGGGGCGGCGTATGTGCCGGTGGATGTGGAGTATCCGGCGGAGCGGGTGGCGTTCCTGCTGGAGGACTCGGCGCCGGTGGTGGTCGTGTGCACGGAGGTGTATCGAGAGCTGCTTCCTGCGGGTGCCGGGGCGCGGTTGGTGGTGGTGGACGATCCGGGGGTTCGTGCGGCTGTCGCCGAATGCCCGGCTGGCCGCTCTGTGGTGGGCGTCGGTGCGGATGACGTGGCGTATGTGATGTATACGTCGGGGTCGTCGGGGGTGCCGAAGGGCGTGGCGGTGCCCCACGGCAGTGTCACCGGGCTGGTGGCGGATTCGGGCTGGTCGGTGGGGCCTGGGGATGCGGTGTTGATGCATGCGCCGCATGCCTTTGATGTGTCGTTGTTCGAGGTGTGGGTGCCGCTGGCTGCGGGCGGCCGTGTGGTGGTCGCGGAGCCGGGTGTCGTGGACGCGGGCCGGATTCGTGCGGCAGTGGCGGATGGCGTGTCGGTGCTGCATGTGACGGCGGGGATGTTCCGGGTGCTGGCGGAGGAGTCCCCGGAGTGCTTTGCCGGGTTGGGTGAGGTGTTGACCGGTGGTGATGTGGTGCCGGTCGGTGCGGTGGCGCGGGTGCGTGAGGCCTGCCCGGAGGTGGCGGTACGGCACTTGTATGGCCCGACTGAGATCACCCTCTGCGCGACATGGCATGTCCTGCCCGTCGGCGCGCCCGACCGGCCCGTCCTGCCGATCGGCCGACCGCTCACCAATCGCCACACGTACGTGCTCGACGCCTTCCTGCGTCCGGTACCGCCCGGCGTCATCGGCGAGCTCTACATCGCCGGGTCCGGCCTGGCTCGCGGCTACCTGCGGCGGCCGGCCCTGACGGCGGAACGCTTTGTGGCGTGCCCCTTCGGCGGTGAGGGCGGCGGGCGGATGTACCGGACCGGCGACCTCGTGCGCTGGTCGGCCGAGGGTGAGCTGTTGTTCGTGGGGCGCGCGGACGCGCAGGTCAAGATCCGAGGGTTCCGGGTGGAGCTCGGGGAAGTCGAGTCGGCCCTGGCGGGTCACGAGACCGTGGGCCAGGCGGTGGTCGTGGCCCGCCGGGACACCCCGGGCGGCGAGAAGCGCCTGGTCGGTTACGTCGTGCCCGATGGGCAGAGGGATGCCGATCCCGAGCAGCTGCGGGCGTATGTGGGTGGGGTGTTGCCGGAGTACATGGTGCCGGTGGCGGTGGTGGTTCTGGACGCTTTGCCGTTGACGGTGAACGGGAAGGTGGACCGGGCGGCTCTGCCCGCCCCGGACTTCGCGGAACGCGTGTCGGGGCGTGAGCCGGGCACGGAGGTGGAGCGGGTCCTGTGCGACCTGTTCGCCGAGGTGCTGGGGTTGGAGCGGGTCGGGGTCGAGGACGGGTTCTTCGAGCTCGGCGGCGACTCGATCAGCTCCATGCAGCTGGCGTCCCGGGCCCGCCGCGCCGGGCTCGTCATCACGCCCCGCCAAGTCTTCACGGAGAAGAGCCCGGAACGGCTGGCGCTGGTCGTGGGGGCGGTGGCCGGGCGTGAGGTGCGGCCTGCCGACGTCGGTACCGGTCCGGTTCCGTGGACGCCGGTCATGCGGGCGCTGGGTGAGCGGGCCGCACGGCCGGGCTTCGCGCAGTGGGTGGTGCTGGGGGTCCCGGCCGGACTGGGCCTGGATGTTCTCTCAGCGGGCCTCGCCGCCGTCTTCGATACGCACGACATGCTGCGGGCCCGGACCGTCTCCGGTGAGGCGAAGCTGATCGTGGGTGAGCCGGGGTCGGTCGATGCCGGGTCTCTGATCTCTCGTGTCGACGCGACGGGTGTCACCCCGGACGCGTTGGAGGAGGCCGCGGGGCGGGCCGCGCAGGAGGCGGCGGGGCGGCTGGATCCGGCGTCCGGGGTGATGGTGCGGGCCGTCTGGGTGGACGCGGGACCCGATCGAGCCGGTCAACTCGTGCTCGTAGCACACCACTTGGTGGTGGATGGTGTGTCATGGCGTGTCCTGGTCCCGGACCTGCGGGCCGCGTGCGAGGCGGCGGCCGAGGGGCGTGCACCGAAGCTGGAGCCGGTCGGCACGTCGTTCCGCCGCTGGGCGGAGCTGCTGACCGCACAAGCGGCCGACGAGAGCCGCACCGCGGAGCTGGAGGAGTGGCTGGCCCTGCTGGGCGAGGCCCAACGGCCTATCGGGCAACGGGCGGTCGACCCCGCCGTCGACACCGCCGGAACCCTGCGCCAGCAGATCTGGGTGGTGCCGCCGGAGCAGACCGCAGCCTTGCTGGGCCCGGCATCGGCCGCCTTCCACTGCGGCGTCGACGACGTCCTCCTCGCGGCGCTGACGGCCGCCGTCGCACACTGCTCGCCGCAGACGGCGGCGTCCGGCCTCCTCATCGACGTCGAGGGCCACGGGCGCGAGCCGATCGGCGACGTGGATCTGTCCCGCACGGTGGGCTGGTTCACCAGCGCGCACCCGGTACGGACGGACCCGAGCGGGATCGACCTGGCCCAGGTCCTGGCGGGCGGGCCCGCGGCCGGGGCGCTGCTGAAAAGGGTCAAGGAGCAGCTGCGCGCCGTCCCGGGCGACGGACTCGGCTACGAACTGCTCCGCCACCTCAACCCGGAAACAGCACCCCTGCTGCGCGCCCGCCCCGCCCCCGAAATCGGCTTCAACTACATGGGCCGCTTCACCGCCGACGCACAGCAAGGTGACACCGGCCCCTGGCAGTTGTCGGGCACGACCCCCATCGGCGGCACCGTCGCCCCGGACCTGCCCCTGCCGCACGCCCTGGAGGCGAACGCGTCCGTTCACGACACGGCCGACGGGCCCGCGCTGGAGATCCGCCTCAGCTGGCCGGGCGGAGTGCTGACGCAGGACGAGGCCGAGCAGTTCGGCCGTACCTGGGTGGCGATGCTCGCCGGACTGGCCGCGCACACCACCGCCGACGCCGCGGCGGGCGGGCACACACCCTCCGACTTCCCTCTCCTCGGCGCCGCCCTGACGCAGGCCGACGTCGACAGGGTGGAGGCGGCGGTGCCGGGCCTGGCCGACGTCTGGCCCCTGTCGCCGTTGCAGGCAGGCATGCTGTTCCACGCCACGTACGACCGTGAAGGCCCCGACGCGTACCAGAGTCAGCGTGTGCTCGCCATCGACGGCCCGCTGGACACCCGGCGGCTGCGGACGGCGTGGGAAGCACTGGTCGCCCGGCACGACGCGCTGCGCGCCGGCTTCCACCGTCTCGCTTCGGGTGAGGCCGTGCAGGCAGTGGCCCGGAGCGTCGAACTGCCCTGGCGAGTCGTCGACTTGGCGGGGCTCTCCCGCGAAGACGCCCTCGCCGAAGCGGACCGGCTCGTCGAGAACGAGGCGGCGGAACGGCTGGATCTGACGGTCGCGCCGCTGCTGCGCCTGCTGCTGATCCGCCTGGGTGCGGACCAGCACCGGCTCGTCGTCACCAGCCACCACATCGTGGCCGACGGATGGTCGACGCCGGTCATGCTCAACGAGGTCTCCGCGACCTACGCGGCGGCCACCGCGCTCGGCACTGCCCAAGCGACCGGCACACCGGCACCCCGGCCGGTCTCGTACGGGGACTACCTGTCCTGGCTGGGACGCCAGGACAAGGAGGCCGCGCGGGCCGCCTGGCGGGCGGAGCTCGCCGGGGCCGACGAGCCGACGCTCGTGGCACCCGCCGACCTCGGCGGCGGCCTCGTCCTGTCCGAGGAACGCTCGGTGCGGCTGTCCACGGAGGCGACGCGGGCCGTCACCGCATGGGCCCGTACCCAGGGGCTGACCGTCAACACCGTCGTGCAGGGCGCGTGGGCGCTGGTACTCGCCCGCCTCGCGCGGCGTACGGACGTCGTGTTCGGTACGACGGTCGCGGGACGGCCGCCGGAGATCCCGGGCATCGAGTCGATGATCGGTCTGTTCATCAACACCTTGCCGGTACGCGTACGTCTCGACGGCGCGCAGCCCGTCGCGGAGATGCTCACCGCACTCCAGGAGCGACAAGCCGCGTTACTTCCCCACCAGCACACAGGCCTCGCCGAGATTCAGGCGCTCGGCGGGTCCGGCGCGGTCTTCGACACGATGCTGATGGTCGAGAACTACCCACGGAACACCACGCGGCTCACCGACACCCAAACCACCGTGGACACCGGCACCACCACCCGAACCGACTCCACCGCCACCGCCCCCACACCGGTCACCCTCACCCAGCTCAGCAGTCAGGCGGGCACCCACTACCCGCTGGCCATCGGCGTCGTCCCGGACGACCGCATCGAGGTCAGGGTGACGTACCGGCCGGACGTGTTCGACGGGCGGCGGGCCCTCCAGGTGGGCCGGCAGCTCCTGCGGGTGCTCGAACAGCTCGCGGCCGACCCGGCGCTGCGGGTGAGCGACATCGACGTACTGGAGACGGCCGAGCGCACCTCGGTCGTGGAGCGGTGGAACGACACGGCGGGCCCGGTCCGCGCAGGGACGCTGGGCGCGCTCTTCGACGAGCAGGTGCGCCGCTCCCCGGACGCGCCGGCTGTGATCGGCGCCGAACGGGAGTGGACCTACACGGAACTCGGCCGGGCAGCCGACCGCGTGGCCGATGAGCTGATGACGCGCGGCGTGCGCCGGGGGCACCTGGTCGGCGTGGTCATGGAGCGTTCCGTGGACGTGGTCGCGGTGCTGCTGGGCGTGGTCCGGGCGGGGGCGGCGTTCGTACCGGTCGATCCCGCGTACCCGGTGGAGCGGATCGCGCACGTGCTCGCCGACGCGGACCCCGCGTTGGTCGTGTGCACGACCACGACCGAGCCGGTGATCCCCGCGGGCACCACCCGCTGGGTGCTGGACACCCCGGTGTCCGTCTCCGCGCTCACCCGGAGCGCGACCCGGCCGGCGCGGCCCGCATGCCGCGCGGAGGACCCGGCGTACGTGATCTACACGTCCGGTTCGACGGGCGTGCCCAAGGGTGTGGTCGTCACGCACGGCGGCATCGGCAACCTCGCCACCGGCCAGATCGAACGTTTCGCCGTACGGCCGGACTCCCGTGTCCTGCAACTGGCCTCGTGGAGCTTCGACGCTGCCGTCTCCGAACTGTGCATGGCCCTGCTGTCCGGCGCGGCCCTGGTCGTGGCCGACGGCGACAGGCTGCCGCCGCACGGCAGGCTGGAGGAGGTGGCCGCCGAGTTCGGTGTCACCCACATGACCGTGCCCCCGTCGGTCCTAGGGACCGTGGACGCCCTGCCGGACACCGTGGAGACACTGGTGGTGGCGGGCGAGGAGTGCCCTTCCTGGCTCGCGCGGCGCTGGTCCGACCGGCGCCTGGTCAACGCGTACGGACCCACCGAGGTGACCGTCTGCGCGGCGATGAGTGAACCCTTGCGACCCGCGGCGGGGGAGGACCCCGTGCCGGTCGGCCGCCCCTTGGTCAACACCCGTGCCTACGCTCTCGACGACTTCCTGAAGCCGGTCGCCCCTTGGACCGTCGGCGAGCTGTACGTCGCGGGGCCCGGCCTCGCGCGCGGCTACCTGAACCGGTCCGGGGTGACGGCGGAGCGCTTCGTGGCGTGCCCCTTCGGCGGTGAGGGCGGCGGGCGGATGTACCGGACCGGCGACCTGGTGCGCTGGTCCGCCGAGGGGGAGCTGCTGTTCGTGGGGCGCGCGGACGCGCAGGTGAAGGTCCGGGGGTTCCGGGTGGAGCCGGGCGAGGTCGAGGCCGTACTCGCCGGACACGAGTCGGTCGGTCAGGCCGCGGTGGTGGCGCGCGAGGACCGCCCCGGGGAGAAGCGCCTTGTCGGTTACGTCGCGCCGCACAGCCACGAGGACGTCGACCCCGAGCAGCTGCGGGCGTACGTGGGTGGGGTGTTGCCGGAGTACATGGTGCCGGTGGCGGTGGTGGTTCTGGACGCTTTGCCGTTGACGGTGAACGGGAAGGTGGACCGGGCGGCTCTGCCCGCCCCGGACTTCGGTGAGCGGGTGTCGGGGCGTGAGCCGGGCACGGAGGTGGAGCGGGTCCTGTGCGACCTGTTCGCCGAGGTGCTGGGGTTGGAGCGGGTCGGGGTCGAGGACGGGTTCTTCGAGCTCGGCGGCGACTCGATCAGCTCCATGCAGCTGGCATCGCGGGCCCGTCAGGCGGGCCTGGTCCTCACGCCCCGCCAGGTGTTCGAGGAGAAGACGCCGGAACGGCTGGCGCTCGTCGTGGAGACGGCGTCCCGCGAGGTCGCGGCCGCCGACGTCGGCGTGGGCGAGGTGCCCTGGACACCCGTCATGCGGGCGCTGGGCGACCGCGTCACCGACGCGGAATTCGCGCAGTGGGTGGTGCTGGCCACCCCGGCCGGGCTGCGCCGGGACGTCCTCGCGGCGGGCCTGACCGCCGTACTCGACACGCACGACATGCTGCGGGCCCGCACCGTCCCGGGCGAGCCGAAACTCATCGTCGGCGAGCCGGGATCACCGGACGCCGAGAACCTGATCGTCCGCGTGGACGCGTCGGACACCGGTGCGGACCGCCCGGACCTGGGCGAGCTGGCCCGGTCGGCGGCGGGCCGACTCGATCCGGCGGCGGGCGTGATGCTGCGGGCGGTATGGGTCGACGCCGGCCCCGAACAGGACGGTCAACTGATACTCGCGGCACACCACTTGGTGACGGACGGCGTCTCCTGGCGCGTCCTGGTCCCGGACCTGCGGGCCGCGTGCGAGGCGGCGGCCGACGGGCGGACGCCCCGGCTCGACCCGGTCGGCACGTCGTTCCGCCGCTGGGCGGAGCTGCTGACCGCGCAAGCGGCCGACGAGAGCCGCACCGCGGAGCTGGAGGACTGGCTGACCCTGCTCGGCGACCAGCAACGCCCCATCGGGCGGCGCGCGTTGGACCTCGGCGTCGACACCGCCCGGACCGCGCGCCGCCACACCTGGGTGGTGCCGCCGGAACAGGCCGACGTGCTGCTGGGCCGTACGGCGGCCACCTTCCACTGCGGCGTCGACGACGTCCTGCTTGCGGCACTGACGGGTGCCGTCGCGCACTGCTCGCCGCAGACGGCGGCGTCCGGCCTCCTCATCGACGTCGAGGGCCACGGGCGCGAACCGGTCGGCGACGTGGATCTGTCGCGCACGGTGGGCTGGTTCACCAGCGGGCACCCGGTGCGGACGGACACGGCCGGTATCGCACTGGACCAGGTCATCGAGGGCGGGCCCGCGGCCGGGACGCTGCTGAAGACGGTCAAGGAGCAGCTGCGCGCCGTCCCGGGCGACGGACTCGGCTACGAACTGCTGCGCCACCTCAACCCGGAAACAGCACCCCTGCTGCGCGACCGCCCCGCCCCCGAGATCGGCTTCAACTACATGGGCCGCTTCTCGGCGCGGGCGTCCGCGGCGACGGCCGCGCCCACCGCCTGGCAGTTGCTCGGCGAGACCGCGATCGGCGGCACCGTCGCCCCCGACATGCCCCTGCACCACGCCGTGGACGCCGGGGCCGCGGTGCGCGACACCCAGGAAGGGCCGGAGCTGACGCTCACGCTGAGCTGGGCGGGCGAACTGGTGCCGGAGGCGGAGGCCGAGCGGCTCGGCCAAACCTGGGTGGCGATGCTCGACGGGCTGGCCGCACACACCACCGCCGACCCCGCGGCGGGCGGGCACACACCCTCCGACTTCCCCCTCATGGGCGCCGCCCTGACGCAGGGCGACGTGGAGGACCTGGCTGCCGCCGTGCCGGGACTCGCCGACGTATGGCCGCTGTCGCCTCTTCAGGAAGGCATGCTGTTCCACGCCACCTACGACGAGGACGGCCCCGACGTCTACGAAGGCCAGCGGGCCCTCCGGCTCGACGGCCCCCTGGACCCGGACCGGCTGCGCGACGCGTGGCGGGCCCTGCTGCGCCGGCATCCGACTCTGCGCGCGAGCTTCCACCGCCTGGCCTCGGGCGAGGCGGCGCAGGTCGTGGCGCGGAACGTCGAACTGCCGTGGCGCGAGGCCGACTTGACGGGCCTCACGGAGGGCGAGGCGGAGTCCGAGACCGAGCGCCTCGCCGCAAGCGAACGCGCGGAACGGATCGATGTCACCAAGGCGCCGCTGATGCGGCTGCTCCTGATCCGCCTCGGCGAGAACCGGCACCACCTCGTCATCACCAGCCACCACATCATCATGGACGGCTGGTCCCTGCCCGTCCTGATCGGCGACCTGTCCGCCGCGTACGAGGCCCTGGCGGCGGGCGGCGACGAACGGGACCTGTCGGCGGTGACGTCGTACCGCGAGTACCTGGCATGGCTCGACCGGCAGGACAAGGAGCAGGCGCGGCAGGCCTGGCGCACGGAACTCGCGGGCCTCGACGAGCCGACGCTCGTCGTGCCCGCCGACTCGGTGCGGGTGCCCGTCGTGCCCGACCGGGTGCGCTTCGCGTTCCCCGCCGAGCTGTCGCGGGGCGTCGCCGCACTGGCCCGCGACCGCGGACTGACGGTGAACACGCTGGTGCAGGGCGCGTGGGCGCTGCTGCTCGCCCGCCTCGCCGGGCGGACCGACGTGGTGTTCGGCGCCACCGTGGCGGGGCGGCCCCCCGAGCTGCCGGGCGCGGAAACGGCGATCGGCCTCTTCATCAACACCCTCCCGGTGCGCGTCCGCCTCGACGCCCGGCAGCCGGCCGCCGAGCTGCTGGCCGGGCTCCAGGAACGCCAGGTAGCCCTCATGGCCCACCAGCACGTGGGTCTCTCCGAAATACGCCAACTGGCCGGTCCCGGCGCGGACTTCGACACGCTCGTCGTCTACGAGAACTACCCCCACCCGCCCGCACGTGACACGTCCCCCGAGGCCCTCGCCATCCGCCCCGCGGGCATGCCGCAGGACATGGGCCACTACCCGCTGACCTTCGTCGTCTCACCGGGCGAACGCATGCAGGGCGACTTCGTCTTCCGGCCGGACGTCTGCGACCGCGCCCGCGCCGAGCGCATGGTCGCCTCGCTGGTGCGCATCCTTGAGCAGCTGGTCGCGGATCCGTCGGTGCCCGTGGGCCGGGTCGACGTCGCCGACACCGACGTACGCGACCGGGTCCTGCGCCAGTGGAACACCACAGGAGCGTCGGCGGCCCCGGCGCCGCTCCCGGAGCTCTTCGGCCGGCAGGTGGCGGCATCGCCGGAGGCGGTGGCGCTGGTGTCGGGCGAACAGCGGTTCACATACGGCGAGTTGGGCGGCCGGGTGAGCCGTCTTGCCCGGTATCTGATCGGCGCCGGGGTGGGGCCGGAGGTGCGGGTGGCCGTGGTGGGTGAGCGGTCGGTGGAGCTGCTGGTGTCGCTGCTTGCCGTGTCGGCGGCGGGTGGTGTGTCCGTCCCGGTGGATGCGGGATATCCGGCGGAGCGGGTCGCGTTTGTGCTGGGTGACGCGGGCCCGTCGGTGGTGGTGTGTACGACGGCTTCGCGGGGTGTGGTGCCCGACGCGTTCGCGGGGCGGGTCGTGGTGGTGGACGACCCGGTGGTGGCGGGTGAGGTCGGGCGGCTTCCGGGTGGGCCGGTGCGGGACGCGGAGCGGTCGGTGCCGCTGACGGCCGCCCACGCCGCGTACGTCATCTACACCTCCGGCTCCACCGGCACGCCCAAGGGCGTCGTCGTCACCCACACCGGCCTTGAGAACCTCGCGCGGGCCCAGATCGACCGCTTCGGCGTACGGGCCGACTCGCGCGTGCTGCAATTCGCGTCGCTCAGCTTCGACGCCGCCGTCTCGGAGCTGTGCATGGCGCTGCTCTCGGGCGGGACGCTGGTCGTCGCGGAGGCGGACGAGCTGCCGCCGCGCGTGTCGCTGGACGCGGCCCTCCGGAAGACGCGCGCGACGCATGTGACGGTGCCGCCGAGCGTACTGGCGGCCGAGGACGCCCTGCCGGACGAGCTGGAGACGCTGGTGGTGGCGGGGGAGGCGTGCCCGCCGGCCCTGGTGGACCGGTGGTCGCCGGGCCGGCGCATGGTCAACGCGTACGGGCCGACCGAGACCACGGTCTGCGCGGCGATGAGCGAACCGCTGACGTCCGGCCGTGACACCGTCCCCCTCGGGCGCCCGATGACCGGCGTACAGGTCTTCGTCCTGGACGAGTTCCTGCTGCCAGTACCGCCGGGAGTGACCGGCGAGCTGTACGTGACCGGCGCGGGGCTCGCCCGCGGCTACCTGGCGCGCGCGGGACTGTCGGCCACGCGGTTCGTGGCCTGCCCGTTCGGCGCGGGGGAGCGCATGTACCGCACGGGTGACCTGGCCCGGTGGACCGACCGGGGCGAACTGCGCTTCGTGGGCCGCGCCGACGACCAGATCAAGATCCGCGGCCACCGGATCGAGCCGGGCGAGATCGAGGCGGTCCTTGCCGCGCACCCGGACGTCGAGCAGGCCGCGGTCGTCGCGCGCCGCGACGGTCCCGACGACGCGCACCGCCTGGTGGCGTACGTGGTCACCGACGGCGAGCAGCCACCCGGGCCACCCGGGCCGCCCGGCCCGGCCGGGCTCCCCGAGCTACCAGGGCTCCCCGCGTACGTACGCGAGCGCCTGCCCGACTACATGGTGCCGACCGCCTTCGTCCCCCTGGAGCGGCTGCCCCTCACCCCCAACGGGAAGGTGGACCGGGCCGCCCTGCCCGCCCCCGACTTCGCCGGGCGGGTCACCGGCCGCGCGCCGCGGACGGCGGCCGAGCGGACCCTGTGCGACCTGTTCGCCGAGGTGCTCGGCCTGGACCGGGTCGGCGTCGACGACAGCTTCTTCGAGCTCGGCGGCGACTCGATCATGTCGATGCAGCTCGCGTCACGGGCGCGCCGGGCAGGGCTGACGCTCACCTCGCGGCAGGTGTTCGACGAGAAGACCCCCGAGCGCCTCGCGCAGGTGGCGGTGGCCGCCGAACCGGAGGCCGCACCCGACGACATCGGCGTCGGAGAGGTGCCCTGGACCCCCGTGATGCACGCCCTGGGCGAACGGGCGACGAGGCCCGCGTTCGCGCAGTGGGTGGTCGTCGGCGCCCCGGCCGCGCTCGGCCTCGACGTCCTCTCGGCAGGCCTCGCCGCCGTCCTGGACACGCACGACATGCTGCGCGCCCGGACCGTGCCCGGCGAGCCGAAGCTGCTCGTCGGGGAGCGGGGCTCGGTCGACGCGGCGGCCCTCGTGGCCCGCGTCGACGCGACGACCGTCACCGCCGACGCCCTGGACGAGGTCGCGGGCCGGGCCGCGGCGGAAGCGGCGGGACAACTCGACCCGGCCGCCGGGCTGTTGGCCCGGGCCGTGTGGGTCGACGTGGGCCCCGGCCGCACCGGCCGCATCGTGCTGGTCGTGCACCACCTCGTCGTCGACGGCGTGTCGTGGCGCGTCCTCGTGCCCGACCTGCGCGCCGCGTGCGAGGCGGCGGCCGCGGGCCGCGCCCCCCGCCTCGAACCCGTCGGCACGTCGTTCCGCCGCTGGGCGGAGCTGCTGGCCGCGGAGGCCGTCGACGAACGGCGGGTCGCGGAGACGGACGACTGGCTCGCCCTGCTGGGCAAGGACGAACAAGCCGTCGCCACCCGGGCGTTGGACCCGGCCGTCGACACCGTGCGCACCCTGCGCCACCGCTCGTGGACCGTGCCCGCCGAGCACGCGGCCACCCTCGTGGGCCGCACGCCCACCGCCTTCCACTGCGGCGTCGACGACGTGCTCCTCGCGACCCTCGCGGGCGCGGTCGGGCAGTGGCGGCCGGAGACCGCGTCCGGCCTCCTCGTCGACATCGAGAGCCACGGCCGCCGGCCCCTCGGCGACGTCGACCTGTTGCGCACGGTGGGCTGGTTCACCGGAGTGCACCCGGTGCGACTTGAGGTGACCGGCGCCGACCTGGACGCCGCTAGGGCCGGCGGGCCCCCTGCCGGTACGTTGGTGAAGGCCGTGAAGGAGCAGGCCAGGGCGGTGCCCGGCGACGGACTCGGCCATGAACTGCTGCGCCGGCTCAACCCCGCGACACGCCCCGTGTTCGAGGCCGCGCCGGCCGCGCAGATCGGCTTCAACTACCTGGGCCGGTTCGCCGCGGGCGGCGGCCGCGCCGCGGGCGAGCCGGGGCCGTGGGAGATGGCCGGTGAGACCGCGATCGGCGGCTCGGTGGACCCGGACATGCCCGCCACCCACGTACTGGACGCGAGCGCCGTGGTCAGGGACACCGCCGACGGACCCGCACTGACCATCACGCTGAGCTGGGCGAGCCGGCTGCTGGAGGAGGCCGACGCCGAACAGCTCGGCCGGGCCTGGCTGGCGATGCTGGCCGGCCTCGCGGACCACACCGCCGACCCCACGGCAGGCGGACACACACCATCCGACTTCCACCTCCTCAACCTCGCACAACACCAGATCGAGGAACTCGAAGCCGGATTCGCCGGCGAGAAGCCATGGCCCACAGCCACCAGCCGTTATGAGGAGACAGACCGATGACGACCCGACCCCGATCCCTCGTCGAGGACGTGTGGCCCCTCTCGCCGTTGCAGGAGGGGATGCTCTTCCACGCCTCCTACGACGACCAGGGCCCGGACGTCTACACCGTGCAGTCGGCGCTGGACATCGACGGGCCCGTGGACACGGATCGGCTGCGGGTGTCGTGGGAGGCGCTGCTGGCCCGGCACGCCGCGCTGCGGGCCTGCTTCCGCCCGGTGACCGGCGCCCGGATGGTGCAGGTCATCCCCCGCGAGGTCGCGCTGCCCTGGCACGAGGCGGACGTCAGCGGGCTCGTGGAGCCCGAGGCCCTCGCCGAGATCGACCGCCTCGCGGCCCGCGAACGCGCCCAGCGGTTCGACCTCGCCGTCCCGCCGCTCCTTCGGCTCCTGCTCGTACGGCTCGGCGACCGACGGCACCGCCTCGTCGTGACGCTCCATCACATCCTGCTCGACGGCTGGTCGATGCCCGTCCTCCTGAACGAGCTCTCGCAGGTGTACGAGGCCGACGGCGACGCCTCCGTCCTCGGGCGCGTGGCACCCTACGGCGAGTACGTGGCGTGGCTGGCCCGCCAGGACAAGGACGCGGCCCACGCCGCCTGGCGGGCCGAGTTCGCGGGCGCCGACGGATCGACGCTCGTCGCGCCGGCGGACCCGGGCCGCGCCCCGGTCCTGCCCGACCACGTCCTCACCGACCTCCCGCGGGAACTCACCGCCGGACTCGTCGAGTTGGCGCGTGGTCGCGGCCTGACCGTCAACACCGTCGTGCAGGGCGCGTGGGCGCTGGTCCTGGCCCGTCTCGCCGGGCGCACCGACGTCGTCTTCGGCGCGACCGTCGCGGGCCGCCCCGCGGAGCTGCCGGGCGTGGAGTCGATGGTCGGCCTGTTCATCAACACGCTTCCCGTACGCGTACGCCTCGACGGGGCACAGCCCGTGGCCGAACTCCTGGCGGGCCTGCAAGAGGCCCAGTCCGGGCTGATCGCCCACCAGCACGTCGGACTCGCCGAGGTCCAGAAGCTCGTCGGGCCCGCCGCGGTCTTCGACACGCTCGTCCTGTACGAGAACTACCCGCTGCCGCCCGCGGGACCCGAACCCGGCCCGGACACCGTGACCATCAGGCCGTCGGGGGCGTCCCGCGACGCCTCGCACTATCCGCTCACCCTGGTCGCCGTGCCGGGCGGCGACCGCATGCGCTTCAAGCTGGACCACCGGCCCGACCTGTTCGACCGGGCCGCCGCCGAGTCCGTCGTCCAGCGGTTCGTACGCGTCCTTGAGCAGGTCGTGGCCGACCCGTCCGTCCGCGTCGGCGACATCGACGTACTGGAACAGGCCGAGCGGACCTCGGTGGTCGAGGAGTGGAACGCGACCGGCCGCCCCCTGTCGGCGGGCTCGGTCATAGAGGCGTTCGAGGGGCACGCCCGCCGGGCACCGGACGCGGCAGCCGTGCGGTGCGGCGAAGACGCCCTCACCTACCGCGAGGTGGAGGAGCGGGCGAACCGGCTCGCCCGGCACCTGACCCGGCTCGGCGTCGGCCGTGAACACCGCGTGGGCCTCTGCCTGCCGCGCGGCACCGACATGATCGTGGCGGAGCTCGCGGTGTGGAAGGCGGGCGGCGCCTTCGTACCGCTCGACCCCGACCACCCCGCCGACCGGCTCGGCTACATGATCGCCGACAGCGGCACCGACGTCGTCCTGGCCACCGGCGCCGCCGTCGCCGGAGTACCCGTCGGCGCCGCCCGGGTCGTCCTCGTCGACGAGCCGGAGACCGCGCGGACCATCGCGGCGGAGCCCGCGACCCCGCTGGGCGCCCCGGTCGCCACCGACCAACTCGCCTACGTCATCTACACGTCCGGCTCGACGGGCCGCCCCAAGGGCGTCGCCCTCGCCCACCGCGGCGTGCTGAACCTCGCCGAGGCGATGCGGCCCGCGCTGGACCTGCGCGACGGCGTCGTGATGCTCCAGTTCGCGTCCTTCAGCTTCGACGGAGCGGTCCTGGACGTCGCCGTCACCCTGGCGGCCGGCGGCACGCTCGCCATCGCCTCCGCGGAGCAGCGCACCGAGCCCGCCGCGCTGGCGGACATGATCCGCACGGCCGGTGTCGAGGCCGCCAGCGTCGTGCCTTCGGTGCTGCGCGCCCTGGACCCCGACACGGTCCCCGGCGTACGGAACTGGGTCCTCGGCGGCGAGTGGCTGACCGCCGACCTCGCGAGCCGGTGGACGGCGCGGGCCCGGGTGTGGAACACCTACGGGCCCACCGAGGCCACCGTGATGGCGACCGTCGGGCGGGTCGACGAGGGCATCAAACCGGTGGACGCCCCACCGGCCATCGGCCGCCCGCTGGGCAACATGCGGACCTACGTCCTCGACGGGTTCCTGCGTCCGGTGCCCCCGGGCGTGACCGGTGAGCTGTACGTCGCTGGGCCGGGCGTCGCGCGCGGCTACGTGGGGCGGCCCGACCTCACGGCGGAACGCTTCGTGGCCTGCCCCTTCGGGGACGCGGGGCGCATGTACCGCACCGGGGACCTGGCCCGCTGGACCGCCGACGGACAGCTGTCGTTCGCCGGGCGCGCGGACGAGCAGGTGAAGCTGCGCGGCTTCCGCATCGAGCCGGGCGAGGTCGAGGCCGTCCTCGCCGGCCACGCGGCCGTGCGCGAGGCGGCGGTGATCGCCCGCGAGGATCTGCCGGGCGACAAACGCCTCGTGGCGTACGTCGTCCCGGCGGCGGACGCCCCACACCCCGGGCAGGGGCAGGGTCCCGCCGTCGACACCGAGGCCCTGCGCGCCTTCGCCGCCACCCGGCTCCCCGAGTACATGGTCCCGGCCACGGTGGTCGTCCTCGACGCACTGCCCCTCACCGTCAGCGGAAAGCTCGACCGCTCCGCGCTGCCCGCCCCCGAACTCGCCGTGCCCGGCGGCCGCGACCCGCGGACGCCCGTCGAGGCCGTCCTGTGCGACCTGTTCGCCGAGGTGCTCGGCGTCGAACGGGCCGGTGCCGAGGACTCGTTCTTCGCGCTCGGCGGCGACTCGATCTCGTCGATGATGCTGGTGTCCGGCGCCCGGCGCGCGGGCCTCGCGATCATCGCCCGGCAGGTCTTCGAGCACCGCACCCCGGCGGCCCTGGCACTGGTCGCCGTACCGTCCGCCGGCGCCGGCAGCGACGGCGACGGCGGCGACTCCGGCATCGGCGAGGTGCCGCTCACGCCGGTGATGCACGAACTGCTCGACCGGGTCGGCGTCGACGCGGTGGGCCGCGTCGTCCAGTCCGCCGTGGTCGAGGCCCCCGCGGGCCTGCGCACCGAAACCCTGGCCGACGCGGTCCGGGCGCTGGTCGACCACCACGACGCGCTGCGGGCCCGCCTGGAGACCGGACCGGAGCGCCGCCTCGTGGTGTCCGCGCCCGGCACCGTGCCCGCCGGATCGTTCGTCCGCCGCTTCGACGCGACCGGTACGGACCCCGACGACCTGCCGCGGACGATCGCCGAGGAGACCCGGGCCGCCGTGGAGCGGCTCGACCCGCGGGCCGGCGTCATGGTGCAGGTGGTCTGGCTCGACCTGGGCCCGGACACCGCGGGACGCCTCGTCCTGGTCGTCAACCACCTCGTGATGGACGCCGTGTCCTGGCGGATCCTGCTGCCCGACCTGGAGGAGGCGTGCGCCGCGACGGTCGCGGGCCGCACGCCCGAACCGGCGCCGGTGCCCACCTCGTTCCGGCACTGGGCGCGCACCCTTGCGGCACAGGCGACGGACGCCGCACGCGCCGCGGAGCTCGACGCGTGGACCGAGCTGCTCCAGGGGCCCGATCCGCAGCTCACCGCCCTGCCCATGGACCCGGCCCTCGACCTCGCCGACACCGTGCGGCGGGTGTCGGTGACCGTCTCCGCCGACGTCACGTCGGCGCTCCTGACCGGCGTACCCGAGGCGTTCCACGCGGGCGTCGACGACGTGCTCCTGACCGGGCTCGCCGCCGCCGTCGCCGAGTGGTGCGACGGCGGCACGCCGGATGGCGGGTTCCTCGTGGACGTGGAGGGCCACGGCCGCGAAACCCTGACCGACACCATGGACCTCTCGCGCACCATCGGCTGGTTCACCGGCACCCACCCGGTCCGCATCGACGCCGGCCTCACCGACGCCGACGACCTCGAAGACCTCCGCGACGGCGGCCCGGCCGCGGGCGACGCCGTGAAACGCGTCAAGGAACAACTGCGCGCGGTGCCCGGCGACGGGCTCGGCCACGGCCTGCTGCGCCGGCTCAACGCGGAGACCGCCGCCGGGCTCGCGGCCCTGCCCACCGCCCGGATCGGCTTCACCTACCTCGGCCGGATCCCCGGCGGCGCGCCGGACGACACCGGGCAGGCACCGGCGGGCGACCCCGCGGGCGGCCGGTTCCCCGTGGCGCATCCGCTGGAGGTCACCGGCGTGGTCCACGACGCCGCCGGCGGGCCGCGGCTCACGCTGAGCCTGGCCTGGCCGCGGCGGCTGCTCGACGAGACGGCGGCACGGGCGCTGGTCGACGCCTGGGCGGCGATGCTGACCGGCCTGGCCGCGCACGTCGACGAACCCACCGCGGGCGGCCACACCCCCTCCGACTTCCCGCTGGTCACCCTCGACCAGGCACAGATCGAGAAGCTGGAGACGGCAGCCCCGGACCTGGTGGACATCTGGCCGCTCTCACCGTTGCAGGAAGGCCTCCTCTTCCACGCCCTGTTCGACCGGCAGAGCACCGACGTGTACGTCGAGCAGATGATCGTCGGCCTCGAAGGGCCGCTCGACACGGCACGCCTGCGCGCATCCTGGCAGGCGCTCCTCGACCGGCACGCCAGCCTGCGCGTGGGCTTCCGCCAGGTGGCGGGATCCGGTCAGTCCGTGCAGGTCGTCGCCGACCGCGCGACGCTGCCGTGGCGCGAGGAGGACCTCTGCGGGCTCGACGAGGACGCGGCGTGGGAGGAGTCCGAGCGGATCGGCAAGGAGGAGCGGGCCAAGGGCTTCGACCTGGCCAAGCCGCCCCTCGTGAAGGTGCTCCTCGCCCGGATCGGTGAGGACCGCTACCGCATGATGGTGACGCTCCATCACATCGTCCTCGATGGCTGGTCGTTGCCGGTCCTGCGGCGCGAGCTGTGGGCGTGCTACGAAGCCGGCGGCACCGCGGCGGGCCTCCCGCCCGTGACGCCCTACCGCGCCTACCTCGCCTGGCTGGCGGAGCAGGACAAGGAAGCGGCCCAGGAGGCCTGGCGGGCGGAGCTGGCAGGCACGGACGAGCCGACACAGGTCGTCCCCATGGCGCCGGGCGCGGTCGCGGGGACGGACCCGAACGCGACGTCCGGCGAGGTCTTCGCCGTGGCGGGCCCCGTCCTCGACCGTGCGCTCGGCGAGCTGGCCCGCGCCCGCGGCGTCACCCTGAACACGGTCGTGCAGACCGCGTGGGCGCTGGTCGTCGGCCAGCTGGCGGGGCGCCAGGACGTGGTGTTCGGCGCCTCCGTGGCCGGGAGGCCCGCGGACCTGCCCGGCATGGAGAACATGCTCGGGCTGTTCATCAACACCGTCCCCGTACGCGTGCGGTTCGACCCGGCGACGACCGTCGCCGACGTCCTCACGGACGTACAGAACCGGCAGTCCGCCCTGATGGACCACCAGTACCTGAGCCTGGGCGACATCCAGCGCGTGGCCGGGCGCGGAGCGACGTTCGACACCCTCATGGCGTTCGAGAGCTTCCCCACCGGGATGGACGCGTCGACGGAGGACGACGGGAGCACCCGCGAGCCGGGCCCGGCCGGAGTGGAGCTCACCGAGGCCGGCATGCGCGAGTCCATCAACTACCCGCTCGGCCTGGTGGTCGACCCCCTCAACGGGCTGCGGATGCGGCTCACCCACCGACCGGACGCCTTCGACGAGGAGGCCGCCCGAGCCCTCCTCGACCGGCTGCTGCGCGCCCTGCGACAGATGGCCGCCGACCCGCAGGCACCCGTCGGCAGGCTCCAGCTCTCCGACGCCGCGGAACGCACCCGTGTCCTGGAGACCTGGAACACCACGGACGTCTCCCACCCGGACACCTCCGTCCCCGAACTGTTCGCCGCGCACGCGGTGCGCTCGCCGGAGGCGTTGGCGGTGCGGTGCGGCGGGGACGCCTTGTCGTACGGGGAGTTGGAGGCGCGGGCGAACCGTCTGGCGCGGTACCTGATCGGGCTCGGGGTCGGTGCTGAGTCGCGTGTGGGGCTGTGTCTGCCGCGCGGGGTCGACATGGTGGTGGCGGAGCTCGCGGTGTGGAAGGCGGGTGGCGCGTTCGTTCCGCTGGACCCCGAATACCCGGTGGACCGGTTGTCGTTCATGGTGGCCGACAGTGGTGCGGCCGTCGTGCTGGGCGTCGCGGAGAGCCTGGCCGAGGTGACGCTCGGCAACGCACGGGCCGTACCGCTGGACGCGGCGGACACCGCGCAGGCCCTGGCGGCCGAGTCCGCCGAACCGCTGAGCACGCCCACCGGACCGGACCGACTCGCCTACGTGATCTACACGTCGGGCTCCACGGGCCGCCCCAAGGGCGTCGCGGTGGCGCACGGTGGCGTGGCGAACCTGGCGGCGGCGATGCGTCCGGTCCTCGGCGTGGCCGAGGGCACCACGGTCCTCCAGTTCGCGTCGTTCAGCTTCGACGCGGCGGTGCTGGACGTGGCGGTGACGCTGGCCGGCGGCGGCACGTTGGCGATCGCCTCGTCCGAGGAGCGCGCGGAGCCTTCGGCGCTGGCGGACATGGTCGAGTCGGCCGGGGTGAGCACGGCCAGCGTCGTGCCCTCCCTGCTCACGATGCTCGACCCCGCCTCCGTCCCCGGAGTGCGGAACTGGGTACTCGGCGCCGAGCTGATGACCGCCGGCCTCGCCGCCCGCTGGACGACGCAGGCGCGCGTGTGGAACACCTACGGCCCCACCGAAGCCACCGTCATGGCGACCGCAGGACCCGTCGACGAGAACATCAGGCCGCAGGACAAGCCCCCCGCCATCGGGCGTCCGCTGGACAACGTACGGACGTACGTCCTTGACGGCTTCCTGCACCCCGTCCCGGCCGGGGCGACGGGCGAGCTGTACGTCGCGGGGCCGGGCGTGGCCCGCGGCTACGTGGGACGGCCCGACCTGACGGCGGAACGCTTCGTGGCGTGCCCCTTCGGGGACGGCGGCCGGATGTACCGCACCGGTGACCTCGCCCGCTGGACCGCCGACGGACAGCTGTCGTTCGTCGGCCGGGCCGACGAGCAGGTGAAGGTCCGCGGCTTCCGCGTCGAGCCGGGCGAGGTCGAGGCGGCGCTCGCGGCACACCCCGGCGTACGGCAGGCCGCGGTGATCGCCCGCGAGGACCGCCCCGGCGACAAACGCCTCGTCGGCTACGTCGTGCCGGAGTCCGAGGATCTGGAGATCCAGTCCGTCCACGACCACCTGGCGAAGGAGCTGCCCGAGTACATGCGGCCCGCCTCCGTGGTGGTCCTGGAGACGCTGCCGCTCACCAGTAACGGCAAGGTCGACCGCGCGGCGCTGCCCCGGCCCGACTTCGCGGGACGCATCTCGGGCCGGGAGCCGGAGACCGAGCTCGAAGCGACCCTGTGCGCGCTGTTCGCCGAAGTCCTCGGCCTGGAGCGGGTCGGCGTCGACAACAACTTCTTCGACCTCGGCGGCGACTCGGGCCTCGCGATGCGCCTCTCCGCGCGGATCCGCGAGGAGCTCGGCCTCGAACTGAGCATGCGGCGGTTCTTCGGCGAGTCCACTCCGCTGGGCGTGGCCCGGATGCTGACGTCGAAGGAGCTGCCGGAGCTGCGGCCGGTCGACCACCCCGACGAGATCCCCGTCACCGCGGGGCAGCTGCGCACCTGGCGGCTCGCCGAGGCCAACCCCGGCTCCGCCGCACAGCGGACCTCGATCGCGCTGCGCCTGGGCGGCAGGCTCGACCGGGAGGCCCTGGAGGCCGCGCTGGGAGACGTCGCGGCACGCCACGACATCCTGCGGACGACGTTCGCCGGAAGCGGCGACGAAGGGGTGCACCAGAGGGTCCTGGCCGCCGAAGCCGCCCGGCCCGCCCTGCCCGTCACCTCCGCGACCGAGGACGACCTGCCGGGTCTCCTCGCCGACCACGCCGCGCACGAGTTCGACCTCGCCCGGGAAACCCCCTGGACGGCGCGGCTGTTCGCGCTCGCCGAGACCGACCACGTGCTGCTCCTCGTCGTGCACCGCATCGCCACGGACGACGCGTCGCTGATCGTCCTGGTCCGCGACCTGGCGGCCGCGTACGGCGCACGCAGGGAGGGCCGCACGCCCGAACGCGCCCCGCTGCCGCTCCAGTTCGCCGACTACGCGCTCTGGGAGCAGGAGATGCTCCGGGACGAGGAGGACCGCGACAGTCTGATCGGCGAGCAGTTCGCCTACTGGAAGAAGGCCCTGGCGGACGCCGCCGCCGAACTGGAGCTGCCGGCCGACAGGCCGCGGCCGCCCCAGCCGTCCCACCGCGCCGACGAGGTGCCGCTGGCCCTCGACAGCGCCACGCACATCCGGCTCACCGAGATCGCCGAGGCCGACGGCGCGACGTTCTTCATGGTCGTGCAGGCCGCGCTCGCACTGCTCCTCACCGGGCTCGGCGCCGGCACCGACGTCACGCTGGGCACGGTGCTGCCGCGCCGGGACGAGGAAGGCGACCTGGACGGCCTCGTCGGCCCGTTCGCCGATCCGCTGGCCCTGCGCACGGACACCTCCGGCGACCCCACGTACCGCGAACTGCTGCGGCGCGCACGCGACACCTACCAGCGCGCGGTCCAGAACCCCGACGTGCCCTTCGGCCGGCTCGTGGACGCGCTGTCGCTGCCCGCCGCGGGCCATCACCCCGTCTTCCAGGCGGTGCTCGAAATCCTCGGCGACTCCGCCGAGATGTGGGAGTCGCCGGAGCTGCCGGGCCTGCGCACCACCCGTCTGCCCGTGGGGACACCGGCGGCCGAGGCCGACCTCGTGGTCGGTCTCACCGAACGGCACGGCTCCGACAGCGGCCCGAACGGCGTCGACGGCACGATCCGCTACGCCGCCGAACTGTTCGACCGGACCACCGCCACCGCACTCGCCCAGCGGCTCACCCGCGTCCTCCGGCAGGTCGCGGACGACCCCGAACTGCGGCTGAGCCAGGTGGACCTCCTCTTGGACGAGGCGGAGCGCCGCCAGGTGCTGGAGACCCACGACGCCACGGCGGCGCGGGTCCCGGACGGAACCGTCGTCGAACTGCTCGCCGAGCAGGCGGCGCTGGCTCCCGACGCCGTCGCCGTCATGGACCACGACGGGCTGCTCACGCACGGCGCGCTGGACGACGCGTCCGGCCGGCTCGCCCGGCGCCTCACCGAGCGGGGCATCGGCGCCGAGGACGTGGTGGTCCTCGCGCTGCCGCCCACCACCGGCCTCGTCGTCGCGCTGCTCGGCGTGCTCAGGTCCGGTGCCGCCTGCCTGATCGCCGACCCGAACCGGCCCATGGAGGACGTCGCCTCCTGCCTGCGGCAGGTCACCCCCGCCGCCCTGGTCTGCGCGACGGCCATGGCGCCGCTGCTCGGCGACGGCGTGACGGTGCCCGTCCTGCTGCTCGACGACCCGCGGCTCGCCGCCACCAACGGCGCACCCGCACCGGCCGGTTCACCACTGGCGCCGCCCCTGCCCCGGCAGGCGGCACTCGTGCTCGGCGCCACGGCGGCGGACAGCGCCGACGGGACCGTCGCGGCCGCCGTCGTCGAGCACCGCACCCTCGTCGACCACGCGGTGCACCACCAGCACGCCGCCCCCGCACACCACGGGGTGACACTCCTCGACGTACGGGCCCCGGTGTCCGCACTGCTGACACCGCTGCTCTCCGCCCTGTGCGCGGGCGGCGGCGTACGCCTCGGCATCCCCGGCGCGGACGCCGCGCCGACCGCGGGTCCCGGCGGGGCACAACACCTCGTCACCGCGCGGGAGTTGCTGGCGACCGCGCCGGACAGGGCGGCCGGTGAGGCGCCGTTCGCGGAGGTGACCGTGGTCGACACCGGCGGCCCCGCGGCCGTCGACGACACCCGGGCCTGGCTCGCGGACCACCCCGGCACCACCCTCGTCAGCGCCCACGGCGCCGCGGAGACCGGTGGCCCCTGGCTCGGCCACCGGACCGGGCCGGGCGAGAACCCGCCCGACCTCGCGCCCGCCGGGCGGCCCGTGCCCAACACCCGCGCCCTCGTCCTCGACGACTTCCTGCGACCGGTCCCGCCGGGCGCCACGGGAGACCTGTACGTCGCCGGCTCGTCCCTCGCCCGCGGCTACGCCGACGCGCCGGGGCAGACCGGTGCACGGTTCGTCGCCTGCCCGTTCGGGACCGGGGGCGAACGGATGCTGCGCACGGGCGAACGCGCCAGGCGGACCGCCGACGGCCTCCTCGCGCTCCGCGGCAAGGGCCGCGAAGAAGCCCGCACCGCCGGGCGGCGCGCGGGCGGCGACCACGGCGACCTGGAGATGCTGCTGCCGCTGCGCCCCAAGGGCAGCCTGCCGCCGCTGTTCTGCATGCACACCGGTACCGGACTGAGCTGGGCGTACGCCGCCCTGCTGCGGCACCTGCCGCAGGACCGGCCCGTGTACGGCGTGCAGGCCCGCGGACTCGCCGTACCGGAACCGCTGCCGCGGAGCCTCGCGGAGATGGCGGCCGACTACGCGGAGCGGATCAGGACCGTCCAGCCCACCGGCCCCTACCACCTGCTCGGCTGGTCCCTCGGCGGCCTCATCGCCCAGGCGGTCGCCACCCACCTGGAGGAGCAGGGCGAACGGGTCGAACTCCTCGCGGTGATCGACGGCTACCCCGAGGGGTTCGGCGGAGCCCAGTACAGCAACGTCGAACCCGAGGCCGGACAGGACGACACGTCCACGCCCAGGGCGAGCGACCTCGGGCTGCCGCCCGACGAGAACATCGGCCAGGACATGGACGAAGGACTCCGGGCGAACATGCGCCAGGTCATCGACAACGTGGGACGGCTCACCCCGCACCACACGCCCCGCCGCTTCGAGGGCGACCTGCTGCTCTTCGTCGCGGCCGAGGACCGGCCCGCGGACACCCCGGCAGCCGTCTCCGGCGAGAGCTGGCGGCCGTACATCGGCGGCGACATCGAGTCCCACGAAATCGCCGCCAGCCACTACACCATGCTGCAACCCGCGCCTTCGGCACGGATCGGAGGAGTCGTCGCGGACAAGCTCAGGGCCGCGGCCGACAACGAAAAGGAGTGACTCCGGAAGGAGTGAGGAGGAACAAATTCCCGGTCGGGACCGCAGCGCTCCGGGAACCGGAAATCGCCACGGATTTCACAGGGCGAAAGGGACCCTGCATGTCGAAGGCAGTGAGCACCTCCGCGCACACCCGCAGGAACGGGATAGAACCCGTGCCCGAACTGACGGAACTCGGCGCCCGCACACCGCTCGTCGAACTGGACACCGGCGGGCGCGCCCCGGCCCGCCACTGGCTCGCCACCGGCTACGACGAGGTGCGGGCGATCCTCGGCGACGACCGGTTCAGCATGCTGCCGCCCGACGACGGCAGGGGCGGCGGGAAACCGCAGATCGAGGTCGGCAACCTGCGCCAGTACGACCCGCCCGAGCACACCCGGCTGCGCAGGATGCTCACCCCCGAGTTCACCCTCCGGCGCATCCGCAGGCTGGAACCCTTCATCGAGGAGACCGTGGCGCACTGCCTCGACGCGCTGGAGGGCGCGGGACAACCCGCCGACCTCGTGCGCCACTTCGCCTGGCCCATCCCGGGCCTGGTGGGCAGCGCACTGCTCGGCGTGCCCCGCGACGACGCGGCCGAACTGGCCCGCAACCTGAACATCAGCAGGACGGGCACCGGCTTCGGCCGGCACACCAGCCGCGAGCAGCGCGAGCGGCAGCGGGCGGCCGTGAACGCCTACATGGTCTACATGCGCAGGCTCGTCCGGCAGAAGCGCCGCGACCCCGGCGACGACCTGCTGGGCATGGTGATCGGCCGGCACGGCGCGGAGCTCACCGACGAGGAGCTGACGGGCATGGCCGCCGCCATCATGGGCTCCGGCCTCGAGGACATCGGCGGCATGCTCGGCCTCGGCCCGCTGGCCCTGCTCGACCACCCCGACCAGCTGGCCCTGCTCCAGGAGCGGCCGGAGCTGATCACCTCGGCGGTGGAGGAGCTCATCCGCTACGTCTCGTCCGTGCAGAACGCCACACCCCGCACCGCCCTGGTGGACGTGACCGTCGGCGGGCACCTGATCCGGGCCGGCGAGTCCGTGATCTGCTCCCTGCTCGCGGTGAGCCGCAGCCCGGTGGACGGCGTGCCGCAGGACACCCTCGACATCACCCGCGACAACTCCGGACACCTCGCCTTCGGGCACGGCGTCCACCACTGCCTGGGCGCCGTACTGGCCCGCGTCGAGCTGCGCATCGCGATCGCGGCCCTGTTCCAGCGGTTCCCCACATTGAGCGTCGCGGTACCCGCGGAGGAAATCCGCTTCCGCACCTGGACACCGAACTATGGAATAGACGAACTCCTCGTCTGCTGGTGAGCGTTGGACATCCTTGACGGGTGTGCGGAACGAAATTCAGACTCGTAGGAAAGGGCGAAAGGATTCCGAGAATGCCCAAGCCATTGGACGAAACCGAACAGTCGCCGCTCGTCGAGATGACCCCGCCGGGAACCATGGAACGCGCCTGGCTCGCCACCGGCTACGACGAGGTGCGGGCGGTACTGGGCGACACGGAGCGGTTCACCACGCTGCCGCCCGCCGACTCCATCGAGGACTCCCGACGCCTCGTCCAGCCCGGCAACCTGCTGCACTACGACCCGCCCGAGCACACCCGGCTGCGGAAGATGCTCACCGGCGAGTTCACCCTGCGGCGGGTGCGCACCCTGGAACCCCTCGTCGAGAAGGTCGTGACCGAGCGCCTGGACGCCATGGAGGGCGCCGAGCAGCCGATCGACCTCGTACCGCACTTCGTGTGGCCCACCACCAGCCTGATCGGCTGCACCCTGCTCGGCATACCCCGGGACGACCAGGCCGAACTCGCCCGCCACCTCGACACCAACCGCATCGACAACCCCGACAGGGAGCAGCGGGACGCGGCGGGCAACTCGTACCTGATCTACCTGAGCAAGTTCACCGCGCGAAAGCGCCGAGACCCCGGCGAGGACATGCTCGGCCGGCTCATCCAGCGGCACGGCGCCGACCTCAGCCCCGCCGAACTGACGGGCACCGCCGCGACGCTCCTCGCCTCCTTCATCCAGAACGTGGGCGGCACACTGGGCCTCGGCATCCTCGCCCTCCTGGAGAACCCCGACCAGCTCGCGCTGCTCAAGAAGCGGCCCGAGCTCATCGACCACGCGGTGGAGGAGCTGATCCGGAGCGTGTCGATCATCTCGCACGCCTCGCCCCGCACCGCCCTGGAGGACGTCACCCTCGCGGGCAAGACGGTCAAGGCGGGGGAGTCCATCGCCTGTTCGCTGCTCGGCGCCAACAACACCGCCTCGCCGGGGGAGCCGCAGGAGCCCATCGACATCACCCGCGACAACAGCCGGCACATGGCGTTCGGGCACGGCATCCACTACTGCCTCGGCGCCCCGCTGACCAGGATGGAGCTGCGCATCGCCATAGGGGAACTGCTGCGCAGGTTCCCCGAGGTGCGGCTCGCCGTGCCGCGCGACCAACTCCGCTTCACGTCGAAGGCCGTGGAGACGCTGCCGGTGGCCTGGTAAGGGGCGACATGCCGCACGAGACCGCAGCCGTACCGCTGCACACCCGCCGTACCCGCTTCGACCCGGCCGACGACCTGCGCCGCCTCGCCGCCGACGGGCCCGTCACCCGCGTCAGTCTGGCCCCCGGCGCGGGCGGCGAGCCCCTCTGGCTGGTCACGGGCCACGAAGAGGTGCGCAAGGTCCTCGGCGACCACGTACGGTTCTCCACCCGCCGCCGCTTCGGCTCCCGCGAGCCGGCCGGCCACGACGACCGGCCCGACGAGGGCGTCGGGCTCCTGATGGACTACGACCCGCCCGAGCACACCCGGCTGCGGAAGATGCTGACACCGGAGTTCACGGTCCGGCGGATGCGCAGACTCCAGCCGCGCATCGAGGACATCGTCACCGAGCGCCTCGACGCCATGGAGCGCGCCGGACGCCCCGCCGACCTCGCCGAGCTGTTCGCGGCGGCGATCCCGGGACCGGTGCTGTGCGAACTGATCGGCGTGCCCCGCGACGACCGCGACGACTTCCTGCGCCGCTGCCACGCCCACCTGGCCACCGGCAGCGGACGGCAGGAGCGCACCGCCGCGGGATCGGCGTTCACCCGCTACCTCGCCGCACTGGTGGCCCGGCAGCGCAAGGACCCCGACGAGGGCTTCCTCGGCATGCTGGTGCGCGACCACGGAGCCGAGTTCACCGACAAGGAACTGCGGGGCATCTGCATCCTGCTGATGCTCGCGGGACTCGACAACATCTCCGGCATGCTGGGCCTCGGCGCCCTCGCGCTCCTGGAGAACCCCGGCCAGCTCGCCCTGGTGCGCGACGACCCCGCGGCCCTCGACCGTGCCGTCGAGGAGCTGCTCCGCTACCTGTCCGTGCCGCACGCGCCGACGCCCCGCACCGCCGTCGAGGACGTCACGCTCGGCTCCAGGCTGATCAGGGCCGGCGACACCGTCGTCTGCTCGATCCCGCTGGCCAACCGCGACCCGGCGCTGACCCCCGAGCCCGACCGGCTCGACGTGACCAGGGAACCCGTGCCGCACGTCGCGTTCGGGCACGGCATCCACCACTGCATCGGCGCCGCGCTGGCCCGGATGGAGCTGCGCATCGCCTACGCGGCGCTGCTGCGGCGCTTCCCCGGCCTGCGGCTCGCGGTGCCCACGCGGGACGTCGAGTTCCGCATCCGGTCGACCGCGTACGGCGTGGAGCGGCTGCCGGTCACCTGGTGAGCCCACGGCGGCCCGGCGAGAGGGGACGAGAGATGGAGGTACGCGTCGACCGCGGCAGGTGCGCGGGCTCCGGCCTGTGCATGAGCTACGTACCCGCTGTGTTCGACCAGTCGGAGGACGACGGGAAGGTGCTGCTCAAGGCGGCACGGCCCGGGCCCGGTGCGGCCGCCGCGGTACGCGGCGCGGCCGCGAGGTGCCCGGCCGGCGCGATCACGCTGAGCGGTCGGGACGAACGCGGCCGGTAGGCCGCGGCGGGCGCGTCGGTGCGTCGACGCGACCGCGCACAGGTGCTCAATCATCAAAAGTGGGGTGGGGGAAATGACGCATGCTCCTGTACGCAACGTCGTCATCGTCGGCGGGGGCACGGCGGGCTGGATGACCGCCGCGTACCTGACGGCGGCCTTCGGCGACCGGATCAAGATCACGCTGGTGGAGTCGGCGGACGTCGGTACCATCGGCGTCGGCGAGGCCACGTTCAGCGACATCAGGCACTTCTTCGAGTTCCTCGGCCTCGCCGAGCGGGACTGGATGCCCGCCTGCAACGCCACGTACAAACTCGCCGTCCGCTTCGAGGACTGGCGCGAGCCCGGGCACCACTTCTACCACCCCTTCGAGCAGCTCAGGTCGGTCAAGGGCTTCCCCCTCACCGACTGGTGGCTGCGCCACCCCACCACCGCGCGGTTCGACGTGGACTGCTTCGTGATGGCCTCGGTGATCGACGCCAACCGCAGCCCCCGCTACCTCGACAACCGGCTCCTGGAACAGGACTTCGTCGAGGGCGAGGCGCTGCCGAACACGATCGCCGAGTACCAGGGCGCGCAGTTCCCGTACGCCTACCACTTCGAGGCGCACCTGCTGGCCAAGTACCTCACGAAGTACGCCACCCAGCGGGGCGTGCGGCACGTCGTCGACAACGTGGTGGACGTCGGCCTCGACGAGCGCGGCTGGCTCTCCCACGTGCGGACCGCCGAGCACGGCCTGCTGGAGGGCGACCTCTTCGTCGACTGCACCGGTTTCCGCGGCCTCCTCCTGAACAAGGCGCTGGAGGAACCGTTCGTGCCGTACCAGGACACCCTGCCCAACGACAGCGCGGTCGCCCTCCAGGTCCCCATGGACATGGACAAGGACCCGATCCGCCCCTGCACGACGGCCACCGCCCAGGACGCGGGCTGGATCTGGACCATCCCGCTGATCAGCCGGATCGGCACCGGATACGTCTACGCGCGCGACTACCTCGACCCCGACGAGGCCGAGCGGACCCTGCGCGAGTTCGTCGGGCCCGCCGCGGCCGACGTGCCCGCCAACCACATCCGGATGCGGATCGGCCGCAGCCGCCGCTCGTGGGTCAACAACTGCGTGGCCATCGGCCTGTCCAGCGGCTTCGTGGAGCCACTGGAGTCCACCGGGATCTTCTTCATCCACTACGCGATCGAGCAGCTGGTCAAGTACTACCCCGCGGCCGACTGGGACCGTTCGCTGCGCGAGCAGTACAACAGCGCCCAGGCCCATGTGATGGACGGCGTACGCGAGTTCCTCGTCCTGCACTACCGGGGCGCGAAGCGGGCCGACAACCAGTACTGGCGGGACACCAAGACCCGGGCCGTGCCCGACGCGCTGGCCGAACGCCTCGAACTGTGGGAGAGCAAGGTCCCCGACACCGGCACGGTCTACCCGCGCTACCACGGCCTGCCGCCCTACTCGTACAACTGCATCCTGCTCGGCACCGGCGGCATCCCCGTGAAGCCGTCGCCCGCCCTCGACCTGGTCGACGAGAAGGAGGCACTCGCCGAGTTCCAGACGATCAAGGACAAGGCACGGTCGCTGGTGCGCACCCTGCCGACGCAGAACGAGTACTTCAAACGCATGCGCGACGGGGTGTGAGCGAGGCACATGGACACCGAGTTCCGCGACATGATGGCGTCGTTCCCGACCGGCGTTTCGGTCGTGACGGCCCGGGACGCGAGCGCGGAGCCCCGCGGCATGACGTGCTCGTCGCTGTGCAGCCTCAGCGTGAACCCGCCGACGCTCCTGACGTGCCTGCGCAGCGGCAGCCCGACACTGGCCGCGGTGCTCGCCAGCGGCGCGTTCGCGGTCAACCTGCTGCACGGCGAGGCCGACTGGGTCGCCGCGCTCTTCGCCTCCGGCGCGCCCGACCGGTTCGAGCGCGTCGCCTGGCGGCCGTCCGGCCGCACCCGCAGCCCCGCCCTGATCGAGGCCGCGCACGCCGTCGCGGACTGCGCCGTCGAGCGCACCCACCCCTCCGGCGACCACGTGATCGTCGTCGGGGCGGTGCGTTCCGTCGAACGCTTCCGCCACGAGAGCGCCCTGCTCTACGGCTTCCGCCGGTACAGCGAACTCTCTCCGGGCGTACCGGCCGTGGCCGGTGAACGGGGCGCCGGCGCCCGGCCCGGGAGGTGAACACGGTGCACAGCGGGTCGCCCATCGCCGCCGACCTGGTGTGGGCCGCGCCCGTGCCGCCGATCGCGGCGCACGCCCTGCTGATCTTCCTGCTTCAGGTCGGCGTGCTGCTGCTGCTCGCCATCATGCTCGGCAGGCTGGCGGCCCGCTGCGGACTCCCCGCGATCGTGGGGGAGTTGAGCGCGGGCGTCGTCCTCGGCCCCACGCTCTTCGGCTGGGTGGCGCCGGACGCCGCGGCGTGGCTGCTGCCCGCCGACCCCGGGCAGGTGCACCTCCTCGACGCGGTGGGACAGCTCGCCGTGCTCCTCCTCGTCGGGCTCACCGGCATCGAGATGGACCTGCGGATGATCCGGCGCCGGGGCGCCACGGCGCTGCGCGTCAGCCTCGCGGGGCTCCTCGTGCCCCTCGCCCTCGGGGTCGGCCTCGGCTACCCGCTCGCGCGGATGCTCGGCATCGGCGCCGCCGACCGACAGATGTTCGCGCTCTTCCTGGGCGTGGCGATGTGCGTCAGCGCCATCCCGGTCATCGCCAAGACGCTGATGGACATGGACCTCATCCACCGCGACGTGGGCCAGCTGACCCTGGCCGCGGGGATGATCGACGACACCTTCGGCTGGTTCATGCTCTCCGTGGTCTCCGCCATGACCGTGGGCGGACTGACCGCGGGTGTCTTCGCCGAGGCCATCGGCTCGCTCCTGCTGGTCCTCCTGCTCGCGCTGCTGATCGGCCGCCCGGTCGTCCGCAGAGCCCTGCGGCTGTGCCGGGGGTCGGACGAGCGGACCGTCTCGGCGGCCGCCGCGATGATCCTGCTCGCCTCGGCCGGTACCCAGGCGCTCGGCCTCGAAGCGGTTTTCGGGGCCTACCTCTGCGGCATGCTCATCGGTTCGAGCGGGGAGTTCGACCGGGCCCGCACGGCGTCGCTGCGCATGGTCGTCCTCGCCGTCCTCGCCCCCGTCTTCTTCGCGGCCGCCGGACTCCGCATCGACCTGCGGGCACTGCGTCACCCGCCGGTGCTCGCGGCCGCGCTGACCGTCCTCGCCATCGCGATCCTCGGAAAGTTCGCCGGGGCCTACATCGGGGCGCGGCTGAGCAGACTGAGCCGCTGGGAGGCGCTCGCGCTCGGCGCCGGGATGAACGCGCGCGGCGTCATCGAGGTGATCGTCGCGATGGTCGGACTGCGGCTCGGCATCCTGGACACCAGGACGTACACGATCATCGTGCTGGTCGCGGTGGTCACCTCCGTCATGGCGCCGCCGCTGCTCAAGGCGGCCATGAAGCGGATCGACTGCACGCAGGAGGAGGAGCGCAGGCTCACGGCGTGGCGCGGGGCACCACAGGCCAGGGGCAGCCCGGAGCAGGTCAGGGGCAGCCCGGAGCGCACCGGACCCTGACCGGCTCCCCACGCCCGCCGCCCCCGCGCACCGGGGCGGAACCGGAACGGCCGCGCGCCCTCGGCACGCGGCCGTTCCGGCCTGCCCCGGCACACGGTGAGCCACCCATGCCGGCACTGTGCGGACGCCCGGCTTTGTGCCCGCCGTGTGACCGCCCGCCGCGTAGAAGTTGGATCCATGTTCTTCACACAGAAGCGAGCATTCGCCCGCAAGCGAGCCATCGCGCCCGTACTCGTCGCCGCATCCGCTCTCGTCACCGGGTCGCTCCTCACGGGCTGCTCGGGGGACTCCTCCGCAGCCTCGTCGGACAAGGACCCGTCCGCCTCCCCGACCAGCCCGTTCGACCAGGGCCTCGCGTACTCGAAGTGCATGCGCGAGAACGGGGCGCCCGACTACCCCGACCCGCAGCAGGACACCGGCGGCGTCAGGCTCACCCCCGGAGACGGGGTCGACGTGAACTCGGAGTCGTACAAGAAGGCCGCGGAGGCCTGCCGGGACAAGGCCCCGCAAGGTCTGGGCGGCGGCGGGGGCGGGGGCAAGGCCCTCGACTCGAAGAAGGTCGCGGCGTGGGCCAAGTGCCTGCGCGAGAACGGGCTGGCCAAGTTCCCCGACCCGGAGATCGAGGGCAGCAACATGAAGATCGACATCAACGGCACCGGCATCACCCCGGGCGGCGCGGAGTTCACCAAGGCCATGGCCGCCTGCCAGAGCAAGTACCCCGGCGGCGGCATGATGATGAACAACGGTCAAGGGGGAGGCGTCCCGCAGTGACCAGCCGCGACGAGACCGAAGCACCGCACCTGTCCGGCGAGCCGTCCGGCGCGCTGGAACGCCACGGGTCCGGCGAGGTGGCGGCGGACCGGACCGGTGGCGCCGCGCTCGACACGACCGCGGCGCCGGACACCGCCGCCGAGCTGGAGACCGTCTCCACGGAGAAGTCCGTCTCCGCGGCGGGTGCGGACGAGGAGGAGCCGCCGTCGGGCAGCGGCCGCAGGCGCCGCCCGCTGCGCACCTCGCTGGTCGCGCTCGCCGCGATCACCGTGACCGCGGCGGCCGGCGTCGCCGCCACCGGCACCATCGGCGGCGACGGAGGCGACTCGGGGGGCTCCGCGCCCGCCGGACCGCCGGCCACGGCGAAGGTGGAGCGCACGACGCTGACCGACACCGAGAGCGTCGACGGCAACCTCGGCTACGGCGACGCGACCACCGTGCAGGCCCCGGCCTCGTCGTCCGGCTCGGGCGACGGGCAGTCCGCACAGTCGGGCCAGTCCGGTCAGTCGGGGCAGTCGGGGCAGTCCGGCCAGTCGGGTCAGGAAGGGGCTGCCGGTGGCGGCTCGGGCGACGGCGTCGTCACCTGGGTCCCCGAGGAGGGCACCGTCGTCGAGCGCGGCGAGACCGTCTACCGCGTCGACCAGCAGCGCGTCCCGCTGCTGTACGGCTCCTTCCCCCTCTACCGCACCTTGCAGTCGGGCAGCGAGGGGGACGACGTCGAGATGCTGGAGAAGAACCTCCGCGCCCTCGGCTACAAGGGCTTCACCGTCGACGACACGTACAACTCCGCCACGGCCGAGGCCGTGAAGGACTGGCAGGACGACCTGAACCGCGAGGAGACCGGCACCGTACGGGCCGGCGACGCCGTGGTCGCCCCCGACGCCCGGCGCGTCGCGGACGTGAAGACCTCACCGGGTGCCGCCCTCAGCGGCGACGTGCTCTCCTGGACCGACACCGAGCGGATCGTCAGCGTCGACCTCGACGTGCAGTTCGAGGACCTCGTCGAGAAGGGCACCAAGGCCACCGTCCAACTCCCCGACAACACCACGGTCGAGGCCGAGGTGACGGACATCGGAACACCGTCCACCGCGCAGAGCGACGACTCCGCGGGCGGCTCCGGCGACTCCGGCTCCGGGGACTCCGACGACAAGGCCACCCTGCCCGTCGAGCTGACGGTGAAGGACCAGAAGGGCCTCGGACGCTACCAGGCCGCGGCCGTCGAGGTCACGCTGAAGGCCGAGTCCCGCAAGGACGTCCTCGTCGTCCCCGTGGCCGCCCTGGTGGCACAGCGCGGCGGAGGGTACGCCGTGGAGGTCGTCACCGCCGACGGCACCGAGTACCGCCCCGTCAAGCTCGGCATGTTCGCCGACAGCAGGGTCGAGGTGTCCGGCAAGGGCATCGAGGAAGGCACCGTCGTGGGGGTTCCCAAGTGAGCCTGCCCCTCCGCGAGATCCCCGCGTCCGCCACGGACCGGCAGGACCGTCCCGTGGTCGAGCTGACCGGGGTCTCCAAGACGTACGAGGACGTCGCCGCGCTGCGCGGCGCCGACCTCGTCATCCGGCGCGGTGAACTCCTCGCCATCGTCGGCCCCTCGGGGTCGGGCAAGTCCACGATGCTCAACATCATGGGCACCCTGGACCGCCCCTCGTCCGGGCGGGTCCGCATCGACGGACACGACGTGGCCGACCTCTCCGACCGCGAACTGTCAGCGCTGCGGGCCGACACCATCGGCTTCGTCTTCCAGCAGTTCCACCTGGCGTACGGCGTACCGGCGCTGGACAGCGTGGCGGACGGACTGCTGTACAGCGGCAGGCCGCGCGGCGAGCGCCGCCGCCTGGCCGAGCGCGCCCTGCGCAGGGTCGGTCTCGGCCACCGGCTCTATCACGAGCCGCACCAGCTGTCCGGCGGCGAGAAGCAGCGTGTGGCCATCGCCCGCGCGGTGCTCGGCGACCCGCCCCTGCTGCTCGCCGACGAGCCGACCGGCGCACTGGACTCGCGGTCCGGAGCGGTCGTCATCGAGCTCCTCCACGAGCTGCACGAGGCCGGGACGACCGTGGTGGTCATCACCCACGACCGGGACATCGCCGCGACCCTGCCCCGCGAGGTGCGCCTCAAGGACGGCCGGATCGAGCACGACTCGGTCGCCGGCGGGGGCGCCTCGTCCCTCGTGCCCCGGGAGGCCGTGCGATGACCGAGACCAAGGAGCCGGTATGAGCGAGATCAAGGAGCTGGAGCGGGCCGCCGCTCCCGAACCCGTGCGGCGGCCGAGGCCGGCCCGGATGAACCCGGCCGACGTGCTGCGGGTGGGCGGCTCCGGCCTGCGCTCCCGTCCTATGCGGGTCTTCCTCTCGGCGCTCGGCATCGCCATCGGCATCGCCGCGATGGTCGGCGTGGTCGGCATCTCCACCTCGTCCACCGAAGACCTCAACCGCAGGCTGCAAGCCCTGGGCACCAATCTCCTGACCGTCACCCCCGGGCAGAACTTCAGCGGCGGACAGGCCCATCTGCCCGAGGAATCGGTCGACATGATCGCCAACATGGACGACGTGGAGTCGGTCTCCGCCATCGGCAAGACCGACGCCAAGGTCTACCGCAGCGACCACACGCCCGAGGAGGAGACCGGCGGCCTCAACGTCTCGGCCGCCCGGACGGACCTGCCGAAGTCGGTCGGCGCCGAGATCGTCGACGGCCGCTGGCTCAACGCCGCCAACAGCCGCTATCCCTCCGTCGTCCTCGGGCCCAAGGCCGCCGAGCAGCTCGGCGTCCACCGGGCGGGGGAGGACGTGAAGGTCTGGCTCGGCGGCCGCTGGTTCACCGTCGTCGGCCTGCTCGCCCCCAACGAACTCGTGCCCTCGCTCGACTCGTCGGCCCTCGTGGGCTGGACCGCGGCGGAGCGCGAACTGGGCTTCGACGGCTCCCCGACCACCATCTTCACGCGGGCCGAGGAGTCGGCCGTCAACGACGTACAGGCCGTCCTCGGCGCCACCACCAACCCCGAGAGCCCCAACGAGGCCAACGTCTCGCGCCCCTCGGACGCGCTGGCCGCCAAGGAAGCCACCGACGACACCCTCAGCGGACTGCTGCTCGGCCTCGGCGGAGTGGCCCTGCTCGTGGGCGGCGTCGGGGTGGCCAACACGATGGTCATCTCCGTCCTGGAACGCCGCTCCGAGATCGGCCTGCGCCGCTCGCTCGGCGCCACCCGGGGCCAGATCCGCACCCAGTTCCTGGCCGAGGCGCTGCTCCTGTCCGCCCTCGGCGGCCTCGGCGGCGTCCTGCTCGGCATCGCCGTCACCGGCGGCTACTCCGCCTACCAGGGCTGGCCGTCCGTCGTCCCGGTCTGGGCGATGGCGGGCGGCATCGGCGCCACGCTGGTCATCGGCGGCCTCGCCGGGTTCTACCCGGCCGTACGCGCCGCCAGGCTGCCCCCGACGGAGGCACTGGCGACGACGTGAGCGCCGTCGGCCGAGACCGGCCTGCCGCTCACGACCGGTCCTTCGCACGAGACCGACCCCGAGGGCCCTGGGGAAGCAAGCGCAAGGGCCACTGGGACCGCGGTGCTTCCGCTGGAACCGTCCCCCGTGCCACGGGGGCACCGCGCCCGTCCGCGCCGCCTCCGGGCCGATCCCGGACCGCGACGCGGGCGGGACCCGAGCAGCGGGACCCGCCCTACGCGTTCCCGGCCGGAGTCAGGCCCGCCACGCGGGCCAGCCGCCGGAAGGAGTCCAGCAGGCCCGCGCGGTCGTACGTGCTGGTCGTCACCAGCACCTCCTGCGCGCCGCTCTCCTCGATCACCCGCCGCAGGGCGTCCGCCACCTGCTCCTCCGTGCCGTGCACCTGGCCGGCCAGCCCCTCCTCGTAGAAGCCGCGCTCCTTCTCCGTCATGGCCAGCGCCTCCACGCGCTCGGCCGGCGGGAGCGGCGGGAACGTGCCGTGCGTGCGGGAGTACGCCATCGACCAGGCCTCCGGCAGCAGCAGGCGACGGGCGGCCTCCTCGCTCTCCGCCACCGCGACGGTGCCCGAGATCATGACGTACGGCTCGGCCAGCCACGCCGAGGGCCGGAACCCGGCGCGGTACCGCTCGATGCCGCGCAGCATCCTGTCGCGGCCCCGGATGTCGCCGATGACCAGGGGCAGACCCGCCTCGGCGGCGATCGCCGCGCCCTCGCCCACGGCCAGGACGTACGGCGGGACGCGCAGGCCCTCGGCGGGGCGGGCCCGCACCCCCGTGCCGGACGTGCCGCGGAACCAGTCGAGCAGCTCGGCCAGTTGGGCGGCGAAGTCCTCGGCGTCGTGCTTGTCGCGGCCCAGCGCCTTGCGCACCCCGTCGGTGAAGCCGACCGAGCGGCCGAGCCCCATGTCGATCCGGCCGGGGAAGAGCGATTCGAGCACCCCGAACTGCTCGGCCACGACGAGCGACCGGTGGTTCGGCAGCATCACGCCGCCGGTGCCGACCCGGATGGTGCGGGTGGCCGCCGCGACGGCGGCCGCGAGGACGGTGGGCGCCGACCCGGCGACACCCGGCACACCGTGATGTTCCGAAACCCAGAACCTGTGGTAGCCGAGGGCTTCCACGTCCTGGGCGAGGCGCACGGTGTCGCGCAGGGCCTCCGGGCCGTCGTGCCCCTCACGGGTGCGCGAACGGTCGAGGACGGAGAACCGGACTGCTTCCACACGAGACCCCTTCAGCTGGGCGGAACGTGCCACTTCGTGGCGCGGGGCCGGGACGGGCCACGGCTCCCGCGCGTGGCCGGAATCCAACCTTGACCGCGTCTGGCCAAAGTCTATGGTCTGGACTAATCGGCAGCCGTGAACCCCCGGTCCTGCTCGACCGCAACGCCCTCACCACCCCCACCATTCCCGACCGTCCCCCACCCCCTCACTCGCCCCACGAGAGCACTTCACGCCGCACCCCCCCCATGAAGCCCTTGCCCCGTGAAGGAGTACGCATGGACAAGAAGCGGAAGATCGCCGCGGCCATCGGCGCCGCCATGGCACCCGTCCTCGCCCTCACCCTGCCGACCGGTTCGGCCAGCGCGCACGGATACGTCAACGCCCCCGCGAGCCGTCAGGCCCAGTGCGCCGCGCGCACCGTCCCCTGCGGCGACATCAAGTACGAGCCGCAGAGCGTCGAGGGGCCCAAGGGCCTGCGCAGTTGCAGCGGCGGCAACGCCCGGTTCGCCGAGCTGGACAACGACAGCAAGGGCTGGAAGGTCAGCGACGTCAGCAGGACGCAGACCTTCACCTGGACGTTCACCGCTCGCCACCGGACCGCGAACTACGAGTACTTCGTCGACGGCACCAAGGTCGCCACCATCGACGGCCACAACCAGCAGCCGCCGCAGACCGTCTCGCACCAGGTCAACCTCGGTAACTTCACCGGCAGGCACAAGGTCCTCGCGGTGTGGAACATCGGCGACACCGCCAACGCCTTCTACGCCTGCATCGACGTCAACATCCGCTGACCGGAGCCCCGTCATACGGAGCTGAGCGGATGGGCCGCCGTGGCGGAGCGCGGCGGCCAGGCGCACGGGGCCAGGATGCCGAGGACATAGGCGCGGGCCACGAGAGCCGGGCGGGTACCTGCGCCCAGGAGCTGCCGCAACCGGCTGAGGTGGTAGTCGACCGTCTGCCGGGACAGCTTCAGCGACGTGGCGATGTCCCCGTTGCTGCTGCCCTCCGCCAGAAGGGAGAGGATGCGGATCTGCGCGGCGGTGAGCGACGCGTGCGCCTCGTGCGCGAGGCTCTGGTGGGTCACGACGGCCCAGACGTACCTGGCCCGTACGGCGGAGTGACCGATCGTCGTCAGATGGAGCCGCGCGCGGCGCCGCAGCCCCTGGGCGTCCACGAGCACCGCCGACGTCTCCACCCGTCTGGTGCGGCGCGACAGCAGACACCGCCAGCGGCGGTGCAGCACATCGAGACCCGGCTCCGGGGCGAGCAGCGTGTGCGCGCGGCGGCCGACCAGGTCGTGCGGTTCGAGCCGGAGCAGCTCCGCGGCCGCCGCGCTCGCCTCGACCACGCGCCCGTTCGCCGAGAGCAGCGCGCAGGGCAGCCCGCTGTGGTCGCGCAGTGCCTGGAGGTTCTCCTCCGCCTCCTGCCACCGCACGGTGACGCGCAAGTGGTCCGTGACGTCCACGTAGATCCCGGCGACGCAGGTCCGCGCGTTCTCCCGGACGGGGAAGCGGTGCCCCACCGCGCGGCCCGCGCTGCCGTCCCTGCGCCGGTAGCCGAGCGTGTGCCGCACCGGCGCGCCCCTGCTGAGGACCTCCTGGTCGAGGGCGCGGAACCGGCCGGCTTCGGCGGGCGCGTCGAGGTCTTCGATGTACTTGCCGACGATGTCCTCCGGGACCGTGCCGTAGAGGTGCGCGTAGGCGTGGTTGGCCCACAGGTAGCGCCCCTCGCTGTCCCGTATGAAGGCGGCGGCCGGGGCGAGATCCACCAGGTCCGCGAAGCTGTGGGCCCGGCTCCCGCTCGGGGGCAGTGCCTTGAGGCTCGTATCGTCCACAGCGGTCTCCGTCCGTCGATGACTCTGCGACGCGCGGTCACTCAGGCATTTGCCTGAGTCGTGGGCGCCCATCGAGGCGTCACGGGCGTCTGTGGCCTGGTCCCCTTGAGTGAGCGGGTGAACACGCCCCGCCATGTGGACCGGCTGATTCCTGCGGCCTTGTCCCATGTCGCGCACGGATACGGCGATCCGTGGCAGCCAACACGAATGGAGACGAACTTCCGTGAGCAAGGTGCTGTTAGTGCATGCCAAGGGTGGTCCGCCCCTCGGTCACGTCCTCTCCCGGACGGCCGCGAAGGCGGAAGTGCACCTGCTGGCGCTCAGCGCTCTTCCGCCCGCCGTGGCAGGCTCCGCCGGCAGACTGTGCGCCTCGGTCGTGACACCCGACGACGCGCACCGCCCCGACGGCGACGCACACCAGCCCGACCTCGTGTCCCTGATCGTGTCGCGGGCCGACGCCGTGGGCGCGGACGCGGTGCTCACCTTCTCCGAGTACGCGGTCGTGGCCGTCGCCGAGGCGTGCGAGGCGCTCGGACTCGCGGGGGCGGGCGACGCGGCCGCGCTCGCCCGCGACAAGCGGCTGATGCGGCACACCTGGCGGCAACACGGCCTGCCGCAGCCCGAGTTCCGCCCCGTCGGCACCGAGGCGGAGCTGTACGCGGCGGCCCGCACCCTGCCGGGACCGCTGCTGCTGAAGGCGGCCTGGAGCGCCGGGTCCACCGCTCACCAGATCATCCGCTCCCCGCACGAGGCGTCGGCCGCCTGGGCCCGCTCCCGCGCCGTGATGGCCGAATCGGCCCAGCTGGGCTACGCGGAACTGCACGTGGCCGAGGCCGAGGCGGACTACGTGGTCGAGCAGATCGTCACCGGCACCGCCTCCGACTGGTTCGACGAGCCCGGCTGGGGCGACTACGTCAGCGTCGAAGGGGTCGTCACGGACGGCACCTTCCACCCGGTCTGCGTCAGCGGCCGGATGCCGACGGTCGAGCCGTTCACCGAACGCGCGAGCATCACCCCCGCCCCGCTGGCACAGGACGCCCAGGACCGGATCGTGGAGCTGGCCCGGCGCGCGGTCGACGCCCTCGGTCTGCGCGACTGCGGGACCCACACCGAGATCAAGCTCGGCGCCGACGGCACGATGTGGCTGATCGAGACGGCCGCGCGGTTCGGCGGCGCGATGACCGTGCCGCAGATCGAGGAGGTCTTCGGACTCGACCTCGTCGGCATGCTCGTCGACCACCTCCTCGGACGCCCGGTGGCGTGGCCCGAGCAGGCCCTCACCCCCGCGCGGGCGCGCGGCGCGGCGGGCTCCCTCGTCGTCCTCGCCGTCGACGGGCGCGGCCGCGCCTGGCCGGACCGCAGGATCTGGGACTTCCCCGCCGTCTCGGCCGACATCCCGCTCGGCCGAGGCAGCCGCCTGTCGGTCGTCGCGGAGAGCTCGCTCCCCGACGGGAGTGTCGTGCCGGTGTACGAACCGGCCGCCGGCGCCAACACCATGGCGGCCCTGTGCCTGCTCTCCGCCACCGACGCGGGGACCGTGCTCCGTGACTTCGAGACCCTGGTGGACGCGCTGCCCCGGGTCCTGCCCGCCGCCGGCCCCTCTGCCGTACGCGCCTCTGCCGCCCAGCCCTCCGCCGCCCAGCCCTCAGCCGCAGAGTCCGAGGAGGTCTCGGCATGACCACCCACCTGCTCACCGACGCCGCCGAACCGGCCACGGACCGCACGGTCGTCGGCGAGAACCTCTCCCTGCCGCTCTTCCGCACCCTCTCCGGGGTCCTCGCGGGCCACCCGTACCTCAAAGTCGTCGTCGACCGCGCCGAGAACACCTGGCACCTGCTCGACACCGCGGCGCACCCCTTCCACGTCGACTACATCGCCACACGCGTCCTGGGCATGGACCTCACCGCCCTCGACGCGGACCTCGACGCCTTCAACGCCTCCGTCTACATGGACCCCGAGCGCCGCTTCCTGCTCGGTGTGCTCTCCCTGCACACCGACGAGGAGGCCGACGGCCGCGAACGCACCTTCCTCGTCCTGGAGACGACCGAGGCCGACACCATGCACGGCGAACTGCTCGTCTTCTTCTACGAGTTCGTGCGCGCCCGGGTGGACGGCAGGCTGCCGCTGCTCCTCAAACCCGCGAACCACGGGCAGGAGGAGGAGCTGTCGGCGGTCAGCGAGCAGCGCGTGCCGCGCATCCTGAGCCACGAACTCTTCGGCTCCCGGGCCCGGACGCCCCTCAACCCCGGCGAGGCCACCGGACGGCTGCGGTTCTTCCGCACGCACGAGGAGTACGAGGCGGCGGAGGCCCAGCTCGGCTGGGCGGACATCGTGGCCATGCCGTGCCTGCCGGACGACGTGCCCCGGGTGGCCGGATTCCTCAACACCGCGCCGATCACCCCGCTTTCGCACACCAACGTCCTCGCCTCCGGCTGGGGCATACCCAACGCGATCGTGCGCGACCTGGAACAGCTCGTCGAGGCGGACGGCCTGGACGGCGCGTGGGTCCGCTACCGGGTCCGCGAGGACGAGATATCCCTGGAGCGGCTCGACCACGACCCCGCCCTGCGGGCCCCGGCCTGGCACCAGCAGCGCATCCGCCTCGCACCGCCCCTGCTCGACGACACGCCCGTGCTTGCCCTGCACCGGCTGCGCGCCGCCGACCGCGACCGCTACGGCACCAAGGCGGCCAACCTCGGCGAGCTGCACCACGTGCTCGACAGCCGCACGGCCGACCTGACCGCCTTCTACGGACGGCCCCGCCCACCGCGCGAGCACCTTTACGGACACCTCGCGGCCCGCCTCGGCCTGACCGCGCCGGCCGAAGGTGAACTCCGCGCGCGGGCAGCCGAGTTCGTGTCCGGGACGGTGAGCGCCCCGGACGGCGTCGCGCTGCCCTTCGCGCTCCAGCAGCACTTCCTCGCCTCCTCGCCCGCCCTCCAACAGGGCATCGGCAAGCTGAAGATGGCACTCGAACTCGACGCGGCCGACGTCCTGGACTCGCTCTGCCTGCAACTCCAGCACCTGATCCGGCAGACCCCCGTCCCCGAGTCGGTCACCCGGCAGATCGGCCAGGCCTTCCCCGCCCCCGCCGGAGAGCGCGGCCGCCTCGTGGTGCGCTCCTCGTCCAACGCCGAGGACCTGCCGGGCTTCTCCGCGGCGGGCGTCTACGACTCCGTCACCACCGTCCACGGCACCGGCGAACTCCTGGACGCCGTGCGCCAGGTGTGGGCCTCGCTCCTCTCGCCCCGCAGCGTGCGCCTGCGCCACCAGGTCGGCATCTCCCTGGACGACACCTACATGGGCGTCATCATCCAGGAGTACGTGCCCGCCTCCCTCGGCGGCGTCCTGGTGACCTGCAACCCCACCCGCCGCGAGGACTTCCGCAACGTCTACCTCAACTGTTCGCCCGGCTCGCCCGAGCAGGTGGTCGAGGGCTCGGTCCTGCCGCAGCAGTACCTGTACAACACCGTGGAGGGCGGCGGCCGCACCGTCGCCCTGGGCTCCTGGGGCGACGCGCTCTCCGCCGCCACCCGCGCCCGGCTCGCCGACCTGTCCCTGACCGGGCGGCTCCTTCAGTCCCACTTCAGCGCGTCCGACGTGGACAGGCCCCTCGACATCGAGTGGCTGATGACCGACCGGGGCGACTTCCGGCTGGTCCAGATCCGCCCGTACGCACTGTGAGGCCGCACACCGACCGGACCGGGGCACGCTCCGCGCCGACGCCCACCGCCCACCGGATCATCCGGCTCAACTACGGCTTCCAGCTGCTGTTCAACCTGCTGTGGTGGATGCCCGTCTTCTACGCCTACCAGAAGGAGGCCGGGCTCTCGGACGGGCAGATCTTCGGCATCCAGAGCATCTACTACGTGGCCTTCTGCCTGTTCGAGATCCCGACAGGCCTGATCGCGGACCGGATCGGCACCCGCAACTGCCTGCGGGCCGGCGCGGTGGTCATGACGGCGGCGAACCTGGCCCCGGTGTTCAGCGCCTCCTACACCGGCTTCCTCGTCCACTTCCTGGCCATCGCCGCGGGCCGCTCCCTCACCTCGGGGGCGGCCAGCGCCTACCTGTACGACGGGCTGCGCGCCGAGCAGTGCGACGAGCATTACCTGCGGGCGGAGGGCACCGCACGGGCGCTGGGGCTGGTGGCGAAGGTCGTGTGCTGGCCGCTGGTCGGCCCCCTGATGGCCGTGGCGCACCCGACCCCGTACGTGCTCAGCGCCGCGAGCGCGGCGGGCTCCCTCGCCTGCGCGGTCGCGCTGCCGCGCCTCGCGGGGACGGGCAGCGGCACGGGGCGGAGGGAGGGCGGAGGAGGCGCGTTCCTGCGGGACGCGGGCACCGCGCTCCGCTGCGTCGCCGCCTCGCGCTGGCTGGCCCTGCTGATGGTGCAGGGCGTGGCCGTCTTCACGCTCTCGCGGATCTGCCAGGTCAACCTCTTCCAGCCGATCCTCCTCGACCACGGCATCGCGGAGGCCTCGCACGGCAGTGTGATGGCGGCGATGACGGTGGCGGAGGCGGTGGCCTCGGCCCGCCCGCAGTGGCTGAGCCGCCGCCTGCCGCCGGTCGCCTGGGTCTCCGTCCTCAGCCTCGCCCTCGCGGGCAGCCTGGCGGCCATGACGTTCGGCGGGCCGTGGGCCGTCGTGGCGCTGCTCTGCCTGTTCGCCGCCGCGACCGGCTTCGCGTACCCCATCCAGCGCAAGCTGGTGAACGACGCGGTGCCCGCGCACGCACCGCGCGCCACCCTGCTCTCCGTCGAGAGCATCGTGGACCGCGCGGTGTGCGCGCTGGCCGCGATCGCCGTGGGCGCCTACCTCGCCGCCGGGCGCCTGGACGCGCTGCTGTGGCACAGCGCGCTCGCGACGGCGGTGCTGCTCGGCGTCTTCCAACTGCTGCTGCGCAGCGGGGCGGTCAAGCAGGGGAGTGCCGGGCCCCGAGCAGTTCCACCAGCCGGACCGGAAGAAACGCGGGCCGGTGCGGCCGGCCGACCTGGTACGGCACGAAGCCGACCGCGGAAGCGGCCCTGACCTCCTCGGCCGTCTCCGCCTGATGGACGACTCGGCAACCGCCCGAACCGGCCTTCGCCCGCTGCCAGAGGGTGGGGGCCGGTTTGCGCTCCGCCTCGGTGCGCGGGGTGAGGATCCGGTCGCCGAAGTCCTGCCAGGCGAACGGCGCGGGCTCCTGCCATGCGGCGTCGACCTCCCGCTTCAGCCTGGCCGCACGCTCGGCGTCGGTCGCTCCCCAAGCGGACGGCACATTGGTGATCAGGCCGACCCGGATGTGCCTTTCGCGCAGGTCACGCAGGTAGGAGGCCGCACCGGGGCGATAGGTGATGCCGCCGTCGTCGGCGGTGTGCACAAGGGTCTCGCCCAGGTCGAAGTACACGATGGGACACGTCGGCGCCGCCGCACGCGCCGGGCCGCCGAGCGCGACCGGCACCAGCGCCACGCTCAACGCGAGACCCACCCGCCCGAGCCCCTTGAGAACAGACCCGCCCATACGGCGACCACCCACCCTTCCCCCACGCACGCGGTTCCCCTGCGCTCTACCCCCACGCCACGCGCGTCACGCCCCGGGATGCCTTCTACGCTGTCCACGTGACCGAAGACAACAGACCCCTCGCCGTGTTCGACGTGGACAACACCCTCGCGGACACCGCGCACCGGCAGCGGTACCTGGAGCGCAAGCCCCGCGACTGGGACGCGTTCTTCGCGGCGGCGCCGCAGGATCCGCCGCTGGCCCGCGGCGTCGAACTGGCCCTGGCGAGCGCGGAGGAGTGCGAGGTCGTCTACCTCACGGGACGCCCCGAGCGCTGCCGCGCCGACACGGAGGAGTGGCTGGCCCGCCACGGCCTGCCGGACGGCCGCATCTGGATGCGCCGCAACGACGACCGCCGCCCCGCCCGCCGCACCAAACTGGAGATCCTCCGCGGCATGGCCCGCAAGCGCGAGATCCGCATCCTGGTGGACGACGACGAACTGGTCTGCGAAGAGGCGAAACGAGCGGGCTTCCCCGTCCACAGAGCCGACTGGGCACTCCAGTCGACCCCCCTGAAGGACGCCCAGGAACGAGAGGGCCGCACCTGAGCGCCCCATCAGGGGCGCGGGGAACTGCGCGAAAAACCACGAACGCACCCGCAGGCGAAACGCCTACGCCTCGTCCCCGTCCTCAAGGCGGAACCCGACCTTGAGCCCCACCTGATGGTGCTTGATCTCGCCGTCCTCGATGTGGCCGCGCACCTGCGTGACCTCGAACCAGTCCAGCGAGCGCAGCGTCTGCGCCGCCCGCGCGACGCCGTTGCGGATCGCCTGGTCGACGCCCTCGTGGGACGTGCCGACGATCTCGGTGACACGGTAGGTGTGGTTCGACATGAGGCTGTTTCCTCCGGGCCGTCGGATGAGGTCGTACGACCGATGTCGTACGACTCCGTGCAGTACCGTCACTCCACCGTGCCCCAACCCGCTCGGCAGCGCGAGATGGCACGGAAGATGACTCCCGCCTCTTGACCAGCGGATTGGTACGGACCAAACTCCAGCCAGTGACCCGTTCGAGTCACGCGGCCGCGCGCCCACGCAGTCATGCGGGCACGCGGCCACGTGCTCATCCCCCCGCGTCGGGCTGACCTTCCCCTGTCCGCAGGCAGAAAGCGACCCACGTGAAACCGCACCGCCGCGCCGCCGTGTCCCTGGCGCTCGTCCTCTCCTCCACCGTCCTGGTCGCCGGGTGCGGCGTGCTGCCGGGCGGTGACGACTCCAGGACCGTCACGGTCTGGCTGATGAAGGACAGCGCGTCGCCGGAGTTCGTCGAGCGCTTCACGTCGGAGTTCGAGAAGGAGCACGACGGCATCGAGCTGGACATCCGCGTCCAGGAATGGACCGGCATCGGCGCCAAGGTGAAGAAGGCGCTGAAGGAGGAGGGCGGCGACGGACCCGAGGTGATCGAGGTCGGCAACACCCAGGTGGCGCAGTACGTCGACGAGGGCGGCCTGTACGACCTCACCCTGGAGTCCGCACGCGACTTCGGCATGGACGACTGGCTGCCCGGCCTCGCCGAGCCGGGCCGTTACCGCGGCGCCCAGTACGGCATCCCCTGGTACGCCGCGAACCGCGTCGTCATCTACAACAAGGACCTCTTCGCGCAGGCGGGCATCGCCGAGCCGCCAAGCACCCGCGAGGAGTGGATCACGGTCACCGAGAAGCTCAACACCGGTGGCAAGCAGGGCATCTACCTCGCGGGGCAGGACTGGTACACCCTCGCCGGGTTCGTCTGGGACGAGGGCGGCGAGCTCGCCAAGGAGACCAAGGAGTCGTCCGGCGACTGGCGCGGCGCCCTGCACACGCCCGCGGCGCTGCGCGGCATGGAGTTCTACCAGCGGCTCCAGGCACTCGGCGAGGGCCCGCGCGACGCCGACGAGGAGCACCCGCCGCAGACCGGCGTGTTCGCCGACGGCGACGTCGCCCAGATCGTCGCGGTGCCCGGCGCGGCCCGCGCCATCGAGGAGAAGAACCCCGAACTGAAGGGCAAGCTCGGCTACTTCCCCATCCCCGGCAAGAAGGCGGGCAAGCCCGGCGCGGTCTTCACCGGCGGCTCCGACCTCGTCGTGCCCGAGCACAGCGACGACCACAAGGGCGCGGTCGAGGTGATCGAGGCGCTGGCGGGCAAGAAGTGGCAGATCGAGCTGGCGCGGACCATGAACTACGTCCCGAACAAGGCGAAACTGGCCACCGCGGTCACCGGCGAGGAGGGCGTCGCGGCCATGGCCGCCGGCGCGGCCAACGGCCGGGCGACGCCCAACTCGCCGCGCTGGGCGGCCGTCGAGGCGGACAATCCCATTAAGGGCTACATGACGAAGGTCCTGACGGGCGGCGAACCGGCGACCGCGGCCCGCGAGGCGTCGCGCCGGATCACCGAGACGCTGGACGTCGGCGGCCTGTGACGGGTGCCCGGCCCCGCCGCAGGGGGGCGGGGCCGGGCACCCGTCGGCACGGCGCTACGCCACCGTGCTCAGCGACAGCGCGAAGCGCGCCCTCTCGTCCGTCCACCAGTGCGTCAGTTCGAGTCCTGAAGCGGCCAGTTCGGCGCGTACGCCGTCCGCGCGGAACTTGGCGGAGATCTCCGTGCGGACCTCCTCGCCCGCGGCGAAGTCGACCGCCAGGTCGAGCGCGTGGATCTTCACCGTCTGGTCGGCCGTGGAGCGCAGCCGCATCTCGATCCACTCGCGCTCGCGGTCCCAGACGGCGACGTGCTCGAAGGCGTCCGGGTCGAAGTCCCCGGCCAGCTCGCGGTTGATCACCGCGAGGACGTTCTTGTTGAACGCGCCCGTCACGCCCGTCGCGTCGTCGTACGCCGAGACGAGCACCGACTCGTCCTTGACGAGGTCCGTGCCGAGGAGCAGCGCGTCGCCGGGGGCGAGGAGGTCGCGTACCGAGGAGAGGAACATGGCGCGTTCGGCGGGCAGCAGGTTGCCGATCGTGCCGCCGAGGAACGCGACCAGGCGCGGTCCCGGCGTGCCCGGCAGCGCGAGACCGCGGGTGAAGTCGGCGATCAGGGCGTGCACTTCGAGCCGGGGCCGCTGCGCGAGCAGGGTGTTCGCGGCACCCGTCAGGGCGCTCTCGCTCACGTCCACGGGGACGTAGGTGTGCAGGTCCGCCAGGGCGTCGATCAGGTGGCGGGTCTTCTCCGACGACCCCGAACCCAGCTCGATCAGCGTGCGGGCCTTCGTGATGTCGGCGATCAGCGCCGAGCGGGCGACCAGGATCTCGCGCTCGGCGCGGGTGGGGTAGTACTCGGGCAGGGTGGTGATCTCCTCGAAGAGGGCGCTGCCGCGCGCGTCGTAGAACCACTTGGGCGGCAGGGTCTTCGGGGTGCGGGTGAGGCCGTGCAGGACATCGGCGCGCAGCGCGGCGTCGGTGGCGTCCTCGGGCAGGGTGCGGGTCAGCAGGAACGGGCTCACGCAGGGGGCTCCTTGAGCGGGGTCAGCAGTACGTCGGTGCGGCTGGCGGCGAGCAGGGTGCGGTCGGGCACCTCGCGCCAGTGCGGGTCGTCGTCGTAGGGCTCGGAGGCCACGACGGTGCGGCGGCCGGGCTCCGCGAGATACCAGAGGGTGTCGCCCCAGGCGGTCGCGGTGATCGAGTCGCCGTTGGTCAGCAGGAGGTTGAGGCGTGACCCGGGGGCCGCCTCGGCGACCTCCAGGACGGTGTCCGCGAGGGCCTGCGCCTCCTCGTCGCCGCGGCGCAGCCGGTGCAGGACGAGCGCCCACACCAGCGCGGAGTCGCAGCGCGCCTCCATCGAGAGCAGCTCGGCGGGCGGCAGGGTCGCGGTGAGCGGGGCGAGGGAGCGGGGCCAGCCGGTGACCGCGCCGTTGTGGCTGAACAGCCACGGCCCGGAGGCGAACGGCGCCGCCGCCGCCTCCCCGTCCGCGCCCGCCAGAGTCGCGTCGCGCACCGCGCCGAGCAGCGCCCCGGAGCGCACGACCCGGGCCAGATCGGCGAACGACGCGTCGCCCCAGATGGGCCCGGAGCGGCGGTACCGTCCGGGGACCGGGTCCCCTTCGGCGTACCAGCCCACCCCGAAACCGTCGGCGTTGACGGTGCCGTAGCGCTGTCTGCGGGGCGCCCACGACTGCCGGAACAGGCTGTGGGCGGGCGTCACAAGGACACTGCCCAGCGGCTCCGGCGGGCCGAGATAAGCGAGGTGACGGCACATCAGGCGGTCTCCGGTTCCGGCGCGTCGGCGGGCCCGGCGTCCCGTGCCGTGCGGAAACCGGCGAATATCTGCCGCCGCACCGGGTGGTCCCAGTTGCGGAACGTGCCGCGGCAGGCCACCGCGTCGACGGAGAAGGCGCCGCCGCGCAGCACCTTGTAGTCGCCGCCGAAGAAGACGTCCGAGTACTCACGGTAGGGGAAGGCGGAGAAGCCCGGGTAGGGCAGGAAGTCGCTCGCCGTCCACTCCCACACGTCGCCGATCAACTGCCGTACGCCATGGGTCGATTCACCGGCCGGATAACTGCCCGCGGGGGCGGGGCGCAGATGCCGCTGCCCCAGATTGGCCCGCTCGGGCGTGGGGTCCGCGTCGCCCCACGGGTAGCGCATGGACCGGTCGGTCACGGGGTCGTGCCGGGCCGCCTTCTCCCACTCCGCCTCGCTGGGCAGGCGCCGGCCCGCCCAGCGCGCGTAGGCGTCCGCCTCGTACCAGCTGACGTGCAGCACCGGCTCGTCGGCGGGCACCGGCTCGACCGTGCCGAAGTGCCGCCGCAGCCACTGGCCGCCCTCGCGCCGCCAGAACAGCGGTGCCGTCAGCTCGTGCCGCTGGACCATCGCCCAGCCGGCCGGGTCCCACCACCGCATGCGCGCGTAGCCACCGTCCTCGATGAAACGCTGGTACGCGGCGTTCGTCACCGGAGTCGTGTCGATGAAGAACGGCGGGACGAGGCGGCGGTGCGCGGGGCGTTCGTTGTCCAGGGCCCACGGCTCGGTCGAGGTGCCCATCGTGAACGGGCCGCCCGGCACGAGGACTTCGGCGGGCCCGGCGAAGGGCTCCCCGGCGGGCGGTTCCGGCGCGGTGAGAGCGGTCGGGCCCGACCGCAGCTGATGGGTGATCAGCATCGTCTCGTCGTGCTGCTGTTCGTGCTGCGCGATCATCCCGAAGGCGAAGCCCGCGTCGGTGAGCGGTGTGCCGCGGAACGGCGTCCTCTCCAGCACGTCGAGCGCGCGGCCCCGCACCTCGGCCGCGTAGCCGCGGGCCTCGGCGGGCGCGAGGAGCGGCAGGCTCGGGCGCTCGGCGCGGGGATGCTCGAAGGCGTCGTACAGCGGATCGATCTCGGGCCGCATGGCGTCGCGGCCCGCGACCGCGCGCAGCAGCCACTGCTCCTCCTGGTTGCCTATGTGGGCGAGGTCCCAGACCAGCGGAGACATCAACGGCGAGTGCTGGGCGGTGAGTTCGGTGTCCTCCACACAGCTGGTGAGGAGGGTCGTGCGGTCCCGGGCGGCCAGGAGCGCGGCCAGTGCGCGCTCCCGCAGGGCCTCCGGGTCGGCGGTGGGGCCTGTCATCGGCGGGAGTCCTTCCCAGGTGTGTCGAGGGGGCGGCGGCCGTCACGCAGGCCGTCCAGCAGGTCGTCGGCCGGGCAGCGGCCCCGAGCGACGTACCGCGCGGTGTACTCCGCCACGGCGTCCCGCACGGACGCGGGCGCGCCGAGCCGGGGCAGCGCGTCGACGGCGGTGGCGAAGCAGACGACGGCGGCCTCGCGCAGTTCGGGGTCGGCGGGGCCGTGGCGCGCCGCGTCGAGCCAGACCGGGCTGTGCGGCGCGGGCGGCGAACCCGGCGGCCCGGACCGCTCGGCCAGCGGCTTCACGGCGCGGTAGGCGGTCTCGGCCGCCTCCGGGTCGTCGAACAGCGCGCTCGTCACGGCGAGCGGCACGATCCAGCCGTCCTCGCCGGGCTGCGCGTCGATCATCCGCAGCTCCAGGTGGCCGCGCGGGCGGACCGGCGGGAAGAGCGTGGTCAGGTGGTAGGCGAGATCCTCGCGGGTGGGTCTGCGCGGCGCGCCGGTACGGGCCCAGGCACGGAAACTCATCCCTTCGGGGACGCTCCAGGGCCCCTCGCCGGGCTCTCTTCTCACGCACATGACCGGTGCGTCCAGGGCGTGCCGGGTCCAGGCCTCCCGCGGCTCCACGTCGAGCGGCGGGGCACCGGATCTGCCCGGCTCGATGCCCGCCCACACGGCCTGCCGGGTCGACCGCCAGCCGGTGGGACGGCCGTCCTGCAACGGCGAGTTGGCGAACGCGGCGACCAGGACGGGCCCCAGCAGATGCGCCAGACGCCAGCGTCGCGCGTAGCCGAGCGGGCCCGGCTCCTCGTGTCCCGCGTCGAGACAGACCTGTACGGACGCCGTCGAGCACATCATGCGGCGGCCGGCCGGGCCCCCGCGGTCGAGGCTGGCCTCCAGCGCGTCGTAGCGGGGTTCGCGCAGCACCCGCGACGGCGGCCGCCACGGATCGGCGCCGACCCCGCTGAGGGTGAGGCGGTGGGAACGTAACACGTCGCGTACGACGGTGAGATCGGCCCGCATGGCCGATATGCACTCCGTCAGCGAGGCGGCGGGCAGCGAGCTGAGCTCCAGCTGGCCGCCGGGTTCGACGGTGACGGACGAGTGCAGGGGCAGGGCCCGCAGTGCGGCGTAGGCCGCTTCTCGGCGGGCGGCGGGCACGGGCAGGTGGGGCGCTCCTGGCGCGTGGACGAGCCACTCCAGCTCGACACCGGTGGTGCGGGGTGGTCCGGTCTTGAAGCAGATGCCGCGGACCAGCGCCTCCACTTCGGCTTCCGACACCGTGTCACGCGCCGTCGTGCGGCGCGCGGTGCGGTGTTGCGTACAGTCTCCCTCGGGCATGCCGGGATCCTTCCGTTCGATGCTGCTCGTCACACTGAAAACCTTCGCGGGCGTCCGCACAAGAGTGCCCCTCAGGCCGTTCCCGTACCGGGAATTTCTGTTGCGCCGCCCGACGCGCGCGGCTCACGATGCGTTCATGGACGACACGGGGGTACGGGCATGAGCGCCCGGCTGCGCGGACAGGCGCAGGAGACGGAGCGGATCGTCGCGGCGGGCGGGTACGTCACGCCGGGCGGCCGCGAGGTGGGCATCGCCGAGGCGGTGGCGGCGGCCCGCGCCGGCACGCGCATGTTCGGACCGGAGCCGGTGGACGTGGTGCCCCGCGCGCCTGGGGACACCTTCTTCGAGGTCACGGGGGAGAGCAGCCTGGAGGCGGCCCGCAGGCTCACGGCCGCGGGCGACTCCCCGGTGGCGGTGCTCAACTTCTCGTCGGCGCGCAATCCCGGCGGCGGATATCTGAACGGCGCCCAGGCACAGGAGGAGGCGCTCTGCCGCGCCTCCGCGCTGTACACCTGCCTGCTCGAAGCGCCCGGGTTCTACGCCCACCACCGCGCCGACCGCGACCCCTTCTACAGCGACCGCGTCATCTGCTCGCCGGGCGTCCCCGTCTTCCGCGACGACCGCGGACGGTTCCTCGACGAGGCATACACCGTCGGCTTCCTCACCGCCGCGGCGCCGAACGCCGGGGTGATCCGCCGCCGCACCCCCGACCGCACCCAGCACCTCCCCCACGCCCTGGCCACCCGCGCCGAGCGCGTCCTGGAGACCGCGGCCGCCCGAGGCTACGGCCGCCTGGTGCTCGGCGCCTGGGGCTGCGGGGTCTTCATGAACGACCCCGCGCAGGTCGCCGGCGTCTTCCGGACCCTGCTCGGCGCGGGCGGCCGGTTCGCCGGACAATTCCCGCACATCGTGTTCGCCGTACTCGACCGCACGAAGGGCGCGACGACCCGCGGCGCTTTCGAGCAGACCTTCGCACAGGAGGTCAGTGCCGGCCCCCTGACGCCGGCTCTCTGAGAAGGCGTCAAAGCCTGTCGGCGGCCGCTGCCGCGTCGTCCGTGACAGGAGTCGGCCACTCCGTGTACCACCGTCGGTCCGCCTCCAGCTGCGCCGCCAGGGAGATCAGCAGCGGCTCGCTGCCCGCCGGGCCGAGGAGCTGGGCGCCGACGGGGAGGCCGCCCGGGGTGCGGCCCGCGGGGACGTTGACGCCCGGCCAGCCGAGCACGTTCCACGGCCACGCGTAGGGGCACGCGGCGATCATCGCCCGGTCGGTGCGCCAGCCGCTCATCGCCGCCAGCGTGCCGACGCGCGGCGGGGGAGTGGCCGTCGTCGGCGCGAGCACCACGTCGTACGTCGAGAAGACGGCGCCCACCCGCCGGTGCAGCGCCGCCTCCGAGCGGCGCGCGAGACGCAGCGGAGCGCCCTGCAACAGCCGCCCCATACGGGCAGCTTCCCGCGTGCGCCGGTCGAGGAGGGAGACGTCCGGCACCCGGCGCGCCCACTCCGCGATGCCCGCCGTGGCCCGCGGCACGAACGCCAGGCCGATCTGCCCGTACCGCGGATCCGCCTCCGCCACGTCGTGCCCGAGCGCGGCGAGCCGCTCCGCGAGCGCCACCACCCGGTCCCGCACCACGGGGTGCAGTTGCTTGGGCGTCGCCGTGAACGGCATCCGCAGCGACAGGGCGATCCGCAGCCGCCCCGGATCGCGCGTCGCCGCCTCGGCGGCCCGCACGGCGGGCGGCCGGTGCAGATCGCCCGCGTGGCTGCCGCTCGCCGCGTCGAGCAGCAGCGCGGCGTCCGCGACCGTCCTGGCCAGCGGTCCGTTGACGGTGATGCCGTGGAAGGCCTCCGGCCACGGCCACGTCGATATGCGTCCGCGCTGCGGCTTGATGCCGACCAGATGCGTCCAGGCGGCGGGGATCCGCACCGAGCCCGCGCCGTCCGAGCCCAGCGCCGCGGGGACGAGCCCCGCCGCGACCGCGGCCGCCGAGCCGCCCGACGAGCCCCCGGGCGTGTGAGCGGTGTTCCACGGATTGCGGGTGTCCCCGAAACCGGGGCCCTCCGTGAACGGCCACTGCCCCAGCTCGCACGTGTTGGTCTTGCCCACGATCACGGCTCCGGCAGCGCGCAGCCGGCGTACGGCCTCCGCATCCGCCGCGCTCGGCGGGAATTCACCCCGGCACCCGAACGCGGTCGGCTCGCCCGCCACGTCCATGTCGTCCTTCACGGCCAGCGGCACCCCCAGCAGCGGCCGCTCCGAAGAGGCACCGCCCGCCGCCAACTCCCGGTCGGCGGCGTCCGCCTCGGCCAGCGCGGCCTCGGTCCGCACCCGCTTGAAGGCGTTGAGCACGGGCTGCGACGCCTCGATCCTGGCCAGCGTCCGCTCGGTCAGCGCGCGCGAGGACACGTCTCCCTCGGCCAGCGCGCGGGCGGTGCGCGCCAACCCCTCAGCACGGTCGGCAGTCATGTGGGGGCACCTTCGCTCGACGAACGGATGCCCGAACGTTAACCGGCGAGTAGCCCAACACGGAACGCGTCGGGGGAGGTTGCCCCGACCGATGTCGCTCCGCCCGCCTCCGGGCTCCCGACACCGGTCTGCGAGGATGCCCCTGTCATGGTGCAGATACCGAAGCAGCAGCCCACGCAGCGCTCCGTGCCGACGAGCGCCGACGTCGCCCGCCTGGCGGGGGTCTCCCGCGCGACCGTCTCGTACGTCCTCAACAACACCAGCGCCGTCCGCATAAGCGAGCCGACCCGGCGCCGCGTCCACGCGGCGGCCAGAGAGCTCGGCTACGTCCCGCACGCCGCCGCCCGCAGCCTCCGTGCCGGACACAGCCGCATGGTCCTCATGCCCACGTCGGAGATCCCGATGGGCCCGCTCTTCAGCCGGTTCTTCAACGAATTGCAGTGGGCGCTCAGCCGGTTCGACTACACCGTCGTGCAGTACGCCAGCCTCGGCCTGACCGGCGAGGACGCCGCCCGCGCCTGGGCCGAGCTGCGCCCCGTGGCGGTCCTCGCGCCCGACGCCTCCGCGCTCAACCCGCGCGGCGTCGAGGTCCTCAAGCGGTCCGGCGCCAAGGCCGTCTTCACGCTCGGACCCCACCGCGTCGAGGGCGCGCACGCCCTGCTGATGGACGGCCGCAGGGTCGGCGAGGCCGCCGCCCTGCACTTCCTCGCCCGCGGACGGCGCGGCATCGGCGTCGTCGTCCCCGCGGAAGACGGCCTCGAACACTTCTCGCGACCCCGCCTCGAAGGGGTCCGCCAGGCCGTGGAGCGCGCCCGGACCACCGACGCCTCCGTCACCGAGCTGCCCCTCGCGTACGACGAGGAGTCCGCCGCCCGGCTCGCGACCCGCTGCCGCACCCAGGGGATCGACGCCGTCTTCGCCTACAACGACGAGTACGCGATGCTCGTGATGCGAGCCCTCCAGGACGAGGGCATCGCCGTGCCCGACGAGGTCGCCGTGCTCGGCTCGGACGACCTGATGCTCGGCAGGCTCCTGCGGCCCCGGCTCAGCACCGTCCGCATCGAGCTGCCCTCGGGCCGCGGCCTCGCCGAACTCGTCGACCGAGTGGTGCGCGACCCCGGCGCGGAACCCGAGGTGCACGACGTGCTCGGGGCCGACGTCGTGCACCGTGAGTCCAGCTGACGGCTACGGCCCTTCCTGCCGCGTCTCCCGCCCGGCGCTCACTGCCCCTGCTGCTTGGCCTGCTCCTCGGCGACCTGCCGGCGCACGTCGTCCATGTCCAGGTTCCTCGCCTGCCCGATGACGTCCGTCAGGGCGGCCTCCGGCAGCGCGCCCGGCTGGGCGAACACCGCCACCTGGTCGCGGACGATCATCAGCGTGGGGATGGACTGGATGTCGAAGGCCTGGGCCAGCTCGGGCTGCGCCTCCGTGTCGACCTTGGCGAAGACCAGGTCGGGATTGGCCTCGGCGGCCCGCTCGTAGACGGGAGCGAACTGCTTGCACGGCCCGCACCAGTCGGCCCAGAAATCGATCAGAACGAATCCGTTGTCCGTGACCGTCTGGTCGAAGTTCTCCTTGGTGAGCTCCACTGTCGCGCTGCTCATGGTGTTCCCTACTTCCTGCTGTCGGGCGTAGCCGCTGTGCACAACGGCCGATGGTGCGAACGTATTCCGCCTGCCGCGGGCACGGAACAGTGCCGCGCCCGCACGAGCGTGTTCCGCGCGCGTACCCGTGTGGCCACGGCGCACACCTGCCGACAGACTGTCCTCATGACGGATGCCATCACGTACGACGTAGTAGTCATCGGAGCAGGTCCCGTGGGGGAGAACGTCGCGGACCGGGCCCGCGCCGCGGGGCTCAGCGCCGCGATCGTGGAGAGCGAACTGGTCGGGGGCGAGTGCTCCTACTGGGCGTGCATGCCCAGCAAGGCCCTGCTGCGCCCCGTGATCGCCCGCGCCGACGCCCGCCGTGTCCCCGGCCTGCGCCAGTCCGTGCAGGGCCCCCTCGACGCCCAGGCCGTGCTCGCCCACCGCGACTACTACACCTCGCACTGGAAGGACGACGGCCAGGTCGGCTGGCTGGACGGCATCGGTGTCGACCTCCACCGCGGACACGGCCGCCTCGCGGGCCCCCGCAAGGTCACGGTCACCGGCACGGACGGCACGGAGCGCACCCTTGAGGCCCGCCACGCCGTGGCCGTCTGCACGGGCACCCGCGCGGCCCTGCCCGACCTGCCGGGCCTCGCCGATGTCGAGCCGTGGACGAGCCGCGAGGCCACGGCCGCCGACCATGTGCCCGGTCGCCTCCTGGTCGTCGGCGGCGGCGTCGTCGCCGTCGAGATGGCCACCGCCTGGCAGGCGCTCGGGTCGCACGTGACGGTCCTGGTGCGCGGCGGCGGCCTGCTGCCCCGCATGGAGCCGTTCGCGGGCGAGCTGGTGCAAGAGGCACTCACGGAGGCGGGCGCCGAGGTCCGCTCCGGCGTGTCGGTCACCGCGGTGACACGCGAGAACGGCACAGTGACGGCGACCCTGAACGACGGCTCCACCCTTCAGGCGGACGAGATCCTCTTCGCCACGGGCCGCGCGCCGCGCACGGACGACATCGGCCTGGAGACCGTCGGCCTGGAACCCGGCTCCTGGCTGCCGGTCGACGAGAGCCTGCGCGTGGAGGGCAGCGACTGGCTGTACGCGGTCGGCGACGCGAACCACCGCGCGCTCCTCACCCACCAGGGCAAGTACCAGGCCCGCATCGCGGGCGCCGCCATCGCCGCCCGCGCCCAGGGCGTCCCGCTCCTGGAGACCGACCGCTGGGGCGCCCACTCCGCCACCGCCGACCACGCCGCCGTCCCGCAGGTCGTCTTCACCGACCCCGAGGCGGCCTCCGCCGGCCTCACCCTCGCCGAGGCGGAAGCCGCCGGCCACCGCGTCCGCGCCGTCGACTACGACATGTCCGGCGTCGCGGGCGCCGGCCTCTACGCCGACGGCTACCGCGGCCGCGCCCGCATGATCGTCGACCTGGACCGCGAGGTCCTGCTCGGCGTCACGTTCGTCGGCCCCGGAGTCGGCGAGCTCATCCACTCGGCGACGATGGCGGTCGCGGGCGAGATCCCCCTGGACCGCCTGTGGCACGCGGTCCCCGCGTACCCGACGATCAGCGAGGTGTGGCTGCGGCTGCTTGAGACGTACCGGGGCTGAGGCCCCGACGCCTTGGTCGGCACCCTGCCGCTCCGGTAGCGGGCGGTCCTATGATCGTCACTCAGCGTACGAGGGGGCCGGGAGCGTACAGGGGGCCGAGTATGGCGGCAGGCTGGTCGGCGTCGCGACGGGCGCAGGAGGCGCGGAGCCAGGAGCGGCTGCTGCGGGAACAGTGGCGGGCCGCCCGCCGCCAGGCGCACCGGTGGGAGGCGGCGAGCGAGGGGGAACGCCGGGTCGCCGCCCAGCTGCTGGTGCTGACGGAGCGCGGGTGGCGGCTGCTGGTGGACCGGCGGTGGCCCGGCACGCGGGCCGCCAACGTGGACATGCTGCTCGTGGGGCCAGGCGGTGTCTTCGTCATCGACGTCAAGAACTGGCGAGCCGCCCCCGAGACGTCGGGCGGGAAGCTGAGTGCCGGAGGGCGGCCGTGCGACGAACACGCCGCCAAGCTCCTGGCCGTCACGAAGGCGGCCGAGGGCGCGGTGGCTGCCCTCGGCATGTCCCCCGTGGCGGTGCAGCCGCTCATGGTCTTCGCGGGACGGCGGCTCGACGCCGGGCTCGGCAGGATACGGCTCCTCGGCGAACACGAGGTGGGGCCCGCGCTCCTGGCGGAGCGCCACCGGCTGCGGGCGGAGTCGGTCCGCGCGGTCGCCGACCACCTGGAACGCGTCTTCCCCGATTACGAGGGATCGACGGTCGACCGGCCGCCTCCCGCCGCCCCGGCCCCGGCTCCGGCTCCGGCCGGAAAGACCGAGCCGGACGGGCTGTTCGACCTCGAAGGGCTGCGGGACGCGGCACTGCAAGACGCGTTGCGCGCCCCGATCGAGCAGTGGATGACCTTCCTCCACCCCGACCAGGTCGCCCTGGTCCGCCGCAACTGGTCGGGCCCGGCCCGCATCAGTGGTCCGGCCGGCACGGGCAAGACGGTCGTCGGCCTGCACCGTGCGGCCCATCTCGCCCGGCGCACCGGCGGCCGGATCCTGTACGTCACGTTCGCCAACAACCTGCCCCGGGTGCAAGCCACCTTCCTCAGGACCATGTCCCCGGCGGTCGCGGAGCGGGTGGACTTCCGCAGCCTGCACTCCTGGGCGCAGGAGTTCCTCCAGGAGCGCGGCGTGCCGGTCCGGCTGCACAAGGACAAGGCGGAGACCGCCTTCAGTCTCGCCTGGAAGCACGTCGGACGCGACAGCCGGCTGGCGCAGATCGACCCGGCACCGGCCTACTGGCGCGAGGAGATCCACCACGTCATCAAGGGGCGCGGCATCACCACGTTCGAGGAGTACGCCGTCGTGCCCCGGCGCCGGCGCAGGACCGTCCTGCGCCGGCCGCACCGGCAGGCGATGTGGGAGCTGTACGAGGCGTACGAGTCGTTGCGTGTCGAGCGGGGCGTGCACGACTTCAACGACATCCTCTCCCTCGCCCTGGCAGAGGTGACACGGCAGCAGAGCTCGCGCCGGTACGCGGCCGTGATCGTGGACGAGGTGCAGGACCTCACCCTCGTCGGAGTGCGGCTGCTGCACGCGCTGGTCGGCGACGCCGCCAACGGACTGCTGCTGGTGGGCGACGGCCAGCAGGCCGTCTATCCGGGGGGTTTCCGTCTCACCGACGCGGGCATCGACATCCGCGGCGACCGCGGGCAGGTGCTGCGCACCAACTACCGCAACAGCAAGCAGATCCTCGACACCGCCCTCGCGGTCGTCGCCGACGACGCCTTCGAAGACATCGACGGCCTGCGCACACCGGGCCGCAGGGACGTGGATCTCACGTACCACGACGGGCAGGTCGTCCGCGTCACGAAACCTGCCGTGGCCGACCACGACGAGGCCCTCCTGCACGCCCTGCGCGCCCTGTCCGCCGCCGAGCGGGGCGACGCCGCGGTGCTGTGCCCCTCGGTGCGGGCCATCGACCACTACCAGCGCCTGCTCACCCGCGCCGACATCCCGGTCTGTCCGCTGGAGCACTACGACGGCCACCCCGTGGCAGCGGTCAAGCTGGGCACGTACCGCAGGGCCAAGGGCCTGGAGTTCAAGCGCGTGTACCTGCCCCGGCACGACGACGCACTGCGGCACGAGACCCCGGGCGGCGGCCCCGGGGCCCCGGCCCCGCCCGAAACGGCACGGGAGCACGGAGAACTCCTGCGCAGCCAGCTTTTCGTGGCGATGACGCGGGCGCGTGACTTCCTCTGGCTCGGGAGCGTCACTCGGTGAGCATCCGGGCGGGGCGGGCGGGCGTCTGTGGCCTCTCAGGCGTCCAGACGGACATCCTCGTTCAGGCGCTCACATAGACATCCTCCACATACCGCCCCTCGGCGACCAGGTCCCGCCACCACGCCTCCGCCTCAGCGGCGTCGCCGCCCGCGTGCTTCATGCGGAGGTGCTGGAAGGCCTCGCGGACGCCGGGGGCCATGCGGGCGCCGTCGCCGCAGACGTAGACCCGGGCCCCGGCCTCCATGAGGCGCCAGATCTCCTCGGCCTCGGCCGCGATCCGGTGCTGTACGTAGAGGAGTTCACCCTCGGGGGCCTTGGAGTACGTCGGGCGCATGGAGACCGCTCCCGCGTGCTCCGCGGCCTCCAGTTCCGCGCGGTGGAGGTAGTCGACGTCGGGGTGGTCGCAGCCGAAGTAGCAGAGGGCAGGCGCGAGTTGCGTGCCGCCACGCAGTAGGTCCAGGCGGTCGGCGATCGCTCCCCGGAACGGGGCGAGCCCCGTGCCCGCGCCGATCATGATGACAGGCGTCGCGGCGTCGGCGGGGATCCGGAAGACGTCGCGGCAGGGCTGCACGCGCGCGTGGAGCGTGTCGCCGGGCCGCAGGCCGTGCAGGTACGCCGAACCGGTGCCGCGGAACGTCCCGCGACCGGAGCGGTCCGGCGCCGACAGGAGCGAGACCATCAGATCGGCGTGGCCCGGCGAGGCGGCGGGCGAGGACGAGATCGAGTAGTGCCGGGGGCGGACCGCCGGCAGCAGTTCGAGCAGGGCGGGCCAAGGGAGCTGACCGCGCAGCGCCGGGTAATCCTCGAACAGGCCGAGGATGCCACCCTGCCGTGCCGCCGACGCCACCGGGTCCGCGGCCAGTTGTCGCAGGGCGGCGCGCTCGGGCGGGCACGGGTTGTGCTCGGCGAGCAGGGCGGCCTGCGCGGCGGTCGGGGCGTCGCGCAACTCCACGTACCGGCTGAGGAGTTCGCGGGCGGTGACGGGCCGGTCGAGCGGCAGGGTGGACCGTCCGGGCCGGTGCGCGCGGATGTTGAGCACCGCGTCCGGGTCGACGCCGAACAGCGCCGCCGCGCGCTCCACCAGGCCCGGGTCGTTGACCGGCAGCACGGACAGGTGGTCGGCGGTGCGGTAGGTCACCCCGGCGGGAAGTGCCACGCGCAGGAACCGCTTCGGGCGGGCGAGCGGATGCGTGAGGTCGACGAGGTCGGCGGTCTCCGTCACGGTCATCGGTACCGTGCCGTGCCGGGCGTCCAGCGCGTCCAGCGGCCCGCCGCGGACCTCCACGACGTCGTAGGCCCTGGCGGGCGGCGCGGTGTCGGCGGCGGCTCCCGCGCTCTCCGGGTCCCCGTACTGGCGCAGCAGGATCTGGCGCAGCGCCGAGGTGAAGCGGTGCACCGATCCGGCGAGGTCCCCGGAGGCGTCGGCCTCGGCGCGCTCCATGAGGCGGGTCGCGCCCGAGGCCGCGAGGCCGTCGTCGATGAGGGTCGGTACCTGCTGGTAGGTCGCCGCCCAGTTGCGGTCGCCGACGCCGAGGACCGCGAACCGCACGCCGTCGGCGGCGTCCGGCGCGGCTCCGGTCAGCCAGGACACGAACGCGCCCGCGTCGTCGGTGGGCCTGCCGTTGTAGGAGGCGGCGACGATCACCACGGGGGAGCCGGTGGGCAGCGCGTCGGCGGCCTCGTCGAGCGGGGCGACGCGCACGTCGAAACCCAAGTCGGCGCCGAGCTCGCCGAGTTGCTCGGCGTATGCGCGGCAGGTGCCGAAGTTGGAGCCGTGCAGCAGCGTCAGGGCGGTGCCCGGCAGGGCCCGGGTGGGCAGGTCGCTCTCCGCCCGGTCGCCGTCGCCCCGCGCACTCGCGGAACCGGCCCCCGAGCCCGCGGTACCGACCCCGGACGCCCCACCGAGCGCGGTCAGCGCGGTGAGGGAGGACCGGCTGCGCTCCCGGTCCGCGGGGGTGCGCGCGGCCAGCGTCATGGTGAAACCGTCGGGCTTGAGAGTGAGGGTCTCCTTCACCTTCAGGCGGTAGTCGGCGTGGTCGATGAACCGGTAACGGTGCACCAGCATGCCGAGCAGCATCGTCGCCTCGTGCAGCGCGAACTGCCGCCCGATGCAGGCACGTTCACCCGTTCCGAACGGCTTGTACGCGTGCGGGGAGCGGGCCGCCTCCACCTCGGGGGCGAAGCGCTCGGGGTCGAACTCCTCGACGTTGTCGCCCCAGACCGGGTCCCGGTGCAGCATCGGCGTGAGCACCACCACGTACTGCCCCGCCTTGATCGGATACTGCCCGCCGATGACGGTGTCGACGCGGGCCCGGCGCTGGAACGCGGGAGCGGTGGGCCACAGCCGGAGCGCCTCGTTGAGCACTTGGCGTACGTAACGCAACCTGCCCACGTCCTCGTACGTCGGCTCGGGGTCGGGATCGTCGCCCCACAGCGCGTCCACCTCGGCCTGCGCCAGGTGCAGGACCGCGGGGTTCTTCACCAGGTGGTGAAGGGCGAAGGCCAGCGTGCCGGAGGTCGTCTCGTGCCCGGCGATGAGGAACGTGATGACCTGGTTGCGGATGTTCGCCTCGTCCAGGGTCTCCCCGCTGTCGGGGTGCGGGGAGTTGAGCATCAGGCCGAGCAGGTCGTCGGCGGAGGTGTCGCCCGACGCCTTGCGCGCCTCGATCACCTCGTCGACGACCCGGGCGAGGAAGGCGGCGTCGGCCTCGAAGGCCGCGTCGTCGGCGGCGTAGTCACCGGCGGGGTCCCGCGCCAGCTTCGCCTGACTGTGCGCCAGGCCTCGTACGAGCGCCTGGACGAAGGGGTGCGGATCGGTGCGGCCGAACGACTCGAAGTCGTAGCCGAAGCCGGACAGGCCGATGGTGTCCAGCGTCATCCTGGTCATGTCCTCCGAGACCTGCACCGGCGCGGACTCGGCCGCGCCCGGCGTGAACCGGCCGTCCCAGGAGGCGATGAGGCGCCGGGCCACGCGCAGCATGTGCGGGTGGTACGTCCGCATCGAGTTCATGGCGAACGCGGGGAGCAGGATGTCGTGCGCCTTGGCCCAGTTGGGTTCCTCGTCGTACGCCGTGAACAGGCCGTCACCGGCGATGCCGCGGACGTTCTGGAGGGCCGGCCCGACACCCTTGGAGAAGCGTGTCTCGTCGGACACTTCCTCGACCAGCTCCAGCGAGCTGACCCAGACGGTCTCACGGCCGTGGTACCGGCGGACGTAGAAAGGGCCGTGCCGCCGCGCGAGCTCCACGGACTGCTGGACCGGCGTACTGGTCGGCCCGGCCGCCGTCACATCGACGGTGGGCAGTACGAGGTCCGGGTAGTCCCGGAGACCGCAGACCTCGACGGGGTGTTCTTCGCTCATCGGGCAGTGCCTCTTCCCATGGATGCGGGGAGTTGAGCGCCCGGAACGCGGGGCGCCACATCCACGGTGGCCTCCCCGGGGCGGCGGCCCCGCGCGAGAACTACATAATCTTGTAGGGGTCTTTTGCGCGTCGCCGGTTGCGCGGCGAGTGACGAGGTGTCAGGGGGAGGGGAGCAGGGAGGCGAAGGGGGTCAAGGGTGTTAAGGGTGTGAAGGAGGCGATGGATGTGAAGGTGGCTAAAGGGGCGAAGGGGACCCAAAAGGCCCAAGGGACTCAAGGGGCTCAAGGGACTCAAGGGACTCAAGGGACTCAAGGGACTCAAGGGGCCCAAGAGGCGGATGCGGCGGTGTGGCGCGGTCGTTTCCTCACCCTGCTCGACCGTTCCCCCGTGCCGACCGCCATCGCCAGCACGGGCGGACTCGTCTCCGTCGCCAACCCCGCCTTCGCGACGGCCCTGGGCCTCCAGCCGGGCCGGGTGGCGAACCAGCTCCTGCTCGACCTGCTCACCCCCACCAACAGACAACAGCTCCGCAAACTCGACGAGGCCATGCGCTCCGGCCGCAGGTCCCGCTACCCCGTCGAAGCGAGCTGGACGGCACGCGGAACGGCCCGCCACGGGCAGGTCACCGTCGAACCCGTCACCGACCCGCTCGCGGACACACCGCCCTTGCTGGTGACGCTGCGCGTCGCGGCGGAGCGGGCGGAGACTGCGGGAAACGACACGTCAGCCCGTACTGCCGACGCGGGGGAGGAGCTCACCCACCCGGCCCTGAGCGCGCAGGAGGCCCGCATCCTGCGGCTGGTCGCGGGCGGCGCCACCACATCGGTCGTGGCACGCGCGGTGGGAATCGGCGTCGACGGCGTCAACTACCACCTGACACGGCTCTGCCGCCGGCTGCGGGTCCAGAACCGGACGGCGCTGGTGGCGCGGGCGTACGTACTCGGGCTTCTGGACCCCGAGGCGTGGCCGCCGCAGGTGGCGGGCCCGGCCGGACGCCGGGGCGGCACGGCAGCGAGCGGACCCTGAGCGCCCCCGACTCTCTCGGTGGGCTCCTGAACACGCCCACGTACCCTTGCGGCGTGACCATGCGCAAGGCGGCCGACGTGAGTGTCGCTAGTGACGTGAGTGTCGACGCGATGATCGACGACCTCAGAACCCTCGTCGAAGTCGAGTCGCCCTCGCGCGACCTCGACGCCCTGACGAAGTCGGCGAGAGCCGTCGCCGAAGTGATCGAGAGCCGGCTCGGCGGGCAGGCCGTGCACGGCCTGGCGGCGCTCGACGACCGGTCGGGCGTCGAGATCCTGGTCACCGCCGACGAGGAGGTCGGCTCCCGCTCCTCCCGCACCCTCATCGAGGAGCGCGCCCGCGCCTGCGGCGCCGTCCTGGTGTTCGAGGGCGCCGCTGACGGCGGCGCCCTGAAGACCGGCCGCAAGGGCTGCGGCACGTTCGAGGTCGTGGTCGCGGGCCGCGCGTCACTCGCGGGCCTCGAACCCGAAGCCGGCGTCAACGCCCTGGTCGAAGCGGCACACCAGGTCCTGCACATCGCGGCGCTCGGCCGCCCCGACATCGGCACGACCGTCACCCCGACCATCGCGTCCGCGGGCACTTCGGACAACGTGGTTCCCGCGGAGGCCACGGTCGTCGTCGACGTCCGGGTCGAGTCGGCCGAGGAGAAGGACCGCGTCGAGGCCGCGTTCGCGGCGCTGACTCCGCACCTGGACGGGGCGGAGCTCACGGTCCGCGGCTCCGTCGGCCGCCCCCCGATGCCCGAGTCGGCGGCTGCCGGACTCTTCGCGATGGCGGAGCGGCTGCTCCCCGGGGTCGGGGGCGCGGCGGTGGGCGGCGGCAGCGACGGCAACTTCACGGCCGCGCTCGGCGTACCGACGCTCGACGGCCTCGGCGCGGTCGGGGGCGGCGCGCACGCCGACCACGAGTACGTGCTGGTCGACGCGATGGCCGAGCGGGCACGGCTCGTCACGGGTCTGGTGGGCGCGATCCGCGACGCCGGGGCCCGACGGGTTAATGTGGAGTCAGCGGTGATCTTTTCCGGGGATGCCGGTGGCTGAAGGCAGCTGAGGGTTCCCGGCGCCGCGCGGCGGTGGGGCTCGCCGTACCCGAACCGCGGTGAACGATGCTGCCAACGGTCCCTACTTGCGCACGAGTGCGCCCGAGGACGGGCGACGGCGAGTAGGAGGAGCGGTGAGCGGTGACGTGGCGACGCGGCACGAATGGCAGGTCGTCGCGGCGGTCGCGGTCGGCGGCGGCATCGGCGCGGTGGCGCGGTACGCGGCGTCGCTGTGGTGGCCGGTGCCTCCCGGCGGATTCCCCTGGACGACCCTCGCGGTGAACGCCGTGGGATGCGCGGCGATCGGCGTCCTGATGGTGCTGGTCACGCAGGCGCGGCCCGTCCATCCCCTGGTGCGGCCCTTCTTCGGTACGGGAGTCCTCGGCGGCTTCACCACGTTCTCGACGTACGCGGTGGACATCGAGCGGCTCCTGAGCGGCGACCACGTCCGCACGGCCCTGCTCTACCTCGCCCTGACGCCACTCGTGGCGCTCGCGGCCGTCTGGAGCGCGACGTGGGCGACGCGCCGTGTGCTGACGCGCCGCGCGGTGCCGGGGAGGCGGGCATGACCTGGCTGCTCGTCATCGCCGGCGGGATGATCGGCGCCCCGCTGCGCTACCTGACCGACCGCGCCGTGCAGGCCCGCCACGGCACCGCCTTCCCCTGGGGCACCCTCACCGTCAACATCATGGGCTGCCTGATCCTGGGAGTGCTCACCGGCGCCGTCACAGCGGGCGCCGCGTCGTCGCACGTCCAGCTCTTCCTCGGCACGGGGCTGTGCGGCGCGCTCACGACGTACTCGACTTTCTCGTACGAGACACTGCGGCTCGCGGAGAGCGGTGCGCGGCGCCGCGCGGTGGCGAATGTGCTGGTGAGCGTGGTGGCGGGTGTCGGCGCGGCCTGTGCGGGGGTGGCGGCCGCCGAGGCACTGTGGCTGTGAGCCACCGGTGGGAAGCGCTGTTGCTTCGCTCCCCACCGGTGCTCCCCACCTGCTCAGACCTGGGCGGCCTGGGCGAAGTCCCCGTTCAGCGCGGCGGCCATGCGCAGGTGGGGCGCCGCGTCGTCCGGACGGTTCTGCCGCTCCAGCGTGCGGCCCAGCATGAGCCGGGCGTAGCTCTCGACCGGATCGAGGTCGAGCACCTTGCGCAACTCGGCCTCGGCGCGGGTGAGTTGCGCCGAGTGGTAGTAGGCACGGGCGAGCAGCAGACGCGGGGCGACCTGCTCGGGCACCTCGTCGGCCAGGGCGTCGAGGATGCGCGCCGCCGTCGCGTACTCCTTGGCGTCGAAGAACTGCCGCGCGCGCTCCCAGCGCTCCGCCGCGGTCCCGTGGTCGTAATAGGTCATGTCCACTGTCTGCCTCCTTCGGGGGCTGCAACGACCCGACGTAGTTGAATATTCCACCACTGTCTCTGTGGCGGGCAGGCGGCTGCCGTCCGGCCCCCGGCAGGGCTAGGTTGTGCGACATGAGCAATCTTGATCGTGAGGCGGTTCCTTCCTTGTGCGGCGGACGCGGCTTCGTCGTCGCGGAACCGGTACGGGAGCTCCTCGGCCCGCGCCGGGTCAAGCTCGGCGAGTCCACCGAGGTCCGCCGCCTGCTGCCGAACCTCGGCCGCCGCATGGTCGGAGCCTGGTGCTTCGTCGATCACTACGGCCCCGACGACATCGCCGACGAACCCGGCATGCAGGTGCCGCCGCACCCGCACATGGGCCTGCAAACCGTCAGCTGGCTGCACGACGGGGAGGTGCTGCACCGCGACTCCACCGGCAGCCTGCGGACCATCCGCCCCCGCGAACTGGGCCTCATGACCTCCGGCCGGGCCATCTCCCACTCCGAGGAGAGCCCCAGGTCCCACGCCCGCTTCCTCCACGGCGCGCAGCTGTGGGTCGCCCTGCCCGACAGCGACCGGCACACGGCCCCCCACTTCGAGCACCACGCGGAGCTGCCGCAGATCACGGCGCCGGGCCTGGCCGGGACACTGATCCTCGGCACGCTGGACGGAACGGCCTCACCCGGCACGACGTACACGCCCATCGTCGGCGCGGACCTCGCCCTGTCCGACGCCACGGACGTACGCCTCCCTCTGGAGCCGGACTTCGAGTACGCGGTCCTCTCCATGTCCGGCGAGGCACACGTCGACGGCGTACCCGTCCTCCCCGGCTCGATGCTCTACCTCGGCTGCGGCCGCACCGAACTCCCCCTGCGCGCGCATTCGGACGCGTCCGAGCCGTTCGAGGAGGAGCTGGTGATGTGGTGGAACTTCGTGGGCCGCAGCCATGAGGAGATCGAGCAGGCGCGGGGCGACTGGATGACGGGCACCCGCTTCGGCGAGGTGAAGGGCTACGAGGGCGCGCCACTGCCCGCCCCGGAACTGCCGCCGGTGGCGCTGAAGCCGCGGGGTCGACTGCGCTGACCTGGGGGTTATGTGTCTGGTGCGAAGGGCAGGAGGTCGCGGAGCCCGGAATGGTCGAGGGCTTCGCAGACGCATGGGCTCGCCGCTGTGAGCGCGAGACTGCCTCCCACGTGGCCGGCGGCGTGACGCATCCCGAGCAGGGCGTAGAGGCTGCCGTTGTCGCAGTACGTGATCCCGGTCAGGTCGAGCAGGAGATGACGGTGCCCCGACTCCAGTTCGCGTACGACCATGTCGCTGAGCTTGCCGACGTTGACGACGTCCAGTTCTCCGAGGAGCTTCAGCGTGAGAAACGTCGTGCCGCCGCCGGAGGCGGTCTCACAGATCGTCAGCCGGTCCATCGCCCTACTCTTGCACAGCGCGAGAGCCAGAGGGGCTGGCCTCCGAGGGAAAGCTGTCCGCGCAGGAACAGGCGCTGCACTCGCCCCGCCCTCGCGAGCACTCCCTTGACCTGCGTGAAGCGAGTCACTACTTTGCGAGGACACTGATCTGCGCCGCGGCACCGACCCGCGGGCGCAGCGTCGACCCACAGCACCAAGAGGAGGGGACCAGCAGATGTGCACGAGCTCTGATCTCGGTCGCCTCGCTCAGTGCACCGCCTGGGTCCCGGGCCGGATCGCGCACGGCTGCTGAGCAGGCCGTCCTGATGTGCCCCTTCGCGGCACGTTCCGGTTTTCCTCCCTCTCGGCACCATCTCCTCACCATGTCTCGGCACGTCGCTGTCCCGTGCCTTCCCGCGCCCGCCGCTCCCGCGAGGCGCGTCTGATCACAGAAAGCTGCCTGAAATTGGCGAACACGACATCGACCGATCACGCGCCGGAACGGCTGCCCGGCGACGTGACAGAGGCGCGGATCACGGTCAACGGGAATGAGACACCGCTCTCGCCGGCCTCACCCCACACCACCGCGCTGGACTTCCTGCGCGAGCGCGGCCTCACCGGTACCAAGGAGGGCTGCGCCGAGGGCGAGTGCGGGGCCTGTTCCGTGATGGTGGCCAGGCCCGGCGTGGACAAGCCCACCGACTGGGTCGCGGTCAACGCGTGCCTGGTCCCGGCCGCCGCACTCGACGGGCAGGAGGTCATCACCGCCGAGGGGCTCGCCACGGCCGGGGAGCCCGGCACGATGCCCTCCCTGCACCCCGTGCAGGAGGAGATGGCGGTCCGCGGCGGGTCCCAATGCGGGTACTGCACACCGGGGTTCGTGTGCAGCATGGCCGCCGAGTACTACCGTCCCGGCCGTTGCGAGCACGCCGATCGGAGCTCCGCAGCAGACCAGGGACCGACAACTTCCGAAGGCGCCGACCCCGAGCACGGGCCCAACGGCTTCGACCTGCACGCCCTGAGCGGAAACCTGTGCCGCTGCACCGGCTACCGCCCCATCCGCGACGCCGCGTTCGCCGTCGGCGCGCCCACCGAGGACGATCCGCTGGCCCGGCGCCGCGAGCAGGAGCCCCCCGTACCGGTCGCCACCGAGTACACCCGGGACGGCGCCACGTTCCTGCGGAAGGACACCCTGGACGCGACGCTGCGGCTGGTGCGTGAGCGGCCCGACGCCGTCGTCGTCGCCGGGTCCACCGACTGGGGCGTCGAGGTCAACATCCGTGCCCGCAGGGCCGATTGCGTCATCGCCATCGACCGGCTGGCGGAGCTGCGGGAGCTGCGCGTCGCGTCCGGGTACATCGAGATCGGGGCGGCGCTGACGCTCACGGAGATCGAGCGACGGCTGGGTGCCGGAGACGTGCCGGACGTCCCGCTGCTCGCCGAGCTCTTTCCGCAGTTCGCCTCCCGGCTCATCCGCAACGGCGCCACCCTCGGCGGCAACCTGGGCACCGGCTCGCCCATCGGCGACAGCCCGCCGGTACTGCTCGCACTCGACGCGACGCTGGTGCTCGCCGACGCGGACGGCGAGCGCGTCGTGCCGCTCGCGGAGTACTTCACCGGGTACCGGCAGAGCGTGCGACGCCCGGACGAGTTGATACGGGCCGTCCGTATTCCGCTGCCTCTGTCGCCCGTCACGGCCTTCCACAAGATCGCCAAGCGGCGTTTCGACGACATCTCCAGTGTCGCCGTCGCCTTCGCGCTGGACATCGAGGGTGGGGTCGTACGCAAGGCGCGTATCGGTCTGGGAGGCGTCGCCGCGACCCCCATACGTTCCCTCGCCACCGAGGCCGCCCTCGAAGGCAAGCCGTGGTCGGCACAGACCGTCGAGGCCGCGGCCCGGGTGCTGCGCGGGGAGGGCACCCCGATGAGCGATCACCGCGCCAGCGCCCTCTACCGTTCCGCGATGCTCGGCCAGAGCCTGCTCAAGCTGCACGCACAAACCACCGAGGCGGTCACCTCATGAGTCACCTGTCCGAGCGTCCCGAGAAGCCCGTGGTCGGCGTCTCCATGCCGCACGAGAGCGCCGTCCAGCACGTCACCGGCGCCGCTCTCTACACCGACGACCTGGTCCAGCGCACCAAGGACGTCCTGCACGCCTACCCGGTGCAGGTCATGAAGGCCCGCGGCAGGATCACCGCGCTGCGCACCGCGCCCGCGCTCGCCGTGCCCGGCGTGGTCCGCGTGCTGACCGGCGCCGACGTGCCCGGCGTCAACGACGCGGGCATGAAGCACGACGAGCCGCTCTTCCCCGATGAGGTCATGTTCCACGGACACGCGGTCGCCTGGGTGCTCGGTGAGACGCTGGAAGCGGCCCGACTCGGTGCCGCGGCCGTCGAGGTGGAGTTGGAGGAGCTGCCCTCCCTGGTCACGCTCCAGGAGGCGATCGCGGCCGGAAGCTATCACGGGGCCCGGCCCCTGATGGAGACCGGTGACATCGACGCGGGCTTCGCCGACTCCGCGCATGTGCTGAGTGGAGAGTTCCAGTTCGCCGGACAGGAGCACTTCTACCTGGAGACGCACGCGGCGCTCGCGCAGATCGACGAGAACGGGCAGGTGTTCATCCAGAGCAGCACTCAACACCCGTCCGAGACGCAGGACATCGTCTCGCACGTGCTCGGCGTCCCGGCCCACGAAGTGACCGTGCAGTGCCTGCGCATGGGCGGCGGCTTCGGCGGCAAGGAGATGCAGCCGCACGGGTTCGCCGCCGTCGCCGCGCTCGGCGCCAAGCTCACCGGCCGCCCGGTCCGCTTCCGGCTCAACCGGACCCAGGACCTGACCATGTCGGGCAAGCGGCACGGATTCCACGCCACGTGGAAGGTCGGCTTCGACGCGGAAGGACGTATCCAGGCCCTCGACGCCACCCTCGTCGCCGACGGCGGCTGGAGCCTCGACCTCTCCGAGCCCGTCCTCGCCCGCGCGCTGTGCCACATCGACAACACGTACTGGATCCCCAACGCGCGCGTCGCGGGACGTATCGCCAGGACCAACACCGTCTCCAACACCGCCTTCCGCGGCTTCGGCGGCCCCCAGGGCATGCTCGTCGTCGAGGACATCCTGGGGCGCTGCGCGCCGCTGCTCGGTCTGGACCCCATGGAGCTGCGCGAGCGCAACTTCTACCGGCCCGGCCAGGGGCAGACCACGCCCTACGGCCAGCCCGTCACGCAGGCCGAGCGGATCACCACCGTCTGGCGGCAGGTGCAGCAGGACGCCGCCATCGCCGACCGCCGGCGCGAGATCGCCGCGTTCAACGCCGCGCACCCGCACACCAAGCGCGCCGTCGCGCTCACCGGCATCAAGTTCGGCATCTCCTTCAACCTCACCGCCTTCAACCAGGGCGGCGCGCTCGTGCTGATCTACAAGGACGGCTCCGTCCTGATCAACCACGGCGGCACCGAGATGGGCCAGGGCCTGCACACCAAGATGATGCAGGTGGCCGCGACCACGCTCGGCATCCCGCTGCACAAGGTACGGCTCGCCCCGACGCGCACCGACAAGGTGCCCAACACCTCCGCCACCGCCGCCAGCGCCGGAGCCGACCTCAACGGCGGGGCGATCAAGAACGCGTGCGAGCAGCTGCGCGAACGCCTGCTCCAGGTGGCCGCGACCCAGCTGGGCACGAACGCGTCGGACGTACGCATCGTCGAGGGCGTCGCACGCGCGTTGGGCAGCGACAAGGAGGTGGCCTGGGACGACCTGGTGCGCACCGCGTACTTCCAGCGCGTCCAGCTGTCGGCGGCCGGCTTCTACCGCACCGAGGGGCTGCACTGGGACGCGAAGGCGTTCCGCGGCTCGCCGTTCAAGTACTTCGCCCATGGCGCCGCCGCGACCGAGGTGGAGGTCGACGGTTTCACCGGCGCGTACCGGATCCGGCGCGTGGACATCGTGCACGACGTCGGTGACAGCCTGTCCCCGTTGATCGACATCGGTCAGGTGGAGGGTGGCTTCGTGCAGGGCGCGGGCTGGCTGACGTTGGAGGACCTGCGCTGGGACACCAGTGACGGCCCGAACCGCGGCCGGCTCCAGACGCAGGCGGCGAGCACGTACAAGCTGCCGAGCTTCTCCGAGATGCCGGAGGAGCTGAACGTCACGCTGCTCGAACGCGCCACCGAGGAGGGCGCGGTCTACGGCTCCAAGGCGGTCGGCGAGCCGCCGCTGATGCTGGCGTTCTCGGTACGTGAGGCACTGCGGCAGGCCGCCGCGGAGTTCGGACCGGACGGCCACAGCGTCGAGTTGGCCTCCCCGGCGACGCCGGAGGCGGTGTACTGGGCGATCGAGGAGGCGCGGCGGGCCACGGCCGCGTCCCGGAACGGCCACGCGCCGGTGACTGCCGGCTTCACTGAGCCCACCCGGACCACCGCCACCGCACCGTCCTCGTCGAGGGCCGACGCCTCCGCGCTCAACGGTGCCTGACATGACATGGATCGCCGCGGTCGCGCGGTTGCGGTCGCGCCGGGAGCCCGGCGTGCTGGTGACCGTCGCGACCGTGCGCGGTCACGCCCCGCGCGAGGCCGGCGCCAAACTCGTCGTCGGGCGCGACGAGACGTGGGGCTCGATCGGCGGCGGCAACGTGGAGGCCGTCGCGATCGACCGCGCACGGGAGATGCTCACCGCGGCCGAGGCGGAGCCTGAACTGATGGATTTCGCCCTGAACGACAAGGTGACCAACCAGCACGGCGTGCAGTGCTGTGGCGGCACGGTCTCGGTCCTGCTCGAACCGCTGCCGGTGGTACGGGCGGTGGCGATCTTCGGTATGGGGCACGTCGGCCTGGAACTGGCGCGCATCCTCGCCCGCCAGGACCTGGACCTGCATCTGATCGACAGCCGCGCGGACATGCTCACGGACACCCGGCTCGGCACGCTGTCGGACGCGGTGGCACAGCTGCACGTGCATCACACGCCCCTGCTGCCCGAGGAAGTCCTGGAGGAGCTGCCGCACGGCACCCACGTCCTGATCATGACCCACGACCACGCCGAGGACGCGGCCCTCTGCGACGCGGCCCTGCGCACCACGCACCTCGGCTCCGTGGGGCTGATCGGGTCCGCGGCCAAATGGGCGCGCTTCCGCAAGCGCCTCGCCACCGAGGGCGGCCACGACGACGCCGCGATCGACCGGATCAAGACCCCGATCGGCTTGTCCGACATCACCGGCAAGGAGCCCGCGACGATCGCGGTGAGTGTGGCGGCGGACCTGTTGCGGACTTTCGAGAATGAGGGGAAGTAGTCCCGCAGTTGGGCGCAATGAACAGCGGGGCGGGCCACGCCACCGGCAGTGGCGTGGCCCGACCGAGGTGGCACGGGATTGCTCAGGTAAGGGTCCAGCGTTGGTTGCCGCCGTTCGAGCAGGAGTAGAGCTGGATCAGGGTGCCGTTGGCGGTGCCGGCCCCGGTGGCGTCGAGGCAGAGGCCGGACTGGACGCCGACGATGGAGCCGTCGGAGTTGACGCGCCATTTCTGGTTGTCGCCACCCCAGCAGCCGTAGATCTGGACCTTGGTTCCGTTGCCGGTGCCGGCGGCGTCCAGGCACTTGTCGCCGTTGACCCTGAGCTCGCCCGCGGCGGTCCGGGTCCACTGCTGGTTGGCGCCGCTGTGGCAGTCCCACAGCTGGAGTTGGGTGCCGCCGGCGGTGCCGTTGCCGGGCACGTCCAGGCAGCGGCCCGAAGCGACGCCCTTGATCTGCCCGGCATCCCCGGGAGGCGTGGTGGAGCCGCCGTTGAGCGCGTTGAGCACGGCGGTGTAGGCGGGCTTCTTGCTGCCGTCGCCGTTGAACAGCAACGGTGAGTGCTCCGGTCGCCAGGAGTCGGAGTCGCGCACACCCCAGACGGTGATGCCGAGGCAGCGCGGGACGGCCAGACAGTCCTTGGTCACGTCCGCGTAGGTCGAGGCCGGGGCGCCCTGGATGTCGAGTTCGGTGATGGCCACGTCGACGCCGAGGGCGGCGAACTGCTGAAGGGTGGTGCGGAAGTTGCTGTTGTAGGGGCTGCCGCTGTTGAAGTGCGACTGGAAGCCGACGCAGTCGATCGGCACGCCGCGCTGCTTGAAGTCCTTGACCATGGCGTACATGGCCTGCGTCTTGGCCCAGGTCCAGTTCTCGACGTTGTAGTCGTTGTAGCAGAGCTTGGCCGCCGGGTCGGCGGCGCGCGCGGTGCGGAAGGCGACCTCGATCCAGTCGTTGCCGGTGCGCTGGAGGTTGGAGTCGCGCCGGGCGCCCGAACTGCCGTCGGCGAAGGCCTCGTTGACGACGTCCCACTGGGCGATCTTGCCCTTGTAGTGGGACATCACGCCGTTGATGTGGCCGATCATCGCCTGGCGCAGCGTGCTGCCGCTGAGGCTCTGCATCCAGCCGGGCTGCTGGGAGTGCCAGGCCAGGGTGTGGCCGCGTACCTGCTTGCCGTTCTGCACCGCCCAGTTGTAGACGCGGTCAGCGGCGGTGAAGTCGAACCGGCCCCGCTGGGGCTCGGTGGCGTCGATCTTCATCTCGTTCTCGGCCGTCACCGAGTTGAACTCGCGGTTCGCGATCGTCGTGTACGTCGAGTCGCCCAGTCTGCCCGAGGCGATGGCGGTGCCGAAGTAGCGGCCGCTCTGCGCCGCCGCGGCGCCGAGGGTGCTCTCGGCCGCACTCTCGGCGGCGTGTGCGGCCGGCGGCGCGACCGGTGGGGCGACCGCGCCGAGGACGCCGACGACCAGCGCCGTCAGGAGGCCGAGACCGCCGAGCCTGCGGCGGACGGCGGGTGGGGAAGGCGGGGGTAGTGGGGGAAGGGCATGCGCAGACATGACTGTGCCTCCAAGGCGGACATCAGGGAAGGACTGAAGCGACGGCTGAGCGCGCTGTCTGAGAGATCTGGGAGCGCTCCCAGTCGAAATACCGAACAACGGTCGGTGCGTCGAAGATTCGAGGCGGACAGTAGTGAGGCGGAGGGGAGTCGTCAACAGGTGCGGACAGAGTGGGGAGTTGACGATGTGACGGCCGGGCCGGACACTCCCCGTCCGTAAACTTTCGAAGGCTTCCCGGTCGCCCAGGCGTGCCGGTCGGGTCGGACCCCCGACGAAGAGCCGTTGTTTGTGGGCAGGTCCGCGACAAGTCTTGACCGCGAGCCCCCGTCTCCCTAGCTTGTGGCGCCAGAGTATTCGAGAGTTTTCCGAAAGTTTTCGGGAGGTCTTCCGATGTGGTTACGCCATCCGCCCTCGACCCGCCCGAGACGCTGGCTCGCCGTCCTGGCGCCCTTGCTGCTCGCGGCCACGTTCCTGAGCGCCCCGCCCACCGCGGCGGCGCCCGACACCCCGCCCGCCGCCACGGCGACCGTCGACACCAACGCCTGGTACGTGCTGGTCAACCGCAACAGCGGCAAGGTCCTGGACGTCCACAACCTGGCGACCCACGACGGCGCCCGCATCACCCAGTGGACCAGGAACGACCAGAACCAGCAGCAGTGGCAGTTCGTCGACTCCGGTGACGGCAACTACCGCATCAAGTCCCGCCACTCCGGCAAGGTCCTCGACGTCTCCGGCCGGTCCACCGCCAACGGCGCCTCGATCGTCCAGTGGGCCGACTCGAACGGCACCAACCAGCAGTGGCGGCTCGCCGACAGCTCCGACGGCCACGTGCGGCTCATCGCGCGCCACAGCAACAAGGCCCTCGAAGTCCAGGGCGGCTCCACCGCCGACAACGCGAACGTCGTCCAGTACGACGACTGGGGCGGCACCAACCAGCAGTGGCAGCTCGTCAAGGTCGGCAGCGGCGACCCCGGCCAGTGCGATCTCCCGTCCACGTACCGCTGGAGCTCGACGGGCGCGCTGGCGCAGCCCAAACCGGGATGGGTCTCGCTCAAGGACTTCACCGTCGTCCCGTACAACGGCAAGCAACTCGTCTACGCGACGACGCACGACACCGGGACGAGTTGGGGTTCGATGAACTTCGGCCTGTTCACCAACTGGTCGGAGATGAGCTCCGCCAGCCAGAACACGATGTCGACGTCCACCGTCGCGCCCACGCTCTTCTACTTCGCGCCGAAGAACATCTGGGTGCTCGCCTACCAGTGGGGCGGGACCGCCTTCTCCTACCGGACGTCGAGCGACCCCACCAACCCCAACGGCTGGTCGGCCCCGAAGGAGCTCTTCTCCGGAAGCATCCCCGGCTCCGGCACCGGACCCATCGACCAGACGCTCATCGCCGACGGCACGAACATGTACCTGTTCTTCGCCGGTGACAACGGCAAGATCTACCGGGCCAGTATGCCGATCGGGAACTTCCCCGGCAGCTTCGGCACGAACTCGACCGTGGTCATGAGCGACACGACGAACAACCTCTTCGAGGCCCCTCAGGTCTACAAGCTCCAGGGCCAGAACCGCTACCTCATGATCGTCGAGGCGATCGGCTCACAGGGCCGCTACTTCCGCTCGTTCACGGCCACCAGTCTCAACGGCTCATGGACCCCCCAGGCGGCGACCGAGAGCAACCCCTTCGCCGGCAAGGCCAACAGCGGCGCCACGTGGACCAACGACATCAGCCACGGCGAACTGATCCGCACCGGCGCCGACCAGACCATGACCGTCGACCCCTGCAACCTCCAGCTGCTCTACCAGGGACGCAGCCCCAGCTCCGGTGGCGACTACGGCCTGCTGCCCTACCGCCCGGGCCTGCTGACACTGCGCCGATGAACCTCTGACGCCGCACCCCGACGGCCCGTCGACCGCCGTCCCCAAAAAAATCCCAGGAATCCTCCGCCCCCCGAGAACCAAACGTACGCAAGATCACGTGTTACGGGCGACCACATCAGGCACGCTCAAAAGACAGGCAATATCGGGTGGCAGGCATATCAAGGGTGGGGACGGCGGCGATGGCCGCCGTGGTGTCCGGCGCACTGGTCGCGGGGGTGGCCTCGGCCGACTCCGGGACGGGGCCGGACCGTACCGCGGACACACGGACCGCGGGGGAGACCAAGACCGGTCGGACAGCGCAGGGCGGGAAGACGAAGACCGTCACACTGGTGACCGGCGACCGCGTGGTCGTCCGGGCCGGGGGCAAGCAGGTCGTCCGGCTGATCCGCGGCAAGGGCCGCGAAGAGGTCTCGATTGCGGTGCGGCGCGAGGCCGGGCACACGTACGTCGTGCCGCAGGACGCCCAGGCGCTGATCAGCGCGGGCAAGCTCGACAGGCGTCTCTTCGACGTCACACGGCTCGTCAGGGACAAGTACGACGACGCGCACCGCACATCGCTGCCGCTGATCGTCAAGTACCGGCCGGGCCGCGCCAACAGCCGCTCCGGCGACACCTTCCGCGGCCCGGCCCACGACCGCCGCGCGCTGCCCGCCATCGGCGGCGAGGCGTTCGACGCGCCCAAGTCCGGCACGGCGGACGTCTGGGCGGAGCTCACCGGCGGCACGGGGAGCGGAACCGGCGGTCGTACGAACGCGCGCACCACCGTCGCCCCGTCCATCGCGCACGTCTGGCTGGACGCCAAGGTCCGCCCCGCCCTCGACAAGAGCGTGCCGCAGATCGGCGCCCCCACCATGTGGCAGGCCGGGTACACCGGCAAGGGCGTCAAGGTCGCCGTCCTGGACACGGGGGTCGACCAGACGCACCCGGACCTCAAGAACGTCGAGGTCACCGAGAAGAACTTCACCGAGTCCTCGCCCGACGCCAAGGACCGCATGGGCCACGGCACGCACGTCGCCTCGACCCTCGCGGGCTCCGGGGCCAAGTCGGGCGGCACGTACAAGGGCGTGGCGCCCGACGTGCAGGTCCTGGACGGCAAGGTCATCTCCGAGGTGGAGGGCACCGGCACCGAGTCGAGCATCGCCGCCGGCATGCAGTGGGCGGTCGACAGCAAGGCGAAGATCGTCAACATGAGCCTGGGCAGCCTCGACTCGCCCGGGGTCGACCCGCTGGAGGAGGCCGTCGCACGCCTCTCCGGCAAGGCCCTCTTCGTCATCGCGGCGGGCAACGACGGCCCCGAGCCCGGCACGTTGAACTCGCCGGGCAGCGCCCCCGAGGCCCTGACCGTCGGCTCCGTCGACAAGCAGGACAACATCGCGGAGACCTCCAGCAGGGGCCCGCAGGCCGACGGGGTCACCAAGCCCGACCTCACCGCGCCCGGCGACGACATCACGGCCGCGCGCTCCACGCAGACCCCCGACGGCTCCGACAACGAACCCTATGTCGCGCTGTCGGGCACCTCGATGGCCACCCCGCACGTGGCCGGCTCCGCCGCCCTGCTCCTCCAGCAGCACCCGAAGTGGACGGGACCGCAGCTCAAGGCCGCGCTGACCGGCTCCGCCAAGCCCCACCCCAAGCTCAACGCCTATGAGCAGGGAGCGGGCCGCGTCGACCTGACGCGCGCCGTCACCGCGTCCGTCGTCCCCGAGCCCGGCACGGTCGGCTTCGGCAAGCAGGCCTGGCCGCACACCGACGACAAGCCGGTCGCCAAGACCGTCACCTACCGCAACCTCGGCACCGAGCCCGTCACCCTCACGCTCTCCGCCGACGCCCTGGACCCCAAGGGCCGCCCCGGCCCGGCGGGCATGTTCACCGTCAAGGACGCCAAGCTCACCGTCCCGGCGGGCGGCACCGCGAAGACCACCGTCACCGCCGACACCAGGCTCGGCACCGCCGACGGCGTCTACGGCGGGACACTGCTGGCCGCCGGTGACGGCCAGGAAGTGCGCACCGGGCTCGTCGTCGACCGCGAGGTCGAGTCGTACGACCTCACGCTGAGCCACCTCGACCTCAACGGCAAGGGCACGTTCGACTACACCACCACGCTCACCGACAGCGCGCAGCGGAAGATCGAGGTGCCCGTCCAGGAGGGGCCGGTCACCCTGCGGCTGCCGAAGGACACGTACGCGCTGGAGAGCTCCGTCACCAGCACGAGCAAGAGCTTCGCGGTCTTCGTCCAGCCGAAGCTGAAGCTCGGCGCGAAGACGACGGTCACGCTGGACTCCCGCAAGGCCAAGCCGGTCGCCGTCACCACGCCGGACGCCGGCGCGCGGCTCACCTCGTCGCACATCAGCTACGACGACCCGGCCCTCGGCATCGCCAACAGCTGGAGCCTCGGCACCGGCACCGTCATCCGCACCCTGGGCATCGGCCCCGCCTCGCCCACGCTGAACGCGCAGTACAACGGCGTCTGGAAGGGCTCGGGCACCGGGGCGAACAAGGCCGACTACCGACTGGGCTTCAGCCGCAGCGGCAGCTGGTTCTCCGGTCTGAAGCACGCCACCACCAAGGCCGAACTCGCCGAGGTGAAGTACGGCGTGGGCTCCTCCGCCACCGGGCGCAAGGGCAGGCTGTCCGCCATGCCGATCGGCAAGAACGACTACTACCCGCCTCTTCAGCAGGTGACGGCGCTCAAGCTCCCGGCCTCCGGCACGAGCTATGTCAACACCAAGGACATCCGCTGGGCCTGGTCCATGGCGCAGCTCGACGACGCGGGCGATTCCACCATCGACTACGGCGCCGACGCGGTCGCGTACAAGGCGGGCAAGCGCTACACGCTGAACTTCAACACCGGGGTCGTCGGCCCCGACCTCAACGCCGATGACGGGCAGGGCGCGCGCCGCGCGGGCAACTCCATGGACGCGTACGTCCAGCTCTTCAGCGACGGCGCCGGGCACGCGGGCAGCTCCGTGACGACCGGCGGCTTCAGCCGGCTGGAGTCGGGCGGCCGCGTCCTCGCCGAGGGCGACCCCGGCGCGCTGAGCGCCGACCTCCCGGCCGCCGCCGCCTCCTACCGCCTGACCATGGAGGCCACCCGGGCGGCCAAGGTCGCCACGACCAGCACCAAGGTGTCCTCGGTCTGGACGTTCAAGTCGGCGAAGACGCCCAACGACCCGCCCACCAAGCTGCCGCTGTCCACCGTCCGCCTCGCGCCGAAACTGGCGCTGGACGGCACGGCGCCTGCGGGCAGCACGCTCAAGGTGCCGCTGAAGGTGGCCGGCGCGGCGGCGGGCGCCGACCGGATCGCCTCCCTGACCGTCAAGGTCTCCTACGACGGCGGCAGCACCTGGAAGTCGGCCCCCGTCACGACCGACGCCACGGGGTCGCGCACGGCGAGCGTCAAGCACCCGGCGTCGGCCAAGGCCGTGTCGTACCGCGTGTACCTGAAGGACACGGCGGGCAACACCGTGACCGAGACGATCACGAACGCGTACCGGCTGGCCCCGTGACGCGACGTCCACGGCGTCGACGGCGTCCACAGCCATGACGGGCCCGTCGGCCACGTCATGAGGCCGGGCCACGGGAACACTTCCCGTGGCCCGGCCCTCTTTCACGCCCCCGAGCGGCACCGACCGACGTCACGTCGGACGCGGCGAAGCGGGCGTACGCCACGAAACACGCCAATTCCTCGGTCCGCCCTTCACGCCGCGAGACACGGCAACTACGTTCTGCGACGCAGGAGCAGACAGCGGACCGCATGCCCCACCCGCACGGCCGGGTGCGGGCCGGGAGGGAACGCGATGGGTTCATGGCACTGGAGCGACCAGGAACAACCCACCACCACCGTCGGTGTCCGCGCCACGATGGGCGCCGTCACGGTGCGGGACGACGCGCGGGCCGCCCAGCGGCCGTACGTCTTCGTGCGCGGCTACGACTCGCGCCTGCACGTCAACTGGTGGGACGGCAAGGCGTGGCACTGGAGCGACCAGGGCACGCCGGCCGGACGCACGGTCATCGAGAAGGTCGGCGCCGTCACGGTCCAGGACGGTCCCGACGCGCAGCAGCGGCCGTACGCCTTCGTCATCACCGACGACTCGAAGCTGCACGTCAACTGGTGGGACGGCAGCAAATGGCACTGGAGCGACCAGGGCGCACCGAGCGGGCGGCTGGTCCGTGAGGGGGTCGGGGTCGTCTCCGCCCAGGACAGCCCGAACGCGAAGCAGCGCCCCTACGTCTTCGTCCTCACCGACGACTTCCGGCTCTGGGTGAACTGGTGGGACGGCTCCAAGTGGCACTGGAGCGACCAGGGGACGCCGCCGAACCACACCATCTCCCGCCCCCTCGGCGCCACCACGATGAAGAACGACCCGAACGCCTTCACGCGTCCGTACGCGTTCGTCATCACCGAGGACTCCCGGGTCTGGGTGAACTGGTGGGACGGCGCGAAGTGGAACTGGAGCGACCAGGGAGCGCCGTCCGGGCAACCGGTCAGGAAGGGCGTCGGCGTCATCAAAGTCCAGGACGGCCCGAACACGCAGCAGCGCCCCTACGCCTTCGTCCAGGGATACGACTCGAAGCTGTACGTGAACTGGTGGGACGGTTCCAAGTGGAACTGGACCGCGCAGGGCGCGCCCAGCGGCCGCCTCGTCCTCGACTCCGTCGGCGTGGTCACGATGCAGGACGACCCGAACGCCTTCACCCGCCCCTACGTCTTCGTCGTCGCCGACGACGCGAAGCTGTACGTCAACTGGTGGGACGGCAAGGCGTGGCACTGGTCCGCCCAGAACACCCCGCCCGGACGCGTGATCGAACGCCCCGGCGAGGCGCTCACCGTGCAGGACGCCCCGAACGCCGGGCAGCGCCCGTACGCCTTCGTCGTCACCGATGACTCCGACCTGTGGGTCAACTGGTGGTCGCCGGCGTAGGGAGTCGTCAGCACCCCAACGCCCGTGTTCCGCACCCGCGTTGTTCGTTAGGGTGTGCTCGGAACGCGAAACGCGCGGCGTGAACCCGGGCCGCCAGGGAGGCGCTGGTTCATGACTGTCCACCGGTCGGACGAGGAGGCGCGGGATTCCCTTGTCGCGGGAAGTCCGGGGCGGGGGGCGGGGGAGCGGCCCGCGTCCGCTGTGGTGCCTTCGGCGCTGCGCGCGTGGCTGGGTGCGGTCGCGGCCCTCGCCGCGCTGGTGGTTGTCGTGCTGGGGGTTCTGTACGCGGGCCACGGCGAGCCCGGCAGGGTGGACAGGTGGGTCATCGATCCGACGGCTGACAGTGTGCGGCCGCCGTGGCGGGGCGTCGCCCTGGCCACGGACTTCCTGGGGGAGCCCGGGGGAGCGGCCACGCTGGTGGTGGCCGCCGTGGTGGGCTGTCTGTTGTTTCGGTGGGGTCGCGCGGTTGTGCTCGTCGTCGCCGGCACGGCCTTGCCGGTGGGGGCGACGACGCTGCTCAAGCCCGTGGTGGGACGCACCATTCACGGTGACGGCAACCTGTCCTACCCGAGTGGGCACACCGCCTTCCTCACCGCACTCGCCCTCGTCGTGGCGCTGCTCGCGGCCGGTCGGCTCGGCCTCGCCAGGCCGGCCGGCCTGGCGCTCGTGCTCGTCGCGGCGCTGGTCGCCGGGGCCGCCATGGGCTGGGCGCAGGTCGCCCTCGGCGCGCACTACCCGACCGATGTGCTCGGCGGCTGGTGCACCGCGCTGGCGGTGGTTCCGGCGACCGCGTGGCTGGTCGATCGGGTAGCCGACTCCCGGCGACACGAGCGCCACTGACGTAGCGTCAGGCGCGACGGCGGAACACCGGCTTCACCGGGCGTCCGCCCAGCCAGGGCGTGGGGTCGGCGACGTCGAGCGCCTTCCGGTACACCGCACACGCCTCGGCCACCACCTCGACGGTGCGGTCGATGTCGGCGTCGTCGAGCGCGCTGCTCACCACGAACGACGGGGCGAGCACCCCGCCCGCGAGGAGCCGGCGCAGGAACAGGGTGCGGTACTCCTGCGACGGCCGGTGCTGCTCGTCGAGGGTGGCGAAGACCAGGTTGCTGGCCCGGCCCCGGACGACGACGTGGTCGCCGACGCCCATGCCGGCGGCGGCCTCGCGGACACCGGCGGCGAGGCGCTCGCCGAGGGCGTGCAGCCGCGCGGTGATGCCCTCTTCGACGTACGTGGTCTGTACGGCCATCGCGGCGGCCAGCGAGTGCGTCTCGGCGCCGTGCGTGGTGGACAGCAGGAACACCCGGTCGCCGGAGTGGCGGAGACCGCCCCGCTCCATCAGTTCGCGGCGCCCGGCGAGCGCGGAGACGGCGAACCCGTTGCCGAGCGCCTTGCCGAACGTGGAGAGATCGGGCACGACGCCGTACAGGCCCTGAGCGCCCGCCTCGGACCAGCGCAGACCGGTGATCATCTCGTCGAAGACGAGCACGCAGCCGTGCCGGTCGGCCAGCTCACGCAGACCGGCGAGGTAGCCGGGCGGGGGCTCGGTGTGCCCCGCGGGTTCGAGGATCAGGCAGGCGATGTCGTCCTGGTGGCGGGTGAGCAGTTCCTCCGTGGCGGCCAGGTCGCCGTAGGGGAACGACACCGTGAGTTCGGTGGTCGCCGCCGGGATGCCGGCGGACATCGGCGTGGTGCCGATGAACCAGTCGTCGACGGAGAAGAACGGATGGTCGCCGCAGATCGCCACCCGCGGGCGTCCGGTGACGGCACGGGCCAGGCGCACCGCGGCGGTGGTGACGTCGGAGCCGTTCTTCGCGAACTTCACCATCTCGGCGGTCGGCACGGTGGCCAGGAAACGCTCCGCCGCCTCCACCTCCACGATGGACGGCCGGACGAAGTTGCCGCCGCGGTCGATCTCCCGCCGCACCGCTTCGAGCACACGCGGGTGGGCGTGGCCGAGGCTCACCGACCGCAGGCCGGAGCCGTACTCGATGTAGCGGTTGCCGTCGATGTCCCACACGTGGGCGCCGCGGCCGTGGCTGATGACGGGGGCCAGGTCCTCGGGGTACTGGTCGTCGCCCTTGGCGTAGGTGTGCGCCCCGCCGGGGACCATGGCGTGCAGCCGTTCGTTGGCCGCCCGCGACCGGGGCAGGGTGAACTCTTCCTCTTCCACGGTGGGTTCAGCTCTCTTTCCGCTTCAGGACCTCGGCGAGGCTCGGCGCTTCCCGGTCCCGCTGCGACATCGAAGTGACCGGCAGCGGCCACGGAATGGCCAGCTCCGGGTCGTCGAAGGCGATCGTCACGTCCTCGGCCGGATCGTGCGGGCGGTCGATCCGGTACGAGGTGTCGGCCGTCTCGGTCAGCGCCTGGAAGCCGTGCGCGCAGCCCGCCGGAATGTACAGGGTCGTCTGCGTGTCACCGGACAGCTCGAAGGAGGCCACGTTGCGGTACGTCGGCGAATCCGCCCGCAGGTCCACGACGACGTCGAAGACCTTCCCGTACGAACACCGCACCAGCTTGGCCTCGCCCGCCCCGGAGCGCAGGTGCAGGCCGCGCAGCACGCCCCGGGCCGAGCGGGACAGGCTGTCCTGGACGAAGGCGTGCGGGTCGAGGCCCACCGAGCGGAGCACGTCGGCGTCGAAGGTCCGGCAGAAGAAGCCGCGTTCGTCGGCGTACGGTGTCGGCTCGAAGAGGTGGGCCCCGGCGATGGCCGGGACTTCGGTGGCTTTCATGGTGTCTCCTGCCGTGCGGTGGCCTGGAACAGGGTCCTGGTCAAGGCGGTGAACTGGTGGGCGAGTCGCCGCGCGGCTTCCTTGTTCTGCCCGGTGAGGGTCCGGCGCAGTTCCGCCGAGTGCTTCTCCAGCTCCCGGAACTGTTCGAGGAGCCGGTCGGCGTCGACCTGCCGGGCCGGATGGCAGTACGCGCCGAGGCCCATGCTCGCCATGAGCGCGTCGCTCTTCGCCGCGTAACTGAGCGCGAGCGTGGGCGTGCCGACCTTCAGCGCGCAGACCAGGTTGTGGTAGCGGGTGGCCACCACGGTGTCGGCCGCCGCCATCTCCTTCATCAGGTCGGCGAGCGAGGCCGCCTCCGCGGCGGTGACCAGCGGTGAATCCACCGCTTCGATGATCGCGGCGACCACCGGCGCGTCGCACGCGTCGCCGGTGACCAGCCGCACCGGCCTGCCGTCCGCGACCAGTGCGCGGACGAACGCGGTCGTCCCTTCGAGGTAGCGCCGGTGGATCTCCTCGGCCGCCGCCCGGTCGTCGTTGCCGCCGTGGAAGTCCATGACACCGACGCAGACCGTGCCGGAAGGGGCGCCCGCGGGCGGTGTCGGGAGGGCGAACGCGAGGTCCGGGTAGACCTCGTCGCGCGTGGTGTCCACGCCCATGGCCCGCATCGCGTCGCGGGACAAGTCGTCGCGGTACGACCGGTACGCGGCGAGCCGCGCCGACCGGCGCACCAGGGCCCGGGTCGCCCGGTCGCCGATCGGGGCGGCGCCGACGCCGACCAGCGCGACCCGGGTGCCGAACAGCCGGCCGCTCGCGCAGAGCAGGAACAGCGAGTACGGGAAGCCCCACGGCCGCAGCGGCAGCGTGGCTTCGAGGACGCCCATGCCCGGCACGATCACCACGTCGTGCCCGCGCACCCAGGCGGCGGTGCGGAAGACGTCGACGAGCTTGCCGAGCCCCTTTCCCGCGATCGCGCCCGCACGCGACGCGGTCCGGTACTCCCCGCGGTACCAGTGCAGCCGCGTCGCGGGGATGCGGTACCGGGCCGTGACGGTCTCGGGCCCGCCGCACAGCGCGTCCACGGCCGCCTCCGGGTGCTCGGTGCGGAGGTACTGGAGCACGGCTTCGAGCGAGCCGTCGTTGCCGAGGTTGCCGGAGCCGAGCAGGCCGAACACCCCCACCCGCACCGGTGTCACGCCTGCCTCCCCTCACGCCCGGCGACGAGGGCGTCGACGGAGACGGTGAGCTCGGCCGGGTCGACCGGGGCGCGGTCCTCGACCCGCTCGCCCACGCCGGGCCGGGTGCGGCTGGTCATCCAGGCGGCCAGGTGGCCGTAGCAGGCGCGCCGGTCGGCCGCGGAGAGCGGCGCCCGCCGGATCGCGGCGACGAAGCCCCAGACGTACTCGGCGAGCAGCCGCGGCGTCGGGTGCAGCACGCCCGCCCGGCGCGGATCGAGGTTGACGCACCGGGAGCGCTTGGACGGGTTCGCCCGCTCGGCGCGAGTGGGGTGGTCGCGGCGGAAGTACAGCAGCTCGGGCACCTGGTGGAAGGGCCCGTGCAGGGCGATCTCGGCGACGAACGTGCGGTCCGCGTGGTGGTAGCTGTCGTGCGGCTTCACCCGGCGCAGCACGTCGGCCCGCAGCACGCCGTAGAAGTCGTCGCCGCCGGGCTCGAACAGCATGCTGCGGAAGCGCTCGGGCGCGCGCGGCGACGCGGTGGCGAGCGTGTACGCGTACGGGACCTTCACCTTCCCATCGCCGTCGATGACCGCCTGGTCGGCGTGGGCGAGGACCACGTGCGGCCGCTCGTCGAGGGCCTCCACGCAGCGCCGCAGCAGGTCCCGGGCGTACAGGTCGTCGTGCGATGCCCACTTGAACAGCTCGCCGCGGCACTGGGTGAAGACGTAGTTGTGGTTCGGCGCGGCGCCGATGTTCCGGGTCAGCCGGATGTAGCGGATGCGGGAGTCCCGCGCGGCGTACTCGCGGCAGATGTCCTCGGTCCCGTCGGTCGAGGCGTTGTCGGAGATGACCAGCTCGAAGTCCTCGTAGGTCTGGCCGAGCAGGGCGTCGAGCGACTCCGCGAGGTACTCCTCGCCGTTGTAGACGGGCAGGCCGATGCTCAGCCTGGGTTGCGCGGTCATGAGGTCCTCACTTCGGGAAGGGAGTTGCGGTGGTGCTCACGCAGGGCGGTCCGCAGCTGGAGCCACCACACGGCCGAACCGGTGACGGTGGCGGCGGCGACGCCCCAGGCCGAGCCGGCCGTGCCGCCCACGGCCGCCCCGCCGAGTCCGCCGCCCACGTAGCAGACGGACGCGAACAGCTGGCTGCGCAGGCTGCGCCGGGCCGCCCCGAGCGCCCGCAGCCCGGCCGCCGCGCCGGTGCCGAGCCCGGCGCCCGCGACACCGAGCGTGACGGGCACGATGAGTTCCGATGCGGCGCCCCAGACGCCGCCGAGCACGAGCTCCCCGGCCCGGTCCGGTACGAGGAGCAGCGCCCCGCCCCACAGGAGTGCGGCGATGGCCTGTCCGCCGCCGAGTACGAGGCAGAACGGGCCGAGGCGGTGCGGGGCCCGCCGCAGCACCCGGGCCGCCTCGGCCACGGTGACCAGGGAGAGGCCCATCAGTACGGCGAGGAAGGGGCCGAGCAGGAGTTCGGCGCCCCGGATGACGCCGACCGCGCCGACCCCGACGATCACGCCGAGCCCGTATGCCCGCAGTTGGCTGGCGCCGCTGTTGCTGACGTTCTCGACCAGGTAGCGGTAGCCGAGGTCGCGGTGGTCGCGCAGCCACTCGCGCGCGCCGGTCGGCCGGGGCCGGATGGTGGACTGGACGCAGCCGTACACCGCGGCCACGGCGGCGGATCCGCCCCAGGCCAGCACGAAGGCGGCCACGTTGCCCACACGCGCGGCCACCACCAGGGCGGGGACGAGCGCGACGCCCCACACGAGGTCGTTGACGAACGCCTTGCGCCCGGCCCCGGCGGCGAAGAACGCGAACCGCCACGCGTCCTGGAGCAGCAGCCCCGGCAGGACGACGCCGAGGCAGGCGAACGCGGTCCCCACGCGGCCGCCGAAGGCGAGCCCCGCCACCAGGGACGCCGCGCCGAGGACGGCACCGACGCCGAGCGCGGCGCCCGACGCGCGGGCCACCGCCCCGCGCCAGGAGGCCTCCGGCACGCCGCTGAAGCGCACCATGAGCGGGTCGGTGGCGACACCGCGGGAGACGTTGAGCACCACGCCGTAGGTCACCCAGGCCAGGCTGAACACGCCGAACGCGGTCACCCCGAGCGAGCGGGCCACATAGACCCCCACCACGAAGTTGCTCATGCTGGACGCCGCCTGGTCGGCAAGGCCCCAGGACAGTCGCCCGGCGAGGGCCCGCCGGGTGGATCCGGCCGGCGGCGTCGGCGGACCCGGATCCTTCCCCTCGGTGGCCATCGGCGTCATGCCTTGATCAACCCGGCGCCCCGCAGGGCGTCGGCCGCGGCGGCGACGGTGTCGAACGACAGCCCGGACCGCTCGGCGACGTCCAGCAGAGTGTGCTCGCCGTCGGAGAGGTTGAGCACCCACAGCATGGCCATCTGGGCCTGCTTGGTGTCGCTGCGGCCGCCGAGCGCGTCGTACAACCCGCGGCGGCCCAGCTGCGGTTCGCCGTAGGGGCTGAGGTTGACGTACCGCCGGTTGCGGTCGAGCACGGCGAACGCCTCGCGGCAGACGGCGAGCGTGTCCGCCATCGCCTCCGAGGAGACGAAGTCCAGGTCGTCCGCCGAGGTGTGGTACTCGGGGTAGCCCGCGTACGGGGTGCGGGTGAGCGAGCCCACCCCGAGGTCGAAGCCGGGCGAGCAGTACTGCCGCTCGTCATAGCCGTACGGCGAGAACTCCCTTATCTCGTGCGGGCGTTCGGAGGCGGTGAGGACGTGCCGCAGCACCCGGTCGATCTCCGCGTCGCCGCGCCTGCTCTTCTTGTACGTGAGGTGCCCCCGGTCGCCCGCGCAGGCGAGCACCACCCCGTGCTTCACCTGGTCGATGCGCTCCTGGTTGCGGGCCAGCCAGGTGATCGCGCCGATGGTGCCGGGCGCGAAGATGAACCGGTAGGTGTAGTACGGGTTCCGCTCCGCCAACTCCCGGGCCAGGAACGCCGCCACCGCGATGCCGGCCAGGTTGTCGTTGGCCAGCGACGGGTGGCAGACGTGGCAGGAGACGATCACCTCGTCCGGGACCTGGCCGGGGACGACGTGCTCGGCGTAGGTGAGGTGCCCGTCGGCGAGCGTGGAGTCGACGCACACCTCGTAGTCGCCGTCCGGCAGCGCGTCCAGGGTCTCCTGGGCCAGACAGAACCCCCACTCCGGCTTGTAGTAGCTGGTGCGGTACGGCACCCAGGCCGGGTGGTCCGGCAAGGTGTGCAGGTGGGGGCGCAGCTCGGCCAGCGGCATGGTCGTCGACACCGGCACGCTGTAGCCGAGCACGTGCAGGCTGGACGCGGCGAAGTCGACGACCCGGTTGCCGTCGGCGTCGGCGACGTAGGCGTCCCGGATGTTCCACTCCTGCGGCACCGTCCAGTCGAGCACCTGCGTCCCCGTCGGCACCTCGTGCACCTGGAGCGGGATGTACTCGTCGACGATGCGCAGGGTGGCGCGGACACCGTCGCCCGTGATGCTCCGGCAGAGCGGGTAGAGCCGCTCCACCAGGTCGTGCATCTCCTCGCCGAGCGCGGTCACGGGCGCCACCGCAGGGTGTCGTCGACGGCGCCGGACCCGGACGCCGCGCGCAGCACGGCGAGGCGGGTGAAGCGCTGCTCGAAGTCCTCCCGGGTCAGCCCGTGCTTGCGGTAGGCGTCGGCGAGTTCGAGCGCGCCCCGCTTCACCGTCCACTCGCAGTCGAAGCCGGGGATCGCGGCGCGGAACCGGGAGAAGTCCACCCGGTACGAGCGCGGGTCGGCGCCCGTCTCGCCGGTGATCACGACCTTCGAGCCGGACACCGCCTCGGCGACCTGCCCGGCGATCTCGGCGACCGTGACGTTGTTCGTCTCGCTGCCGATGTTGAAGGCCCGGTCGTGCACCGCGTCCCGCGGCGCGGCGAGCGCCGCCGTGAAGGCCCGCGCGATGTCGACGGCGTGCACCAGCGGGCGCCAGGGGGTGCCGTCGGACATCACGAGGACCTCGCCGGACAGCAGCGCGTGACCCACCAGGTTGTTCAGCACGATGTCGGCACGGAGCCGGGGCGAGTAGCCGAAGGCGGTGGCGTTGCGCATGTACACGGGGCTGAAGTCGTCGTCGGCCAGGGCGTGCAGGTCGTCCTCGACCCGCACCTTGGACTCCGCGTACGGCGTCACCGGGCGCAGCGGGGCGTCCTCGCCCACCAGGTCAGCGCCGCCGGCGGCGCCGTACACGGAGCAGGTCGACGCGTACAGGAAGCGCCGCACGCCGGCGTCGCGGGCCAGCCGGGCGAGGCGCACGGACGCGTGGTGGTTGATGTCGTAGGTGAGCTCCGGCGCCAGCGACCCGAGCGGGTCGTTGGAGAGCGCGGCCAGGTGGATCACGGCGTCCACCCCGGCGAGGTGTTCGGCCGTGACGTCGCGCAGGTCCACGCGGTGGCCCGGCGGGTCCGCGGGCGGCGGACCGAGGACGCAGTCGGCGAACAGGCCGGAGTCGAGACCGACGACCTCGTGTCCGGCGGCCGCGAGGACCGGGGCCATCACGGTGCCCAGGTACCCCTGGTGTCCGGTGAGCAGTACGCGCAAGGTTCAATCCCCCAGAGTGGAAGTGCCGAGATCGAGCGTGAGTTTGGTGACGGCGAACGCCTCGGCGTACCGCGCGTGGCATTCGATGCCGCGGATCCGCGCGAGGCCGAGGAAGGCCTCCCGGTCGTACCAGGGCCGGTGGCGCTGCGAGGGGTAGTGCTCCTGGAGGAGCCGCACCTTTTGTTCGGCGATCTCCGGTGAGAGCGGCTGGTAGGCCGGCATGCGGCCGAGGTCGCCGTCCCACTTGACGATCTCGTAGCCGAGGACGAGGTGGTCGCGGAACGCGGTGGGGATCAGCCGGGCGAGGCCCCGGTGGTCCTGGTGCGCGTCGTCGGTGCGGGGGGCCAGGATCAGGTCCGGCTCCGTCCGCGCGCGCAGCTCCTCGACCGCGGCCTTGGCCTCGTCCCAGTGCACGGGCAGCCGGCCGTCCGGCAGCTTGAGGACGGTGAGGCGCAGGTCGGCGCCGGGGCAGAAGGCGGCGAGCGCGGCCTGCTCCTCCTGCTCCCGCTCGGTGCCGCCACCGGAGAGCACCAGGGCGTCGACGCGGATGCCCGGGTGCGCGAGGCACAGCGTGAGCAGCGTGCCGCCCGCGCCGATGGCGATGTCGTCGCAGTGCGCGCCCACCGCGGCGATCCGCTCCGGGCGCCCGGCACCGAGCCGGATCACGCGCCCACCCCCGCGCCGTCCCGCTCCCACACGGCCCACGGGCGCTCACCCCGCGCGTACGCGTCGTCGAGCGCGGCCCGCTCCTTCACCGTGTCGGTCGGCTTCCAGAAACCGCGGTGCTGGTGCGCCACCAGCCGCCCCTGCTTGGCGAGTTGGGTGCAGCCGTCGGCGACCAGGTCCCCGTTCTCCGGTATGTGGTCGAAGACCTCCTGGCGGAGCACGAAGTACCCGCCGTTCTCCCACAGCGGCAGGTCGCTCACCGCGGTGATGCCTCCGACCAGGCCGTCCTCGCCCAGGTCCACGCAGTGGAAGGAGGACTGCGGCGGCACTACCATCATCGACGCGCCCGCGTCGCGCCGGGCGAAGTTCTCGATCATCTCGGGCAGCGGGGCGTCGGTGAGCACGTCGGCGTAGTTGGCGAGGAACATGTCGTCGCCGTCCAGGTGGTGCCGCACCCGGCGGAGGCGCTCCCCGATCGGTGACTCGATGCCGGTCTGCGCGAACGTGATCGTCCAGTCGGCTATGTCGGTGGAGAGGAGCTCGGTCCGGCCGCCCCGCAGCACGAAGTCGTTGGACGTCGTCTCCTCGTAGTTGAGGAAGAAGTTCTTGATGTGGTGGGCCCCGTAGCCCAGGCACAGGATGAACTCGGTGTGCCCGAAGTGCGCGTAGTAGCGCATGACATGCCAGATCAGCGGTCGCGGGCCCACCATCGCCATCGGCTTCGGCACGTCGTCCGCGGCGCCGCTGCGCATCCGCATCCCGTAACCGCCGCAGAAGAGAACGACCTTCATGATGTGACCTCGACAATGCTCAGTTCCGGGATGGGAAAGACGAGGCGGCCGCCCCAGTCGCCCACGAAGGACAGCTGCTCGACCAGCTCGGCCCGCAGGTTCCACGGCAGCACGAGGACGTACTCCGGCCGGTCCTCGGCGATCCGCTCGGGCGGCAGGATCGGGACGCGGGTGCCCGGGGTGAACCTGCCGTGCTTGTAGGGGTTGCGGTCGACCGTGTACGCCAGCAGGTCGGGCCGGATGCCGCAGTGGTTCAGCAGGGTGTTGCCCTTGCCGGGAGCGCCGTAGCCGACGACCGTCTCGCCGCGCTCGGCCGCCGTGATGAGGAACTTGAGGAGGTCCCTGCGCACCTTGGCCACCCGGGCGGAGAACTCGGTGTACCCGGACAGCTCCTGAAGCCCGGCGGCCTTCTCGCGGGCCAGTACGTCGGCCACGCGGCGGGAGGGCTCACCGGCCACCTCGGCGGGCCGGGCCCACAGGCGGATGGACCCGCCGTGCGTGGGCAGCAACTCGACGTCCACGAGCGCCAGTCCGCCGCTCGCGAGGGCGCGGATGGCGGAGGCGACCGTGTAGTACTGGAAGTGCTCGTGGTAGATCGTGTCGTACTGGTTCTCCTCGATCAGGGTCAGCAGGTGCTGCACCTCGATGGAGACCCAGCCGTCGTCGGCGACCAGGGCGCGCAGCCCCTCGGTGAAACCGACCACGTCGGGGATGTGCGCGTACACGTTGTTGGCCACGACCAGGTCCGCCGGGCCGTGCTCGGCGCGGACGGCCGCGCCGGTCTCCGGGGACAGGAACTCCGTGAGCGTGGGCACGCCCGCGTCCCGTGCCGCGGCGCCGACGTTCACCGACGGCTCGATGCCCAGGCAGCGGATGCCGCGCTCCACCACGTGTTTCAGCAAGTACCCGTCGTTGCTCGCGACCTCGACGACGAAGGCGTCGGAGCCCTCGCCGTCGAGACCCACCCGCTGTACGGCGTCGGCGACGAACGTGCGCGCGTGCTCCACCCAGGAGGTCGAGAAGGAGGAGAAGTACGCGTACTCCTTGAACGTCTCCTCCGGCGTGATCAGCGGCGGAATCTGCGCCAGCCAGCAGTCGGTGCAGACCCGCAGGTGCAGTGGGTACGCGGGTTCCGGCGCGTCCAGTTGGTCCGCGGCGAGAAAGCTCTCGCACGGCGGAGTCGCCCCGAGGTCGACGACGCTCGCCATCGCCTCCGAGCCGCAGAGTCGGCATCGTGTCATGTGGTGCCCCCCATAGGTGTGTTGCCCCCCATTGATTCGGTCCGCCCGGCGATCGCGGTGCGGTACCCGTCCAGCAGGCGCTCCAGCCCGACGGCCGGGCTGAAGTCCTGGTCGTACCGGCGCCGGGCCGCCTGTCCCATCTCCCGGTTGCGGGTCGCGTCGGCCGTGATCCGGCGCAGGCAGGACGCGAGCGAGGCGGCCTCGCCCGGCCGGTGCAGCAGCCCGGTCACGCCGTCCTCGACGAGCTCCACGAAGGCGCCGTGAGCGGCGGCGACAGCCGGCACCCCGGCGGCCATCGCCTCCGCGACCACCAGGCCGAACGTCTCCAGCCACGTCGAGGGAGCCACCACGGCGACCGACCGGGCGACGGCCCGCCGGCACTGCTCCTGGTCGTACAGGCCGACGTACTTCACGTCCTCCCGGCCCGCCGCCCAGGCGGCCACCTCCCCCTCCAGCGGACCCGTACCGGCGATCACCAGCGGCACGCCCACCCCGCCCTCCGCGGCGAGCGCGTCCCACGCGGTCATCAGCAGCCGCAGGCCCTTGGCCTCGGCGAGCCGGCCGAGGTAGAGCAGGTGCTCCCCGGCGCCCGACCGGCGGGCGCCCGGATCCGGCACGAAGTTGTGCTTGACCGCCAGCCGCCCGGCCGGCAGGCCGGCCCGCACCAGGACGTCGCGCTGCGCCGCCGAAATGCAGAAGAACCGCTCCACGCCGGACCACCACCGCCGCCGGTTGACCGACAGGCTGACCGCGAGCGGCACCGTCGCGAGGCGGGAACCGCGGTAGCAGCCGTGCCGCACGGCGGGCAGCGGCCCGGCGCCGACGCACTCGGTGCACGGCCTGCCGTCCCGCTGCAACGTGCCCGGCGGGCAGACCTGGCTGTAGTTGTGCAGCGTCGCGACGGCGGGCACACCGGCGTCGGCGCAGGCGGCGAGGACCGCGGGCGACAGGAGCGGGAAGACGTTGTGGACGTGCACCACGTCCGGCCGCTCGGCGCGGAGCCGGGCGGTGAGTTCCCTGCGCACCGCGGGGTTCCACGGCACGAGCAGCGGCACCCCGGCCTTGCCCGCGAGGGACCGGGCGGCGATGTCGTCGCTGCGCCGCTCGAACACCTCGACCCGGTGGCCGCCCGCGCGCAGCAGCGCCACCTCCTGGTCGACGACCTTGTTCTCCCCGCTCGGCTGTGCCGAGGAGTAGCGGTTGTGCAGTACGAGAACACGCATGGTGGGGGTCACCTCCTTTCCTGGGCCCAGCGCGGGACACGCCGCCGGGGGAGTGCGGGCGCCGCGAGGGGCGGGGCCGCGGCGGGCGTCGCGAGGAGCGAGGCGGCCACGGCCAGATGCAGCAGGTACGGCGAGGCGTCGCCGAGCCCGGCCTCGGTGTACGACGCGATCGCGCAGTAACTGATGAGGAAGATCGCGCAGGCCCTCGCGAGCGACGGCGGCCGCAGCAGCGCGACGCCTGCGAGGACGACGACGATCGCCGCCACCAACGTGATGCCGGTCCAGCCCTGTTCGTGGTAGACGGCCAGCCAGCTGTTGTCGATCGGCAGACCGCCGAACGACTTGTCGCCGAGGCCCGTGCCGAACAACTTCTCCGACGTCGTACGGGGCGCGGCGAGGAGGGCGTCCCAGACCTTGGCGCGGCCGGTGAGGCTGGTGAGGTTCTCCTGGCTCTGCCCGCGCAGGAACCACGCCCGCAGCGCGGAGGCGAAGCCGACCGCGGCCACCGCGGCGCACAGCACCGCCCAGGTGAAGAACCGGCGGGCGGCGGCGCTGGTCAGGACGAGCGAGCCGATCGCCAGCGCGAGACCGATGAGCAGGCCGAGCGTGGCCGTCCGCGTATGGGTCAGCGCGAGCAGGACGAGTGAGGGCACGACGATGACGGCCGCGCTCGCCCTGTCGGTCCTGCGGCCGAGGACCAGCAGCACCGTGAGCCCGATGATCACCGCCGCGTACTGTCCGATCTGCGGTGGGGTGAGCGGCCACAGCGCGCCGACGAGGCGCCCGCCGTACAGGTCGGGCATGGCCGCGCCCGGTGAGATGAGCGCGCCCGCGGCGACCGACCCGAGCACCGCGAAGTACATCCGGATGTGGTGCCGCACGAACGTCACACCACCGTCCCACCACCGGCTGAGCAGCCACAGCGTGCCGACGAAGAGAGCCAGCCGGGCGCAGCGGAACAGCGCGCCGAACCCGGACTCCAGTTGCAGGCTGGAGATGAGGCTCGGCACCAGGAGCAGGGTGAGCAGGAGCACGAAGGCGCTGGCCCGCACGCGCAGCCGCAGATTGAGCGCGAGCGCCAGCGTGAACGCGACGACCAGCGCGCCCATGGTGACGAGCTGGATGAGGGAGCGGGGCAGCGGGACGATGGTCTTCGCCCCGGCGGAGCCGAGCGTGTTGAGGATCAGCAGGCCCCAGACGACCCCGACGAGTCTCGGTGTGCCGGCGGGACGCGGCGGTTCTGCGTTCGGTGTGCCGACGGGGCGCGGCGGCTCCTGGGCCATCTCAACCACCGGCCCGCAGGTCGAGGGTGCTGCCCGCGTCCTGCTCGTAGGGCGTGCTCTGCCACTGCCCGAAGTCGAGCACCCGGCTCGGGTCGTGGGCGACGAACTTCCACGGGCCGCGGTAGACGTTGTCGTGCCAGCGGTTCTGCTGCTTGTGGGTGATCGCCTCGGCCACCCGCTCGCCCTTGTACGGCGACCACTTCGGATATGTGCCGTAGTTGGCGAGGACTGCCATCCGGTCGCACTTCACCGTGCACTTGACGACGGACTTGTCGAGGACGAAGCGGTTGGCGTGGATGTCCACCCGCTGGGTCCGCCACCGGCAGTCGGCGTACAGCGGCGCGGTGGCGATCGCCGGCCGCGCGCAGCGGTCGGTGTCCGGCACGAGCAACGTGCAGTCGCCGGAGGAGGTGTTGGCCGGGCTGTTGCAGAACCGGTCGGCGTTCTCCCACAGGGTGATACCGGACCAGTTGTTCTCCAGTACATTCCGATAGACCTCGATCTTGTCCGTGCGGGCCTTGACCCGCGGCTCGCCGCCGGATTCCGACAGGTAGACGGTCGCGAACGGGAAGCTGTCGCCGCGGTCGGCGTACTTGCGGCCCTCGACCCAGTTGTTCCGACGGAACGTGTTCCGTCGGATGACCGCGTTGTAGCTGGTCTCATAGATGAGCGCGGCCCCGTCGTTCGCCTCAAGGACGTTGTCCTCGATGCGGAAGTCGTTGTTGTTGGTGTCCGCCCACAGGCCGACTCCGCGGTTGTCGTGCACCCAGTTGCCGCGTATGTCGGCGCCGTCGACGGCCCAGAACTTGACGCCTCCCGTGCAGCCGCAGCCCTTGCGACGCCGCTCCCAGTCGCCGGTGTTGTTGCCGACGATCTCGTTGCCCTCGACCACCAGGCCGCGCAGCGGGCCGGTGCCCTTGTACGCGTTCATGCCGTACTGGCCGTTGCCGCGCAGGCAGCTGGCGCGGACCCGCTGCCGGGCACCGGCCATCAGCCCGGCGCCCGAGTTGTACTGGATCTTGGCGTGTTCGATCACCCAGCCGTCGGCCGAGTCGTGGTTGACCACGCCCTCGTCGTGCGGCGCGACGAAACCCTGCACCGTCAGATGGCGGATGGTGACGTCGCGGGCGGCGCCCCCGAACGCGTACTGGTTGGTCTTCCTGCCGTCGAACACCGCGCCCGGCGCGCCCAGGTAGCGGTTCCCCTTCTTGGGGATGACCTGGGCGTGCCGGTCCGGTTCGAGCCTGTGCCTGCCGGGGCGGAGCCAGAACGTGGTGCCCGCCGGGTTGCTCCTGGTCTTCGCGGCCAGGTCGCCGACCACCGCGGGGTCGACCGTCACCGCGCCCGCCGGCGCCTTCGCAGGACCGGTCGCCGGCTTGGCGCACACCCGGGCCACCGGCCGGGCCGCGGACGTGGTCGGCGCGACGGTCGGCTCCGCACGGGCGCCCGGCGTGCTCTCGCAGCCGGTCGCCAGCAGGGCGAGCGCCGCCGCGGGCACCGCCCAGTTCCGCCACCTGATCCCCACGCGTCCCCCTAGCCCCGGAACCTGAGCACGGTGGTGAACTGCTGCGCGCCGTCGGCGGAGCCGGTGCCGATCAGTGTGGTGGCGGGCTCCTTGCGGCCGAACCCCGCGGAGTACCAGCCCAGCGGGGACGGGTCGGTCTCGCCGCGGTGTGCCCGCCAGGTCAGCTGACCGGGCAGGTCCAGCTCCGCGGAGCGGTCCTCGCCGTCCCGGGTCCAGGTGAGCACGGCCCGGTTCCCCGTCAGCTCCGCGGTGATCGCGGGACCGAGGTGGAAGGCAAGGCGCGCCGCCCGGCGCGGGCCGCCGCGCACCTCGTCGAGCACCCGCAGCTCCCGGCGCGCGGCGGTCAGCTCCACGCGGCGGCGGTGCACGGCCCGCGGGTACCCGTCGTGTTCGGCGCACCAGCGGGCCACGGCCGGGTCGGAGGTGTCCGCGACCAGGACGCGGGTGCGGGCGTGCCGGGTCCACAGGAACGGCCCGCCGGAGACGGACTGGTCCGTACCGTCCAGTTGGAGGGTGTTGTGGCCGAGCGTCGAGCGGAAGTACTGCCGCCACTCGGGCTGCCCGTGGTAGCAGTACGTCCCCGGGTCGGCGAGCACGTCCACCCCGTCGTGCCGGACCTCCACGGACAGCGCGTCCGCGTGGGCGTGCGCGGCGATGGACAGGAAGCCGTGCGGACCGCCGTCGCAGCGGCACCAGATGTCGTCCGGGCCGCGCAGAATGGTCATGCCCGCGTCGGGGAAGTGGGGCGGCCGGTGGGCGGGGCGGGTCACGCGCGGTGCGGTGCCGTCCTTCGCGTACGGCCGGATGAGCGAGGCCAGGAGCGGGGTGCGCACATCGGTGCCGGTCACCGCGGGCCACCAGTCGAGCCGTCCGAACACGGCGTCCCCGGTGGCGAGGAGCGAGGCCCAGCGGTCGGTGCCCGCGCCGTCCACGACCAGACCGTGCCCGTCGTCCGCGTCCCCCTGGCGCGGCGGCCGCGACCGGTTGTCCACGACGGCCGCCAGCGCGTCGGTCATGCGCAGCAGTACGAGACGGACGGTCGGGGGGACCGGCACGCCGGCGGCGTCCGCCTCGGCCACCGCGGCCAGGCCGAGCTCCAGGACGAGTCCGTGGTACTCGGTGGCCAGCTCACGGTTGAGGCCGGAGGGGAAGGTGTTGGCGCGCAGCTGCCGGTCGAGGGAGCGCAGCGCGTCGGTCCGCCAGCGCGCCGAGGCCGGGAACCAGGCGAACGCGCAGGCCGCGGCGGCCTGTCCGGCGGTCTCCGCGATGACGTGGTTGTTCGCCGACGACCCCCGGCTGGGGAAGGCGGCCAGCCACCGCTGGTGGTGCCAGATCTGCTGGTGCGCCACCGGGTTGTCCTCGAAGAGGGCGGCCGCGCCCGGCCAGCCGTCCAGCAGTCGGCGGATCCACACCCAGGACAGCAGCCGGATCCCCAGCTCGATACCGCTGATCCAGTGCACGCCGTGCAGCGGCGCGTTGGCCGACCACCACGAGCGAAGGTGCTCGGCAACGCGCTCGGCATACCGCTCGTTCCCGGTGACGGCGTAGGCGGCGGCGAGCACGGTGAGGTACTGGTGCCGGGACGGCTCCCAGATCTGCTTGATGTCCCCGACCGCGTCCTCGTCCCGGTACGGCAGGCCGAAGGCGTAGCCCCACGGGGCCCGCCGCCCGGTCTTCGGGTCGTACCACCAGTCCGGGGCGACCAGGTCGTCGCGGACCACCCCGAAGAACTCGGCGTGCCCGGCCATCAGCCGGTCCGCCTCGGCGACGAGACGCTTCGCGGCGTCCTGCGGCACCGCGACGATCGCCCCGGCGGGCAGCGCCGCGGTGAACCGGGCACCGGTCACACTCGGGCAGTCCGGCGGCGCCGACCGCCAACGCCGCCTGCGCACCGTGTCACCGACGCGCCCCGCGGCCTCCCGCGGCCCCATCCGGGACAGCCGCCGCAGGTACCAGCCCACGCTCATCGTCATCGCGCGCCCGCCAACGTCACCGGCGCGCCACCGGCGAGACCGGCGGGCACGGCGAGGGTGGCCGCCGTGGTGGCGACCAGCGACTCCAGCGGCACCGGCATCGGCCCGCCGGTCCGCACGGCCCTGACGAACGCGGCCAGCTCGGCGTTCTGGCCCTTGTCCCTGGCCTTGGGCAGCCGCGAGCTGACCCACCGCTTGCGGCCGCTGTCGTACACCGAGGCGCGGACGAAGTCGTCGAGCCGCAGCGCCTTGCCGTCCGCGACCAGGTCCAGCGTCTCCTTGGGGAAGCCGGCCGGTCCTGTGGTGACGTAGCTGATGGTGGCGGTGGAGCCGTCCGGGTAGCGCAGGACGACCTGGAGGTCTTCGCCCCCGGCCGGGGCGAGCGCGTACACCGATACCGGGTCGGCCCCGAGCAGCCAGCTCGCCGTGTCGATGAAGTGCCCGCCCTCACCGGCGAACCGGGAGCCCTCGGTGCCCTGCTGGAGGTACCAGCTGCCGTGCTGGAGCCGGCCCGCGTTGACCAGGTAGCGCAGGCTCGCCGGACCGGTCCGGGCGCCGAACCGCTTCCTGGCCTCCTGGAGCAGCGGCGCGAACCGGCGGTTGAAGCCCACCTGCAACCGGTCGTTGCCGGACTCCTCCACGGCCGCGACCACGCCGGCCAGCTCGTCCTCGGAGAGGGCCAGTGGCTTCTCCACGAACACCGCCTTGCCGGCGAGGAGCGCCCGCCGGGTCAGGTCGGCGTGCGAACTGTGCCGGGTGACCACGAACACCGCGTCGATGGACTTGTCGCCGAGCACGGCGTCGAGATCGGTGGTCGCCTCGGCGAAGCCGAACTTCCGCCGGGCGTTGGCCGCGGAGAGCGCCGTCGTGGTGACGACGGTCGACAGCGTGACGCCGTCCCGCCCCACCAGGTGCGGCAGCAGCATCGACGTCGCGTAGTTCCCGGCGCCGACGAACGCGAGGCGCACCGGTGTCCCGGCGGTCCGGGACGGGGCGGGTATGCCGCCGCCGCGTCGTTTCACCGCGGGCACGGCCACCGTCGGGGCCGCCGCCTCCGCTGGCTCCTCGGCGCGGCCGGGGTACCGGAACAGGACGGCCACGGCCTTGAGGCCGCCGTCCTTCAGCCGCCCGTACGTCTCGACCGCGTCGTCGAAGTCGGCGATGTGGGAGACCAGGGGCTCCACGTCGACGCGGCCCCGGGCGACGAGGTCGAGGAAGCACGCCAGGTTGCGGCGCTCGGTCCAGCGCACATAGCCGATCGGGTAGTCCCGTCCTTCCAGCTCGTACGCCGGGTCGTAGCGCCCGGGGCCGTACGAGCGGGAGAACCGGACGTCCAGCTCCTTCTCGTAGTACGCGTTCCACGGCAGGTCCAGGCGGCACTTGCCGATGTCGACGACCCGGCCGCGGTCCCGGCTCAGGTGGGCGGCGAGCTCGACGGGCTGGTTGCTGCCGCCGCCCGCGGCCAGATACACCTGGTCGACGCCGTGGCCGCCGGTGAGTTCGGCGACGGCGGCTGCCACGGCGGCGGACGCGGGGTCACCGGCGGCCGCCGCGCCGAGCCGCTCGGCGAGCTCGCAGCGCGCCGGGTCGGGGTCGGCCCCCACGACGCGGACCCCCGACGCGGTGAGGAGCTGCACCACCAGCTGCCCGATCAGCCCGAGGCCGATGACCAGCGCCACCTCGCCGAGCTGCGGCTCGCCCTGCCGGACGCCCTGCAACGCGATCGACCCGACGGTGCCGAAGGCCGCGTGCCGCGGCGCGAGACCGTCCGGCACCGGGGTGTAGAGGTTCTTCGGCACCCAGTTCAGCTCGGCGTGCAGCGCGTGCTCGTTGCCCGCGCAGGCCACGAGGTCACCGACCGCCACGTCGTCGATCCCGGCGCCGACCTGCTCGACCACCCCGCACAGCGAATAGCCGAGCGGCGTGTAGGAGTCCAGCTTGCCCATCACCTTGCGGTACGTGGCGGGCACGCCGTTGGTGGCCACGCTCTGCATGACCTTGGCCACCTGGTCGGGCCGGGAGCGGGCCTTGCCCACCATCGACATGCCGGCCTCGGACACCTTCATGAGCTCGGTCCCCGTGGAGATCAGCGAGTAGGCGCTGCGCACCAGCACGCCGTCCGGCTTGCACCCCGGCGCCGGCACGTCGAGCAGCGCCAACTCGCCGCTCTTGTAGTTCTGTACGACCTGTTTCACCCGAGCTCCTCTTGTTTCCACACTGTCAAGCCGCCTGCCGGCCGGAGCCGGAGGTCGCGCCGCGGTACCAGTACTCCAGGGTCAGCACGTGCCACAGATGTTTGGAGAAGTCCCGCTGCCCCGCGGCGTCCTCGGCGACCATCCGCGCCAGCGCGTCGCGGCGCAGGATCCCGGAGTTGACGAGCACGCCGTCGTGCACCACCTCGCGCACCAGCGGCGCCAGGTCCCGGCTCATCCACGCGCGCAGCGGGGCGCTGAACAGGCCCTTGGGCCGGTACACGATCTCCTTGGGCAGGATCGAGGTGGCCGCCTCCTTCAGGACGGCCTTGCCCTGCCGTCCGGCGATCTTGCGCTCGCCCGGCACGGTGAACGCCGCCTTGACCACCTCGACATCCACGTACGGCACCCGCACCTCGGTCGACGCGGCCATGCTGGAGCGGTCCGTGTAGGCGAGGTTCAGGCCCGGCAGGAACATCCGGGAGTCGCCCAGGCACATGCGGTTGACGAAGTCGTCGAGGTCGTTGTCCTCGTAGACGTCCGCGTGCTCCGTCAGTACGTCGTCGACCGTCCCGGCCAGGTCCGGGTTGACAAGGGCGAGCAGTTCGTCCTGGTCGTACATGGTGTAGCTGCGCCGGAACGCGGTCTCCTCCGGCAGCTCCGCGAAGGACAGGAACCGCTTCGCGAAGCGCACCGACCGGTACCCGCGGCGGGCCGTGGCGACCGGCAGCCGGTCGACGGCCGCGGACACCCCGCGCCGCAGGGGCCGCGGCACCCGCTGGTAGCGCAGCGCGAGCAGGTTGGCCAGGTGCTTGCGGTACCCGGCGAACAGCTCGTCGGCGCCCATGCCCGAGAGCATCACCTTGACGCCGGCCTCCCGGGCGGCCGAGCAGATCAGGAACGTGTTGATCGCGGCGGGGTCGCCGATCGGCTCGTCCAGGTGGTGCGTCATCCGGGGCAGCAGTTCGAGCACGTCCGGGGCGATCTCGATCTCGTGCAGGTCGACCCCGAACCGCGCGGCCACCTGCCGGGCGTAGCGCAGGTCGTCCGGCATCGCCTCGAACCTGGCGTCCGCGGCGCGGAACCCGATCGTGTAGGCGGATATCCCGGGCCGGTCGCGGGCCGCGAGCGCCGTCAGATAGCTGGAGTCGAGACCGCCGGAGAGGAAGGTCGCCACCGGCACGTCGGAGAGCAGGTGCCGCCGGGTCGACTCCTCGACGACCGCGGCCACGTCCGGCCGCTCCCCGCCGCGGGCCCGCTCCTGGGCCTCACGGGCGACGTCCTTGAGGTTCCAGTACCGGCCGCGCTCGATCCGCCCGTCGGGCCGGCACCGCAGCCAGCTCCCCGGCGGCAGCTTCTCCGCCTCGCTGAACGCGCAGCGCGTGTCCGGCACCCAGTAGTAGAGCAGCGAGGCCACCAGCGCGGCGTGGTCCACCTCCAGCGACCCGCCGCTCACGGCGGCGAGCGCCTTGAGCTCGGAGGCGAACATCAGGCCACCGCCGCGCCGGAGCAGGAACAGCGGCTTGATGCCGAGCTGGTCGCGGGCGAGCACCAGGTCACCGGTCCGCTCGTCGAAGACCGCGAACGCGAACATGCCGCGCAGCCGCGGCAGGCACTCCGTGCCCCAGCGCCGCCAGGCCTCCAGGACCACCTCGGTGTCGGAGGTGCCGCGGAAGCGCACCCCGGCGGCCGTCAACTCGGCCCGCAGCTCCGGGGAGTTGTACAGCTCGCCGTTGTACGTCAGGGCGAGGCCGTCGGAGACCATCGGCTGGGCGCCGGTCTCGGACAGGTCGATGATGGCGAGGCGGCGGTGCCCGAGCTGCACTTCGCCGTCGCCGACGGAGTGGCCGTACCGGCCCGCCCCGTCCGGGCCGCGGTGGGCCAGGACATCGGTGAGCCGGTCGGTCACCGCCTTCCCGTCCGGCCAGCGGTAGGTTCCTGCGATGCCACACATGATCTAGCGCGCCTCCTGGTCGCTGTACGGGACCCGTGCGGCCGGCCTCGACGGCCGTTCCGTCCGCGGCCGTTCCGTCCGCGGCTGATCGGTCCCGTTCTGCCGGGCCGGCCGCTCCTGATGTCCGCGCAGCGCGGTGTGCAGCCCGTCCCACAGCGTGCCGTCGGTCCGGTCGCGCGGGTCGGGGTCGACCAGCACCACACCGATCACCGGAATGAGCTGGTCGGCGAGTTGCCGCGCCACGGTGTGCAACCAGGCGGCGCTGCCGTGCCCGGCCCGTACGACGAGCACGGTCTGACCGCCGAGGTACTGAAGGTCGGTCCACGCGGTGCCGGGCGCGACCGAGCCGACGCCGATCCGGCGCGTCCGGTGCGGCACGGCCGCGGCACGGTCACCGCTGACCACGCTCGGATCCCCGGGTTCGCGGCGGCTGTCGGCCAGCTCCGAGCCGGGCAGACCGTCGATGACGACCACCGGCTCCTGCGCCGCGAGGGCCCTGGCGACGTCCAGGGCGAGCACGCTCGTGGTGCGCGCACAGCCCAGTTCCAGCAGCGACACCGGTTCCGAGGAGCCGCGCACGGTGCGGGCGAGCGTCGTCGTGAGCCGTTCGCGCGCCGCCCGGGTCCGTCGGCGCTGCCACATCCAGGCCGGCCGACGGGGCGTGCGGCGCAGCTCGGCGATGACCGAGGCCCCGAGGTTCGCCGCTATCTCCCGGCGCAGCACCGGCCGGTCCGCGACCACCGTGCCGACCGCGGCCAGCACCAGCCCGAGGACGAGCCCGAGGACGAGCCCGATCGTGGCGTTGGTGGCCGCGGTCTTCGGCAGGGAGTGCTGTACCGCGCGCGGGGCGTCCACGATCTGCGTGCCGGCGATGAGCTTGGGCGTGCCGGTGCGCGCCTCGGCGGCGCGCTCGTCGAAGTCGGCGATTCGCGAGTTGAGTTCGGCCCGGCGGGCGAAGAGCGACTCGATGCTCGCCGCGTCCGCCGGGTCACTGTCCGGCGACCGGCCGCCGATCGCCTTGTTGACCTGCTCCAGCTCGTCCCGCATGCGGTCGCGCTGGTCGAGCAGGGCCTTGGCCTCGGCCTTCGCGGTTTCCCGCATCCGCCGCACATGGTCCGCGACGAACGCGTCGGCGAGGGCCTTGGCCCTGGCCACCGCTGCCGCGTCGCTGTCGGCCGTCACTTCGATCTGCATTAGGTTGTTGGTCAGGCCGGTGCCCCGGTAGTCCTGCATGAAGTCCTCCGGTTTCTCGGGGGACTTGAGGGCTTCCAGGGCCTTTCCGGCGATCCGTGTGGTCCCGAGCAGCTCGACGTCGGTGCGTATCAGCGTTCCCGTGTCGTTGGGCTGGTCGTCCTGGTGCACGACCAGCACCTTGGTCACGGCGGTCGGCGCGGGCGGCAGCAGGACGGCCACCGCCACCCCGGCCACCAGTCCCAGCAGCGCCAGCACGGACCAGAGGCGGCGGCGCCTGCGCACCGCGACGACCAGCGCGTGCAGGTCGAGCAGCGGAGTGGCCGCGGACGACTCCGACGTCGTGCTTGCCGTCACCGGGCACCTCCCGTCGCGTTGCCGCGCGCCGCGAGCGCCGGCGTGGCGCCCTCGGCGGGGTGGTCGGCGGACCGCGACGGACGGACCCGGACCGGGCCGGCGACCACGGTGCCGACGACCTCGTGTCCGGCTTCCGCGCAGGCCTCGGCGAGGCCGGCGAGCTCACCCGCGGTCCAGCTGCCCGCGCTGACCACGACCAGCGCACCGGACTCGGTGTCGCGGTCCGGCACCATCGGCCGGTCCACCGGCACGTCCACCATCCGCAGCAGCGGATCGCTCTTGGCCTCCGCGACGAGCTGACCGGCGGCCCGGCGGGCGGTCTCGTCCCCGTCCGGTACGACGACCAGCAGCCGCCGCGGGGCCGGCAGCCGGGTCCGCAGGCGGGCGCACACCCGCCGGTAACGGATCCGTCTGCCGGCCTCGTCGCCGGAGGCCTGCGGGGTCGGCACGTCCCACCGGATGTCGAGGCCGAGGAACCGGCGGGCCGTGGCCCACATGCCGTGTCCCGTCGGCCGGCGCGCGGCCCGTTCCTCGGGCACGTCGACGGTGCCGAGCAGCGGCGAGCCCAGCGCCGCGGCGAGCTCCGCTTCCGTGCGCACCCGACGGTTCATCCGTGCGGCGGCGAGATGGCCGACGACCGCGAGCAGGAAGGCGAGCAGTGCCCCGGCGGCGATGAGCTGCGTCCTCGTCGGCGGAGCCTCGCCGGTGGGCCGGGGCGCCGGACCCATCACGACCATGCCGGCCGTGTCGGACGCCGGGTCGGCCTCGTCCAGCTTCTTCATGGCCTCCTCCAGCGAGGTGCGCAGCTTCTCCAGGGAGGTGCGGGCCTGCACGCTCTCCACGGTCCGTCCCGGATCGGCCGCGTCGGCCAGGTCGCTGATGCGGCGGTTGGTCTCCACCACCTTCTGCCGCAGCTCCTCGGGGCCCGTGGCCGCTTCGGAATCGCCGCTGCCGCCCACGATCCGCGCGGAGAACGCGACGAACTCCTTGGCGATCCGGTCGGAGAGCCGCTGCGCGCGCTCCGGGGAGCCGGCCGTACCCGAGATCTTGATGATGTTGCCGTCGGTGGCCTTGGCGCTCACCCGGTCCCGCAGGTCGCCGCCGCTGACGCCCTGCCAGTCGAGCGAGGCGGCCGCCCGGTCGACCACCGCGGAACTGGTCGCGATCTCCGCCTGCGTGAGCAGCTCGCGCTCCTCCCACTGCCCCGGCAGCAGCACGGACGCGGACGCCGTGTACCGGGGCGGGAACACCAGGGAGGTGCCGTAGCCGACGAGCGCACCCACCACGGCGAGGACGGCGAGGAGCCGCCAGCGCCGTCGGAGGATCCGCCCGACCGTGACCAGGCGTATCGGTTCTTCGCTCAACGGCGGGGCCTCCTCCGCTTCCTGCGGGGGCCGCCTGCCTGCGCCGGAGTGCGAGCGCGGCAGGCGGCGGCGTAGGCGGCGAGCAGCGCCGTCTGCGAGTTCCGCCAGGAAAGCTGCCCGCTGATCCGCTCCTGGCCGATCTCGCCCATCCGGGCCCGCTTCTCCGGGTCGTCGAGGAGCACCGTGATGAGCTTGGCGAACTCGGCCTCGTCGTCGGCGGGCGCGTACACGGCGGCGTCACCGGCGGAGACGCGCGCCTCCCGCAGGTCGAAGGAGACGATCGGCCGGCCCATCGCCATGTACTCCAGGACCTTGTTCATCGTCGACACGTCGTTGAGCGGATTGCACGGGTCGGGGGAGAGGCACACGTCCGCGGTGGAGAGGTAGCGCACGAGGTCGGCGTCCGGAATGCGCCCGGTGAACTGCACCTGGTCCGAGAGCCCGAGCCGCCGGGCCAGCTCCACCATCGCGTCGTGGGCGTCGCCGGAGCCGACGAACACGGCGTGCCAGTCGGTCCTGCCGAGCTCGTCGCGCAGCTTCGCGAGCGCCCGCAGCGCGTAGTCGACCCCGTCCTGCGGGCCCATGACGCCGAGGTAGCACAGCAGATGGGGCTTGCCACGCTTCAACTCCGGCTCGGGAGGCACGGGTCGGAACCGGTCGACGGCGGGCGCGCTGCGCACCACGAAGACGTCCTCCGGCCGCTTGCCGCCCCGGCTCACCGCGACGTCACGGTAGCTCTCGTTCGTGGCGATGACGATGTCGGCGGCCCGGTACGTCAGCCGTTCCAGGGCGCACACCCCGCGGTAGAGCAGGTCCTTGCCGCGGTCGAAGCGGGACAGGTACAGCTCGGGCACCAGGTCGTGCTGGTCGAAGACGAACCGTGCGCCGCGCCGCGTCAGCCACCGGGCCGGCAGGAACAGCAGGTCCGGCGGGTTGCAGGCGTGGACCACGTGGACCGGGCCGACCTTGCGGATCAGCCGGGCCGTGTGCCAGAGCGCGGAGCCGTACTCCCGCAGATAGCCGGCCGGGCCTCCGGTGGCGGCGCGCAGCGGGTAGCGGTGGATCCGCACCCCGTCGATCTCCGCCTCCGGCTCCGTGTCCCGCTTGCTGCCCTGCGGGCAGATGACGTCCACCCGCCAGCCCGCGTCGCGCAGCGTCGTGCATTCCTGCCACACCCGCCGGTCGAACGGCACCGACAGGTTCTCCACGAGGATCAGTGCGCGCCGGTCCGGCCGGTCGCCGCCGGCCGCGTCACCGAACGATGTGTCACCAAGCAAGGCCCACGTACCCCGATTCGGTCCGGCGCGTGTCGGCGTCGGGAAGGCGGATGAGGTCGATCAGGACCGGTCCCTCGGCGCCGTGCGGCAACGCGGAGAGCACGGCCGGGTCCTTCGTCCCGACCAGGCACACCTCGGCGTGCTCCAGCACCTCGTCGACGGAGCCCGCGAGCAGCTGCGCGAGGTGCGGAAGGCGGGTCTCGATGTACTCGCGGTTGGCGCCGAGCAGCCGGGAGAGGCTCACGTTGGCGTCGTAGATCTTCAGGTCGTACCCCTTGCCGAAGAGCCGCTCCGCCAGCTCGACCAGCGGGCTCTCGCGGAGGTCGTCGGTGCCGGGTTTGAAGGAGAGCCCGAACACGCCCACCCGGCGCTTGCCGGTCCGCTCGACCAGGTCCACCGCGCGCTGAAGATGGTCGGAGTTGGAGGGCAGCACGTGGGACAGGATGGGGACCGAGACGTCGGCCCGCCGCGCCGCGTGGACCAGGCTGCGCAGGTCCTTGGGCAGGCAGGAGCCGCCGAAGGCGAAGCCGGGCCGCAGATAGGCGGGGCTGATGTTCAGCTTGCGGTCGGCCAGGAACACGTCCATCACCTGGTGCGAGTCCACACCGAGCGCCTGGCACACCGCGCCCAGCTCGTTGGCGAAACCGATCTTGAGGCCGTGGAACGCGTTGTCCGCGTACTTGATCGCCTCGGCCGTCGGGACCGGCACCCGGAACACCTCACCGGGCAGCCCGTCGTACAGCGCCGCCACCACGTCACCGCTCGCCGGGTCGAGCTCGCCGATGACGGTCTTGGGCGGGTCGAAGAAGTCCCGCACGCTCGTGCCCTCGCGCAGGAACTCCGGGTTGACCGCGACCCCGAAGTCCACCCCGGCCGTGCCGCCGACGTACTTCTCCAGGATCGGCACGAGCAGGTTCAGGCAGGTGCCCGGCAGCATGGTGCTGCGGAACACGACGGTCTGGCGGCCGCCCCGCTCGGCCACCACGGCGCCGATCTGCTCGGTGACGCGCTCCAAGTACGTGGTGCACAGGCTGCCGTTGGGCTCCGAGGGCGTGCCCACGCAGACCAGCGACACCTCGCTCTCCATGATCGCCTCGCGGACGTCGCCCGTGGCGCGTAACGCCCCACTGTGCACCACCTCGGCGATGAGCTCGCCGATCCGCTCCTCGACCACGGGCGCCTTGCCGTCGTTGACCAGGTCGACCTTCACCTGGTTCACGTCCACCCCGACGACCTCGTGGCCCATGCTGGCCAGGCACGCGGCCGAGACGCAGCCCACGTAGCCGAGCCCGAAAACGCTGACCTTCATGACTTCTCCCTCCCCCCAGGCAGGCCCTCGCGGCCTGCGGTCCCCGCGTCGGCCGGACGGCCGAACCGCCACCCGCCGCGCATCAGTAGGCCCCGTGCCCGGAGAGCACCGCACGCAGGGTCTTCCACAAGATCACCGCGTCCAGGGCGAGCGACCAGTCCTCCACATAGCGCAGGTCGAGCCGGACCGCCTCCTCCCACGGCAGGTCGCTGCGTCCGCTGATCTGCCACAGGCCGGTGAGGCCGGGCTTGACGAGCAGCCGCCGCCGGATGTCCGGGCCGTACGCGGCGGACTCCTCCGGCAGCGGAGGCCGCGGGCCGACGAGCGACATCGATCCGGTGAGTACGTTGAACAGCTGCGGGAGCTCGTCGAGCGAGTACCGCCGCAGCACCGCTCCCACCCGGGTCACCCGCGGGTCCCGGCGGAGCTTGAACAACAGGCCCGCGCCCTCGTTCCGGTCGGCCAGCGCGGCACGGGCCCGGTCGGCCCCGGAGACCATGGTGCGGAACTTGAGGATGGTGAACTCGCGGCCGCCCTTGCCGACTCTGCGCTGGCGGTAGAAGGCCCCACCCCGGCTGTCCGCAAGGACCAACAGCCCCACGAGCACCATCAGCGGCGCGAACAACAGCAACAGGACCGCCGCGCCCAGCCGGTCGACGACTGCCTTGACCGCCCGCCGGCCCCCGGTGAAGGCCGGCATGCTGACCCGCAGCAGCGGGATCCCGAGCACCGCGTCGACGTGCAGCCGCGGCCCCGCCACCTCCATCAGCACGGGCGCCACGACCATCTCGGCGTCGCTGCCCTCCAGGTTCCAGGCGAGCCGCTGGAGCCGGTCCGGTGACCAGTGCGGGTCCGGCGTGACGGCGACGACACGGTAGCCGTCGCGGCGGACATGCCCCGCGACGTCCGACAGCTCACCGACGACCGGCACTCCGTCCAGGTGGTCGCCGTCGATCCCCACACCGTCCGTCGTGCACACCGCGTCCACCCGCCAGCCCAGGTGCGGAAGCTTGCGGGACCGGGTGATCAGGTCGCGCACGGTGGCCGGACTCCCGGCGGCGAGCACCGGTATCAGGCACCGCCCCTCTTTCCGCTGCCTGTGCAGCCGAAGGCGGAGCAGATACCGCGCGGTCATGGTGACGAGTGCGATCGCGGGGATCGCGACGAAGATCCAGAGTTTGATATTGCGCGAGGTGAGGGCTATTCCGCCGAGCGCGAGCACGACGACCGCCGCAAACAATGAACGTCCGAGTCGGCGGAATTCCTCGGCTCCTTGGCCGAGAACAGCCGGAGCCCACGCCCTGTTCACCGCAAGCGACCCAAGCACAAGCAGCTCGGTGCCGAATGCGAGAATTCCCCACTTCTCGTGCCAGTTGGCCGCGTCCCGTGCCCCGAAGAAGATACCGATCGCCCCCACCACGAAGGCGGTGGCAACCGTATCGCTGGTGATCACGGTACGTCTGTACCGCTGCTCCCAGTCGCTCGCGGGCCGGTCGATCGTCCCGTCCGCCAGACGCCCGCGCGCCGACGGAATCGGGCTGACTAATCCCCCCTGCCGCACAGAACCCCCCAGGTCCCCAGTGGTTGGGCATGCTCGCGCCCACACTCCCCCCGGGAGACGACCGTCCCCCGCGCCGCACCGTTCTCCCCCACGGAAGGCCCCCGCCTCCCGCGCGTGCAATTCCGGCCACTCAAGCGCTATTCGGTCGGCCCGCCGTCGAAGCCCCGGATGCTCCCCGCATCCGGGGCCCGCTCTCGGGGCACTGAAAACTGATCACCACGCCGGGCGTGGAACGCGCTTTCTTGCTGGTTGTGGCGTCGAACCCATAGATCATTACTCGTTGCTTCAGGTGCGAACAGCTGAAGCACGGTCAATCTAGACCATCGCGACGGCTATGGAGAGGGGATGTGTGGAATTTGTGCTCGAGGTTTGATGCCGGTTCAACGAACGGGTGTCCGCCCGGGGAATAGCCGCCCGAAAGTCCGGCCCGGCCGGGGCTGCCGCCCAAGGTCAGAAGGCCGGCCCGAAGCTCTCCCGGCCCGCGGCCGGGGTGCCCTCCAGGCGGCGTGTGCGGTAGCTGTCGGCGTCGAGTGCGACGACCTCCGCGTGATGGGCGAGGCGGTCCACCGTCGCGGAGGCCATGGCGCTGTCGCCGAACACCTCGTCCCAGCGGCCGAGCGGCCGGTTGCTGGTGACGATCAGTGAGGCACGTTCGTAGCGGTGCGAGACCAACTGGAAGAGGAGGTGGGCGACTTCGGAGTCGAAGGGCACGTAGCCGACCTCGTCCACGACGAGGACCGCGTACGCGTCGAGCCGGGCCAGCTCCTTGCGCAGCCGCCCCGCGGCCTTGGCGTCCGCGAGCCGGGTGCCCCACTCGGCGGCGGTCGCGAACAGCACCTGGTGGCCGGCCTGGCAGGCCCGCACGCCCAGGGCGACCGCCAGGTGCGTCTTGCCCGTGCCGGGGCCGCCGAGCAGCACCACGTTCGCCTTGCGGGTGACGAAGTCGACCTTCCCCAGCCGGGTGATCACCTGCGGCTCGGGCGCCCGCAGGTGACCCTCGTCGAACATCTCCAGGACCTTCCTGGCCGGAAATCCGGCGGCCTCGATGCGCTCCTCGGCACCGGCTCCCTGCTCCACCACCGCGTCGCCGTCCTCCGCGGCGCCGCCGTCCCGCTGAGCGGGAATGACCACCGCTTGGGGGCACTCCTTCACGGTGCGCGCCCTCGTCTCGTGCGCCGCCATGGGCCCGGACATGTACGCGAGGATGGCCGCGGAGGCGATGAACGCCATGTGGATGACCGTCCCCCACAGCAGATCGTGCCGAGGCGTGTGGTGCACGTCGACGAACATCTGGAGCAGGTGCACCGACGAGATCCCGACGATCGCCGTGGCCAGTTTCACCTTCAGCACGTTGGAATTGACGTGCGACAGCCACTCGGGCTGGTCCCGATGGCCCTGGAGACCGATCCGCGAGACGAAGGTCTCGTACCCCCCGACGATCACCATGATCAGCAGATTGGCGATCATCACCACGTCGACGAGTTTGAGGACGGCGAGCATGACGTGCGTCTCGTCCGCGTGCCCGCTGATGACGTGATGGATGAGGTGCCACAGCTCGTTGAAGAACTTGTAGACGTACACGCCCTGCGCGGCCACCAGCCCGAAGTACAGGGGCGCTTGGAGCCAACGGGTCGCGAAGAGGGCACACCCCAGGGTGGTCATGTTCGACGGGGGCGAGGCGGAGCGGGACACGAGACCTCCAACAGCCGTGAGGCCCGTCATTCTTGTGGGCCGCTCCCGACAATCAGAATCCGAGCCACTCGTTGGGGTTAATAGAAATCCAGTCGGACAGGTCCTCCCATCCGACCGCCTATGCGGAGAACCGGGTGAATCCTCGCAGTACGTCCCGTCCGTCGGCCCGGAATTCCAGGTGTGCCCGGGAGCCGACGAGCCGGCCGTCGTCGGAGCGGAGGAACTCCACGGGCGCCTGCTCGGAGCGGCCGATGACACGGAAGCCCGGGGGAGCGTGCGGGGCACCGCTGCCGTGCTCACCGTTTCCGTGGCCGATCCGAGGTCTTTGCCCGGGGGCTCACCCGAAGCCGCGGCACCGGCATCCCCGTCGGCCATCGGCACCCCCTCCGGCCAATAGGGTGATGGATCATGGAACACACCGAAGACGACCTCGGCCACCTCGTCTGGAGCCAGGCCGAACACCGCGCCGCGCGAGGCGACGCCGCGTACCTCGGCGAACTGGGTTCGCTCCTGGCCGACCGGTACGCCGCCGCCGTCTCGCAGGTGCGGGATCACGAGAGCCAACTCGCCCACCTGGTACGGGTGCTCGCCCTCACCCCCGGCCGGGACAGCCTGATCCAGCTGCTCCGGCTCCTCGACGAGAAACAGCCGCCCGGCCAGGGCGCACAGCCACGCTTCGTCGCCTCCCTGCTCGCGGAGCACCAACAGGCCACGGACCTGGCGGAGACCGTCTTCGACCGCTCCGAGTGGTCACGCCTCGACGAGCTCCGCGCCTGCCTCTTCCACGAGTTGCTGCTCCGGGGCGTGGACGCCGACGCCTTCCCGCCCCTGCGCTCCTGGCCGCTGGTGCGGCCCGGTTGGCACCCGCTCGTCTGGCTCCCGGTGCGCCGCCGCGACTTCGAGGCCGACGCCGCCTTCCCGAGCCGTTCGCTGCACGGCTCCGCGTCCGGGGTGCCGGGCGGGCTGCCCACCGAAGGCCGGATGGATCCGCCGACGCCCCGCACGTCCGCGCGGGCGCCCCTTCGGGACGTCGCCACCACGGACGTCCACGAGAGCATCGTGGCCGCAGTGGAGGCGGGCGACTGGGGTGCCTGCGACGCCTGGGTCTTCACGCCGGACGAGCCCGTCGCACCCGAACAGGTTCCCGCGCTGCTCCCGGCACTGCCCATGTCCTGCGTCGACGGGCTCGGCGCCACCGGCCGCTTCGAAGCCGCCGTCCGCCCCTTGGCGGACATCTGGCGCCTCCTCTTCGCCACCGCCTCAATGGGCGGCATGGGCAGCTCGGGCGTCCAGGGCGCCTATGGCCGGCTGTGGGCGTGGCGTTCGATCGCGGGACTCTGTGGCGCACCGGCGGGTGCGAGCGCGGAGGAGGTGGAGCGCCTCGCCCGGCAGAGCACGTGGTTCCACTTCGAGGCCGACGGGGACTGGTTCCACAACGAGATCGGCGCCGACTACGGCATCGCCGCCCTCGCCCCGGACCGCCGCAGGCTCGCCGTGCTGGCGGCGACGGACACCGACTAGAGCCGACCGCACCACTCACCATGCACGACACCCGCGCCCGTACGGCCGACGCGAACAGCGGCCGCTCCCGTGCCCGCCCCGTGGCGCGAACGGGCCCTGTCGGCGGTGGGACGGCTGTGCCTACAGTCTCGGCCATGAGCGATTCCTACGCCGGGCTCGCACGTCACTACGACCTGATCATGACGTCGGGCTACTACGACTACGACGCCTACGCTCACTCCCTCCTCGACCTCATGGGGAATCGCCGAGAGCTCCTGGAGGTAGGTGTCGGCACCGGACTCGTCTGCGCCAAACTGCTGGAACTGGGCGCCGAAGGGCTCCAGATCACGGGTGTGGACGACTCCGAGAGCATGCTCGCCCAGGCCCGCGAGCGGTTAAGGGCGCGCGTTCATCTCGTGCGCGCGGACATCCGCGACCTCACGGTCGCACCGACTTTCGAGGTGGCGTACTCGGTCGGTGGCGTCTGGTGCTACACCCACGACCGGCGCACCGACGACGTCGCGTTCTCCAGCCACCTCCTGGAAGACGACGAGAACCTCCAGGCGCTCGCCACCGTGCACGCGGCGCTGCGGCCCGGCGGTGTCCTGGCGCTGGCGACCCAGGGCCCGCATCAGAACAGTGAGCGCGCGCTGCCCGGTGGCCTCGTCTACGCCCAGGAGATCCATCCGGTCGGCGACGACCGGAGCGACCGGATCGTGAAGGACTACTTCGTGAAGCGAAGAGGGGCCAGCGGCCGGCCCGAACCGGACGAGGTCCTGGCCCACCAACGCTGCCAGTTCCGCCTCCACTCACCGGAGCAGGCGGATCGCCTGCTGAAACAGTGCGGGTTCCAACCGCAAGGCCTCACCCGCGACGGTCTGTTCCGCACGTTTATCAAGTCCGCGCCTTCGCCGAGGTACGGCTAGCACGGCCACGTGGCGCCGAAGCGCCGGACGGGCCGGTTCCCCCGTGCCAAGTCGGGGAGGACCCGTAGGAACAGGTCGACACCCAGTACGTAGAGCTGTGGGAGGTGCCAGAACAGCGAGTGTCTGCGGTCGTACGGGAGGTCCGCGCTGTCGATGACCGCGCCGGTGTCGATGCCGCGGTCGATCTCGTGCAGGGTGCCGGTGAGGACGGACCGGCCGGAGAGCAAGGTATGCATGGGGGCCGCCAGACCCGCGTGCTCCGGGAGGGCTCCGGGATGGATGTTGAGGATGCCCAGAGGAGGAATGGCGAGAACCGGTTCCTTGAAGATGAGGTCGAAGCGCAGGGACAGGATCAAGTCGGGCTGGAACTCCCGGACCAGCGCGTAACCGTCACCGCTGTTGATGCGCTCCACGGGACGGAACTCGACGCCGTGCGTGCGGGAGAGGTGCTGGAAGGTCAGCAACTCCCCTTCGGCGTGTGGCAGGCGGTCCAGGGGCGTGAAGACGACTCGGTCGGTGAGCTGCCGTTCGAACCACCGCTGACGGCCCAACGGGTCGTCCGGCCGGGGCTCCCGCTGCGGTGGCCTGTTCAACGCGACCACCACGGTGTGGTGGCCGAGCCCCGGCAGCAGGCGGTTCAACGCCACACACACCACGAGATCCCGCTGGGCACACACCAGAACACGCACGCTCCCGCCTCTCCTCACCGCCTCCCCTCGATCAGATCAGTTTGACCTTGAGAGTGCTCGGAGTGATCGGGTGTGTGGGCCGTTCGGGGACCATGCCCAGCGGTTTGCGGGAGGAGCGTGCGGCCGTCTTGGAGGCGAGCTGACCGACGATGTTGGTGGCGGGTTGGATCTCCTCGCGCGGCGTGCTGTGGGGCACCGTGGGCGACACGTGCGGCTGGGCGGCGAAAGTGGCGACGGTCGGCAGTGCTGTCGCGGCAAGGGCACCGAGAACGATGAGGAGGGCTTGCGGGCGCGCGGGCACGGGGACAGTCCTTCCGGCTGGTCGAGGGGGAAGGGAGGGCGGAGAGGGGTGAGGCCCGTACCGGTGGGTTCCACCCTGTCCGGTACGGGCCTCGCTGCCGGGGGAGCGGCAGGTCAGGCGGCGGGCGCCGGCTCGATCTTGCCCGGGTCCGTGCTCGGGGCGATCGGCGCGGGCACGGGCCTCGCCTTGTCGGGGGCGGGTGTCCGATCGTGGTCCGGGGTCTGGTCCGGGTCCGGGGTCGGCGCCGGGGTGGGCTCAGGGTCGGGGTCCGGGGTGGGCGTGGGGTCCGGGGCGGGGGTCGGGTCCGGAGTCGGCGTCGGATCCGGCTCGGGAGTGGGGTCCGGCTTGGGGGTGGGGTCCTTCTTGGCCTGGTCGTCGGACCACGAGCTGAGCCTGCCGTCGGGGGAGAGCACGACGTGCAGCCCGTTGTTCTCGCCCGAGGCGGAGCGGCCGTTGGCGTCGAGCGTGCCGATGCCCGCGCTGCCGGCGTATATGTCGGCCTGCCAGTGGTTGGTCGAGAGCTTGTAGACCTTGGCCCTGGAGCCGTCCACCAGGGTGTCGATGCGAATCAGCTCGCGCTTGCCCGGCGCGGGCTTCGGCTTCGGCTTGGGGGCGGGCTTGGCCCGGTCCACCCAGGACGTGACCGCGCCGCGCGCGGTGAGCTTGACGTGCAGACCGTTCAGATTGCCCAGGGCGGTCCTGCCGAACGCGTTCAGGCCGCCGACCTTCTTGCCGTGGAAGAGGATGTCGGCCTGGTACTTGTTCTTGCCGAGCTTGTACACCTTGGCCGTGTGCCCCTTCGAGGCCAGCCGCACGGTCTTCACGTAGACACGCTTGGTGTGCGACTTGTGCGACTTGTGCGACTTGTGCGACTTGTGTGGCTTGGTGAAGGTGTGCGCCCCGGCCGTCACCGTGGCGAAAGGAGCGGAGGCCGGAGTCTGCTGCGTGGCCGCGAGGGCACCGGAGGCGGCACCGAGGGTGATCGCCGTGGTGGCCGTCGCGGTGATGATGCTGGTGCGCAGGGCGCGGGGGGTCATACGCATGGGAAAGAGTGCCCTTCTGGGTCTCGTTTTCTCGTGGGGGCCGCCCCGTTGCGGCGACATCTACGAAGTTACGCACCTCACATCAAGCCCATCCGTAAGCGATGTAACAGAAAAAAGGTATGTAAGTCGCGAATTCTTCACGGCGTCGTCCGCCGGTCCGCCGCCCAGCACGACACCTCCGCCCCGGCCAGCCGGAGCGCCCTCCTCCCGCACGGATCGCCCGCTCGGTCCGCCCCTGCATGCGGTACGCCTCCACCGCCCCGACGCTCGGACCATGCGCACCCGTACACGCCTCACCGTCGCCCTCTCCGCCACACTGCTGCTGGCCACCGCATGCGGCGGAAAGGACAGCGAGCGCGAGCCCGACAGCAAGCCCGACCCGATGCGGGACAAGCAGTGGGCGCTCGACTCGCTGAAGCTGCCCGCCTCCTCAAGGGCGGCACCCTCAACGACGCCATCGCGCACGCCCACGACAAGGGCGCGGTCGTGGTCGCCGCGGCGGGCAACGAAGGCACCGCGCTCCAGCCCTACAAGCCCGACACGCCGGTCCTGGTCGTCGGCGCGAGCGACCAGGACGCCAAGCCCGCCGAGTTCTCCAACTTCGGCGCACAGCAGGCGGTTTCGGCGCCCGGTGTCGGCATCCTGTCCACTCTGCCGACGTACCGCACGAAGGAGACGCTCAAGAACGACAGCGGCTACGGGAAGCTGGACGGCACCTCCATGGCCGCCCCCTACGTCTCCGCCGTCGCGGCCCTGCTCCACCAGCAGGACCGCACCCCGGACCAGATCATGGCGGCCATCCGCAGCACGGCGAAGAACCCGGACAAGCTGCCCAAGCTGGGCCTCGGCATCGTCGACGCCCAGGCCGCGGCCGCCTCCGCCAAGGACTGACCGGCCGTGCACCACGGGAGGCCGGGGGCCGGCGGACGGGAGCGGGCCGCGGCGTGACACATCCGGGAACCCTCATCCTGATCATGGCGGTCGCCGTGCTCGCACCCCTGCTGGCGCACGCCGCAGGCCGCCGGGTGCGCGTCCCCCTGGTCATCTTCGAGATCGTGCTCGGCATCCTCATCGGCCCCGACGTGCTCGGCTGGGCGCACCACGACGAGGTGATCGACACCCTCTCCGAGCTCGGCCTGTCCATGCTCATCTTCCTCGCCGGTTACGAGATCGAGTTCGCGGCCGTCCGCGGCGACACCCTGCGCCGCTCCGCCTGGGCCTGGCTCGTCTCCCTCGTCCTCGGCCTCGGCATCGCGCTGGCGCTGACCGGCCTCGACCTCTCCCGGAGCGTCGTCATCGGCACCGCGCTGACCAGCACCGCACTCGGCACGGTGCTGCCGATCCTGCGCGACAGCGGCGACCTGCGCGGCCGCTTCGGCACCGTGATGATGGCCTTCGGCGCCGTCGGCGAGTTCGCACCGATCATCGCCATGGCGGTGCTGCTCAGCGGCCGCGACCCGGGCGCGGCCACGGTGGTGCTCGCCGCCTTCGCGGTCATCACCGCGGCGGCGGTTTACTGGGCGCTGCGCCCCCACCCGCCGTGGTTCGCCCAGATCATCCGTACGACGCTGCACACCAGCGGTCAGTTCGCCGTCCGCTTCGTGATGCTGCTGCTCGTCGCGATGCTCGCCCTGTCGTACGCGTTCGGCCTCGATGTGCTGCTCGGCGCCTTCGCGGCGGGGCTGCTGACCCGGCTCGTGTTCCAGGGAGCGGCCCCCGAGAGCGGCGAGGAGGTCCTGGGCAAGGTGGAAGCGATGGGTTTCGGCTTCCTCGTCCCGCTGTTCTTCATCGTCACCGGCATCAACTTCGACCTCGCGTCCCTGCTCGACGGCGGCCGGGCGCTCCTGCTGCTCCCGGTCTTCCTGCTCCTGTTCCTCGTCGTACGAGGCATCCCGGCCTACGCCCTGGCACCGCGCGACCTGGCCCCGGCCGACCGCAGGGCCCTGACCCTGTACTCCTCGACGTGTCTGCCGCTCGTCGTCGCCATCACCACCATCGGCCTCGACGAGGGAGTCCTGGCGAAGGGGGAGGCGGCGGCCCTGGTGGGCGCCGCCATGGTCTCCGTCCTCGTCTTCCCGCTGCTGGCGCTGCGCGTGCGGGCCAAGGCGGGGAAGGGCAAGGAGACCACCGCCTCGGGCGGCGGGCCGTCCTCGGAGTCGGAGGCGTGGTGACGCCATGACGTTGCCGCCGCAGGCCCGCGCGCTCACCCCGGCGGTTGTTCCCGCGCTGCTCGTCGGTGTGGGGTCGAGCCTGCTGCTCCTCGCGCTGAGCGGGGTGGCCGACCGGCTCCAGGAGGTGCTGTGGGACGGGCTGCCGGACGCGCTCGGGGTCTCCGGGACCTCGGCGGGCTGGATCCTCGGCACGCTCACCGTGGTCGGCCTCGTCGTGGGCCTCGTGGTGTGGAAGGTGCCGGGGCACGCCGGGCCCGACCCCGCGACGACAGGTCTCGTCGACCCGCCGCTGCCGCTGCGGGTCCTGCCCGGCCTCGCGCTCGCCGTGGTCGTCGGCCTCGCGGGCGGTGTCAGTCTCGGCCCGGAGAATCCGATCACCGCCATCAACATCGCCCTCGCGTACGCGCTCGGCATGAAGGCCATGCCGCGCACGCCGGGCACCGCCTGGGTCTCCCTCGCGGCCGCGGGGACCGTCGGCGCGCTGTTCGGCACGCCCGTCGCGGCGGCCCTGATCCTCTCCGAGATCAGCTCCGAAGCCGACCCGCGGCCCCTGTGGGACCGGCTCTTCGCGCCGCTCGTCGCGGCCGGCGCGGGGGCCCTGACCACGGTGCTCGTCGCGCATCCGGCGTTCCGGGTCGACGTCGCGCCCTATCCGGGCGCGCGCCTGGTCGACGTGGTCTCCGCCATGGTGATCAGCTCGTGCGCCGCGCTCGTCGGGCTCGCCGCCGTTCATGCCTTCCCGCTGGTCCACCGGGCCTTCCGCCAACTGGGCCACCCCGTCCTGATGCTCACCGTCGGTGGGCTCGTCCTCGGCGCGCTCGGTGCGTTGGGCGGCCACCTCACGCTCTTCAAGGGGCTGAGCGAGATGAAGGAGCTGACCGCGGAAGCCGACGCCCACGGCGCCGCGAACCTCCTGCTCCTGGCCGTGGTGAAGCTCGCCGCGCTGGTCGTCGCCGGGTCCTGCGGCTTCCGGGGCGGGCGGATCTTCCCCGCCGTCTTCGTGGGCGTCGCGCTCGGCATGCTCGCGCACGCCCTCGTCGACCCGGTGCCCGCCTCCTTGGCCATCACCTGCGCCGTACTGGGCATCCTGCTCGCCACCACCCGGCAGGGCTGGCTCAGCCTCTTCACCGCGGCCGTCGTCCTCATGGACCTCGACCTGCTGCCGATGCTCTGCGTCGCGGCGCTGCCCGTCTGGCTCCTCGTCACCGGCCGCCCCGAGATGCGCGTCGAGGACGACGAGGCGGTCGTCAGCGGGGCAGCCGCATCACGAGCGTGACGACGGCTCCGATGGCGGCCGCGGAGACCGAGAGGTGGTCGGTGATGCGACCGGCGAGCCACAGTCCGCTCCCCGCCGCGTGCCCGTCGCTCCCGGGGTCCGCCCCGGGGACGCCGTCCGAGGTGAGGCCCTGCGCGCGGTCGTGGATACGGCACTCCAGATGCCCGTCGGCGCGCTGGAGGGTCAGCGTGCCGCCGCCGCCCTCGTGCGCGATGGCGTCGGTGGCCACCGCGTCGATGGCCACGATGAAGTCGCCGCGCCGCGGTTCGGGCAGCCCCTCGCGGTCGGCGTACCGGTCGATGAGCATGCGCAGCCGGGGCAGGTCCTCCTGCGTGAGGGGCAATTCGAGGAGGGGTGCCGTGGGCAGGTCGCGGGAGCCGGGTGACGACATCAGCGGCTCACCTCGCTGAGCATCAGGCCGGGCATGTTGTCGGCGCCTGCCCGGCGCAGTATGCGGGCCCCCGCCGGATGGCAGAGGACCTGGATCCCGTCGTGGGTGGAGGCCGCGACCAGCCGCAGCAGGTCCACGGCGCAGGCCGCGCTGAGGAAGACCAGCTGCGACATGTCCACCGTCAGCCGCCCCGTGTCCGCGGTGCGCACCAGACCTTCGCGCACGGCGGCGACGAACTCCTCCCGGGTGGCGAGGTCCGCCTCTCCGGCCAGCCGCACCGTGCCGTCCGACTGTTCCGCGTGCAGCGCTCCGAGGCGGGAGAGCAGCCGACACGGGTGCGCCCTGTGCATGGCTTTCAGAACCTCGGGGGTGAACCACCGACTGTCGTAGGCGCAGATCTCGGTGTACGGGCGATCGGTGAACAGGTGCTGGGCGTGGGACTCGCGGTGCATCATCACCGCGACGTCGGCGTTCAGGTCGCCCACCCAGTGCATGTCGATATAGGTGCGCAGACCGCGGAAACCCTCCTCCAGGGCACGGTCGGTCTCCTCCTCGATGCGTTGCCACTGCCGCTCGGGGGTGAAGTGCGGGGAGGGGTGGATCAGTGCCCGCATGCTGCTGACCACCAGCTGCCCCCGCTCACGGGCGGCGCCGAGGAGCGGGCCGGGGACTTCCAGCAGGTTCCACACCTCGCTGTCGGCCAGCTGCGGGGCGGCGAAGACCATCACCTTCTCGCGCTTGGCGAGCCCGGTCCACGCGAACGTGGTGACCACGTCGCGGCCCGCGTCGTCGTCCTCGTAGCTGACAAAGGCGTGGTCTCCCGCCCGAAGCTGCTGCACCGGCATGGTGCCGGCAGATGCCGCATCAGCAGCGGCCATCGTTCACCCCCAAGACACCGAACGGACCGCCGAGTAACACAATCTGCGGAACAGGTGCCCACGGTAGTGATCTGACCCGCACTCAGGCGACCCGAGCCGACAATCGACACCCGTCGCCCCAATCGGCACCCTTGGCGATCGCACGGAGGTCAAGAGGTCCGGGCTTCTGTCGCTTTCTGATCGGCGCCGTCGAGTCGGCTCTACGACGCGGGCCTAGGCAGCATCCGTGGCGCCGCGCACGAATCGCCTCAAGTGTGCCCGCACGACGTCGGGCCGCTCCAGCCAGGGCTCGTGCCCGGCGCCCTCGATCCGCGTCAGCGGAAGCGAGAGCCGGAGCGCCAGTGACTCCAGCGCCGACACGGGGCGAGGATCTCCGGCCCCGCCGAGCAGCTCCGTCCGCGCGGGCAGGCACGTGCGCAGCTCGGCCAGGTGCCCGTCCAGCGGATCCGCGCGCCCTTCCGCGCCGAGTTCGGCGTTCATGGCCCAGTTGACCGGGCGGCGCCGCCGGGCGGCTCGCGCGGCCCAGCTCCACCGGCGGCCGGGGTCGGCGTGGTTGGGGAACCACGCCAGCGTGAGCAGCTCGACCTCCTGCTCCTCCGTGCGATGCGGCAACGCCTCCAACGCGCGCAGCCGTTCCCGCTGTGCCGCAGACATGCGCCGACCGCGCTCGGCCCGTTCTCCGGCGCGCCAGGTACCGACGAACGGCCCGCACATCAGCAGCATGGCGGCGACCCGGTCGGCGTGCCGCAGGCAGAACCGGCTCGCCAGATCGGTGCCGTAGGAGTGCCCGACCAGCACGGCTCTCGGCACACCCCACACGTCGAGCAGCTCGGCGAGATCGTCGACATGGCGGCCGAGGGAGTGGCGGCCGCGCCAGTGGGAGCTGCCCGTGCCACGCTGGTCGTAGCGGTACACGGGTGCGAGGTCCGCGATCATGGGTGCGACATCGCCGAGGTAGTCCGGCAACCCAGGGCCGCCATGTAGCAGGACCACGGCCGGCCGCCGCCTCGTGTCCCCCAGCGCCGTCCAGCTCAACTGCGCCCCGTCGGTCGTCGATGCGAGGCCCCGCGTCTCCCTCAAGGTCATCGGGAGAACCTACCCGGGGGCGGTGGGTGGGGGAGTGGTCCGCCGGTGGTCCGGTTCTGGTCGGGGGCGCACACTTTTAGCAGAGGCCGCTGTCGTGCCGGCCGTGACGAGGGTGTTCGGTGTGCTTGAGGTCCCGCTGTGGCTGTGGGGGGCTTTCGCCGCGACCGTGGTGGTGTCGCTGGCGGTGGACTTGCTGGCCCACCGCAGTGCGCACGTCATCGGCTTCAAGGAGGCCGCCGCCTGGAGCGTGATGTGGGTGGGCCTCGCTCTCGTCTTCGGCGCGGTCGTGTTCATCGTGCTCGGTACGACGGCGGGGACCGAGTACACGACGGCGTGGCTGCTGGAGAAGAGCCTGTCCGTCGACAACCTCTTCGTCTTCGCCGTGATCTTCGCCTACTTCAAGGTGAACCGGGCCTACCAGCACCGGGTGCTGTTCTACGGCGTCATCGGCGCGCTCGTCTTCCGCGGCGTCTTCCTGTCCCTCGGGGTGGCCGTGGTCAGCCGGTTCACGGCGGTGCTGTTCGTCTTCGCGGCGGTCCTGTTCTACAGCACCTACAAGCTCCTCAAGGGCGACGAGGAGAGCTTCGACCCGGGCAAGAGCTTCGCGGTGCGGATGCTGCGCAAGGCCGTCCCGGTCCGGGACGAGTACGCCGGGGCGAGGTTCTTCGTCAAGGAGGCGGGCAAGCGGATGGCGACGCCGCTGCTCGCGGTGGTCGCGGCGATCGAGGCCGCCGACCTGATCTTCGCCGTCGACAGCGTCCCCGCCGTCCTCGCGGTCAGCGACGACGCCTTCATCGTCTACACCAGCAACGTCTTCGCGATCCTCGGCCTGCGGGCGCTGTACTTCCTGCTCGCGGGGTTGCTGGACCGCTTTCATCTTCTGAGCAAGGGCCTGGCGATCATCCTCGCCTTCATCGGCGTCAAGCTCATCTTCCAGGCCTCGCACAAGATGATCACTCCGGGCATCCCGGAGATCCCCTCGCCGGTGAGCCTCGCCGTCATCGTCGTCGTGCTCACGGCTTCGGTGGTGCTCAGCCTGAGACGGCCGGCAGCGCCCGAGGGGAGCGGACCACTTTCCGATGGGACGTTTCGGGCATATCGTAAAGATATGGTCAAAGTGAAACGTGAGGTCGAGGCGCACACGTGCCCGACCTGCAAGAAGACCGTGCCGCTGACGATCCACCGGCACAAGAGCCTCGGGGTGTACGTGCCCTCCTGGGTCCCCGGGGTCTGCCAGAACCGCGAATGCCCCGACTACCGGCTGGACACCGCACACAAGCACCCGCCGGGCAAGCAGTAGCGGCAGGCCCTAGCGACCTGCGGCGTCGCCCGCCCACACCGCGGGGGTCCGGCCAGACCACGGGCTCGCCTCTTCGAGCTGTCCGGCGAGGCGGAAGAGGAGGCCCTCGCGCCCGTGGCCCGCGGCGAACTGCATGCCTGTCGGAAGCCCGGTCCTGGCGTCGGCCGTCACCGGGACGGACATGGCGGGCGTGCCCGACACGTTGAACGCCATGGTGAACGGCGAACGGTCGTTGAGGCGGTCGATCCAGCCGAGGCCGTCCAGCGCCTCCGCGCCCTCGGCGTAGGCGCCGAGGTGCATGGGGAGCTCCGGCACGGTCGGGGTGAGCAGTACGTCGTACGTGTCGAAGTACCGCGCCAGGCTGCGTGCGACCCGGTTGCGGACCGCGAGAGCGGCGACGAACTGGGTGCCGCTGACCTGCTGCCCGTAGCGGTAGCCGGCCAGGGTCGACGGTTCCAGCGTCGAGGAGTCGACGGGCCGGTCGAGGGCGGCGGCCAGCTCGTCGACCGAGGCCGCGAGATTCGCCGTCATCAGCCGGGCGTTGGCCAGGACGAACTCCTCCCAGCCGACCCCGAGATCGACCGGCGCCTCCGCCACCTGATGCCCGAGGGATTCGAGCAGCCGCACGGTGCGCGAGAGCGCGTCGGCCACCGGCCGCCCGGTACGGCGTCCACCCCACGCCTCGGCGAGCACACCGATCCGCAGTGATCCCGGGTGCCGGGTGACTTCCTCCGCGTACGGCCGCGGTGGCTCCTGGGCGAAGTAGGGGTCGCCCGGTTCCGGACCGCGGATCTGGTCCAGCAGGACCGCGCTGTCGCGCACCGTGCGGCTGACACTGCCCTGCACGGCCAGGCCACTGAAGACCTCGTCGGCGCCCGGCCCCATGGAGACCCGGCCGCGGGTGGGTTTCAAACCGAAGAGGCCGTTGTACGAGGCCGGGATGCGGAGCGAACCCGCGGCGTCGGTGGCGTGCGCGATCGGGACCACCCCGGCGGCGACGGCCGCGCCCGCGCCCCCGCTGGAGCCGCCCGCACTCCGCTCCACGTCCCACGGGTTCCGGGTCGGGCCGTACAGCTCCGGTTCCGTCGTGATGCTGTACGCCATCTCCGGCGTCGCGGTGCGCCCGAACGTCACGAGGCCGGCCCGGCGCAGACGCAGCATCAGCGACGAGTCGGCGCGGGCGACGAGGCCGGCCGCGAGCCGACTGCCCAACTCCATCCGCCTCCCGGCCATGGAGACGCCGATGTCCTTGATGAGGAAGGGGACTCCGGCGAGCGGCCCCGAGGGCGCGCCGCCCCTGCGGTTGCTGGTGGTGGACCGTGGTGCGTCGTCGGTCGGCCATGTCTCGACGACGGCGTTGAGCCGCGGGTCGACCGTCCGGACGGCCTCGCGGGCGGCCGCCTCCACTTCGGCGGGGGTCACCTCGCCCTTGGCCACCAGACCGGCGAGTCCGACCGCGTCGAACTTCACGTACTCGGCAACTCTCACTGTGTTCTCCCCAGCGCAGCGAGCGATACCGATGAGTACTGGATGATACCGATCGGTATCGCGTGGGACGGATTGGTACCGTAGCAGACATGGCAGCGACCGACAGAAGGCCGAGCAGGGTGGCGAAGCTGCCCCCTCGTGAGCGCATCCTCGACGCGGCGGAAGAGCTCTTCCAGAGCGAGGGAATCCGCCGGGTGGGCGTCCAGGCGATCGCCGAGCGGGCCGAGACCACCAAGATGGCGATCTACCGGCACTTCGAGACCAAGGACGCGCTGGTCGCGGAGTGGCTGCGGATCGTCGCCGCCGACTACCAGGCGGCCTTCGACCGGGTCGAGGCGGAACACCCGGGCAGGCCCAGAGAGCAGATCCTGGGCCTGGCCCGCTTCATCGCCGAGGGGCTGCCCTCGGTCTCGCACCGGGGCTGCCCGTTCATCAACTCCATCGCCGAACTGCCCGACCGCGCCCACCCCGCACGGCGAGTGATCGAGGAACACAAGGCCCGCCAGACCCGCAGACTCGTCGGCATGTGCGCCGCGGCGGGACTGGCCGATCCCGAACAGGCCGCGGCCACGATCACCTTCGTACTCGAAGGAGCTCAGGTCAGCACGCAGAACGGGAGCATCGACCGGGCGGGGGAGCGCCTGCTGAGGATCGTCGAGGGAATCCTCGCCTAGCGCGTCGAGGAATCATCGCTCAGCTCGACGAGGAACCAACGCTCAGCTCGATGCGCTCGCTCGGCAGATGCAGAAGGGGTGTCCCGCCGGGTCGGTGAGCACCCGTGCCCTGGTGACCTCATGCGGCTGGTGGTCCGGTTTACCCGCCCCCAGCCCCAGCAGCCAGGCCTCGGCCTCGTCGAGGTCCGCGACATCGAAGCAGAGATGCAGTTGCTGGGGCACGGTCTGGCCGGGCCAGTGCGGGGCGCGGTAGTCGTCGACCCGTTGGAAGCCGATGAAGAGTCCGTCGTCGCGGGTGAGCCCCGCGAAGTCGGCGTCCGACTTCGGATGTGGCGCGAAGCCGGTGGCCTGCCGGTAGAACGCCGCCAACGCCGGCGGGTCGGGGCAGTCGAGCGTTATCGCGGCCAACTTCATCTGCGGGGACATGGCACCTCCGGGTCGACCAGTGGACTTCGGTGGTGAACACCCTAGGCGCCTTCAGGGTGTTGAGGGCATTCAGAGCATGATGAGCAGCCGCGTATTCGGCTTGAGTTTCCTGTTCACCGAACGGCTCTGCACGTACACCTCCAACTTGGGGTTGTTTCCCGCCTTCACGGAGACGGTTCCCTGAATTCCCGTACCGAACAAGAGGCTGCGCGCCGCGTCGCCCGTATAGGCGCGGTCGGTGTCCTTCTCGACCACGATGACTTCCTTGTTCGGCTGGACCTGGGCGCGGGCGCCCAATTGGTAGTAGCACGCGCCGCGTTCGTACGTCACGCCCGGGTGCGAATTCACGAAGGGGCGGATCTCGACCTCCTGGTCGACCTTCAGGAGCCGGTATTTGTCGGCCGGAATCGGTTCGAGGTTCGCCCGCACCTCGTCCACCGATATGTCCTGGCCGACGGCGAACAGGTTCTTCGTGCCGCGCAGGCCCTGCTCCCGGCCGCGGAGGAAGCTGGTGGCGGCGGCGCGCACGGTGCCGATCGCCTCCTCGACGCCCTTCTGGGAGTCCGCGTCCCAGATGGCGATGTTCCCCGCGGGGAAGCCGTAGTTCTGGGCGGTGCGCTTGGCCAGGGAGTTCGGCACGAGGATCGCGGAGGTCCAGTGGCCGGGGAGGCCGCCCATCTTCGCCGTGATCCTGTCGAGCCAGGGGCCGAGGATGCTCATGTCGCCGTCGTGCCGCCGGTCGCCCCCGGAGGCGTTCTCCTCGCCGTCCGTCACGACGATCTGGAGGAAGCTGTGCTCGCCGTACTCCTCCCAGATGTGGCCCAGGTCGTCCAGGGACTTGAGGGAAGCCTCGATGAGAGCCGTCGCTCCATTGTTGACGCGGTACAGGCCCCGCATGGACGGGAGATGCTTCACATCCATGTCCCAGACCAGATTCTCCACCCTGTGGTCGAAGGAGTAGAGACTGATTCGCGTTTCGTGACCGAGGCTGTCCGATTCGGCCTTCAGGCCCGCGACGAACTCGTCCACGACGCGAATGAGTTGGCTCTCGTGCGGACGCATGGAACCCGAACAGTCCACGACCAGAGCGACGTGATTCACCTTGTGCTGGATCTTGTTTGCGGACATGTTTTTGCTCCCCCTCCAAAGCTCCCTGAGTGATGTCCTCACTCTATGGGGAGGCACTGACAACGCCCTCTGAACCGCAATCGCCCGCCCCGCTCCCGGGGCGTCAGGGGCGGCCGGTTCGCTGCTTGCGCCGAGGGTCCGCGACCCGCAGTTTGGAATGAACTCCCTTACAGAACGGGCCCGTACGTCCGGAAGGTCGTGGTCATGAAGGCACAGGGCAGCACCTCGGGCGGGAGCGGCCGCGCGGTGGTGGTGGGCGCGGGAATGGCCGGGATGCTGGCCGCGGCGGTGCTGGCCGACCGGGTGGGCGAGGTGGTGCTCGTCGACCGGGACCGCATGCCGGCCGGGCCCGGACCGCGCCGGGGACTGCCACAGGCGCGCCACGCGCACCTGATGATGTCCGGTGGCGCGCACGTCATCGACTCCCTCCTTCCGGGCATGGTCGACGCATGGGTGGCCGCGGGTGCGCGGCGGGTGATGGTGACGGAGGGGATGGCCGTGCTCGGGCCGGGAGGCTGGTTCCCGCGCAGGCCCGGCACGACGTTCTTCGTCTCCTGCACCCGGGACCTGCTCGACGCGGTGGTGCGCGAGCGCGTCCTGTCCCTGCCGCGGGTGGTGCTGCGGGACGGCACCGAGGCGGTGGAACTGCTCGGTGACCGACGCCGTGTGGTCGGCGTGGCCGTCCGCGGGACCGACGGGGGAGCGGTCGAGAACCTGCCGGCGGACCTCGTGGTCGACGCCTCGGGCCGCGGCTCGCAGGCGCCGCGCCACCTCGCCCGCCTCGGGCTGCCCGCCGTCCGCGAGGAGACGGTCGACGCCGGTCAGGTCTACGCCACCCGGCTCTTCCGCGCGCCGCCGGGCGCGGAGGACTTCCCCATGGTCAGCATCCAGCCCGACCCCCACTCCGGAGGCCCCGGCCGGGCCGCCACCTTGCTGCCCGTCGAGGGCGGCCGCTGGCTGGTCACCGTCGCGGGCACCCGCGGCGCCGAACCCACCAGGGAGTGCGCCGACTTCGAGCCGTTCGCCCGGAGCCTGCGCGACCCCGTCCTCGCCGACGTGATCTCCCGCGCCGAACCCCTGACCGACGTCCGCCTCACCCGCAGCACGGTCAACCGGCGCCGCCGTTTCGAAAGGCTCCCCTCCGCACCGGAGGGGTACGTCGTTCTCGGTGACGCCCTCGCCACCTTCAACCCCGTCTACGGCCAGGGCCTGTCGGTCGTCGCGCACAGCGCGGAGGCGCTGGGCCGGGCCCTGCGCGAGCGCGACATCCGTTCCGCGGGCTTCGCCCGGCACGTGCAGCGAGCGGTGGCCCGCACGACAGGCAGCCCCTGGGATCTGGCCACCGGCGAGGACCTCAACTATCCGGGGACCAGCGGCAAACGCCCACCGCCGACCGCCCGGCTGTTGCGCGGCTACACCCAGCGGATGATGCGGGCCGCCACCGGCGACCCGGCGGTCCTCCGGGCGCTGGCCGATCTCATGACACTCTCCGCGGGCCTGACCTGCCTGCTCAGGCCCGCGGTGCTGCTCGGCGTCGCCCGGGGCCCCGGCCGTGACGCCCAGCGGAGCGCGCCCTTCACGCCGGACGAGCTCTCCCTGTGCGGGCTCGACGGCACGCGGCGCTGACCCGGGCGCCCCCCGACCCTGCCGACCCGACACACCCAGTACGTACGACCTCATGTCTTCGACACTTGACCGATAACGCTCATCTATTGACGTCACTTGTTCAGAAAATTTATGGTCCCTGGACCTCGCAGGTGAACCAGAGTGACGGAGAACAATGACGTACTCCCCCGGTGCGCTGCCGCGTGCCGCCCGACTGACCGCGGTGCTGCTGGCCGGAGCCCTCGTCGCCTCGGTGCCGCCGGCCGCCTCCCAGCCGGTACGGAGCGGCGACAACGCCGCGGCCCCGGACTGCCGGAAGGGTGACGTCGACCGGGCCGGGGGCGGAACCCGTGACGGCTGGACGCTCACCTCCACCACCCGCGCCGACGCGTCGGACTCCCACCACGCCTTCGTCGGCAACGGCTATCTGGGGCAACGCGTGCCGCCGAACGGGTCCGGTTACACGGACAGCGAGGCCAAGACCGGCTGGCCGCTGTTCACCCCGCGCTACGACGGCTCCTTCGTGTCCGGCCTGTACGCCCACAACAAGAAGACCGCCGAGGACCGACAGGCCGTCGCCGCGCTGCCCACCTGGACCGCGCTGACCCTCAGCACCGGCGGGGCCCGCGCCGACACCTTCAACTCTTCGACGCCGTCCGGACGCATTTCCGACTATCGCCAGTCGCTCCACCTCGACTGCGGTCTCGTCCGCACCTCGCTGACGTGGACCGCCACGGACGGGCGCCGCACCGACCTCGTGTACGAGGTGCTCGCCGACCGCGCCGACCCGCACGTGGGCGCCGTACGCATGCGCATGACCCCGCACTGGAGCGGCGAGGCGACCGTCACCGACATGCTGGACGGGCGCGGCGCACGGCGCATCCAGCAGACCGGCGGCGGCGACCGCACCGCCGAGCACCGTGGCGGGCGCCGGACCGCACCGACCATGGACGTCACCTTCCGCACGGACGGCACGAAGGTCGACGGCGCCGTCGCCTCCACCCTCCGCGCCGGACGCGGTCTGCACGGGGCCAGGGCGCGAAAGGCGTCACCAGCGCAAAGGCTGACAGCACGTCAGGCGCTGGCCCTGCCGGTCCGGCGCGGGCAGTCGTACGACTTCACCAAGTACGTGGGCGTCGACACGTCCCTCACCTCACGCGCGCCGCGCCGGGACGCCACCGCCACCTCGCGGCGCGCCGCCGACCGCGGCTGGCGGACGCTGCTCCGCTCCCACACCGCCGCCTGGTCGCGGCTCTGGCGCGCCGACATCGAGGTGCGCGGGCGGCGCGACATGCAGGCATGGGTGCGGTCCGCGCAGTACGGGCTGCTCTCCAACACCCGCGAGGGTGCCGCCAACAGCATCGCTCCGGCAGGCCTGACCAGCGACAACTACGCGGGCCTCGTTTTCTGGGACGCCGAGACATGGATGTACCCCGCCCTGCTCGCCACCCGCCCCGAACTCGCCAGGTCCGTCGTCGACTACCGCTACCGGACCCGCGCGAAGGCTCGCGAGAACGCCCGCGAACTCGGCTACCAAGGGCTCTTCTACCCCTGGAACAGCGGCAGTTCCGGTGACCTCGCCAAGGAGTGCCACAGCGTCGACCCGCCGCACTGCCGCACCCAGATCCACCTCCAGTCCGACATCTCCCTGGCCACCTGGCAGTACTACCTGGCCACCAAGGACACCCGCTGGCTGCGCGAGCGCGGCTGGCCGGTGATGAAGGGCATCGCCGAGTTCTGGGCGGGCCGCGTCAGCCGCAACACGGACGGCAGCTACTCCATCAAGGACACCGCGGGGCCCGACGAGTACAGCAACGGCGTCGATGACGCGGTCTTCACCAACGCGGGTGCCGTGACCGCCCTGCGCCACGCCACCCGCGCCGCCGAACTGCTCGGCAAGCGGGCACCCGCCGAGTGGAAGACCGTCGCCGACCGCATCCGGATCCCGTACGACGAGCGCCGCAAGGTCTTCCAGCAGTACGACGGCTACGACGGCGGCACCATCAAGCAGGCCGACACGGTCCTCCTGATGTACCCGCTGGAGTGGCGGATGCCCGAGGGGTCGGCGGCCGCCACCCTCGACTACTACGCGCAGCGCACCGACCCGGACGGCCCCGCCATGACGGACTCGGTGCACGCCGTCGACGCCGCCGGGATCGGTGAGCCGGGCTGCTCCACGTACACCTATCTGGAGCGTTCCATCAGGCCGTTCGTGCGCGGCCCGTTCGCCCAGTTCTCGGAGGCCCGCGGCGACAAGGCGGGCGCGGAGGACCCGCTGTCGGGCTCGCCCGCGCACGACTTCCTCACCGGCAAGGGCGGTTTCCTCCAGACCTTCACCAACGGCCTGACCGGCCTGCGGATGCGGGAGAACCGCCTCCACCTCGACCCGATGCTCCCTCCGCAGTTCGACCGCGGCGTCACCCTGCGCGGACTGACCTGGCAGGGACGTACGTACGACATCGAGCTCGGCGCCCACCGCACCACCGTGCGCCTCACGGGCGGTGAGCCGATGACGCTCGACACCCCGCAGGGCGAGCAGATCGTCAGCAAGGGCGCCCCGGCCGTCCTCAAGACCCGCCGCCCCGACCTGACACCCACCACCAACGCGGCCCGCTGCACCACCGCCGAGGCCTCGTCCGAGCAGCCCGGCATGTACGCGGGAGCCGCCGTCGACGGGAACTCGGCCACGGCCTGGGTCCCGGACGGCGCACGCGGCCGGCTGACGACGGACCTCGCCAAACCCGTCCGCGTCGGCGAGGTCACCCCGACCTGGACCGAAACCGAACCCGTCGCCCACACCGTCGAGCTCTCCCTCGACGGCCGGCACTGGCACCGCGCGGAGGCCGACACCACGCGACTCGCGCGGTACGTCCGGGTGACGGTGCGCGGCGACGCGGACGCGAAGAAGCACCCCGGGATCGCCGAGCTGACGGTGAACCAGCTGACGGTGAACTAGCCGTCAGCGCCGGTGGCCCAGCGGACACAGAGCCCTTTCGCCGCCGTCCGCCTCTTGCAGATGCCAGTGCCGGGCGCAGTAGGGGACGTCGCATCCCGCGCAGAAGCCCGCGTCCCCCTTGAGCCCCGCCGTGTGGACGCGGGCGAAGGTGCGCGGGTAGCGGAAGGCGTCGCGGTAGCGGCTCGCGTCGTCGGCGGTGACGTTCTCCCCGGTGCCGTTCGTGTACGCCTCGCTCTCCACGGTGAACCACCAGAGCGAGGGGCTTCTCGACGCGGCGTAGGCGGCGCGGCTCAACGCGGTCCAGCGCGGCATGCTCACGGGATCCATGTGGGGAGGGGTGAACTCCAGGTGCGCGACGCGTGCTTTGCACACGGCGCAGGCCACGTACAGGACGAACAGGAGTGAGGGAATTTGTCTCATGGCGTCCGGCCTTGGAGGTGAGGCGAGGAGTGCTCTCCGACTGAACGCATCCTCGCACAACGCAACGCGCCACCGAGCGCGAAGAAACACACCTGCGCGGACGTGTCCTGCCGGGCGGGAGCACGCCGCTCCCGCCCGGGTCCGTCACACCGCGTCAGGCCGTCAGGAGCCGGTCAGCTCCGCACGGACCGTCCTGGCCGCCGCGACCAGGTTCTCCAGCGAGGACCTGGTCTCGGGCCAGCCGCGCGTCTTCAGACCGCAGTCGGGGTTGACCCAGAGCCGTTCGGCCGGGATGGCGTCGAGTCCCTTGCGGAGCAGCGCCGCCGCCTCCTCGGCGCTCGGCACGCGCGGGGAGTGGATGTCGTACACGCCGGGGCCCGCCTCGCGCGGATATCCGTGGGCGGCGAGTTCACGCGCGACCTGCATGTGGGAACGGGCCGCCTCCAGGCTGATGACGTCGGCGTCGAGGTCGTCGATCGCCTGGACGACGTCCCCGAACTCGGCGTAGCACATGTGCGTGTGGATCTGCGTGTCCGGGCGCACCCCGCCGGTGGTGAGGCGGAACGCCTCCGTGGCCCAGGCCAGGTAGGCGGGGTGGTCGGCGGCGCGCAGCGGCAGCGTCTCGCGCAGCGCGGGCTCGTCGACCTGGATGACGGAGGTCCCGGCCGCCTCCAGGTCGTTCACCTCGTCGCGCAGGGCGAGCGCCACCTGGCGGGCGGTGTCGCCGAGCGGCTGGTCGTCGCGGACGAAGGACCAGGCGAGCATGGTGACGGGCCCGGTGAGCATCCCTTTGACGGGACGGCCGGTCAGGGACTGGGCGTACGTCGTCCAGCGCACCGTCATCGGCTCGGGCCGCGAGATGTCGCCCGCGAGGATCGGCGGACGCACATAGCGGGTGCCGTACGACTGGACCCAGCCGTGCTGCGTGGCGAGGTAGCCGGTGAGCTGTTCGGCGAAGTACTGCACCATGTCGTTGCGCTCGGGCTCACCGTGCACCAGGACGTCGATGCCCGCCTTCTCCTGGAAGGAGACGACCTCCTGGATCTCGGCCCTGATGCGCTCCTCGTACTTGGAGCCGTCGATCCGGCCGGCCCGCAGATCGGCGCGGGCGGCCCGCAGTTCACCGGTCTGCGGGAAGGAGCCGATGGTCGTCGTCGGCAGGAGCGGGAGGCGGAGGGCGGCGCGCTGGGCCGCCGCCCGCTCCGCGTACGGCTGGGAGCGCCGTGCGTCGGCGTCGGTGACGGCTTCGGTGCGGGCGCGGACGGCCGGGTCGTGGGTGATGGGGGAGCCCGCTCGCGACGCCAGGTCGGCGCGGTTCGCGGCGAGTTGGGTGGAGATCGTGTGCGTACCCCGGGCCAGGCCCCTGGCGAGGGTCACGATCTCGGTGGTCTTCTGGCGGGCGAAGGCCAGCCAGCGCAGGATCTGCGGCTCGATGTCGCGTTCAAGGGCGGTGTCGACGGGGACGTGGAGGAGCGAACAGGAGGCGGCCACGTCGACCCGGTCGGCGAGCCCGAGCAGGGTGCCGAGCGTGGCCAGGGAGTGCTCCAGGTCGTTGACCCAGATGTTGCGGCCGTCGACGACACCGGCGACGAGGCGCTTGCCGGGCAGGCCGCCCACGGCCGCGAGCCCGTCGAGATTGGCGGCGGCCGCCCCGGTGAAGTCGAGGGCGAGGCCGTCGACCGGGGCCTTGGCGAGCACCGGCAGGGCGTCGCCGAGCCGGTCGAAGTACGTGGCGACGAGCAGCTTGGGGCGGTCGGTGAGGGCGCCCAGGTCGCGGTAGGCGCGCTCGGCCGCGTTCAGTTCGGCCGGCGTGCGGTCCTGGACGAGGGCGGGCTCGTCGAGCTGCACCCATTCGGCGCCCGCCGCGCGCAGGTCCGCGAGGACCTCGGCGTACACCGGCAGGAGGCGGTCGAGGAGGGTCAGCGGTTCGAAGTCGGCGGGCACTCCCGGCGCCGGCTTGGCCAGCAGCAGGTAGGTGACGGGGCCGACGAGGACGGGCCGCGCCGAAAGTCCCAGCCCCCGGGCCTCGTTGAACTCGGTGACCTGCTTGGTGGAGTCGGCGCCGAACACCGTGCCCGGACCCAGCTCCGGTACCAGGTAGTGGTAGTTGGTGTCGAACCACTTCGTCATCTCCAGCGGCGCCACGTCCTGCGTGCCGCGCGCCATCGCGAAGTAGCCGTCGAGCGTGTCCTTCTCGACCGCGGCGCGGTGCCGTTCGGGGACGGCGCCGACCATGACGGTGGTGTCCAGGACGTGGTCGTAGTACGAGAAGTCGCCGGTCGGGACTTCGCCGATGCCGGCGTCGGCGAGTTCCCGCCAGTTCGCGCGGCGGAGTTCGGCGGCGGCGGTACGGAGGGCGTCGGCGGTGACGCGGCCCTTCCAGTAGCCCTCGACGGCCTTCTTCAGTTCGCGGCCCTGGCCCTGGCGGGGGTAGCCGTACACGGTGGCCCGTGCTGCCGCGGCTGCGGGCTTGGTGGTCACGGAGATCTCCTTCGCGAGATGAATCCCTGAGATCCCGGGGACGGGACGAGAGCGCGAAGGGGCGAACGACCGGACGGGAGAGGGATCGCGCGGGTGGCGCGGCCGTCCGTCCGATGTGTGCGCCGACCCGCCCTCGAGGTCACCGGGATATCCGCGCCCGAAACGGTTCGCGCGCGGACAGCGGGCAGGTCTTCGGACTCGCGGGCACATCCTCCGGGGAGGACGCCTACTGGCCGTCGCTTCCCAGGACCGGTCTTGCGGTCCCAGTGCGTGTGACGGCGGTCGTTCCCGCTCACCGCTGCGGGGCAGTCCCGGATTCCCACCGGGTTCCCTCTTGCGACGCTCCCGCCTGGCGGACGGGGCGAACCAGCTGCACTGATCACCTTACGACGGCGCCCACCGGCCGGCCGGGACATGGCCGGATCCGAAAGGTGAGCTGCGCCACGCGGCGGCGCCACGCGGCGCCCCGTCGATCGGCTAGCCCTGACACTCCCGTGCCCGGCGGCCGGTCCCGCTGAGCAGGTCGACGCGTTGTCCCGCGCCCTCCTTGAGGACGTAGAGGGTGCCGTCCTCGGGCGTCCAGTAGCGGGGGACCAGGAAGACGCGGTCCCCGGAGACGTGGAACAGCCGCAGCCCGCCGTACTCGTACGCGTACTGGCTGCCCTTGCCGGTGACGCGACGGAAGCAGCTGCCGCCGCCGCGGATCATCAGATCCTTCTCGCTGAAGACGACGACGGCGGGGAAGTCGTCGCTGCGCAGGGTCCGCACGGTCAGCTCCGCCCGGCCGCGCCCCGCGATCGCCGCGTACGTCGACACGGCCCAGAACAGCGACAGGACGCAGACGAAGAGAGTGAGCCCCCAGAGCCGCAGGTCCCGGCGGTCACGGGTACGGGCGTACGCGTTGAGCGCGAAGCCGCCGATCGCGGTGAGCGGCAGCAGCAGGTCGAACAGCCAGGGGTTGAGCGGATACAGCGGTACGAGGACGAGGGGCACCGCCCACGCGAACCGCAGCACGCGCACGGCGCGGTCGAGCCGTTCCGGTGCGCCCGCCGCCCAGCGGAGCAGTCCGAGCGCGCCGAGCGCGATGCCCGCCGCGAACCAGGCGGGCAGGTAGAGGGCTCCGACGCTGCGCAACAGGTAGTCGCTGGTGGAGAAGTGGAAGACGGTGTCACGCAGGCCGAGGGCCTTGGTCTCGGCGTCGGTGCTCGCCCAGCCGAAGTAGAAGAGGACCGCGGTCAGGAGGGTGACGAGGGAGCCGATGGCGCCGACGAGCTCCAACCAGCCGATGGCGGGTTCGGAGGGGGGCGGGGGAGGGGACGGGGCCGGATCTGGGACCGGGTCCGGGGCGGGGGCGGGGTGGGGCGCTGGGTCGGGGTCGGCGGGCGGTTCCGGTTCTGGTTCTGGTTCTGGTTCTGGTTCGGGTGACGGTGGCGGTGGCGGTTCCGGAGGCTCACTCATCGGGACGGTGAGTCGGACGCGGGCGAGGAGGACGCGGGCGACGCGGACGTCGGTGAGGCGGACATCGGTGACGCGGAGGAGGGTGACGCGGAAGAGGCCGAGGGCGACTCCTGGATGCCGCTCCAGTCGAGCGTGAACGCCGCCTGCTTCGTCACCTTGACTCCGCTCTTCGTCACGAGCGTCACGTCGATGCTCTTCGGGCGCAGACCGCCGAAGCCGTCGGGGCCCGGCAGGTCCACCGTGACCGTTCCGTCCTTGCAGCACCTCGCCTTGTCGTCCTCGTCGCCGAAGGGTTTCAGGACGATCGGATCCGTCAGCTCCGCGGCGCGCAGTTCCACGGTGTCCGGCGCGTCCGGCCAGGTTCCGTAGAAGCCGATCGACGCACCCGGCGCGACGGCGGCGTCCGTGGCGGCGATCCTGTTCTCACAGGCGACGGAGCCCGCCGGGGCGGACCGCAGCACGACCCGCTCGCCGGGGTGCCGCTTGTAGTAGGCGACGAAGCGTCGCAGGACCGCGAAGGCCTCGCCGTCCTTGCACAGGTATCGGTCGGTTCCCGGCCGGTAGCCGGCCGCGCTGAGCCCCGCTTCGGCGCGGGTGGCGATGTTCAGTCCTTCCTTCTCGCCGTAGGCGGCCTTGCAGATCCCGGCGAGTCCCTCGATGACTTTCCAGGACTCGGCGGAGGCCGAGTTGCCGGACCCCTTCTGCGCGGCGGTCGCGCTCTCGTAGGCCAGTTGGCACTCGCCCCTCTGCAACGCGTCGTACAAGCTGTCCGGCTCGGGTTGTTCGTCCGTGTTGGGCGACTTGGGTCCCCACGGCAGCCAGCCGGGCGGCTTTCCGCCCCCACGGTTTCCGCCGCCGTCCCGGCCGCCGTCTCCGCTCCGATCCCCGTCTCGGTCCCCGTCCTTGCCGCCGGTCTGCCAGGACCCGTCCGTCGACCCGTCGGTCGTACCGCCCGACGCCCCGTCCGTTCCCCCGCCCGTGTCGCCCCCGCCCGGAGTGCCCGTGCCACCGCCGACGGTGCCCGTGCCCGTACCCGTCTCCGTGCTGGTGCTCCCGCCCGCGGAACCCCCGCCGCCTCCGCGCGCCCCGCCATCGGGCGACGCGACTCCCCGTATCCCGAAGAACAACCCCACCACCAGGACGAACCCGATGACGGCAAAGGCCCAGACAGGCACCTGAACGGCGCCCGGACCGGAGCGGACAGCCATGGCGACACCCCCGTTTCGCCTCCCTCACATGATGCTGCGCAGCGGCGGCGCCCGGTATCCCTTTGACAGGCCGATCACCCCTTAACCTCCTGAGCATGGGAAAGAGGAATGCCGACGGAGAGCCCGCGGAGGAGAACCCGGGCGGTGCGCCGGGTGCCGTGCCGCTGGACCTGAACCAGCTGCGCACGTTCCTGGCGGTGTACCGCTCCGGCTCCTTCACCGCGGCCGCACGTCTCCTGGGCCTGTCGCAGCCCACGGTCACCGCGCAGATCCGCTCCCTGGAGCGGCAGCTCGACCGGGAGCTGTTCGAGCGGCTGCCGCGTGGCGCCGCCCCCGCCCCCTTCGCCGACGAGCTGGCGTCCCGGATCGTCGACCCCCTGGACGCCCTCGCGGAGGTCGCGGGCCACGGCGGGGGCGGCTCCGCCGAGCCGGTCCACGTGGCGGGCCCGGCGGAGCTCCTGTCGCACTGTGTGCTGCCCCGTCTCGCCCCGCTGGTGGAGAAGGGTGTGCTGCTGCGGATCGCGACCGGTCTGACGGAAGAGCTCTTGGAGGAGATGCGGGCGGGCCGGCACGATCTGCTGATCGCCACGGCCCGGCCCCGCGGCCGCGCGTTGGCCGCCGTCCCGCTGGCCGACGAGGAGTTCGTCCTGGTCACGTCGGCGGTCTGGGCGGAGCGGATCGGCGGGTCCGCGCGCATCGCCGCCGACGGGCCCGCGGCGCTGCACGGCGTCCCCCTGGTGGCGTACGCCGAGGATCTGCCCATCGTCCGCCGTTACTGGCGGCACGTCTTCGGCAAGCGTCTGGTCTGCAAGCCCGCCGTCACCATGCCCGACCTGCGCGCGGTCAGGGACGCCGTCGTCGGCGGTGTCGGCTTCAGCGTGCTGCCGCGCTATCTGTGCCTCGACGAACTCGCGTCGGGGGCCCTGGTCCTGCTGAACGACCCGGACGACCCGCCCATCAACACCGGCTATCTGGTCCAGCGGCCCGGCTCCGCGGACAACCCGCACGTCGCCCTGGTCAGGGACCACCTGCTGGAGTCCGCGCGCGGCTGGTGACGAGGCGCGGGCAGGCCGTCGTCGGTCAGGTCCCCGGCGGCACCGGGTCCCGCAGCCGCAGGCCGTTCACCCAGATGGTGTTGAGCGTCGTGACGAGCCGCTCGTACGGGATGCGCTGCTTGAGCACGAAGACCGTGTAGGCCATGCGGCTCACCATCACGGACAGGGCGTGCGCGGTGATCAGCGGATCCAGCTCGGTGTCGGCCTGGCCGTTCTCCTGGAGGGTCCGGATCAGCTTGGCGTTGCGCCGGGCGAAGGCGTTGCCCCGCTCGACGCGCAACGCCATGAACTGCTCGTCGACCTGGGCGACCTGCTCGAACAGGGCCATGAGGCGGGCGTTCTTCTTGTACGCGCGCAGGTATTCGCGGTTCGAGGCGTCGATCAGCTCACGGGGATCGGTGATGCCGGTGCGCTCGCGCAGGTGCGGGTGGAGCATCTCCTCCTGCACCTGCTCGACGAGCGCCTGGAAGATCTCTTCCTTGCTGTTGAAGTACGTGTAGAACGACCCGGAGGCGACGTGTGCCGCCTTGGCGATGTCGGTGATGCGGGCGTCCAGGTAGCCGTCGCGCTCGAAGACCTCGCGCGCGGCGGCGATCAGGGCGTTGCGCGTCCTGACGCCGCGGGCGCTGCGGGGCGTGATCGGTTGCTTCTGACCGCCGTCTGCGGCCGGGGCCCGGGCAGTCACTGCGATCCATTCACTCTCGGTCGAACCTGTCCGTATCGGTGGCAGCGGATGTTATCAGCCGACTGTCCGGAGGAAGTCGAGGAGAGCGGCGTTGACCTCGTCGGGGCGCTGCTGCTGGATCCAGTGGCCCGCGCCGTCGAGCACGATGTGGCCGCGCTGATCGGTGAGCATCAGGTCGAGGTCCTTGGCGGACATGAACTGCCCGACAGGGTCCTTCGAACCCGTGACGAACAGCGAGGGCTGGGTGACGCGCCGGTCGGCGAGGTACTCGGTGAGTTCCCAGTTGCGGTCGAGGTTGCGGTAGTAGTTGAGGCCGCCGGTGAACCCGGTCCGCTCGAACGTGTCGACGTAGTAGGCGAGTTCGCCCTCGTCGAGCCACGGCGGGGGCGGCGACTGCTCGTCCGCCCGCTCGGCCCAGCGGGCGGAGTAGATCTCCCTCGCGGTGAGCGTCCTGCGGACGTTCCGGCGCAGGGCCTCGTCCGCGACGCCGCGCTCCTGGAACCACACCATGTAGAAGTCGTCGCCGAGGCGCTTGCGCAGGATCGGCAGCGGCGGCGCCGGGGCCCGCCGCGTCACCGGCACGCTCATCCCGGCCACCGCGCGCACCCGCTCCGGGTGGGCCAGGGCCAGCTGCCACACGACCATGGCGCCCCAGTCGTGCCCCACGAAGACGGCGTCGTCCGCGCCCACGTCGTCGAGGACCGCGGTCAGGTCGCCGCAGAGCGACAGGACGTCGTACGCGTCGACGTCGGCGGGGCGTGAGCTCCCGCCGTAGCCCCGCATGTCCGGGGCGAGGACGCGGTATCCCGCCTTCGCCAGCGCGAAGATCTGGTGCCGCCAGGAGAACGCCAGCTCGGGAAAGCCGTGGCAGAGCACCACCGGGGGCCTGCCCGGTCGTGCGTCGCCGTGATCGAAGACGCGGAGGGTGACGTCGCCGGAGGCGACCTCGCGCGTCGCGACGCGCTCCCACTCGGCGATCGGGATGTGTGCCGGCATGTGCGTAACCTCCGTCGCCCACACTGAACTTGACGCTGGATTCAAACATACAGGGTGCCCGCAGGCCGGTGCCGCCGAGACCCTTGAAGTTGAACCCGGATTCAAATACGTTGACGGCGTCCGGGCGAGCGAAGGTCAAGACCGTGGGAGGACGACGCGTGTTCGACGTGACCGACAGGGCCAAGGAGTACCAGGAGCGGCTGCTCGCCTTCATGGACGAGCACGTCCACCCCGCCGAGGCGGTGTACGAGGCGCAGATGGCGGAGTCGGGCGACCCGCACTTCCACCCGCCGGTCCTGGAGGAGCTCAAGGCCGAGGCGCGGCGGCAGGGCCTGTGGAACCTCTTCCACCCGCATCCGGAGTGGGGTCCGGGCCTGACCAACCTGGAGTACGCGACGCTGGCCGAGATCATGGGCCGCAGCGCGCACCTCGCCCCCGAGGCCACCAACTGCAACGCGCCGGACACCGGCAACATGGAGGTCCTCACGCTCTTCGGCACCGAGGAGCACAAGGAGAAGTGGCTGAAGCCGCTGCTCGCCGGCGAGATCGCGTCCGCGTTCGCGATGACCGAGCCCGCCGTCGCCAGCTCGGACGCCCGCAACATCGAGCTGCGGATGGTCCGCGACGGCGACGAGTACGTCCTCAACGGCCGCAAGTGGTGGACCTCCAACGCCCTGCACAAGAACTGCCGGGTGCTCATCGTCATGGGCAAGACCGACCCCGACGGGCCGAGCCACCGCCAGCAGAGCATGATGGTCGTCCCGCTCGACACCCCCGGCGTCACGGTCCTGCGCAACCTGCCGGTCTTCGGCTACCAGGACCGCGAGGGCCACGCCGAAGTGCTCTTCGAGGACGTACGCGTGCCCAGCACCGCCCTGCTCGCCGGCGAGGGCGACGGGTTCATGATCAGCCAGGCGCGGCTCGGGCCCGGCCGCATCCATCACTGCATGCGCACCATCGGCATGGCCGAGCGCGCCCTCGACCTGATGATCGACCGCGCCCGCTCGCGCACGACGTTCGGCGCGCCGCTCGCCGACCGGGCCAACATCCAGGACTGGATCGCCGAATCCCGCGTCGAGATCGACATGGCACGGCTGCTGACCCTGAAGGCCGCGCACCTGATGGACACCGTCGGCAACAAGGAGGCCCGCACGGAGATCGCCGCCATCAAGATCGCCGCGCCGCAGGTCGCGCTCAAGGTCGTCGACCGGGCGATCCAGGTGCACGGCGGCGGTGGCGTCAGCGACGACTTCCCGCTCGCGAGCATGTACGCCCATCTGCGCACCCTGCGTCTCGCCGACGGCCCCGACGAGGTGCACAAGCGCACCATCGCGCTGCGCGAGCTGCGGCGCCGCGAGACCGGGCGGAGCGCGCGGTGAGCGGCCCGCTGGACGGCCGGGTCGCCGTCGTCACCGGCGCGTCACGCGGCATCGGACTCGCGGCGGCCGCCGCCCTGCGCGACCGCGGGGCGCAGGTCGTGATCACCTCGCGCAGCGAGGAACGCGCCGAGGAGGCGGCCGGCCGACTGGGCGGCGGCGTCGCGGGGTTCGGGGCCCACGCCACCGACGAGGCCGCCGCGCGCGCCTGCGTCGAGCACACCGTCGCGACGTACGGCAGCCTCGACATCCTGGTCAACAACGCCGGTACGAACCCGGCGTACGGCCCGGTCGTCGACCAGGACCACGGGCGCTTCGCCAAGACGATGGACGTCAACCTGTGGGCGCCGATCCTGTGGACGTCGCTCGCCGTGAAGGCGTGGATGGGGGAGCACGGCGGGTCCGTCGTCAACACCGCCTCCATCGGCGGGCTCTCGGTCGCCCGGGACGTCGGGATCTACCACGTCTCCAAAGCCGCGCTCATCCACCTCACCAAGCAGCTCGCCCTCGAACTCGGCCCGAAGGTCCGGGTGAACGCCATCGCGCCCGGCGTCGTCCGCACACGACTGGCCGAGGCGCTCTGGCAGGAGAACGAGGCGCGGGTCGCCGCGGCCACCCCGCTCGGCCGCATCGGCGAACCGGAGGACCTGGGGGAGGCCGTGGCGTTCCTCGCGGGGGACGGCGCGCGCTGGATCACGGGCGAGACGCTCGTCGTGGACGGCGGGCAGCTCCTCGGGGGCGGGCCGCTGTGAGCCACCCGTGACGAGCGCGTGCCCGTGCGGCTCAACGCCTCATGGCAGCGGGCGTGTTGGTGTGTACGTCCGGATGTGACGACGCGTGTGCGGCTCTCAGGGGCGGGGGCTGCTGCGGGCGGACCGTGCCGGGCCGGAACCGCATCATCACGAACCGCGCGTCGATGTCCGGGAGGGGGTTCGCGGCGGTCACGATCACCCATCCCGGCCCGTGCGCGGCGTGGTCGACCTGGCGCACGGCTCCGTCGGGGTGGACGGCCCGCGAGGCCGCGGTCGCCAGGTAGATGGGCCCGGCGACGGGGTCGAACCGTACGTCGCTGGCCAGCTCGACGAGTTCGGGGTCGGCCGGGTGGTCGGCGACGGCCTGCCTGAGCGCCGGGCAGGCCCCCCGCGCCCAGTCGTCGGCCCAGTTCAGCAGCGTGCCCTCACGGGCCCGGTCGTCGAGCAGCATCCACCGCATGATGTTGGCCGGCGCGCGGCCGTCCGGGAAGAGTCCTTCGAACTCGGCGTTGCACGCCACGACGTTCCAGTGCCGGTCGGCTATGTAGGCCATCGAGCCCGTGACCGACTCGACGACCGTCCGCCAGACCCCATGCATCGGCGCCCACCTTCGTAAGTCCTGCTCGTCCGGCTGCACTTGTCCGTTCTCCTCGCGTCACATCGTCCCGGTCTTCGTGCGATCACAGCTCGTCCGGACAAGCCTAGCCAGCGCCGGCCAACAACGGAGGCGGGGCTTCCGACGGTGTGACGGACGGCGGACTACTGGTAGGCCCAGGCCGCGGCCCGGCCGGCGAGTTCGAGAACGTGGGGAGGAGAGGGGTCGCCCCGAAGGTGGCTGTATTCGAGGGCGGTCACGATCATGAGGCGCTCGGGCAGTCCCAGGTGAGGGAAGAGATTCCGCTGGGCGAGGTCGTCCATCGCCTTCTCGGCGGACATCCCGGCCTCGAAGCGCAGCCGGACTTCGCGCTGCACGGTGCGGAGGTAGACGAGGTGCTCCTCGAGACCGGCGCGGTCGGTCCGCGGCCCGTGGCCGGGGATGACGACCCGCGGGTCGAAGCCGAGGACGAGCTCACAGGCGTCGATGATGTTCTGGAGCGGTCCGGCCCAGTGCGGGGGGTGGTCGCCGTGGAAGAAGACGTCGCCGGTGCAGACGACGTCCCCGATGCGGACCACGAGGTCGCCGACGTGGTGCGCGGGCCCCACGTCGTACAGCTCCACCTCCTTGTCTCCGACGGTGAACGTGTACCGGCCGGAGAAGGTCAGGGTGGGCTCGGTCAGCCGGGCCGACGCGAAGTCGAAGACACCGAAGTGGTCGCGCAGGTAACGGCCCAGGGGAGTGTCGGCCGGTGTCTGGCGCACGAGTGCGTGCATCTGTTCCGGGGTCGGCTCGTGGTGCAGGTGGTCGCTGCCCGCGCGGGTGGCGATGATCTCCGCTCCGGGGAACAGGTGGTTGCCGAAGGTGTGGTCTCCGTTCGCGTGGGTGTTGACCACGGTCCGCACGGTCCGGTCGCCGAGCCGGGGCCGGGCCGCGGCGATCATCGCCTCGGTCAACGGCCCGTCGTACGGGGTGTCGACGACTGCCGCGTCGGAGCCGGAGACGATCCATAAGCAGTTGGCGTAACCCCAGCGGCCCGCGCCCTCGGGAGCCCACAGGAAGAGCCCATCGGTGCCGGGCACCGGAGTGAGCCGGTCAGGTAAGTTCATGGAGGCATTATCGCTCACCCTGTGTCATGCTCCGCCTACCGATCGGCCCGTGTACCGCGGCGTGTCGCCCGATGTTCGCTCCGGATTCACCCGGCGGCGCCGTTGATCGGCGAGCATCTGAGGTCCGGTCGAGATCCATTTCGCGGTACCCCGAGGGGACAACGTTGCAACGCCCACGTCCAGGACGTACGTACCAAGGAGCGGGAGCGCGCACCGCGGTCTCCCTGACGGCTCTGCTGTCGCTGTCACTGACGGGATGCGGTGTCCTCGGGGACGGCGATGACGACGGGGGCGGGGCGTCGGCCGCCGGTGCCGCCGCCGTCGCGGGGATCGACTGTGCCGCCGCGGGCAAGGTCCAGGGGACCGGGTCGAGCGCCCAGCAGAACGCGATGAAGTACTGGATCAAGCACTACCAGGCCGCGTGCCCCGGCGTGCGGATCGCGTACAACCCGATCGGATCCGGCGCGGGCGGCGCGCAGTTCCTGCGGGGCGCGACCGCGTTCGGCGGCTCCGACAGCGCGTTGAAGCCCGACGAGGTCGAACGCTCCAAGGACGTCTGCCGGGGCGGGCGGGCCATCGACCTGCCCATGGTCGGCGGCCCCATCGCGATCGGCTACGACGTGCCCGGCGTGGACGACCTCGTCCTCGACGCCCCGACCCTCGCCAGGATCTTCGACCGGAAGATCACCACGTGGGACGACCCGGCGATCCAGCGCCTCAACCCCGGCGCCGAGCTGCCCGCCATGCCCATCCGCCCCGTGCACCGGTCCGACGACTCGGGCACCACGCAGAACTTCCAGGCCTACCTCGCGGGCGCGGCCCCCGCTGCCTGGTCCCACCCGGTGAGCAAGGCCTGGCAGGGCACGGGCGGCGCGTCCGCGAGCGGGTCCAGCGGCGTCGCCTCCGAAGTGACCTCCGGCTTCGGCGCGATCGGCTACTTCGAGCTGTCCTTCGCGCGGGCCCGCCACATAAAGACCGTGAGCATCGACACGGGCGCGCCCGCGCCCGTCGCGCCGACGCCCGGGACGGCCTCGGCAGGCATCGCGGCGGCCGCCCGGGTCGCGGGCGAGGGCAAGGACATGAAGCTCAAGTTCCGTTACGGGGCGCGGACTCCCGGCGCGTACCCGATCGTGCAGGTCACCTACGAGATCGTCTGTGACAAGGGGAACCACAAGGAGACCCTGCCCGCCCTGAAGTCCTTCCTGGCCTACACCGCGAGCAAGGCGGGTCAGAAGGACCTGTCCCGGCTGAACTACGCGCCGCTGCCGGAGTCCGTCGCCGGCCAGGTGCGCGACGTGGTGCGCACGCTCTCCTGACGCACGCCCCCGGGTGCCGGGCCGCTGCCTACGCCTCGCCCCAGGTGACGGGGAGTTCGCGGACTCCGAAGATGTTCATGCCCTCGCGCAGCCGTACGTCATCGGGTGCGACCGCGAGGCGCAGTGTCGGGAAGCGGGTGACGAGGGCGGGGAAGGCCACCCGCATCTCGACGCGGGCCAGCTGCTGGCCCAGGCACTGGTGGGCGCCGTGGCCGAAGCCCAGGTGGCCGATGGCCTTGCGGCGCAGGTCGAGCACGTCGGGGTCGGGGAACTTCGCCGGGTCGCGGTTGGCGGCCTCCATCGACACGGCGACGGACTCGCCCTTCCTGATCAGCCCGCCCTCCACCTCGACGTCCTCCAGCGCGGCACGCACCGCGGTCTGGGCGATGGTCGCGTACCGCATCAGCTCCTCGACGGCCCCGTCGGCGAGCTCGGGTTCGGCGCGCAGGGCGGCGAGCTGGTCCGGATGGGTCAGCAGGGCGAACGTGCCGAACGCGATCATGTTGGCGGTGGTGTCGAGGCCGGCGCCCAGCAGGAAGCCGCCGATGCCGGTCAGTTCGTCGTCGGTGAGGTCGCTGTCGGTCAGATCGCTGAGCAGGTCGTCGGTGGGGGCGGCGCGCTTGTGCAGGACGAGTTCCCGCACGTACTCCTCGATGGCGGTCATGGCCGCGTAGCGCTCCTCCTCGGTGGAGCTCAGTGTCATGGCCGTCTCGGTGTGCCGCTGGAACAGGTCCTGGTCGGCGTAGGGCACTCCGAGCAGCTCGCAGATCATGAGCGCAGGGATGGGCCGCGCGTACGCCTGGAGAAGGTCGAGGACGGGACCCTGTCGCTCCATGGCGTCGAGGTGGTCGGCGGTGATCCGCTCGACCCGTTCCGTGAGCAGCCGCATGCGGCGCACCGTGAACTTGCCCGCGAGCAGCCGCCGGTAACGGGTGTGCTCGGGCGCGTCGAGGCCCGTGAGGTCTCCCGTCGGGGCGGGCGGCAGCTCGCCGGTGACTCCCATGGCGACGGGCATGTGCAGCAGTTCGTAGCGGGAGCTGAAGCGTGCGTCGCTCAAGACCGCACGGGCGGCGGAGTGGCCGGTGACCAGCCAGCCCATGTGCCCGTCGGGGTACCGCATCCGCGTGACCGGCCGCTCCTCGCACAGCCGCGTCAGTTCGGCGGGTGGATCGAAGGGGCAGCCCGCGGTGCGGGACGTCGGCAAGCCGCTGACGGGCTCGTGCGGGCTGCTGACGGGATCGGTCGACAGATGGTTCTGCATGGGTGTTCCCCTTCGGTGCGAAGCGCTGTGACGTCAGAATGGCACATTGAATGGCACATGAGTGACGCCAATTCGAGCCACTATGGCTCCCGGTGGCGCATCGGCTGCACGCTCCGGTCTGAGTACGCGTACTCATGAACCCCACTCGCGGCTCGCACAAGCTGGGCGTACAGGCCGAAGTGATCTGATCGAGGAGAGGGAGCAGCCGTGGGTGGCAGCAGCCGAGTTCGTCCGGGGTCCGGAATGCGTCGGGTGTCGCGAGCGGCGGGGGGTGGCCGGTCGGCGCGGTCCCTCATGGGGCTCGCGCTGGCGGGCGCGACGGCCGCCGCCCTGCTGACCGGCTGCTCCATGGAGGACGCGGTGTGCGGCGGCGGGGAGTACCCGGTCCTGCGGGTCGGCGGCAGCGGGTCCGCGTGCCAGCCCGACGGGGAGGATCCGCCGAAGGGCTATGCCCGCTATCCGGAGGGGAAGGTCCCCGAGCACGTCGGGGACAAGTGGGACGAGTACTGGAGCGACCGCACGCTCGACAAGAACGGAAAGATCATCGAACTGAAGGAAGGTCAGTGACCGGACGGCGGCTCGTGCGCCAAGCCCGGACCGAGGAATTCGGAACGCATTGCGACGCGTGGGTGTGAGCGCCTCCTCAGCGGGCACTCGACTGTTGGGCCCCGCCGTGTCTCCCCCGTCGCGGCGGGGCCTTCCCCTGTCTTCGCGCCGTCCGTCGCGGCCGGTTTCAACCACCACGCGGCGGCTACCCGTGCGGGACCGAAGGGAGGGGGTCCCCGTGACAGTCACGACCGTGCCCGCAGCCCCGTCGACGAGGAAGCGGGAGGAGCCGAGCCACCAGGACCTCGTCCGGTATCTGGAGGACCGCTTCGCCTGCGCGCAGGCCTGCGAGGAGTGCGTACGCGCCTGCGCCATGCGCCAGGGCCCGGCCGAGTGCGGGGACGGGCGCCGGCTCAACACCGCCTGCGCGGACGTGTGCGACGCGACGTCCCGCATCCTCGCCGAACAGGCCGACCAGGACGAGGAACGGATCCGCGTCCAGGTCGAGTGGTGCCGCGCGATCTGCCTCCGGTGCGCCTCCCTCTGCGACCGCGACCCCGCGGCGGCCCGCTGCGCCGACGCCTGCCGCCGCTGCGCGAAGGCGTGCGACGACTTCCTGACGACACTGGGCCGCTAGCCGGACCGCAGCGACCGCCCGGAACACACGACGGCCAACTCCTCGGGAACCAGAACACGGCACCGTCCGACCACTGCACCAGAGCCCGCGCACTTTGCGCGCACCACGCAGTGGAACGAGGTAGCAGCTGTATGCACTGGTACGAGGACGACGGATTCTGGTCGGACTTCTCCGAGACCATGTTCTCCGAGCGCAGGCGCGCGGAGGTCGAGGCCCTGGTCACCGGGGCTCCGCTGCTCGACTTCCCGGCCGGCAGCCGGGTGCTCGACCTGTGCTGCGGGCCCGGCCTCTACCTGGTGCCGCTGGCCCGCCGCGGCCACGCGGTGACCGGCGTCGACCTCAGCGCCGCCATGCTGAAGCAGGCCGAGGCGGCGTGCGCGGAAGCCGACGTCGACGTCAGGCTCGTACGGGCGGACATGCTGACCCACGTCGAGCCACAGACGTACGACGTGGTGCTCAACCTCTTCACCTCGTTCGGTTACTTCGACGACCCGCTCGACAACGCGCGCGTCCTGCGCAACGCCCACGACTCCCTCGTCCCGGGCGGACGGCTGCTCGTCGACGTGATGGGCAAGGAGGTCATCGCGGGCTGGATCGGCCGCCCGCAGCTCGTCGAACTCGACGGCGGCGCCTACGTCGTGCAGCGCGACACCATCCTGGACAGCTGGACCCGGCTGCGCACCGACTGGACGCTCGTGCGGGACGGCCAGGCGCGCGAGTCGTCCCTCACCTCCTTCCTCTACAGCGCGGCCGAGCTGCGCGCGCTCTTCGAGGCGGCCGGCTTCACCGACGTGCGGTGCTACGGCGACTTCGACGGCGGCCCCTACGACAACCACTCGAAGCGCCTCGTGGTGAGCGGCACCCGCCCCCAAACGCCCGCGAACACCCGGGAACTCTGAAGCGGTCGCGGCCGACTACTGGTCGGTGGACGGAGCCGGACCCGACGCGTCCGCCGACCCGCACGTGAACGAGGGGACTTCATGACCGAGGCCGCATCCGCGACGCCGCGTCCGGGCCGTACCGCCCGCTCGCGCGGCGCACCACACCAGGGCCCCGAGCACCGTGCCGCGGAGGACCGGCCCGCGGGGCGCGGCCGGCTGCTGACCACGCTCGTGGCGCTCTCCGTGACGCTCGTGGTCTCCGTCCTGGCCGGCATCGCCCTGGGACCGACCGTCGTACCGCTCGGCGACGTCGTGCGCTTCCTGACCGCAGCCCTCACCGGAGGCGGCATCGGGGCGGACGAGGTGACGGGGTACTCCATCGTCTGGCACGTGCGCACCCCGCGGGTGCTGCTCGCCGCGGTCGTGGGGGCCGGGCTCTCCGTCGTGGGCGTCGCCATCCAGGCGCTGGTGCGCAACGCCCTCGCGGACCCGTTCGTGCTGGGCATCTCGTCGGGGGCCTCGGTGGGGGCGACCGGGGTCGTCGTGTTCGGGATCTTCGGCGGGCTCGGCGTCTACGCCCTGTCGGCCGCCGCGTTCCTCGGGGCCCTCGGCGCGACGGTCCTCGTGTATCTGGCCGCGCGCGGCCCGCTGGGGCTGACACCGCTGCGCCTTGTGCTGACCGGGGTGGCGCTGGCGTACGGCTTCCAGGCGCTCATGAGCGTCCTGGTGTTCCTCGCGCCCAACGGACATGCCGCCCGGACCGTGCTGTTCTGGCTCCTCGGCAGCCTCGGATCGGCGACCTGGGAGTCCCTGCCGCTGGTCACCGCGGCCGTGGTGACCGCCGTCGTGGTGCTGCTGCGACACAGCAGGTCCCTGGACGTCCTTTCGCTCGGCGACGAGACCGCGGCCAGCCTCGGCGTGGACGCGGACGCGCTGCGGCGCGGGCTCTTCGTGCTCACCGCGGCCGTCACCGGGCTGATCGTCGCGGTCAGCGGCGCCATCGGCTTCGTCGGCCTCGTCCTGCCCCACGTGGTGCGGATCTGGGTCGGCTCCACGCACCGGCGGGTGCTCGCCGTCGCGCCGCTGGCCGGGGCCTGCTTCATGGTCTGGGTCGACCTGGTGGCACGGACCGCGTTCGCGCCCGAGGAACTGCCGCTCGGCGTGATCACCGCGCTGATCGGAGTGCCGGTGTTCGTCGTCCTGATGCGCCGCCGCGGCTATCTGTTCGGAGGCCGGTGACATGGTCCTCTCCCTGCACGACCTGACGGTCGAGGCGGCCGGACGCGCCCTCGTCGACCGGTTGTGCCTCGATGTCGCCGCCGGTTCGGTCGTCGGGCTCGTCGGCCCCAACGGCAGCGGCAAGTCGACCGCTCTGCGCTGCGTCTACCGGGCGCTGAAGCCGACGTCCGGAGCCGTCCTGCTCGACGGGACCGACCTGACGACGCTGAAACTGCGCGACAGCGCCCGCTCGATCGCCGCCCTGACCCAGGAGAGCCACACCGAACTCGACTTCACCGTCGAGGAGGTGGTCGCCCTGGGCCGCGCCCCGCATGCACAGGGCAACCATCCGCTGACCGGCCGCGAGCGGGAGCTGTGTCGGCAGGCGATGGACCGGCTGGACGTCGCCCACCTCGCGGACCGCAGTGTGCTGAGCCTCTCCGGCGGGGAGCGGCAGCGGGTGCTCGTCGCGCGTGCCCTCGCCCAGGAACCCCGCCTCCTGGTCCTCGACGAACCCACCAACCACCTCGACGTACGGCACCAGGTGGAGCTGCTGTCCTTCCTGCGCGGCTCCGGGCTCACCGTGCTGACCGCTCTGCACGACCTCAACCTTGCGGCGCAGGTCTGCGACCGCATCGCCGTGCTCGGCGGCGGCTGCCTGGTCGCATCGGGCGCCCCCGCCGAGGTCCTGACGCCGGAGCTGGTGCGCAAGGTGTTCGGCGTCGACGCGGACGTCGTGCCCCACCCGCGCACCGGAATCCCCCAACTGCTCTACGACCTCGTCCCCGCCGCCGGCACCGCCGTCCCGGCCCCCACGGCCGTCCAAGACCCCACCGATCCCCACGCTCCCGCTGAACCACCGGCCTCCGCCGACGCTTTCCCGGAAGGACCACACGCGTGACCAGACCACCGATTCCCCGAGCCCTCGCCGCCGGGCTGCTGGCCACCGGGCTCGTGCTGACCGCCGGCTGCGGCGCCGAGGTCGAACAGCAGGCGGCGGACGGCAAACCCGACACCGTCACCGTCTCCAACTGCGGCAAGGACGTCACGTACACCCGCCCTAAGAGGGCGATCGCCTACGACGTGAGCGGCGCGGAGAAGATGTTCGCCCTGGGCCTGGCCGGCCGAATGCGCGGATACGTCATGAACAAGCTCGGCGACCCCTCCATCAAGGGCTCGCCGTGGCGCGAGAAGTACTCCGAGGTCGAGCGGCTCGGCACCGAGCGCATCACCCGGGAGATCGTCGTCGACGCGAACGCCGACTGGGTGCTCGCCGGCTGGAACTCCGGCTTCAGCGAGGAGCGCGGCATCACCCCCGCCCTCCTCGACAAGGTCGGCGTCGCCAGCTACCTGCACACCGAGACCTGCTGGGACTACGGCAAGAAGAAGGCCCGTGCCGGCGATGTGCCGCCGCTCCAGGCGCTCTACACGGACCTGGACAACCTCGGCAGGATCTTCGGGGTCGAGAAGCGGGCCGACAAGCTCGTCGGTGACCTCGAGAAGCGGGTCGCCGCGGTGAAGAAGACGTGGCCCGACAAGGGCGACCCGGCCAAGGTGTTCGTCTACGACTCGGGCACCGACCAGCCGTTCACCGCAGGCCGGCACGCCGCACCGGACGGCATCATCACCGCCGCCGGCGGCACCAACGTCTTCGGAGACCTCGACAAGGGGTGGACGACGGTGGGCTGGGAGCCGGTCATCGAGGCCAGGCCCGACGTCATCGTGATCGTCGACTACGCGGACCAGCCCGCGAAGGAGAAGATCGCCTACCTCAAGTCGCTGCCCGCCCTGAAATCCGTCCCCGCGGTGAAGAACAACCGCTTCCACGTCATGTCGTACGGCGACGTCGTCAGCGGCCCCCGCAACGTCACGGGCGCCGAGGACCTCGGCCGCTACCTGCGCTCGGTCGGGCGGTGACGGCGACGTGACCGTGACCCACCCCGACCGCGGCACCGCGCCCGCCCCGGTCCACGAGCACATCACCGACGCGATCAAAGCGCCCGACCTGGTGCGGCTCGGCGACAACGTCGTGCTCGCCCGCTTCGAGACCCTCAAGGTCTACGCCGCCCTCGGCGCGGTCCGCACGCTGCTGGAGCGCGGCACCGTGAAACCCGGCCAGACCCTCGTCGACAGTTCGAGCGGCATCTACGCCCTGGCCCTGGCCATGGCCTGCCACCGCTACGGACTCAACTGCCACATCGTCGCCTCCACCACCGTCGACGCCACGATGCGCGCCCAACTCGAAGTCCTCGGCGCCACCGTGGACCAGATGCCGCCCTCGAAGGACCTGCGGCTCGACCAGGAGGGCCGGGTCAGGCGGGTGCGCGGGCTGCTGGCGGAGCGGCCCGGCATGCACTGGATGCGCCAGTACCACGACGCCGTCCACTACACCGGCTACCGGGAGTTCGCCGCCCTCATCGACCGCGCGCTGCCCGACGTGCCGCTGACCGTGGTCGGCGCCGTCGGCACCGGCTCCTCCAGCGGCGGCCTCGTCCAGGCGCTGCGCGGCCGCGACCGCGACGTACGCCTGCTGGGCGTGCAGCCCTTCGGCAGCGTCACCTTCGGCAGCGAGGGGTTCAGCGACCCCGAGGCGATCATCGCCGGGATCGGCAGCTCCATCCCCTTCGACAACGTCCACCACGATCTGTACGACACCCTCCACTGGCTCGACTTCCGGCACGCCATGGCGGGCGCGGTGGGGCTGCTGCGCGAGCACGCCGTCTTCGCCGGTCTGTCGACCGGTGCGGCGCATCTGGTCGCGGGCTGGGAGGCGGCGCGTGACCCCGAGCGCACGCACCTGGTCATCGGCGCCGACACCGGACACCGCTACACCGACCGCGTCTTCGCCCGGCACCGCGAGGCCCTCGACCCGCGCACCCTGAAGCCGCACCAGATCGCCGACCTCAGCGATCTGGCACCGCCCTGGTCGGCGATGGAGTGGAACCGGAGGCGGTACGACGTACGCCTCCCGTCCGCATCCGCGCATGACCCCGTATCCGCGCACACCCCCGTGCTCACGCACACCCCTGTACGCACGCACACCCCCGTACTTACGCATCCATCCGTACCCGAACAGACGGCAGCGGCCCCGATCGGCGTGCCGCCCCAGGAGGACCAGGCACCGTGACCATCGCCGCACTCGAAGCACTCACCTTCGGCCTGGGACGCCTCGTCGAGGCGGCGGGGAACGCCGGACACCGCCTGTGCCTGCTCACCGGCGACCGTGACGTCTACCGCCACGAACTCGCCCACCTCGACCCCGGGGCGCTCCACATCGTCGACATCGACACCGACGACACCGCGGCCTGCGCCGCCGCCCTGACTGCCCTGCCCGACCTGAAGGGGCTCATCAACTCGACCGACACATGGGGCGTCCCGGGCGCCGACCTCGCGGCCAAGTTCGGCCTGCCGGGCCCCGACCCGAGCGCGGTCCGGCTGCTGCGGGACAAGAGCCGGGTGCGGGCCCTCCTCCATGAGCGGGGCCTGAGCCGCAGCGGTGCCGTCGACGTTCCCGCGGATGTCTCCGCGGCCGCCGACATCCTCCGCACGGTCGGCCTGCCCGCCGTCCTGAAGGACTCCGCGGGCACCTCCTCCCGCAACGTCTGGCCCGTACGCGACGAGCGGCAGCTCCGTACGGCACTCGCCGAGGCGTCCCAACGCGCCTTCAGCGGGCGGCTGTTCGCCGAGCGCTTCTTCCTCGGCCCGGTCTACAGCGCGGAAACCCTCGGCTGGGAGGGTGAGACCAGGCTGCTCGGCGTCCTCAGCCGCCAGATGTCACCCGAGCCCTCCGTCCGCGAGGAGGCAGCGGCCTTCCCCGTCGCCTTCCCGCGCCCCGAACTCGACCTGATCGAGGGGTGGGTGGGGCGTGTGCTGGCCGCCGCGGGCCACGACAACGGCTTCGCGCATGTGGAGTTCGTCCTCACCGCGGACGGCCCGGAGCTGGTGGAGATCAACCGCCGCATCGGCGGCGCGCTCGTCGGCGAGGCCCTGTGCCGCGCCCTGGGCACGAATGTCTACGACGCGATGGTCGACGTGGCGCTGGGGCGGCGGCCCGCGCTGCTGGACGCGGGGGCGGGGCGGGGTGCTGCGGAGGCGCTGAATGCTCCGGGTGCCGGGGGCTGCACTCCTGGTCCTGGTCGCGGTCCTGGTACTGGTACTGGCCCTGGCTCTCGTCCTGGCCGGGCCACGGCGTTCGTGCTCGTCTATCCGGACCGCCCCGGCACCCTCACCGGCTGGACCGGGCTCGACGGCCTGTCCGACTTCCCCGGCTCACCCGAGTGGTATCCCACCGCGGTCCCGGGCCGACGCGTGGAGCACCTGAGCGACCAACGCGGCTGCACCGGCATTCTGTTGGCCGAGGGCGACACCGCCGAGCTGGCCCTGCACCGGGCGCTCAGCGCTGCCGGGAGCATACGGCCGGTCGTCGCGGCCGACGACCGGGAATGACGAAGACGCCGTCGCGGTGGCCGCTCGGGCGGCCCCCGGACTCCCGCCTCGCACGGTTCGCGGAGCTCACCGGCCCGCAGTACTTCCTGCTGGCCGGTTCGTTCCTCATACCCCTCGGCAGCTTCGCCGTACTGCCCTTCATGTCGGTCCTGCTGCACGAACGGCTCGGCATGGGGCTCGGCACCGTCGGCGCGGTGCTCGCCGTAGCGTCGTTCGTGCAGTTCTCCGGCGGTGTCGTCGGTGCCGCCGTCGCCGAACGCATCGGCTTGCAGCGCACCATGCTGCTCGCGCTGCTGGTCCGCACCGCCGGGTTCGCCGCCTTCCTGCCCGGACTGGGCCGGCCGACGGCGGCGATCACCGCGCTGTTCCTCGTCTCCTGCGGGGCCGCGCTCTATCTCCCCGCCAACAAGGCGTACTTGGTGCACGGCGCGGGGGAGGACCGACGCCCGCTGCTCCTGTCCGCGAGCAGTTCCGCCCTCAACGCGGGGGTCGCGCTGGGTCCCCTCGCCGCGGCCCCGTTCATACTCACGGCCTCGGCGGGGCTCTTCACCGCCGTGACGTTCTTGTTCGCACTGATCACGGCGGGGCACGCGCTGCTGCCGGTGGAGACCCCCGGCGGGGACGGGCGGGAAGCGGGGGAGCGGGCCGGGGCGGAGGGGGCGGGTGCGGAGGGGGCGCGGGCGGAGCCGACAGGCCCAGAGCAAGCAGCAGCGGAGCGGGCGGAGGCGGAGCAGGTCGGTGCGGAGCGGGCGGCGGCGCAGGCAGGCGCGGAGCGAGCCTGGGCGGAGCAGATAGGCCCGGGGCGGGCAGGCCCAGAGCAGACAGGCCCAGAGCAGACAGGCCTAGAGCAAGCAGCGGCGGAGCGGGCGGGCGGGGAGCAAGCAGCGGCGGAGCGGGCGGAGGTGGGACGGGACGGTGGCGGGCGGCTGCGGTCGCTGGCTCCCTCGCTCCCCTTCGCGATCACCGTACTGAGCGTGTACGTCTTCATGTTCTACCAGCACTACCTCGCCATCTACGTGGTCGGCCGGACCTCGACGCTCTTCTACGGCCTCGTCCTCGCCCTCTACGCCCTGCTGCTCGTCGTCGCCCAGCCCCTCCTGTCGGACTGGATCGCCCACCTGCCCTACCTCCGCGCCCTGCACGTCGGCTTCACGGCGCTGGCCACCGGCATGGCCGCTCTCGCCCTCGGCCACCCCGCCGCCATCCTGGCCGGGTCCCTGCTCATCTGCCTCGGCGAGGTCGTCCTCTTCCTCAAGAACGACCTCGAAGCGCTGGCCGGGTCCGCCCGTTCCCCCGCCGTCGTCTTCGGCCGCCAGCGCATGGCGGCCGGAATCGGCGCGTTCGCCAGCGGCATCGCGGGCGGCGAGGGCTACGCGTGGGCCGAACGCGCCGGCCATGCGAGCCTCTTCTGGCTGGCGGTCGCGGCACAGTGCGTGCTGCTGCCCCCACTGCTGATCCGAACCCTGCGCCGCCTCCGCCCCATTCCCTATTTCTGCAACGGGTTCTACTGTGTGCGCCGTCAGGTCGGGACGACCGCGCGCTCCGAGCCGTTCGATCGATCCGAGCAGTGAGCCGGCAGAGCCTGGAGGGGCCGTGCACCTCGAATACACGCCCGAACAGCAGCAGTTGCGCACCGAGCTGCGCGCCTACTTCGCCGAACTGGTGCCGGACCATTCCGCTGCGCGCTACGGCGAACCCGCCGCTCAGAAACGGTTCTACCGGGAGACCATCCGCCGCCTCGGGGCCGACGGGTGGCTCGGGGTCGGCTGGCCGGAGGAGTACGGCGGCCGCGGGCTCTCACCCATGGAGCAGTTCATCTTCTTCGACGAGGCGGCGCAGGCGGGCGTACCGCTGCCCCTCATGGCCCTCAACACCGTCGGCCCGACCATCATGCAGTTCGGCACGGACGAGCAGAAGGCGTACTTCCTGCCCCGGATCCTCTCCGGCGAGCTCGACTTCGCCATCGGCTACAGCGAACCCGACGCCGGCACGGACCTCGCCTCGCTGAAGACCAAGGCGGTCAGGGAGGGTGACGAGACCACCGGCCACTACACGGTCAACGGGCAGAAGATCTGGACCACCAACGGCGACACCGCTGACTGGGTCTGGCTCGCCGTCCGCACCGCCACCCCCGAAGAGGGTGTCCCGCCGCACAAGGGCATCACCATGCTCCTGGTCCCGACCAGCGCCCCGGGCTACTCCTGCACCCTCATCAACACACTCGCCTCGCACGACACCACCGCCAGCTACTACGAGAACGTCCGCGTCCCCGTCTCGCGCCGCGTCGGCGAGGAGAACAAGGGCTGGCGCCTGATCACCAACCAGCTCAACCACGAACGCGTCACCCTCGCCGCCCACGGCACCATGGCGATCCGCGCCCTCCACGACGTGCAGCGCTGGGCCATGGACACCAAGCTGGCGGACGGCCGCCGCGTCATCGACCTCGCCTGGGTCCGCAGGCGGCTCGCCATCACCCACACCAAGCTTGACGCGATGAAGCTCCTCAACTGGCAGATGGTGAACGCCGTCCAGGAAGGCACCCTCACCCCGCAGGACGCCTCGGCCGTCAAGGTCTACGGCTCCGAGGCACGCCGCGACGCGTACGCCTGGCTCATGGAGGTCGTCGGCGCGGCCGGCGCCCTGAAGGAGGGTTCGGCGGGCGCGGTCCTCCACGGCGAGCTGGAACGCGGCTACCGCTCGGCGGTCATCTTCACGTTCGGCGGCGGCAACAACGAGATCCAGCGCGAGATCATCTCCTGGATCGGCCTGGGGATGCCACGAGTGCGTCGCTAGTACTCCTGCGACTCCTGCGACTCCTGCCACTCCTGCAACTGCTGTGACTCCTGCGTCTGCTGTGACACTGAACTGCCATGGGCTCAGGCCGCGGCGCTTCCGTCATGGCCGGACGCGAAGGCCAGGATGTGCGGGACCGCATCGCGAAGACTGATGAAGTGGCGATGCACGCCCTCCACCGGGACGGCGGCGTTCACACCCCACACCGTCATCCCGGCGCGCAGCCCGGACCGCACTCCGGACGGAGCGTCCTCGACGACCAGGCAGTCCTCCGGACTGGCACCGAGCTGCTCAGCCGCTCGCAGATAGGGAACGGGAGAGGGCTTGCCCTCCTCGACCGCGGCCGCGTCCACGACCACGCCCGGCACCGGCAGCCCCGTTCTCAGGAAACGGCCGCGCACCCGGTGCTCGTAGTTCGAGGTCACCAGCGCCCAGGACGTCAGTGCCAGGCCGTGCAGCAGTTCCGACGCGCCGTCGAAAGCCGCATAGACGCCGGAGCGGACGTCGTCGTCCTCCAGCTCGTGCAGGACGGCCAGGCACTCACGCGGATCGTGGTCCGCGGCGACCTGGGCGAACGTCTCCATCGGCCGCGTCCGCAGGGCGACTTGATAGACCTCGTCAGCATCCAGTCCGTACCGCTCCGCCCAGGTTCCCCAGACCCGACGCTGGTTGCTCACCGCGTCGATCAGCGTGCCGTCGACGTCGAACAGCACGTACCTCATGCGGCCCTGCCGCCCGGGTTCACTGGTCACACGTCGATCATGCCAGGCAGCGGGCAGGCCACCGCGGGGCTGGCCAATGTGGCCCAACTCTGCCCGGATTGCGCTTCCTTGCGTGCGTGGCGGTGCACGTCTCCGGCAAAGGGGTGCGGTTTCTCCAGGTGGGTGCCTTCTCGCCGGACCGGGCCCGGCCAGGAGAGATTCTCATGAAGAACCCCGCACGCCGACGGGCTCGCACCACCCGTCACTGTCAGGGGCCCCGGCCGTCATACCGGAGTCATGGTGCTGTGTCCCTGATGTCGCTCCGCTAGTGCGCCGCTGGAGGCTGCCGCGCACGGAGTGCCGCAGCCGCTGCGGGCTCGTGCCGAGCGGCTAATCTTCGTACGCATGACCGATTCCCAGACCCGCGGGCGGATCGCGACCGACATCGCGAGACCCTCGTCCCGCCCCCGCCGCGTCTTATGGCTCGCCGCAGGCGCCACCGCGTCCCTGCTCCTCGCCGATCTCGTCACGCGCGCCTACAACCACTACGACCCCATCCCGACCGTCCGCAGACTGGTGAACGTGGACGTCGAGGCCAACCTCGCCACCTGGTGGAACAGCGCGCTGCTGCTGGCCGTCGCGGGCGTGGCGCTGACCGCCGCGCTGCTCAGCGGGCGCGGCGCGCGCCCCGGGCGGCTGTCCTGGCTGGGTCTCGCCGCCGCGACGGCACTGCTCAGCATCGACGAGACGGTGTCGTGGCACGAGCGCCTCGGCGAGGTCGGCCGGTCGTGGAAGGAGTGGGCGGGGGGCTCGCTGCCCACGCACGCCTGGGTGTTGCCCGGCGCGGTCCTCGCGGTGGTGGGCACCGTGTGTGCGGTGCTGTGGGCGCGGAAACTCCCGCGTGACCTGCGGTACGGGCTGCTGGGCGCGCTCGCGGTCTATCTGGGCGGGGCGTTGGTGACCGAGGCGTTCAACGGGTGGGCGCTCGACGGCGGCCACAGCACCGTCCTCATGCTGGGGACCCTCGTGGAGGAGGGCTTGGAGATGAGTGGCTGCCTCGTCGCCCTCGCCGCCCTCAGCCGTTACGTGGTGCTGGAGCACGCCCCGGCCACCGGCCGCGCGGCGATCCGGCTGCGGGACGGCTAAGAGGGTCCGTTTCACACTCCGGTACGTCGTATCGAGGCAGGCGTACGTCCTGTGAACTCCCTTGCCGTACGGGTGAGATGCGCTTGGTCGGCGAAGCCCGCGGTGGCCGCGGCCAGAGCGGCGGTCGAACGCGGCAGCTCGGCGATGGCCGTGCGGAGTCGGCCCCATCGACGCAGGCGGGCGAGCGCGATGCCCACGTCCCGCCGGACCAGGGCGCGCAGCCGCGGCGCCGACACCCCGACCTCGTCGGCGACGGCCGCGAGGGGCATGTCCGGATCACCTGATGTGCACAGGCGGACGGCGTGAGCGACCCTCGGATCGAGTGGTGAGAGTGGTGAGAGGGGTGAGAGGGGTGTGCGCGGAACCGGGTGCCCGACGAGCGCCCGCAACTCGGCGTATCCGGCGGCCACATCCGCTCCCGGCGCGCACCCGTCGGGCCCTGTGGTGGTGCCGAGGGCGGCGAGCAGGCGACGCACCTCGCCGGCATCGAGCCGTACCGGCTCCGGGCACGAGGGCAGCAGCCAGGAGTCGATGAACAGGGCGATGTAGGGCGAGGACGACATACAGCTGTGGACCAGGTCGGGCGGGACGAGCAGCCCGGACGCCGCCACCAGGTGGCGCCCCGGCGAGCGAAGTTCGACATGGCCGCCGATCGGCAGCACGGCTTTCCAGGCGGGCAACCGGTGCCGGGCGACGTGGAACGGACGGGACTCCGCGAACATGGCCGCTTCGTCGACGGAGGCGAAGACGACGCGGCGATCGTTTTGTTCAAGTGCCCAGGCACGAGGTGAATGGATCATCGTGCCATGCACGCTACCGCTGCCGCGCAGCCGGCCGGCCGGGGCCTGGCAGCGTGGCACCGGCGTGCCGCCGATCGCCCGAGGCGGCATCCGAGCCGCCCGTACTCCCAGAGGAAGTCATGCCATGAGCCATCGCCTGGTCATCGTGGGTGCCGGATACGCCGGTCTGGCGGCCACCCGGCGCCTCGCCCGCACGCTGCGCCGCAGCGATGTCACCATCACGCTGGTCAATGCCTCGGACCGGTTCGTGGAGCGGGTCCGGCTCCATCAGCTCGCGGCCGGGCAGCGGTGGGTGGAGCCGTCGGTGCGGCGGCAACTCGGCGATGTGCCTGTGCAGTTGGTCGTCGGCCGTGTGACGTCGATCGACGCCACGGGTCGGACCCTGATCGTCGACCGCGCGCCCGAAGCGATCGGTTACGACACCCTGGTGTACGCGGTGGGCAGCGAGGCCCGGCTCGACGACGCCCCGGGGGCGGCTGAGCACGCCTACGCCGTAACCACTCACGCACAGGCGACGCGGTTGCGGCACAGGGTCGCCGAGATCGCTTCAGGCGGCACTGTCGCGGTGGTCGGCGGCGGGCTGACCGGCCTGGAGACCGCCTCCGAGCTCGCCGAGAGCCACCCGGGGCTGCGCGTACGGCTCTTCACCGGTGCCGACGACGTCGGGTCCGGGCTCACGCCACGAGCCCGCGCCCACCTGCGGCGCGCTCTGCGGCGACTGGACGTCTCGGTGCATGCGAAGAGCGTCGTCGCCGCGGTGCGGGAGGACGGCTTGGACCTTCGCGACGGCGGGCCGTTCGCCGCTGACGCCGTGGTGTGGACCACCGGCTTCCGTGCGCCGGAGCTCGCGCGCGCGGCGGGGTTCGCGACGGACGGGAGCGGACGGATGCTCGTCGACGCGACCCTGCGCTCGGTCTCGCACCCCGAGGTCTACGCCGTCGGCGACGCGGCGGCCGGGCTGTCGGTGGGCGGGGCCACGAGCCGCATGTCCTGCCAGGCGGCCCTGCCCATGGGCAGGGGTGCGGCCGACGCCGTCACGGTGAGACTGGCGGGCAGGGAACCGGGACCCGTCCGCATCGGCTTCGCCTTCACCAACATCAGCCTCGGCAGACGCGACGGCATCGTCCAGTTCACCCGCGCCGACGACCGCCCACGCCGCTTCGTCCTGACGGGTCGCGCCGCGGCAGCCTACAAGGAGGCGGTGGTGCGCAGCACGGTACGGCCGCCGGCCGCGTCGCGCGGGTGACGCGCTTCGTCAGCGGCCCGGTCCGGTCCCGCGCCTGCCGGCTCCCGCGGCTCACATGTTCCGGGCGCCCTCCCTGACCGCTTCGCGGATGCGGAAGTACGTGCCGCAGCGGCAGATGTTGCGGATGCCGTCGAGGTCCGCGTCCGTGATCCGGCGGCCTTCCTCCGCGACGCGGTTGACCAGGGCGACGGCGGCCATGATCTGGCCGGGCTGGCAGTAGCCGCACTGGGCCACGTCCTGGTCGAGCCACGCCTGCTGCATCGGGTGCAGCTCCGCGTCGACCGTGGCCGCGAGCCCTTCGATCGTCGTGACCTCGTCGGTCGGGCGCAGGTCCTTGACGGGGATGGCGCAGGGGTTGGCGGCCTTGCCGTTGAGGTGGCTGGTGCAGGCCTTGCAGACGTTGATGCCGCAGCCGTACTTGGGCCCGGTGACGCCCAGCACGTCGCGCAGCACCCACAGCAGCCGTACGTCGTCGGCGACGTCGACCGTGACCTGCTCGCCGTTGAGTCGGAAGGTGTGCTCGGGCACGGAAGCTCCTGGCTGTCAGCGGACGTGGTCGAGGCCGTCGGTGGGGGACTGGGGGACGGGTGGCACGGTCGGTTTGGGTACGAAGGAGAGCGTGCCGTGGTTGATCGGGAAGGTCGTCGGCATCGTGCCCGTCGCCCGGCCGTAGGCGCAGGCGACCGCGGCCGTCGACGCCGCGACACCGAGTTCACCGGCGCCGCCGGGTCTCCCGGTCGTGGCCGGCATCACGATGATCTCCAGTTCGGGCGGGGTGTTCCACTGCCGGGTGTAGAAGTAGTTGTCCCAGCTGGCCTCCAGGAAGTAGCCGTCGCGCAGGTGCAGGCTCGACGTCAGGGTCAGGGCGATGCCGTCCATGAGGCAGCCCATCATCTGGGCCTCAAGGCCGCGTGGGTTGACGGCGAGTCCGACGTCCACGGCGATGACGGCCTTCGTGACGCGCGGCCCTGTCACCCCGTCGCGAATGGGCCGGCTGACGGTCTCCGGCCGGCAGTCGATCTCCACGAGCACCGCGCTCGTGGAGTGGTACTCGGAGTGCACGGCGATGCCCTGCGCCGTGCCTGCGGGCATCGGCCGGCCCCATTTCCCCACCTCGGCGGCCTTCTCGAGCACCGCCCGCGTGCGGTCGTCGCGGAGGACGTCACGGCGGAACGTGAAGGGGTCCTTGCCCATCTTCGCGGCGAGCCGGTCGACGACGAGCTCCCGGGCGCAGGTGACGTCGGGGGAGTAGACGTTGCGCATGCTGCCGGTGTTGAAGCCCTTGTCGGTCTCGCTGAGCAGCCGGCTGTGCACGCCGAAGTCGTAGGGCATCGACTGGGAGAGGTGGAAGAACGTCTGGGAGAAACCGATGTCGCCCACCGGCAGCTTCGCCGCCATGGCGGTGAAGAGCTCGCCGAGGCCGTGCCCGAGGTCGGTGGAGACGCTGGTGTGCCGCTGCTTGTAGCCGAGCACGGTGTCGCCCGCGTAGGCGACACGGACACGTGAGGTGGCCATGGGGTGGGTGCGGCCCTGGCGGGAGTCGTCGGCGCGGTGCCACATCAGCTTGACGGGTCTGCCGAATTCCTTGGAGATCTCGGCGGCCTCCAGCGCGGCGTCGAAGAACAGCTTCCGCCCGAAGGAGCCACCGCCCTCGGTCACGTGCACGGTGACGGCGCTCTGCGGCAGCCCGAGCCGGGCGGCGATGGCCTGCTTGGCGACGATCGGCGCTTTGAGGGCGGACCAGATCTCGGCCCGGCCCGGACGCACGTCGGCTATCGCGCAGTTCGGTTCGAGCGCGCTGTTGCTGCGGAAGTGGAAGGTGAACGAGGCCTCGACCGACGGCGTCACAGGGGGCAGCCCGAGCGGCAGCTCGGCCGCCCGCAACTCCTTGAGCACCGCCTCGTCGGACTTCCCCTCCGCCGTGCCGGGCCTCCACGACACGCGCAGCGCCCGTACGGCGTCGATGCACTGGCCGAAGGTCCGCGCGCGCACCGCGACCCCGGTGGAGATCACCGCGGCGTGGGTGACGCCCGGCATGGCCCGGACCTCCTGGAGGTTGGCCACCGAGCCGACCTTGCCGTTGAGGGTCGGTGGGCGGCACACCATGGTCGGCAGGGCATCCGGAACGTCGAGGTCCAGCGTGAACTTCTTGCGTCCGGTGACCGCGGCGAGCGCGTCGACGCGGTTGTGCGGCCGCCCGATGACGGTGAACCGCTCGCGCTCCTTGAGCTCCACGGACACCTGCCGCGCGCTGCGGCTCGCGGCCTTCCCGGCCAGCGCGCCGATGCCGATCAGCCCGCCCGCGCGGTCGGTGATGACACCTGCCTTCAGGGTGAGGTCGCCGACGGCCGCGCCGAGCTCGACCGCCGCGGCGTCCAGGAGCCGGCGCCGGGCGACGGCCGCCGCCACCCGGACCGGGGTGTACGTCGAGACGGTCGTGTTGGACGCGCCGGTGAGCTGGTTGAACACCAGCTCGGGACGGGCGTCGGCCAGGGTGACCCGGACCCGGTCCAGCGGTACGTCCAGCTCCTCGGCGATCAGCATGGCCGTCGACGTCGTGATGCCCTGCCCGACCTCGGCCCGGGGCAGCGCGAACGACACGGTGCCGTCCCCGCCGACCTCGACCCTGATCAGGTGCGAGGTCGGCAGGGCCGCCGCGGTCATCACGTCGTTCAGGTCGAGCAGTTCGGTGACGTCCGGCGACGGCACCGCTGCGGCGGCCTCTGCCTCGGGCACGAGCGGGGCCGCGGCCACCAGGGTCGGGGCGGCGAGTACGTATCCGAGGAAGCGGCGTCGCCCGATACCGGGCGTGCCCGACTGCGTCTCCGTCATCTCAGGCGGGCCGGTTCGCGTCGGGGATCTCCAGGTGGATGGGTCTGCCCTCGGAGAGGAAGAGCAGGACGAACCTGCGGATGGCCTCCTCCATGGCCCAGGCGGCCTCCGGGACCAGGGGCAGTGGAATCAGCTTCTCCCGGAAGGCCACCAGGAGGGGCCAGGCCTTCGAGATCAGCGGCTGCCAGAACGGTTCCCTGGACAGTCCGATCATGTCGCCGATCCGGTCGCCGAGCGTGTACCGGGAGAACGCGCTGACCAGGGGCCGCGTCACACCGGCGTCGAGCTCGGCGACGATGTCGAGCAGCACCTCGGTCAGCTTGACCCCCTCGTCCGTGCGGGCGAGGACCGGGTCGAGGAGCTGCCTGGACTGGGCGTTGGCCGCCTCCCAGGTGGCCGGGATGTACTCGTCGTGGACGCCGAGCATGTGCGCGGTCACCTGCCACACGTGCAGATACGCCTCGGACTCGGCGCGGGAGACCGGCACCTCCCAGGCGAGCAGCTTGCGCATGACGAAGGTGGCCAGGCTGTGCCAGGTGACCAGCACGTCCGCCTGGCTGATGGGTATCTTCTGGCCGTCCCCCGTGCCCGTCCACCCCGGCGACCTGGGCAGCAGATTGCGTACGGCCGCGTGGACGAGGCGGGTCCGCACCGCCGTCGCGATCATCGAACCCTGCGGCTGATAGGCGTCCAGATCGCCGACGTCGTACCCGAACTTCGCGGTCTTGGCGATGCGGTCCTTCATGTCCGCGCCGCCCTTGGAGTAGTAGACGGCCCGCGCCTCCCTGGGGATCGCCGTACTCATCAGCCCGCTGCCGAGGCCGTACAGCGCACCGACGTAGATCCCCTTGGTCTTGTTGAACCTCGCGGCGGTCTCGAGCTTGGCCCGGTCCGCCCAGGCGGGCAGCCTGCGCGCCTTCTCCATGAACTCCCGCAAGTCGCGCGGGAGTTCGGCGGGGAGTGGCTGGTCGTTGCGGGTCCAGTTCCGCAGCAGCCGGTTGACCTGCGGAATGTCACCGCGGTCGAGCAGTGAGCCGAGCAGCCGGTCGGCCTCGTCGTCCCACATCCACTGCGGGTCGGTGCCCGCGCCCGCCCCGGCCACCGAGCCGCTCGCGGCCCACGACCACAGGGGCCGCGCGCTCGCGGGCGACGCCGCGCCGAGCACACCGAGCGCGCCCAGCGCGCCGCCCGTGAGCAGCATCTTGCGTCTGCTGAGTTCGTCCATGAGGGAACTCCTCCTCGGTTAGGGCTCGTTGGTCAGGCGGGGCGGTTGGTGTCGGGGATGTCTATGTGAATCTCACGCCCCTTGGAGAGATAGAACAAGATGTACTTCCGGGCCGCTTCGTCGATCGTCCAGGCGATCTGCGGCACCAGGGGCAGCTTCATGAGGCCCTCGCGGTAGGCCACCAGCGGCGGCCAGGCGGCCTTGACCGCCGCTTCCCAGAACGGCTCGCGGGGTATGCCGTCCCAGTCGGCGATCCGGTTGCCGACGAGATAGCGGGCGAAGGCATTGACGAGGGGCCGGTCGATGCTTCCGGGGCTCGTCTGCTCGGCGAGCTGCCCCAGGAGGATGTCGGTCAGCTCGACGCCTTCCGGCGTGGGGCCGAGGACCGGGTCGAGGAGCTGCTCGGACTGTGCCTCGGCCGCCTCCCAGGTCGCCGGGATGTACTCGTCGAGAATGCCGAGCATGTGCGCGGTCACCTGCCACACGTGCAGATGGGCGTCGGACTCGGCGGAGGTGATCGGGACCTTCCACTCCCGCATTTTGCGCATCGCGTAAGTGGGCAGGGTGTGCCAGGTGACCAGCATGTCCGCGAGGCTGATGGGGATCTTCTGGCCGTCCCCGGTGCCCGTCCAGCCCGGCGACTTCGGCAGCAGGTTGCGTACCGCCGCGTGCACCAGGCGGGTCTTCACCGCTTCCACGACACAGGTGCCCCCGGGCCGGTATGCGTCGAGGGCGCCGACGGCGAAACCGAGCTTGCTGGTCTTGGCGACCCGGTCCTCCATGTCGGCGCCGCCCTTGGAGTAGTAGACGGCCCGCGCCTCACGGGGAAGGGCGGTGCTCAGCATGCCGCCGCCGATGCCGTTGAGGATGTTGAGGTAGAGGCCCCTGCCCTCGTTGAACCTCGCGGCGGTCTCGAGCTTGGCCCGGTCCGCCCAGGCGGGCAGCCTGCGCGCCTTCTCCATGAACAGCCGCAGGTCGCGGGGGAGTTCGGCGGGCAGGGGCTGGTCGTTGCGGGTCCAGGTCCGCAGGAGCGCGTTGACCCTCGGCACATCGCCCCGTGCGAGGACGGCTCCCAGGAGTTCGTCGGCCTCGTCGTCCCACACCCACTGCGGGTCCGTGCCCGCGCCTGCCCCGGCCACCGAGCCGCTCGCGGCCCACGACCACGTGGACCGCGCGCTCGCCGGCCACGCCATGCCGAGCACGCCGAGCGCGCCCAACGCGCCGCCGGTGAGCAGCATTTTGCGCCTGCTGAGTTCGTCCATCCCCGGAACTCCTCCTTGAGTCGCCTCAGCGCTGGCTGATACCCTGCCTGATACTCTGATACAGAGTCTGTAGCTGTGTTTCATCGAGAGAAGCACAACCCGGATCGGAGCACCAGACTGTGGAACCCGCATTTCCCTTTCTCGCCGCGCCACAGGACTCGGACTCCGTGCTGGACCGTGCGTTCGCCGAGGCCGCCGAGCAGGCCGCCGGCGCCGACGACGGCGACGAGGTCACCGGGCGCGTGCTCGACGCGGCCTTCGAGCAGTTCTGCCGCGTGGGCATCCGGCGGTCCACGATGGAGGACGTGGCCCGCCGTGCCGGGGTCTCCCGGATCACGGTCTACCGCCGGTTCGCCTCCAAGGACGCGCTCGTCGAGCAGGTCGTCCGCCGCGAGTTCCGGCGGTACTTCGACCGGTTCATCATCGACGTCCGGGGCGCGGAGACCGTCGCCGACCGCGTCGTCCTCGGCTTCGCGAGCTCGCTGCGGGCCATCCGCCGCAACCCGCTCATCGGCGGCCTGATGGACGCGGAGCCGGACGTGGTCGTGCCGTCCATGACCACCGACGGGGGCCGCACGCTGGCCGTCGTGCGGCAGTTCGTCGCGGGCAGACTGCGCCGCGAACAGCAGGCGGGCAACGTCGCGCGCGACGTGGACGTCGACGTCGTCGCCGAGCTGATGGTCCGGGTCTCGGCGTCCTTCCTCGTCATTCCCAGCCAGGTGGTCGACCTCGACGACGAGGAGCAGGTACGGGCTGTGGCCCGCCGGTTCCTCGTACCGATGCTGGGGCCGCCACCCGCCGCACAGTGAACGCGCCACGTTCTGCACCCTGTGTTCTGTCGAGTCTGTTCGAGGAGGAACGCGCACCATGCCCCGAGTCCTGACGGACGAGCGACGCGATCTGGTCAAGGCGGTCGGCGACTTCTGCCGCCGCGAGTGCGGCACCAAGGAGCAGCGGGACGAGCTGACCGAGGGCGGCCGACAGCCGCACAACCAGAAGCTCTACGAGAAGATGGCGGAGCTCGGCTGGCTGGGCATCGTCGTCCCGGAGGAGTACGGCGGCGCGGGCCGCGGCATGGTGGACCTGTGCCTGTTCCTGAAGGAGACCGCGTACGGCCTCGCGCCGATCAGCGGTTTCGGCACCACGGTCATCGCCGCCGCGGCCTACGACAAGTTCGGCACCGAGGAGCAGAAGCGCGTGGTGCTCGAAGGCGTGGCGGCCGGCCGGGTCGAGGCCGTCTCGATGTCCGAGCCGGGCGCGGGCTCCGACGTGGGCGCGCTCACCTGCCGCGCGGACCGCGCCGACGGCGGCTATGTGATCACCGGGCAGAAGACCTGGTGCTCCAACGCACACCTCGCGGACCACATCCTGCTCATCGCCCGTACGTCCCACGGCGCGTCGAAGCACGACGGGCTCACCCAGTTCATGGTGCCGGGCGACGCCGAGGGCCTGGAGGTCAGGGGAATCGACACGATGGGCGGCCGGGAGGTCAACGACCTGTACTTCACCGACTGCTTCGTCCCGGACTCGGCCGTCGTCGGCACCCCGGACCAGGCCTGGCCGCAGCTGATGGCAGGGCTCAACCTGGAGCGGATGATCCTCGCCGCGCTGATGCTGGGCACCGCCCGCCGCGCCTTCGACGACACCCTGCGGTACGTGCGGCAGCGCGAGCAGTTCGGCCGGCCGGTCGGCTCCTTCCAGGCGCTCAAGCACCGCATCGCCGACATGGCCACCGAGCTCGAATGCGCCCGGCTCCTGGTCGACGACGTCGCGGTGGCCATCGACGCCGAACCCGGCCGCGTCTTCGCCCGCGAGGCCTCCATGGCCAAGCTGAAATGCACCGAGCTCGCCAAACACGTGACCCTGGAGGGCATGCAGATGATGGGCGGCTATGGATACGCCACCGAGTACGGCATGGAGGCCCTGCTGCGCTCGACCGTCGTCTCCACCGTCTACGGCGGGACGAGCGAAATCCAGCGCGACATCATCGGCAGGACGTACGGGCTGTAAAGGGCGGCGCCGGCAGCGGCTGACGCGGGGAGGCGGAGAGCCGCGATACTGGTCGCCGACGTCCGGCGTCACCCGTCAGGAGATGGTCGCACCATGCCCGAGCACATATCCCCGGACACACCCGAGTCGGGACCGGAGCCGAGGTCCGAGTCCCGGCCGGAGCACAGGCTCACGCCCCAGCCCGACCCCGGGCTCTTCGGCCCCGCCTCCGTGACCTGGCAGGCGCACTCCGACCCCATGATGTGGATCGCCGGGATCCGGGCCCTCTACCTTCAGGCCCTGCACCCGCGCGCCGTCCGCGGCGTCATGGAGAACTCCGACTTCCGCAAGGACGCCTGGGGCCGCCTCATGCGCACCGCCGACTTCGTCGGCACCACGACCTACGGCACCACCGAGGTCGCCGAGAAGGCGGGCGCCCGCGTGCGCAAGATCCACACGATGCTCAAGGCCACCGACCCCGAGACGGGGGAGCGCTACGGCGTCGACGAGCCCGAACTGCTGCTCTGGGTGCACTGTGCGGAGATCGACTCCTACCTCCACGTCGTACGCCGCTCAGGCCTCCGCCTCACCGACGCGCTGGCCGACCGCTACGTCGACGAACACCGGCAGAGCGCGCGCCTGGTCGGCCTCGACCCCGCCGACGTACCCGCGTCGACGGCCGAACTCACCGCGTACTTCGAAGAGATGAGGCCCCGGCTGGCCGCCGGGCCCGACGCCCGCGCCGTCGACGACTTCCTTCAGCGCCCGCCGACGCACCCCCTGCTCGTCCCGGCGCGCGACCTGCTGTGGCGGCGTGTGGCGAACCTCGCGTACGCCTCCCTGCCGCCGTACGCCCACACGCTGTACGGCAGGGCCGCCCCACCACCCGCCGCGGTCACCCGCCGCCTCGTCCTCACCGGCACCGTCCTGCGCCGCATCCCCGCGCGTGTGCGCTGGCAACTCCCGCCCAAGCACATCCTGCGCGCCATGGCCCGACTCGGCCCCGGCAGCCGCCCCGCCCCGTACAAACTCGCCGGCCGGAACGCCATACTGGACGGGCCGGGGAGGGCGCAGCGAGGCAACGGGGGCGACAGCACGAGATGGCGGACACCAGGCTGATCCAGGGCCGGTACCGGCTCCTGGATCTGATCGGGCGCGGCGGTATGGGCGAGGTGTGGCGGGCGCGCGACGAGTCGCTCGGCCGCCAGGTCGCCGTCAAATGCCTCAAACCGATGGGGCACCAGCACGATCAGTCCTTCGCGCGCGTGCTGCGCGAGCGCTTCCGGCGCGAGGCGCGCGTCGCGGCGGCGCTCCAGCACCGCGGCGTCACCGTCGTCCACGACTTCGGCGAGTCCGACGGCGTGCTGTACCTCGTCATGGAACTCCTCGAAGGGCGCAACCTCAGCCAGCTCCTGGAGGACAACGGACAGCACCCCCTGCCGGTCGCCGACGTGGTGGAGATAGCCGACCAGGTCGCCGCGGCCCTCGCGTACACGCATGAGCAGGGCATCGTGCACCGGGACCTGAAGCCCGCGAACATCATGCGGCTCGCCGACGGCACGGTGAAGATCTGCGACTTCGGCATCGCACGCCTCGGCGCAGACATCGGCTTCACCTCCCGCCTGACCGGCACCGGCATCGCGATGGGCACCCCGCACTACATGTCGCCCGAGCAGATCGGCGGCGACCCCGTCGACCAGCGCAGCGACCTCTACTCCTTCGGCTGCGTGCTCTACGAGATAGCCACCGGCGCCCCGCCGTTCGACCTGGAGGACGCCTGGGCCGTCCTCGTCGGACACCGCGACACCCCGCCCGAACCACCCCGCAGGCACCGCGGCGAACTGCCCGAGTACTTCGACCGGATCGTCCTCGACCTGCTCGCCAAGGAGCCCGGCGACCGGCCGCCCGACGCGCGGGAGCTCGGCCGCCGCATCGCCGCGGGCCGCACCTCGCTCACGTACGTCCCGACCGTCGCCACGCCCCCCGTGCGCCACCGCCACGACCACCTGCCGCCGCACGAACCGCGGCTGCCCTCCTGGACGCGCGGCATGACCACCGGACACAAGGCGAGCGGCGCGTCCGTGCTGCGCACCACCCCGCCCGACGCGGCCGCCGGCCTGACCGGCGAGTGGATTCCGCGCGTCGACGCCCGCCGCGCCGCGGCCCCCCGGCAGCCCGAGCGGCCCACGCCCTCCCCCGAGCTGGTCGCCACCCTCACCAGCCGGCACAACGCGGGCCTCAGCCTGGGCCGGCTCGGCCGCTGGGCGGAGGCGGGCGAGGTGCACCGCGCGGTCGCCGCCGAACGCGAGCACGCCCTCGGCCCCGACCACCCCGACACGCTCGCCAGCCGCTACGAGGTCGGCTTCACGCTCAGCCGCACCGGCCGCGCCGCCGACGCGCTGCGCGAGTACGGCCGGGTGGCGCGGGGGCGGGAGCGGACGCTCGGCCCCGAGCATCCGGACACGCTCGCCGCACGCCAGGAGATGGCATACGTCCTCGGCCAGCTCGGGCGGCACTTCGAGGCCCACCAGACGTACACCTCGGTGCTCGCCGCCCGTGAGCGCACGGCCGGGCCCGACCACCCGGACACCCTGCGCTGCCGCCACAACCTCGCGTACAACCTGAGCCGCCTCGGCCGCCTGGAGGACTCCTACCAACTGGCCGAGGAGGTCGCGGCGGCCCGCGCCCGGGTGCTCGGACCGACCCACCCCGACACCCTCGTCACCCGCTACGAAGTGGCGTACGCACTCGGCCAGTTGGGGCACTGGCCGGAGGCCCTCCAGACCTACCGCGAAGTCGCCGAAGCGCGTGCGCGGGCCCTCGGCGCCGACCACCCCGACACGCTCGCCGCGCGCTACGAGGTGGGGATAAGCCTCGGCAGGCTCGGCCGCAGCGCCGAGGCGCTGGAGCTGTACCGCGAACTGATCGAGGACCGTACGCGCGTCAACGGCCCGGCCGACCCCGAGACGCTGCGCGCCCGGCACGGGCTCGGGGTGAACCTGGGACGCCAGGGCCGCTGGGAGGAAGCACTCGCGGAGGCCCGTGACGTGTGCGCCATCCGCGAGCGGGTCCTCGGCGCCGACCACCCCGACACGCTGGTGAGCCGCCGCGAGGTCGCCGTGGGCCTCGGCTGGCTCGGCCGCTGGGCCGACGCGCTCACCGAATACCGCAGGGTCGCCGCCGCCCGCGAGCAGGTCCTCGGCGCCGACCACCCCGACGCACTCGCCAGCCGCAACGACGAGGCGCACTGCCTGGAACAGCTGGGCCGCGGCGCGGAGGCCGTCGAGCTCTACCGCCGGGTGGCCGCGCTCCGGCAGCGACGGGCCGCGGGCAGCCACTGACCGAGTCGACCTGAGTCGACCGCACCTCCGTACGGGCGCACGATGGAGTAAGCGGAGACAGAAGGAGGTGCGGCGTCATGTCGAAGTTCATGGACGTCCACCACGGGATGAACGGCATCACGGCAGAGGACCTGAAGAAGGCCCACCAGGCGGATCTCGCCATCGAGAAGGAAGAAGGCGTCCACTTCGAGAAGGCATGGGCGGACCCGCAGTCCGGCACGGTCTACTGCCTCTCCGAAGCACCTTCGGCCGAAGCGGTCCAACGCATCCACGAACGCGCCGGCCACCGGGCCGACGAGGTCCATCCGGTGCCCCTGACGGTGTGAACCGGGCTCCGTCCGGGCCCACGCACCCTGGTCCCGGCCGGCGTCAGGGCAGCGGCGGGGACGAGCCCGGTGCGACCAGGCCGCACTGGTAGGCCGCGGCGACCGCCTGGGCGCGGTCGCGCACGCCCAGCTTCAGGAGGATCCGGCCTAGGTGGGTCTTGACCGTCGCCTCGCCGATGAAGAGGTGGGCGGCGACCTCGGCGTTGGAGAATCCGTGCGCGACCAGGACGAGCACCTCGCGCTCGCGTCCGGTGAGCGCGGCCAGCTCCTCGGGCGCGGGCCGGATCCGCTCCGGCCGGGCGGCGAACTCGGCCAGCAGGTCGGAGGTGACCGCGGGGTCCAGCCAGCCGTCCCCGGCGGCGAGCGCCCGGACCGCGCCGACCAGTTCGTCGGGGGCCGCGTCCTTGAGCAGGAAGCCGGAGGCCCCGGCCCGCAGCGCCTGGTAGACGGCCTCGCTGACGTTGTACGTCGTCAGGACGAGCACGCGGACCTCGCCGGGGAAGGCGTCGGCGGTGATCCGCCGGGTCGCCGCGACGCCGTCCGTGCCGGGCATCCGCACGTCCATGACGACGACCTCGGGGCGCAGCTCGGCCGCGAGGGCCACGGCCTCGTCGCCGTCGGCGGCCTCGCCCACCACCTCGATGCCCTCCTCGCCGGTGAGCAGCAGGGCGAGCGCGGAACGGACCATCGCCTGGTCGTCCACGATCAGTACCCGGATCATGACGCGGCCTCCCGCCGGAAGTGTTCCTCTGTCGGCAGGGTGGCGGCGACACGGAAGCCACCCTCCTCGGTGGGCCCGGCGGCGAACGTGCCGCCGCAGACGGCCACCCGCTCGCGCAACCCCTCCAGGCCGTGCCCGGTGGAGAGCTCGGAGCGGACCGCCGCCGGAGTGCCCCGGCCGTCGTCGCCGACCTCGACGCTCAGCCGCCCGTCGGCGCTCCGCCAGTCGAGGCGCACGACCGTGGCCGCTCCGGGGCCCGCGTGCTTGGCCGCGTTGGTGAGCGCCTCCTGCACCAACCGGTACGCGGTCAGGTCGACGCTCCTCGTGAGCGCGGTGGGGACACCCGTCACCTCCAGGCGGGCGTCGAGACCCGCCTGGCGCACCCCGTTCAGGAGCGGGTCCAGGTCGGCGAGCCCGAATCCCGTCCCCTCGGCGGCGAGCCGCTCACCGTCGGTGCGCAGCACCAACAGCATGTGCCGCAGCTCGGCGACGGCCGTCTTGCCGCTCGACTCGATCTGGTCCAGCGCGCGCTCGACCCGGTCCGGGTCGGCCCGCAGCACATGGCGGGCACCGCCCGCCTGCAACACCATGACGGTGACCGCGTTGGCGACGATGTCGTGCAACTCCCGTGCCGTACGCGCCCGTTCGGTCAGGATCGACTCCTGGGCACGGGCCAGCGCGAGCGCGTCCCTGGCGGCCGCCGCCCGCCCCGCCCGCACCCACCGGCCGACGCCCCACACCTCCAGGTTGAGCAGTCCGTAGAAGCAGGCCACCCCGAGCAGGGAGGTCAGCCGCTCCGCGGCGGGTACGTCGGCGAGCGCGGCCCGCACCGACAGCGCGACCGGAACCGTCACGCAGGCCAGCGCCAGCACCGCCGACCGGGCACTCTGCGAAGCGGCGACGGTGTACAGCGCGGCGAGCAGTCCCAGGGTCGGGCTGTAGTCGAACACCGCGGCCACCGTGAGCAGTTCACCGCCGAGGGCATGGGCCCACACACAGAGGAACACCGCACGGGGAGCGCGCCGCCGCGCCGCGAGCGCCGCATAGCCGAGGACGGCGTACCCGACCGTGATCAGCCGGTCGGCCGGGCCGACGTTCGGCAGCGCGAAGTCCGAGAAGAGGAACAGGTCGGGCAGCAGCAGGGCGGCGGCCAGCACCGAGTCCTGGACGGCGGGCGCCGCGCGGTACAGATACAGCCCGCCGTGGGCGGTTCCGGGCCCGGCGGCCATCACGGTCCGGTCGGCGGGCGCGGGTCGTCGCCGGTCGGCGGGTTCGGGCTGTCGCCGGTCGGCGGGCGTGGGTCGTCGCCGTGCGGCGGCTTCGGTTCGTCGGGGTGGGGCGGGTGGGGCAGGCACGTGCGGATGACCCGGCAGGGACCGGCCGCGAAGGTGTCGAAGGCCGCGAGCGCGTCGGACTCCGTGACGGCATCGGACGCCGCGGAGGCATCGGACGCGGCGGAGGCATCAGAAGTGGCAGAGGCATCGGACGCGGCGGAGGCATCAGAAGTGGCAGAGGCCTCGGAAGCGGCGGAGGCATCGGACACCGCAGCGGCATCGGACGTCGCCGGGCCTTCCTTGCTGCCCCTGCCCCCGGCCGGACGCGCCCTCCCGGGCCGCCCGGGCACCGGCGCGTCGTAGCCGAGCGTACGCATCGCCGCCCACAGGTCGCCGCCCTCGGCGAGCAGTGCCTCAGCCAGCCGGCGCTGGGTGGAGGGCTCGGCACGCACCACGTACCGCGACCGCCCCGCCAGCCGGACCACGCTCGCCCGCACGCCCGGCGCGGGACCGCCGGAGCCGAGGTGCGCCACGTCGGACACGGCGATCCGCTCCACCGGCCCGCAACCGGCGGGCACCGGCGCGATCACGGCGACCAGAGCCGCGGGCGGCCGGGTGAGGAGCGGCGGCGGATCGGGGACGAGGAGCGCGTCCCTGTCGACGAGGAGCGCCCGGGCGCCGATCGGTTCGAGGGTGACGTCAGCGGCCGTGACCAGCACGGTTGCCTCGTCCATGGGGTCGGTCCAGTCACTCATGGACCCATGAAACTTTCTCTTCTCCACGCAGAAACGTACCCCCTGGGTCGTACACCACGAATCCACTCCACAGTGGACGCGAGGGCAGCCCCGATGCGCGCATTCTCGTGGATGTCGGAAACACGTCCGACGAGGAGAAGGACCCGGGAGACGATCATGGGATACCAGGTCAAGTTCTACCAACTGCGGTGCATCGAGACCGAGGACAACGGCGAGGACGAGCTGTGGGTGGACTTCCGCGGCCAGCGCGTCTGGGGCCGCGGCGACATCAACAACGGCGCGGTCATCAACGTCAACAACGGGCCGTTCACGATGGTCAACAGCGGGGCCGACGTCGTCTCCATGTGGGACAAGGACGACTTCGACCCGGACGACCACCTGGGCGACTTCCACATCAGCACCGCCGTCTCGGGCCGCGGCGAGCAGGTCGCCGTGTTCCGCAACAACGGCGCCCACTACACCCTCACCTACGAGGTGCGGCCGGACAACTGGTAGGCCGCTCCGGACGCCCCGGAGCCCTGGGCGTACACGGTCCCCGAGCCATGGTGCGTAACACGGCCCCCGGCGCCGGGGGCCGTGTTAGGAAGAGCCATGCCTGATCGTGATGCGTACGACGCCGTCATCGTCGGCGGTGGCCACAACGGTCTCGTCGCCGCCGCCTACCTCGCCCGCGCCGGGCGGTCCGTGCTGCTCCTGGAGCGGCTCCCCGCGACCGGTGGCGCCGCCGTCTCCAGCCGGCCCTTCCCCGGAGTCGACGCGCGGCTCTCCCGCTACTCGTACCTGGTCAGCCTCCTCCCCAAGAAGATCGTCCGGGACCTCGACCTCGACTTCAGGGTGCGCACCCGCACCGTGTCCTCCTACACGCCGACCGAGCGCGACGGCCGCCCCACCGGCCTGCTCGTCGGCGGCGGCGAGGCCCGCACCCGGGAGGCGTTCGCGCGGCTCACCGGCGGGCAGCGCGAGTACGACGCCTGGCGCGGCTTCTACGCGATGACCGGGGAGGTCGCCCGCCGCGTCTTCCCCACCCTCACCGAACCCCTGCCGACCCGCGCCGAACTGCGCGCCCGCATCGACGACGACACCGCGTGGCGCACCCTCTTCGAGGAGCCCATCGGCACCGCGATCGAGGAGCGCTTCGCCGACGACCTGGTGCGCGGCGTCGTCCTCACCGACGCCCTCATCGGCACGTTCGCCGACGCCCACGACCCGTCCCTGCGCCAGAACCGCTGCTTCCTCTACCACGTCATCGGCGGCGGCACCGGCGACTGGAACGTGCCCGTCGGCGGCATGGGCGCCCTCACCTCGGCCATCGCCGACTCGGCGCGCGTGGCGGGCGCCCGGCTGCGGACCGGGTGCGAGGTGACACGGATCGCCACCGACGGGCGGCGCGCCGAGGTGACGTACGCGACGGAGGAGGGGGAGCGGACGGTGGGCGCCGGCCACGTCCTCGTCAACGCGTCGCCGCAGGCCCTCGCCGACCTCCTCGGCGAGGAGCCGCCGCCGCCCGCCGAAGGCGCCCAGTTCAAGGTCAACATGGTGCTCGGGCGGCTGCCGCGGCTGCGTGACACGTCCGTCGACCCGCGCGAGGCGTTCGCCGGCACCTTCCACATCGCGGAGGGGTACGAGGAGTTGGCGGCCGCGTACGCCCAGGCGGCCGCAGGCACGCCACCGGCCGCGCCGCCCTCCGAGATCTACTGCCACTCCCTCACCGACCCGACGATCCTCGCCCCCGACCTCGCCGAGAGCGGCCACCAGACCCTCACCCTCTTCGGGCTGCACACACCGGCGCGGCTCTTCGCCCGGGACAACGACGCCCTCCGCGCCGAGCTCCTGGACTCGACCCTCGCGCAACTGGACGCACACCTCGCCGAGCCGATCGCCGACTGCCTGGCCCTCGACGCCGAAGGCCGCCCTTGCGTCGAGGCGAAGACCCCGCTCGACCTGGAGCGGGACCTGCGGCTGCCCGGCGGCAACATCTTCCACCGCGACCTCGCCTTCCCCTACGCCGAGGAGAACGCCGCCGCGGAGGGCGCCGGGCGCTGGGGGGTGGAGACCCGGCACCCGAACGTCGTGCTGTGCGGCGCGGGCGCGGTGCGCGGCGGAGGTGTCAGTGGCATCCCCGGGCACAACGCCGCGATGGCGGTCCTGGAAACCTTGGACTGACGCCTGCGCGGGCTGGACGCACGGCTACACAGCTAGGGGGCCGAGGGGAGCGGCGCGCCGCCGAAGCCGATCTCGTTCCCGTCGGGGTCGCGGTACGTGGCCTTGCGGACGCCGTTCGCGTACGTCTCCCGGATGGCGGGCCGCAGCCCCCGGTCGGCGATCTGCTCGACACGCGTGTCGAAGTCGCCTGCGAAGACGGTGTGGCGGGCATGGCCGGCGTGCTCGGGCAGGTGCTCGATGTACAGATACCGGTGTTCCGCGAGCTCCCAGACGGCCTCGACATCGTTCGGGCAGAAGGTGGGAGGCCCGCCGAGCAGGCGTTCGTACCAGTGCAGCGCTGCCGCGTAGTCGCTGACCGGGATGCCTGAGAACAGTTCGATGCCCATGCCGCCATCGTAGGAACCCGTCCCTCTCACCGCGTGCCGAACGAACGGCGGCCCGCGCACACGGCCCCCGCCCCACAGTCCCGCGTCGCGCGATGGCGCTTGAGTCTCCAGTAGGGGGAGACGCCAGAGTGAGCGCATGAACGGCGACACCCTCTACTCGATCGGCGAGCTGGCCCGGCGGACCGGGCTCACCGTCAAGACCATCCGGTTCTACTCGGACTCCGGCATCGTGACGCCGACGGACCGCAGCCCGGCCGGCTACCGGCTGTACGGCATCGACGCCGTCGCCCGCCTCGATCTCGTACGGACCCTGCGCGAACTGGGGCTCGACCTGCCCACGATCCGCAAGGTCGTGGACCGGGAGGTGCCGCTCCAGGAAGTCGCCGCCGCGCACGCCGACGCGCTGGACGTACAGATACGGACCCTGCGCCTGCGAAGGGCGGTCCTGACCGTGGTGGCCGACCGCGGCTCCACGACCGACGAAACGGAGCTCACGGACCTCATGCACCGCCTCGCACGCCTCTCCGAAGACGAACGGCACCGTCTGATCGACGACTTCCTCGGCACCGTCCTCGACGGCCTGCACGGCCACCCCGCCTTCACGGCGGTGGCCCGCTCCATGACGCCGGAACTGCCCGACGAACCCGATGTGGAGCAGGTCGAGGCATGGGTGGAGCTCGCCGGACTGCTCCAGGATCCCGACTTCCGCACCAGCGTGCGGGGGATGGCGCGGGACCTGGCGGCCGACCGCGCGCCGGACGACGCCACGGGTCTGCCCCGCATCCTGGCCGAAGCCGTCCGCGCGCTGGTCGAACCGGCGCTGAGCGACGGCATCGACCCCGAAGGGCCGCACGCCACCCCGATCGTCGCGGCGCTCTGCGCCCACTACGCCCGCACCGTCGGCAGCCCCGACGGCGACGCCCTCCGAACGTGTCTTGCGAGCCACCTCGACGGCATGAACGACCCCCGCAGGGACCGCTACCTGCGGCTCCTCGCGGTCGTCAACGGCTGGCCCGCACCGGGCAGCCTGGCCCCGGCACTCGACTGGGCCGTCCGCGCCCTGCGCACCCGGAGCGGGGCGTGACGAACACGTCCCCCTCGGCACTCCGACTGTTCGGCGGCTACCGTGAGTTGGCGGAGACGGCCGGCTTCTGGCGGATCGCGGCGCTCGGCATGGCGTCGAAACTCCCGGCCGGCATGACCGCCCTCAGCCTGCTGCTCCTGGTGGGACGGGACCATTCGTACGGCACGGCGGGGCTGGCCGTCAGCAGTCTCGCGATCGGGCAGGGCACGACCGGGCCGCTGCGCGGGCGGCTCGTCGACCGGTGGGCGCCCCACGTGGTCCTGCTCTGCTGCCTCACCGGGTATCTGACGACCCTCGCCCTCCTCATCCTCACGGTGTACGGGCGCGGCCCGACCGCCGGGATCCTGGTCCTCGCCGCCTGCGCCGGCGCCACGGCTCCTCCGGTCGCCGTCATGATGCGCACGGTCTGGCACCCGCTGACCGACAGCCGGACGCTCGCCACCGCGATGGCCCTGGACACGGCCATGATGGGCGCCGCCCTCGTCACCGGCCCGGTACTCGCCGGTTGGCTCAGCCTCTCCGTCTCGGCAGCCGCGCCGTTCGCCGTCATCGGCGCGGTCACGACGTGTGTGGTCGTGCTGCTGACCGGCTCTGCCGCCGGGCCACCTGAGCGAGCCGTGTGACCGGAGGGGGCAGAGTGCGAGCCCGCCCCGCCCCGGGCATCGGAAAGCCACCCCGCTCCCCTCACCTCCGCACCCCTGCGGCGCCTCCTGGCCGCCAACGGTCTCTTCGTCGCCGCGGTCACCGCCGCCGACGTCGTCCTGCCGAGCTACGCGAAGGAGCACGGCGCGGCCCCGTACACCGGCCTGTACCTGGCGGCACTCTCCGTCGGCAGCGTCCTGGGCAGCCTGGTTCTCGGAGCCGCTCCCTCGCTGCTGCCCCGCGGCCGCGGACCCGGGCTCTCCGGGCTGCTCTGCGCCTTCGCGGTGGGCGGCGGCGCCCTGGCCCTGGCCGCCCGGTTCTCCCCGACGGCGGTCCTCGCGGTCTGCCCGGTGGCGGGGCTGGTCATCGGCGTGACCTTCGGCGCCCTGCGGACGCTCGGGGGAGATCTCGCGCCTCCGGGAAGGGTGACCGAGACGATGTCCTGGCTCGCGAGCGCCGACACGGTGGGCGCGGCGGTGGGCGCCGCGGCCGTGGCACAGCTGGCGGGCGTGGCGGGCAGCGGGACGGCGCTCCTGTTCGTGCCGGCGGCGGCCGTCCTGGCGGCGGTCGTCGGCCTCGGCCACCACCGGAGCCCGATGGCGGACCGGTCCGACCCGATCTGAGATCTGAGGTCCGGGATGGGACCTGGGATCTGACACTGCATCAGAAAACCTCTTCCCTCGGCCGGGTGGCTGCGGCATCCTGCGCCCATGCAGACGGAGTTGAGCAAGAAACTGGGGATCGAGCACGCCGTCTTCGGCTTCACACCCTTCCCCGCGGTGGCCGCCGCCATCAGCAGGGCGGGCGGGTTCGGGGTGCTCGGCGCGGTCCGCTACACGGCGCCGGACGAGCTGGCCAAGGACCTCGACTGGATCGAGGAGCACGTCGACGGGCGGCCGTACGGTCTCGACGTCGTCATGCCCGCCAAGAAGGTCGAGGCCGAGGACGGCCGGGCACTGACCGAGGCCGACGTAGAGGCGATGATTCCCGAGGGGCACCGGCAGTTCGTCAGGGACACCCTCGCCAAGCACGGGGTGCCCGAGCTCGCCGAGGGCGAGGCGTCCGGCTGGCGGATCACCGGCTGGATGGAGCAGGTCGCCCGCAGCCAACTGGACGTCGCCTTCGACTACCCGATCAGACTGCTCGCCAACGCGCTCGGGTCACCACCGGCCGACGTCATCCGGCGCGCCCACGACCACGACATCCTCGTCGCCGCCCTCGCGGGCAGCGCCCGGCACGCACGCAAGCACGCGGACGCGGGCATCGACATCGTCGTCGCCCAGGGGTACGAGGCGGGCGGCCACACCGGGGAGATCGCCTCCATGGTGCTCACCCCCGAGGCCGTCGAGGCGGTGGCGCCGCTGCCGGTGCTCGCCGCCGGGGGCATCGGCAGCGGACAGCAGATCGCGGCCGCGCTCGCACTCGGCGCGCAGGGCGTCTGGCTCGGCTCCCTGTGGCTCACCACCACGGAGGCCGACCTGCATTCGCCCGCCCTCACCCGGAAGCTGCTCGCGGCCGGCTCCGGTGACACGGTCCGCTCCCGTGCCCTGACCGGGAAGCCCGCACGGCAGTTGCGGACGCGGTGGACCGACGCCTGGGACGACCCGCAGGGGCCCGGGGCGCTGCCGATGCCGTTGCAGGGGCTGCTGGTCGCCGACGCCGTCTCGCGCATCCAGAAGTACGAGGTGCAGGACCTGCTCGGCACGCCGGTCGGGCAGATCGTCGGCCGGATGAACAGCGAACGCAGCGTACAAGCCGTCTTCGACGATCTGACGCGCGGCTTCGAGCGGGCCGTCGACCGCGTCATCCGCATCGCGGGAAGGGAAGGCACGTCGTGAGCACCCCGCCCAACAACACCCCGACCCATCACACTCCGCCCAACAGCGCCCCGCCGAACGGTTTCTGGGCCCAGGCCACCGCCGACCCCGGCCGCACCGTCCTCACCGCGCCGGACGGCGAGGAGTGGACGGCGGGCCGACTGCACGGCGCCGTCAACCAGTTGGTCCACGGACTGCGGGCCGCGGGCCTGGAGCGCGGTGACGCGTTCGCCGTCGTGCTGCCCAACGGCGTGGAGTTCTTCACCGCGTACCTCGCCGCCTCCCAAGCAGGTTTCTACCTCGTCCCTGTCAACCACCACCTGGTCGGCCCCGAGATCGCGTGGATCGTCGCCGACTCCGGTGCCAAGGTGCTGATCGCGCACGAGCGGTACGGGGCCGCCGCGGTCGCGGCGGCCGACGAGGCGGCCCTCCCGGCGAGCCACCGCTACGCGGTCGGAGACATGCCCGGCTTCCGCCCCTACGCCCAACTCCTGGACGGACAGCCCGAGTCGCCGCCCGCCGACCGCACGCTCGGCTGGGTCATGAACTACACCTCGGGCACGACCGGCCGCCCCCGCGGCATCCGCCGTCCCCTGTCCGGCAAGCTCCCCGAGGAGTCCTACCTCGGCGGTTTCCTCGGCATCTTCGGCCTCAAGCCCTTCGACGGCAACGTCCACCTGGTCTGCTCACCGCTCTACCACACGGCGGTCCTCCAGTTCGCGGGCGCCGCCCTGCACATCGGCCACCCGCTGGTCCTGATGGACAAGTGGACGCCCGAGGAGATGCTCCGCCTCATCGACGTGCACAAGTGCACGCACACGCACATGGTGCCGACCCAGTTCCACCGGCTGCTCGCCCTGCCCGAGGCGACCCGCGCCGCGTACGACGTGTCCTCGATGCGGCACGCCATCCACGGGGCCGCGCCCTGCCCCGACCACGTGAAGCGCGCCATGATCGACTGGTGGGGCGAGTGCGTCGAGGAGTACTACGCCGCGAGCGAGGGCGGCGGCGCCTTCGCCACCGCGCAGGACTGGCTGAAGAAGCCGGGGACGGTCGGAAAGGCGTGGCCCATCAGCGAGTTGGCGGTCTTCGACGACGACGGGAACATCCTCGGCCCCGGCGAACTCGGCACCGTCTACATGAAGATGTCCACCGGCGGCTTCTCGTACCACAAGGACGAGTCGAAGACGAAGAAGAACCGCATCGGCGACTTCTTCACCGTCGGCGACCTCGGTCTCCTCGACGAGGACGGCTATCTCTTCCTGCGCGACCGGAAGATCGACATGATCATCTCGGGCGGGGTCAACATCTACCCCGCCGAGATCGAGTCGGCGCTGCTCACCCACCCCGCGGTCGCGGACGCCGCCGCCTTCGGCATTCCGCACGACGACTGGGGGGAGGAGGTCAAGGCCGTCGTCGAGGTGGCCGAGGGCCGGACCGCCGACGACGCGCTCGCCGCCGAGATCCTCGCCCACTGCGAACGTCGCCTCGCCGGCTACAAGCGCCCGAAGAGCGTCGACTTCATCAAGACGATGCCGCGCGACCCCAACGGCAAGCTGTACAAACGCCGTCTGCGCGAGCCGTACTGGGAGGGCCGCGCACGCACGATGTGACGGGGCCGGGGCCGGGCCGGCGCTGATCGCGCGGTGGCCCGGCCCCGGCACAGCGGTCCGGCAAAAAGGCTTCAGCGGCGCTCGCGCACCCGCACCACCTTCAGGGCCGGGTCGCCGAGGATGTCCTTCTCGCAGAAGCGTGACGTCACCCACCGCTCCTTCGCGTACAGCCGCGTCTGGTCGCTGTAGTGCGGGGAGTCGGTGTTGGAGGACTGGGAGTACGACAGGAGGGTGCGGGCCTCGGGGCAGCGGTCCTTGTGCCAGCCGACCGCCTGGATGTGGCTCGACCCGTGTGCGACCTCCGTGTACCCCTTCTTCGCGTCCCAGTTGGCCTCGATCTTGTTCCACACGCCGAGGGACTCCGTGCCGCCGGGAACCGGTATGCGCTTGCCGCCGCGTACGACGTACTGGTTCTCGCCCAGCCGCGCGTCCAGTGCGATGCCCGCCGCGGTCAGCTCGGTCACCGCGTCGGCCAGTGCGGTCCTGAAGCCGGGCCGGGTGGTGTCGAGGGTGTTCGGGGTGCGCACCGGGTCGGCCGCAGAGAACGGCACCTTCCAGAGCTGCGCGTTCGGTACGGTCGCCGTCAGCTTGCGCCAGAAGCGGTCGAAGAGCAGGGCGCCGCGGCTGTCGGTGTCCATCGTGCGGTCCCAGCGGGCCAGGACCGTGCAGGCCTTTCGTACATCAACCGCCTTGCCGTCGCTGCCCGTTGCGGTGCCGCCCGGCAGGGCCGCGCACGCCTTCGCCGTGTCGGCCGCCGCGAGACCGGCCGCGGGCACCCGGTTCGCGAACTGCTGGCGTTGCAGATCCCGGACCGTGAGGTCGCCCTTCTTCGCCATCGCCGCCACGTCCTCGATGGCGCCCCGGGTACGCATCGAGCGCTGCGTGCCGATCGTGCCGAAGATCCGTTCGTAGCCGGTGATCGGCCGGTCCGCGTTGGTCAGCCAGGCGCTGTCGTTGGAGTTCTCCGCGTACGGGGCGTCCTTGAGGGTCGGCATCCGCGACGGGCCGAAGATGCCGGGCTGCACGGCGTCCTTGTCCGAGCCGAGCGCGCACGCGCCGCGTGAGCCGTCGAGGACGGCGACGCCCGACGCCGGGTAGGTGACCGCGCCGAGCGGTGTGCTGCACTGCCGCGCCAGGTCGTCGGTGATGCGGGGGAGCACCTGGGACTGGCTGAGCAGCGAGTGGCCGTGGCGGTCGGCGGCGACGGTGTTGACCCAGGGCAGCCCCTGCGTCTCGCGCAGCGCCGTGAGGATGCCGGCGGTGGAGCGGGCCTTGCCGAAACCGAGGTTGGTGTCGCTGCCGCGCAGGTTCACGGCGTTCGGGTCGTTGAGGGCGTACGCCGTGGTCGAGGACCAGGGCAGCGGGAGCTGGGGGCCGAGACCGGTGACGACGGGGCCGTAGCGGGTCCAGTACTGGGTGCGGGTCACCCGGCCGCCGTCCTTGACCGGCACCGCGACCGTGCGCTTCGTCATCCGGTGCGGCTTGCCGTCCACCAGATAGGTGGTGGGATCCGCCGGGTCGAGCGTGAGCTGGTGCAGGTTCAGGGTGACGCCGGTCGCGACCGTGTGGCTCCACGCGACATCGCCGTTGAAGCCGATGTTGACCACGCTCGTGCCGAGCAATGAACCACCGGACACGTTGAGTTCGCCGGGGATGGTCTGCTGCGACTGCCAGAAGCGGCGGCCGCCCTGCCAGGGGTAGTGCGGGTTGCCGAGCAGCAGCCCCTTGCCGTTCGCGGTGGTCTCCCCGCTGAACGCGACGGCGTTGGAACCCATGTCGGCGTCCTGCGCGGAGAACAGCTCACGGGCCGCGTCCGCCGTGCGTCGCGGATCGGGCGCGGGGGCGGTGTCCGCCGTGGCGCTCGGCGGGGCGGCGGCCGTGATGCCGTCGATCCCGCGCCCCTGCCCGCCGAGCACCTGCACGGCGAAGCCCTGCCTGGCCACGTCGAGCGCGGTGATCGGGCGCACCCAGTCGGCCTTCGCGCAGGCCGGGTCGGTGATGCGGTTCTGCTTCAGCCAGGCGTTGTAGCCCGCGGCGAAGCCGCGCATCAGGTCCTTGGCCCGGCGGCTCGGACCGGCGGGCGCGGGCCGGTCGAGCAGCCGCTCCACGGTTCCGGCCTCCCGTACACCCCGGAAGTACAGGTCGCTGCTGAGGTTCGTGGACGCCGACGACAGGGCGGAACCGGGAGAGGCGTCGGGTCCGAAGTGCCGGGAGCGCTCGCCGCGGACGGTCAGATAGCCGTCGGCGAGCGTGCACACCTGGTCGGCGGCCTGCGCCCAGCCGGTGCCGAACCCGAGGTTCTCGTAGTCCTCGGCGAGGATGTGGGGAATGCCGTACTCGGTGTAGCGGATGGTCGCGTGCAGGCCGCCGCCGGAGGGGCGGGCCTCGTCGGGCGCGGCCCCCGCGCCGGACGCCGGCAGCAGGGCCACCGCCGTCAGCAGGGTGATTCCCACGGCCGCCGAGCGTCTTGTGCGGATGCGCATCGTGCCTCCCAACTGGGTTTCGGGAAGGAGCGGTTGAGCGTACCAAGCGGTTGGTCATTTGCGTTCCGCCGCGTCCCCCGCCTCTTGACCCCGGCGGCCGGGGGGACACAGGATCCCGCCATGACGGGTGTACGCGACAGCACGGTCGACGGAGTCCTCAGGCGCAGCGCGCGCCGCACGCCCCGGCGCACGGCTCTGCGCTACGGCGAACGGTCGTGGACGTACGGGGAGCTCGACGACGCCGTGTCGCGGGCGGCCACCGCGCTGCGCGCCCACGGCCTGGCCCCCGGCGACCGCGTCGGGGCCTACGCCCACAACTCCGACGCCTACCTGATCGGCTTCCTCGCCTGCGCGCGGGCGGGCCTGGTCCACGTGCCCGTCAACCAGAACCTGACCGGCGACGACCTCGCGTACATCGTCCGGCAGTCCGGCAGTTCCCTCGTCCTCGCCGACCCGGACATCGCCGGACGGCTCCCCGCCGACGTGCCCGTCCTGCCCCTGCGGGACGCGGCCGACTCGCTGCTCACGCGGCTCGCCGCGGCACCGGCGTACGAGGGCGAAGGACCCGGCGGCGACGGCCTGGCGCAGCTGCTGTACACCTCGGGTACCACGGCCCTGCCAAAAGGGGCCATGCTCACCCACCGCGCCCTCGTCCACGAGTACGTGAGCGCGATCACCGCCCTGGACCTCAAGGAGGCCGACCGGCCCGTCCACGCGCTGCCGCTCTACCACTCGGCGCAGATGCACGTCTTCCTCATGCCCTACCTCGCGGTCGGCGCCGAGAACACCGTCCTCGACGGGCCGGACGCCGGGCGGATCCTCGACCTCGTCGAGGCCGGCCGCGCCGACAGTCTCTTCGCGCCGCCGACCGTGTGGATCGGCCTCTCGCGCCACCCCGGCTTCGCGAGCCGCGATCTCGGGGCGCTGCGCAAGGCCTACTACGGGGCGTCGATCATGCCGGTGCCGGTCCTGGAGCGGCTGCGCGCCCGGCTGCCGGGGCTGCGGTTCTACAACTGCTTCGGGCAGAGCGAGATCGGTCCGCTCGCCACCGTCCTCGGCCCCGACGAGCACGAAGGCCGGCTGGACTCCTGCGGGCGGCCCGTCCTGTTCGTCGAGGCGCGCGTCGTCGACGAACAGGGCAGGGAGGTGCCGGACGGCACGCAGGGCGAAGTGGTCTACCGCTCACCGCAGTTGTGCGAGGGCTACTGGGAGAAGCCGGAGGAGACGGCCGTGGCGTTCCGCGACGGCTGGTTCCGCTCCGGGGATCTCGCGGTGCGGGACGCCGAGGGGTACTTCACCGTCGTCGACCGGGTGAAGGACGTCATCAATTCCGGGGGAGTTCTCGTCGCGTCGCGACAGGTGGAGGATGCGCTGTACGAGCACGCGGGCGTCGCCGAGGCCGCCGTGATCGGACTGCCGGACGAGCGCTGGATCGAGGCCGTCACCGCTGTCGTCGTACGGGCCGACAAGGAGCTCACGGAAGCCGCGCTCCTGGCCCACACACGCGAAAAGCTCGCCCACTTCAAGGCCCCCAAGAGGGTCCTCTTCGTGGACGAACTGCCGCGCAACGCCAGCGGGAAGATCCTCAAGCGGGAGCTGCGCTCCCGCTTCAGCGCCGGCTGAGCCGGGGCGCCGACCGTGGGTCAGGCCCTGGCGTGCTCCCGCTCGTCGCCCTGATCGGAACCGGTCCGGTCCGCTTCGTCCCTGGCCAGCAGGGAGAGCAAGGAGGCGACGGAGAGTCCGGACTCGGCGGGGTGACGCAGCACCTTGCCCGGGTCGATCCGATATGTGTTGGTACGTCCCTCACGGGTGTGAGAGAGATAACCGTCCTGCTCAAGGTCGGCAATGATCTTCTGTACGGCACGCTCCGTGAGCCGGCAGTGCGCGGCGATGTCACGGATGCGGGCGTTGTGGTTGTCGGCAATGGCCGCCAGTACGCGGGCGTGATTGGTGAGAAAGGTCCAACCGGTGTGTGGCTCGGGCACTCCATCCATGCGTCAACTCTAGTGTCTGTCATTCACGGTTTCAAAAACACGTACACGATTTCAGGTATTAGTTGACGTGTGTGTGGAATGAGAGGCAGCCTAGGAACGGCGGTAGGCAGCGAGATGAAGGAGAGGCCATGCCGGAGCCCGCGTACTCTCAGCGGCCCTTCGTGGAACAGGGCGGCGAGCACGAGCAGGGCGGCAGTACATCTGGCGGCAGTACGTCAACGGCCTCATCGCCGCGTGCGCCGCTCGACGCCGCCCTGTCAGGCTCCGGCGCCAGGAGGAGTCTGGCGCTGCGGGGCGAGCTCGATCTCGACACCGGTCAGTGGCTGCGCGCCGACCTGTTCCGTGCCCTCGCCCACGCGGCCGACGGGCTCGACCTGGACCTGGCCGAAGTGGAGTTCTGCGACTGCTCCGGGCTCAACATCCTGCTGAGCCTGCGCCAGCACGCCGTGGAAGAGGACAAGACGGTCGTCATCCGTTCCGCCAGTCCCGCGGTGGAGCGGCTGCTCGACGTGACCGGCACCCGCCACCTGTTCATGCCGCCCGGCCGCGAGGAGGACGAGGACGCGCTGTGCCCCGTCGTCCACGAGGCGGTCCCGCCCGAGGGCGCCGAACAGGATCTGCACCTGCTCGTGGCGCAACTGCGCCGGGCCATGGCGACCCGGCCGACCATCGACCTGGCCCGCGGCGTCCTGATGTCGTCCTTCGTCCTCAGCCCCGAACAGGCCTGGGACGTGCTGGTGACCGCATCCCAGAACACCAACATCAAACTGCACCTGTTGGCGGAGGCCGTGGTGAGCACCGTCGAGGGAGCCGCCCTGCCGGCCGCCGTGCGCAGGCAGGTCGAGATCGCGGTCGGCAAGGTGAAGGCGGCGGCCGAGGTGCCGCTGGGGGTGCCGCGCCCCGACGGCGCCGTGCGCGGGGGCGAGGCCCGCCCTGCCACGGACCTTTTTCCTTGACGCGGCCGGACCCGGCACGGAAGCAGTGGGCGTCGCGGCCGTCCTGGGGTCCGTCCCGGCGGTGGGGCGGTCGGCGGCTCAGTCCCGCAGATCCACGATCCGCTTGAACTTGCCCACCGACCGCTCCAGCGTCTCCGGGTCGACGATCTCCACGCCGACCGAGACACCGATGCCGTCCTTCACCGCGACCGCGATCTCCCGGGCCGCCGCCGCGCGCCGCTCCGGCGGTGTCTCCGCGCGCGCCTCCGCCCGCACCGTCAGCGCGTCCAGCCTGCCCTCGCGCGTCAGGCGCAGCTGGAAGTGCGGGGCGATGCCCGCCGTCCGCAGCACGATCTCCTCGATCTGGGTGGGGAAGAGATTGACGCCGCGCAGGATCACCATGTCGTCGCTGCGGCCCGTCACCTTCTCCATCCGCCGGAAGACCCGCGCCGTGCCGGGCAGCAGCCGCGTCAAGTCCCGCGTCCGGTAGCGGATCACGGGCATGGCCTCCTTCGTGAGCGCCGTGAAGACCAGCTCGCCGCGCTCGCCGTCGGGCAGCACCTCGCCGGTGAGGGGGTCCACGACCTCCGGGTAGAAGTGGTCCTCCCAGATGTGCAGTCCGTCCTTGGTCTCCACGCACTCCTGCGCGACACCGGGGCCGATCACTTCGGAGAGGCCGTAGATGTCCACGGCGTCGATCGCGAAGCGCTCCTCGATCTCGCGCCGCATCTCCTCGGTCCACGGCTCGGCGCCGAAGATGCCGACCCGCAGCGAGGTCGTACGGGGATCGACGCCCTGCCGCTCGAACTCCTCCAGGAGCGTGAGCATGTACGACGGGGTGATCATGATGATCTCGGGGTGGAAGTCCTGGATCAGCCGGACCTGGCGCGCCGTCATGCCGCCGGAGGCGGGGATCACCGTGCACCCCAGGCGCTCGGCGCCGTAGTGCGCGCCCAGGCCGCCGGTGAACAGGCCGTATCCGTACGCCACATGGACCTTGTCGCCGGGGCGGCCGCCCGCGGCGCGGATCGAGCGCGCCACCACGTCCGCCCACATGGACAGGTCCTGCTCCGTGTACCCGACGACCGTCGGAAGGCCCGTCGTACCGCTCGACGCGTGCAGCCGGCGCACCTCCGACTGCTCCACCGCGAACATACCGAACGGATAGTTCGCCCTCAGGTCGTCCTTGGTGGTGAAGGGGAACCGGGAGAGGTCGGCGAGCGAACGGCAGTCGTCGGGCCGCAGCCCCGCCTTGTCGAACGCCGCACGGTAGAACGGGACGTTCTCGTACGCGTGCAGCAAGGTGTCCTGGAGGCGCTCCAGCTGTAGGGCCCCGAGCTCCCGCGGGCCGAGCCGTTCCGCCGCGTCCAGCAGTGGCGGCATACGCGTCATAAGGAATGCTCCCGTCCTGAACGGGCGACCGATCATTCGGTCGTCGATCTTCTGTGGAGCTCAGTAATCCAGGCACGGGCGTGGGCGTCAAGGGATCCCGCACAGCGGCTTTGAGCTGCGGCGCCGGGGACTTCCGGCACAGGTCCCAGGGCATGAGCCACGGTCATGGGCCACGGCGGGGACGGCGTTGCCCGGGCGCGGCACCGGATGTGATGATCACCCCCATGCCGACATTCAGCGCCTACGACGGGACGGAGCTCGCCTACCACGAGCGGGGGAGCGGCGAACCGCTGCTCTGCCTGCCCGGCGGCCCCATGCGCGCCTCCGCCTACCTGGGCGACCTCGGCGGACTCACCGCCCACCGCCGCCTGATCCTGCTCGACCTGCGCGGCACGGGCGACTCCGCGGTGCCGGACGATCCGGCGACGTACCGCTGCGACCGGCTCGTCGACGACGTCGAGGCGCTGCGCGAGCACCTGGGCCTCGAACAGGTCGACCTGCTCGGCCACTCGGCGGCGGGCAACATCGCCACGCTGTACGCGGCCCGCCACCCGAAGCGGATCCGCACGCTCGTCCTGGTCGCCCCGGCCACGCACTCCCTGGGCGGCACGGTCACCGACCAGGACCTGCGCGACGCGGCGGCGCTGCGCGCGGACGAGCCCTGGTACCCGGCCGCCGAGGCCGCGCTGCGGGAGCTCGCGGCCGGCCGCGGCCCGGCCGAGGTGGCCGACGCTCTCGCGCCCCTCGCCTACGGACGCTGGGACGCGGCGGCGCGGGCGCACCGGGCGGCGAGCGCCACGGAGAAGAACGCGGAAGCGGCCGCCGCCTTTTATGAGGACGGCGCCTTCGACCCGCCCGCCACCCGCGCCGCACTGACCGACCTGGCCGCGCCCGTCCTCGTCCTCGCGGGGGAGTGGGACGGCGGCCCGAACCCCGCGCGCGCCGAGGAGTTCGCCGCGCACTTCCCGCGAGGAGTCCACCAAGTGCAGCCGCGTGGTGGGCACTTCCCGTGGCTGGACGACCCTGAGTGGTTCGTGCGGCGGATCGCGGGATTCCTCGCGCAAGACTGACGGCAGCACCCTCACCGACTCCCAGGGGGACTCGTGCGTTTCGCCACCACCACTCGTAGCGTGCTCACCGCGGGAACGCTGGCCGCCGCGCTGCTCGCGGGCGCCGGCCCGGCCGCCGCGACCACCGCACCCGCCACTTCCTCCTCCGCTTCTGTTGCGGGCCCGTACGCCCAACTCCGCCCCCTCGCCGAGCTGTCCGTGCGGCGCCTGGCCACCGCCGACCTCGTCGCCGCCGCGAAGTACGGCACCGGCAGCCCCATCGACGACCCCGCCCGCGAGCGGCAGGTGCTGGACGCCGCGGCCGGGCGGGCGCGGGAGCTCGGCGCCGACCCGGAGGCGACCGTGCGGATCTTCCGCGATCAGATCGAGGCCAACAAGGCCGTGCAGCGAGGGCTGTTCCGGCGCTGGGACGCCGATCCGTCGCAGGCCCCGGCCGAACGCCCCGACCTCGCCGAGGTCCGCGAGGAGATCAACCGCGTCAACGGCGAGCTGGTACGGGCCATCGCCGCGTCCTCGGCGGCGCGCACGGCACCGTACTGCGGGGGCGTGCTGACCGCCGCGGCCGCGCGGGTACGGCACGAGGACCGGCTGGACGCGCTGCACTCCCTCGCCCTGGGCCGGGCGCTGCGCTCGGTCTGCGCGGGCTGACGCGGCGCCCCGGGCCGAGGCGGGTGTCAGGCGGGGCGCGGGATGTAGGCCAAGCCGTGGGCGCCGGGCTCGCCGCGCTTCGCGATGTCGATGCGGGCCAGGCCCCGCAGCGTCTCCAGGTCGACGAGATCGACGGTGGACGAGGCGACGCAGGCCACGTAGGCGATCCGGCCGTCGGGCGAGGACGTGATGGTCAGCGGTCCGCTTCCGACCCGCACCTCGCCGAGCCGCTTGCGGGTGTCGGTGGCGAACACGGTCAGGCGGCCCGGGGCCTGACGCCCGAGCTGGGAGGCCGGGTCGGCCGCCATGCGCAACTCGCCCGCGAGCAGCCTGCCCGTCGACGTCAGGTGCACCGGCAGTACGACGTCGTCCGTGGACAGCAGGTCGACGACGGACGCCGTCCCGGCCTCGATCACCCTGATACCGGGAGCCGGCCGCTTCTCGGCGGGGGCGGGGGAGAACCTGGCGTAGGGCGAGGCGACGTACACGTGCGCGCCGTCGGCGGAGACGGCGAGGCCCTCGCTCCCGGGCACCTCGACCTTCGCGGTGAGCGTGCCGCGTTCGAGGTCGACGACCGACACGAACGGCGCCTCCTTGTTCGTGGCGTAGCCCGTCCGGCCCGCCGGGTCGATGGCGAACCAGTGCGGTCCGGGCGCGTCCGTGTCGATCCGGCCCACGGGCCGCCGGGACTCCGTGTCGATCACCACGACGCCGCCCGGCCGGTCGGCCGCCCCCTCCACGCTGACGTAGAGACGCCGGCGGACCGGGTCGAGCGCGAGACCGTGCGGCCCGTGCTCCGGGGCGAGATCGACGACTTCGACGACACGGCGCGCGTCCGGGTCGATGACGGTCACCTCGGTGCGGCGGCCGCTGTTCGCGTGGTAGTAGCCCGAGTGGTACGCCGTGGTGCACCACAGCAGACGCTGTGAGGCGTCGAAGCACAGCTCGTGCGGCTCGGCGGGTACGTCGACCGCGCCGAGCCACCGGTCGGACGCGGCGTCGAAGAACGAGACGGTCGGCCCGCTCTGACTGACCACGGCCAGGACGTCGCCGTCCCGACCGGCACGCGGGTTCTGCTGCATGGAGCGCTCCTCGACAAGGTGAAGGGATGTCACGCGTAGGTGCGTCGACCCCTCCACTCTCGACACCGCAGCGTTGCGCAACAATGCAAAGATCGGCATCCAACCCTTGCCGCAGACGCAAAAACGCAGTTCAGGAGCGCACAGGTGGCCATGGACCTCAACCTTCTGCGGGCGTTGGACGCTCTTCTTCAGGAGAACAGCGTGACGCGTGCCGCCGAGCGGCTCGGCACGTCACCGGCCGCGGTCAGCCGCACGCTGGCCCGGCTCCGCCGCGCCGTCGGCGACCCGCTGCTGGTCCGCGCGGGACAGGGCATGGTCCCCACGCCGCGCGCCCTGGAACTCCAGGGGGAGGTGAGCGCGTTGCTGCGCGACTGCGACAACGTCCTGCGGCCCGGAGCCGGTTTCGACGCCGTCCATCTCCGGCGCAGCTTCACCGTGCAGGCCGCCGACGTGCTCCTGGCGGGACTCGCCGGCACGCTGACCGACCGCATCCACGCACAGGCCCCGCACGTCGACGTGGTCTTCCTGCCGGAGTCGGTGGAGGGCGGCCCCGCGCTGCGACAGGGCTGGGTGGACGTCGAACTGGGCGTCCTCGCACATCTGGACCCGGAGATCAGGACCCGGCCGCTCACCCGGATGACGCTCGTCGCGGTCGCACGCGCCGGTCACCCCCTCTTCTCCGGGCGGATCGACGCGCGCCGCTTCGCCGCGGCCGACCACATCGGCATCTCCCGGCTCGGCAAGCGCCACGGTCCCATCGACAGCGCCCTCGCGGAACTCGGGCTGCGGCGCCGCACCGCGGTCGTCGTACCCAGCCACACGAGTGCGATGCTGCTCGCCCGGGACACCGACCTCGTCGCCCTCACCCTGGACGACTGGCTCCCCGACGCCACCGCCGCGCTCGGGCTCCGTACGTTTCCCATACCTCTCGACCTGGCTCCGGTCGACCTCGGGATGGCGTGGCACCCCCGCAACTCGGCCGATCCGGGCCACCGTTGGTTCCGCGACCACCTGGCCGCCGCGGTCCTTGGCACGGAGGCCGTCTGACGTCGGCCTTCAGGAGGTTCCCGGCGCGGGCAGCCCCAGCGCGAGGAGGGCGGTGTCGTCGTCGAGGCCCTCGCCGAGGCCGGCCAGCAGGCCGGTCAGCGCGGCGACGACGGCCTGCGCGGACGTGCCGGCGTGCTCGGCGGTGAACGCGCGGAGCGCCTCGTCCCCGAAGAGGTCCGAACGGCCGGGTCCGGTGCGCGCCTCGACGACACCGTCGGTGTAGAGCAGGAGCGTGTCGCCGGGACCGAGGGTGACGGTGGCGGCGGTGAAGCGGGGCTCGGGCAGGATGCCGACGAGCAGGCCACCGGGGGTGGGCAGGAAGTCGGCCGTGCCCCCGGCCCGCAGCACGAGGGCCGGCGGATGGCCGCCGGAGGCGAGCCGGACGGTGACGCGCCCGTCGCCCGGGTCGGGATCCAGGACGCCGAAGACGGCGGTGCAGAACCGCGGATCGTCACCGGAGTACCGCTCGTGCAGGACTTGGTTGAGGGTCGACAGGGCGGCCACGGGGTCGGGGTCGTGCAGGGCGGCGGCGCGCAGGGTGTACCGGGTCAGCGAGGTGACGGCGGCGGCCTCCGGGCCCTTGCCGCACACGTCACCCAGGAAGAAGCCGAAGCGTCTGCCGTCCAGGGGGAAGACGTCGTAGAAGTCGCCGCCGAGCTGGTCCGGGGACGCCGTGTGGTAGTACGAGGCCGTCTCCACCCCGGGGATCACGGGCAGAGCGGCGGGCAGCAGCGACTGTTGCAGGACGGCCAGGGCCTGCTGGAGCCGGGCACGGTCGGCCCTGGCCTGCCGCGCGGACTCCTCGGCCGCTCTGCGGCTGCGCAGCAGCTCCGCCTCGTAGGCGCGGCGGTCGGTGGCGTCGGAGACGGTGATGCGGGTCAGCAGGGGCGTGCCGGTGCTGCCGTACTTGACGGAGGCGGAGACCAGCACCGGCGTGCGGGCGCCGGCGGCCCCCTTGAGCTCCAGGGCCACCCCGCTGACCTCGCCCTGCATGCGCAGCAGCGGCGCGAAGTGGGTCTCGTGGTACATCCTGCCGCCCACGGGCAGCAGGTCCGTGAACCGCAACCGCCCCACCACGTCCTGCCGTTCCAGCCCCAGCCAGCCCAGCAGTGTGCCGTTGAGCTTCACGATGGTGCCGTCCATCAGCGTGGACAGGTAGCCGCAGGGTGCGTTCTCGTACAGTTCCTCCGCGCTGTCCTCCAGGAGAGCGGCGAAGGCGGAGTCCGAGGTGGTCTCGCCGTCGGGCCCGTCGGGATCGGAACCCGTCCGGCACATCACCGCAGACCTGCCAGGAAGTCGAGGATGGCGGCGTTGGTGGCCTCGGGTGCGGACAGGTGCGGGCAGTGCCCCGTCGCGTCGAGCGTGACCAGCGTCGAACCGGGCACCGACCGGTGGACGAAGGCGCCGACCTCGGGGGGAGCGATGGCGTCCTGGGTGCACTCCAGGATCAGCGTCGGCACCCGCACGCTCTTGAGGTCGTCGCGGGCGTCCGACAGGAATGTCGTGCGGGCGAAGACCCGAGCCATGTCGGGGTCCGTCGCACAGAAGCTGTTCTTGAGCTCCTCGCCGAGTTCGGGCCGCTCGGGGTTGCCCATGATGAGCGGGGCCATCGCCGCGGACCAGCCCAGGTAGTTCGCCTCCAGGGACTCCAGGAGTTCCTGGATGTCCTCCTCGCTGAACCCGCCGCGGTAGCCCTCGTCGTCGATGTACCGCGGGGACGGGGCGACCATGACGAGGGACCCGATGCGCTCGGGCACCTGCCGGGCCGCGAGCACGCCGATCACGCCGCTGACCGAGTGACCCACGAACGCCGCGTCCCGCAGGTCGAGCCGCTCGCACACCTCCACCACGTCCTGGGCGTAGCCCTCCAGCGAGCCGTAGCGCTCCGCCGAGAACGCGGCCGGGTCGGAACGGCCCGCGCCCACGTAATCGAACAGGACCACCCGGTGGTCCCGCTCCAGTGCGGGAACCGTCAACCGCCACATGTTCTGATCGCACCCGAAGCCGTGCGCCAGGACCACCGCCGACCCCTGAGGGTTTCCTGTCACCGTGACGTTGTTCCTGCGGATGATGTCCATGACCGCAATGAAACCAGTTCTACTGAGATGCCGTGTCAACAGGTCGGGGAAGGTCACCGGCGAGCCGGCGCTCGCCGCTGACCTGGGGCTGGGGCAGGGGCAGGGGCAGGGGCCGACCAGGGAAAGGGGCGGCCCCGAGAAGGGACCGCCCCTGGCTGCGTGGTGCCGCGACACGGCGTTGTGCCGGTGCCGCGACCACGTTCAGCGCTTGCCGATGTCCTTGGTCTTCTCCTTGGCCTGGCGCGCGTCGCCCTTCATCCGGTCGGCGCGGCCCTCGGTGGTGAGGCGCTCGTTGCCGACGGTGCGTCCGGCGGCTTCCTTCGCCGCGCCCTTGGCCTGTTCGGTCTTCGCCTTGGCCTTCTCGTTGGCGGTCATCGCTCCGCTCGACCTCCTTGGCATCGACATCATGTGCTGGGGATTCGCCTGGCCGCTCATTCGTTCGGCAAACATCGTCGTACGGAGAAATATCGGCGTGACGTGGCCCGACGCGGCCCTGACCTCGTATCTTTCACTGTTGTGAACACGGCGGACGCCTGCCGTTCGGACGGAGGTGTGCGGGCCGTGCAGCCGGGCATGCGAAGACGAGGAACGGCACCCGGGAATGGCGCGAAGGAACGGTGGGACGCGGTCGTGTTTGCACGTGTGCAGGGAAAGGATCACAGCTCGATGAGCGCTTCCGGGGCACCGGACGCGGAGCGGACGACCTGCTCCCAGGCTCGGGCCGAGGTCCGCTCGGTGCTGCGACCGCTGCACTCCGCGATGCCGCCGGGGGAGGCCCGGCGCCTTCAGGAGGACGCGCTGCTGGTGGTCAGTGAGTTGACGGCCAACGCGATCCGGCACGGCGGGGGCCTCACCCGGCTCGGCGTCCGGGTCGCCGACGGTCTCCTGCTGATCAGCGTGAGCGACCGCAGCGAGGTGGTGCCGTGCCATGTGCCCGCGGACCCGGCTCGGCCCGGCGGGTTCGGCTGGTCGATGGTCCACCGCCTCAGTTCGAACGTCACGGTCGAGGTCAGGCAGGGCGGAAAGACCATTACGGCCGTTTTGGATGGGTTTTCCGCAGCCGCATCCGACTGTTCGAAAGTCAGCACGCGTGAGCGGCGACCTTCGGGGTAAGCGTGGCGCTGCGGGGGAACAGCCGAGTCGACAAGGAGCGGAACGCCATGATCACCGTGACGCAGGAGCAGACGCAGGACACGGCCACCACCTCGGCCGGGGCGGACCTCGTCGAGCGCGCGTACACGGACCCCTCCTCGATCGCGCCAAAGGACGCGCGTGAGGTGGGTAAGCGATTCTTCGAGCGCCTCACCGAACTCGAAGAGGGCACGCACGAATACCAGTACGTGCGGAACGCGCTGATTGAGATGAACCTCTCACTGGTGCAGTACGCGGCTTCGCGGTTCCGGCACCGTGGCCCGCAGGAGATGGAGGACATCATCCAGGTCGGCACGATCGGTCTGATCAAGGCGATCGACCGGTTCGAGCTCTCCCGCGAGGTCGAGTTCACCTCCTTCGCCGTCCCGTACATCACCGGTGAGATCAAGCGGTTCTTCCGTGACACGTCCTGGGCCGTGCACGTGCCGCGCCGCTTGCAGGAAGCCCGCATCGAACTGTCCAAGGCCACGGAGGAGCTGCGGACCCGGCTCGGCCGCATGCCGTCCACGGCCGAGCTCGCGGAGCTGATGCAGCTGGAGCCCGCGGAGGTCGCGGAGGCCCAGAAGGCGTCCAACGGCTACAGCGCCGTCTCGCTGAACGCGGCGGTCAACGGCCAGGACGACGAGTCCGACACGATGCTGGCCGACTTCATCGGCGTCGACGAGGAGTCGTTCGAGCTCGTCGAGAACTTCCACTCCCTGGCACCGCTGATCGCGGACCTCGACGAGCGGGACCGCACGCTCATCCATCTCCGCTTCGTCGAGGAGCGGACCCAGCAGCAGATCGCTGACGAGCTCGGCTGCTCGCAGATGCACGTCTCCCGGCTGATCTCCCGCGTCGTGGCGAAGCTGCGGGCCGGCCTGCTGGTCACCGAGTGACCCCGAAGAGATCGGCCCGACCGCTCCGCAGGGCATCGCTGCTGCCGTAGCTGTCGCTGCCGCAGTGAGTAATCGACTAATCGACAGGCCCTGGCTCGGCTTGAACGCCCGGCCAGGGTCTGTCGTCGTTCTGTCGTCGTACCGTCGTACCGGATGACGGCAGCCTGACGCCGAACCCCGGATGTCGGGTCAGGCGATGAGCAGGCGGAGGCCCAGATCCGCCGCGTCGAGGCCGGCGAGGTCGCTGTTGCGCTCGGCCCATCTCCCGGAGTCGAGGTCGTCGCCGAGCCTGCGCACCGCCCGCTGCTCGGCCTTTGGCCCGACCCTCGTCCACACCGACATCGCACGCCGCACGCGATCCTCCAGATACGCCCCCGGACGGCGCCAGTAGGCCTCGAACAGCCCGTCGGCGCAGTCCCACGGAATGGGCACGGGCTCAGCGCGGGCGCCGATCGCGTCGGCCATCCCGGCGAGCGGGGGAAACTCCGCGAGGACGGCGGCGAACTCGGGCAGGTAGTCGCGGGTGAGCCAGAACCGGTCCTGCCACCCCGGCTCGTCCGTGTCGACCGTCAGCACCACGACGCGGCGGGCCACACGCCGCATCTCGCGCAGCCCCGCCACGGGATCCGCCCAGTGGTGCACCGTGGAGACGGCCATCGCGACGTCGAAGGACCGGTCGTCGAACGGCAGGCTCTCCGCGGCGGCGGCCACGCACGGCGCCGAACCGGCGGGCCGCTGCCGCCGCATGACCGCGGACGGCTCCACCGCGGTCACGTCGCGGTCGGCGGGCTCGTAGGAACCCGTGCCCGCCCCGACGTTCAGCACCGTCCGCGCGTCCCCGAGCGCGTCCCAGATCTGCGTGGCGATCCGAGGATCGGTCCGCCGGGTCGCGGTGTAGGCGCCGCCGATCGCGTCGTACAGCCGTGCGCCGAGCATCTCCAACTGCTCCTCCGGTGACACCCGCCGTCCCTTCGCCCTCACCTCGAGCTCCCTGTCGATGGCCGCCACCATGGCGTCGGCGTGAGCACGCCGCTCCAGCAGCAGGCCGCGCAGCCGGCGCAGGTGCGCGACCGCGTCGGTGGACGGCTCGCCGACCAGTTCCGCGATCTCCCGCAGACCGAAGCCCAGCCGCCGGTAGGCCAGCACCTCCCGCAGCCGCTCCACGTCGCCCGCCGAATACGCCCGGTACCCGGCCGCGGTCCGCGCCGACGGCCGAACGAGCCCTACCTCGTCATAGTGATGCAACGTGCGAACGCTCACACCGGCCAAGCCGGCCACACGCCCCACGGTCCAGTGATCCTCCACGCCCCTGACTATGGGGCCTGACGCCACGTGAGGGTCAAACCTCACTCCGGGCGCTGCTCGCCCGACCGGCGGCTTCGCCCGGGGGCTTCCCCGCGCCCCGCGCGCGGCTCTAGGCTCGGCCGGTGTCCGCAAGTCCGCAGCCAGGCGTCAGCGCCCTCACTCGGGAGAGACCGTGGACGTCCCGACGTTGATCTTGTTGGGGGCCGCGGGTGGTCTGCTGCGGGGGGTCCTGGACGTGTACACCCGCTTCGTGACCTGGCAGGCCGACCGGCGCACCCACCGGCAATGGGTCGCGGCGGGGGCCGCGCAGGGCCAGGCCCCGCGCTTCCAGGTGTACTTCGACCCCGCTGTCGACGCCGCCGCGGCGGTCGTGCACAGCGTGATGGGCGCGGGGGCCGCCGTGCTGTTCGGCACGACGGACCAGATCAACGGTGAGTACGCCGCCCTTGTCGTCGGCATGTCGGCGCCCATGCTGCTCACCCAACTCGGGCGCATCCAGACGGTGAACGAAGCGGTGACGGGCGAGCGGCCGGCGGCCGCGCCCGCGTCGGCGGACGCGGCCCCGGGTGAGGTCGCGGAGGCGGGTGGGCCTGCGGCAGCCGCGGCCGCGGGCACGGCGGGCGGCTCAGGTCCGGTACCGGCGGCGCCGGCGGCGGCGACGCCAGCAGCGGCGGCTCCGGGCGTCGCAGTCCCCGATGCCGCAGTCCCCAATGCTGCAACCCCGGGTACCGCCGCCGCGAACACCGCAGTCCCGAACGCCGCCGCAGCCTCCGCGGCGCCGACCCCTCCCAACCCTGCGCCCGCGCCCCCGCCCGTAGCCCCACCTGTACCCCCGCCTTCAGTCAGGCCGCCCGAACCTGGCTTTGACGGACGCGGCGCGCCACGATGGCAGCAGAGGCCGGCGACCGGGGAGGAGGGGCTGTGAACAGCGCTCCATACCTCCTGGTCGAGGATCGAGCCGAGTACGAGCGGCTCCTCGACGAGGCGCTGCGCACCGCGCCGGAGCGCCCGGAAATGGCCCTGGTCGGCGACCGGCTGAGCAGTGAGCAGCTGCGCACCATGGCACTGAACGCCACCGCCCTCATCACGGCGGCCGCGGCAGCCGAGTACGACCACTACGTGAAGGTCCGAAACCGGCTCCACGACCCGTCCACCGCGTACTCGTCCCCGGCTTCCACATCCACGCCTGCCGCCCAGGCCGGTCCCGAAGCCACCGCCCCCGCAGGCCCGGCACGGCGGTTGCGCGCGGCCGTCCTCGGGGCCGGAGGACCAGGAAGCCGCCGCACCACCGGCGAAGTCCCCCTGGCCCGGTGGGCGGGGATGTCCTACGGCCGCCGTCTACTGGCGGCGCTGCTCGGCATGCGCGTGCGCCCGGAGGGGCCGAGGGCGACGGGAGCCGTCGGAGCAGCGCGGAGGCCGGGCGCGGCGAAGACTCCGCCGGCAGGCGAGCGTGGCCACGACCCGCTCTCCGCGTATTCGGGGCTGCCCCCTCGGCGAGAGGCCGGAGCGGGTGTGTTCGCCACCTTCCTCGTGCTCGGCACCGTTCTCTCCGGGGCGGCCGCCCTGGTCTTTCTGGCCGTCGGTCTCCTCCTCAAGGCGTTGGGCGCCGGGTCGGCAATCACTCCGGCCGTGATCACGGGGGCGTGGTTCTTCGGTGCTCTGACGGCGGCCGGCCTTGTCGTCGCCGCGATCGGGTTGACGGTGACCGCGCTGCGCAACGATGCGAGGACGCCCCCGCCGGACGTGCCCAGCGAGTTGCAGGAGGAAGTGGAACGGGCCAGAGCGGCCTGGCGGCGAGCCGTAATGGAACGCGGTCTGCGGCCCTTCCTGGCAGAGGCGCTCGCGGACCTGGACGCCACTCCACCGGCCGGACGCGGCACCGACTCCCGAGTTCCCCGACTCGGCTACTCCCGCCCCCACTTCGGCCCCGGCCCCGACGCCCCTCAGCCACCCCGCCCGACGTACGTGACCCCCGACTTCTCCTCCCCGGACTTCGGCGGCCGCGAAGACCGGCCGGAGTGACCGGCCACCCCTCCCACCCGGCCCTGGCAGAGCCAGTCGAGCTCCCCGCACGCGCCCCGAGGCAGTCGATTGCCGCGAGGCCGCAGTGTGTTGTGTGCAACCCGGGGTACTGAACCCCACCCCGTCGGTCCTATATTCATACAAACAATTCACGCGCGGCCCTGCTGCGATGAACACGGGGTAGGACCGCAGTGATCGAACCCGACGGCACTGGACCCGCCCGGGCTGCCGAGTCCCGCGCTGCCCGTAAGGCACGGGAGAAGGCCCGGAAGCGCAAGCGCACGGCCGTGGTCGCGGCCGTGCTCGGCCTGGGCGGGGTGGCCACCACGGCCGTGCTCGCCCTCGCGAACTCCTCGGGGGGCGGCAGCGACGCCGCCGGGCACACCGCGTCGACCTCGTCGGGCAGCGCGGCGGAGAAGGCGCGCTCGGCGAAGCGCGCGAAGAAGGGCGAGGAGAAGTGGGACGGCAAGGTCCGGGTGCTGGGCGACGGCTCCACCTCGTACACCGGGCCGCAGCGCGGACAGCTCAAGCCCAAGAAGCTGAAGCCCGGTGAGAAGCCGCCGCAGTTCGTGGTCTTCTCCTGGGACGGCGCACTGGAGGGCGACGACCGCCGCTTCTCCCACTTCCGCAAGGCCGCGCGGGAGAGCAAGGCCCACATGACCTTCTTCCTCACCGGCATCTACCTCCTGCCGGAGAGCAAGAAGTCGCTCTACCGCCCGCCGCAGCACAACCCGGGCTCCGCCGCCATCTCGTACCCGACCGTCCCGCACATCCAGACCACGCTGGAGCAGCTGCGCGGCGCCTGGAAGGACGGCAACGAGATCGGGTCGCACTTCAACGGGCACTTCTGCGGTCCCAAGGGCGGCGGGGACTGGAGCCCGGCGGAGTGGAAGAGCGAGATCGAGCAGACGTATTCGTTCATCAAGAAGTGGAAGACCAACACCGGCTTCACCCAGGAGCAGCCCCTGCCCTTCGACCCGGACCGGGAAGTGGTCGGTGGCCGCGCGCCCTGCCTGGAGGGGCAGAAGAACCTCCTGACCGCGATCAAGCCGTTCGGCTGGCGTTACGACGCGAGCTCATCGGGGGACTTCCAGATATGGCCGTCCAAGATCGACGGCATATGGAACTTTCCCCTGCAACTCCTGCCCATGGAGGGCAAAGAGGTGCAAGTCCTCTCCATGGACTTCAACTTCCTCTACCACCAGTCCGGCGACAGCACCCAGGGCGACCCGGCGAAGTTCCCGGCGTGGGAGGCGCAGGTGCGGAAGTCGTACATGAACGGCTTCAACCGCGTCTACAACGGCAGCAGGGCGCCGATGTTCATCGGCAACCACTTCGAGGACTGGAACGGCGGCATCTACATGAACGCCGTCGAGGACGTCATGCGGGACGTGTGCCCGCGCAAGGGCGTCCGCTGTGTCTCCTTCCGGGAGTTGGCGGACTGGCTCGACGTCCAGGACCCGAAGGTGCTCGCCCGGATGCGGCTCCTCGACCCCGCGCAGGCGCCGGACTGGAAGTCGATCGTCAAGTAGGGGGTGGCGGGCCGCCCACCTTGGGTGTGCGGCCGCCCCGGCTGCCGGGTAGCCCCGCCCCCTATTCCACCGCCTTGATGTAGTCCGCCCACAGGCCCACCGCCCGCTCGCTGCCGAGCCTTCCGGGGGCGTCGCCGCCCAGCCCCTTGAGCGGCAGTGGCACCAGATCCTTCAGCGACATGCGGTAGACGACCACGGCCGTGGTCTCGTCCCGGGTGCCGCCCACGAACCAGCCCGCCGTGTTCGAGGCCGTCGTCCCGGTCTTGCCCACGGCGCCGGCGTGCGCCCCGCCCGCCGCCTCGGCCGATCCGTCGGTCATGGTGGCCCGCAGGGCGTCCGTGACCGTCCGGGCGGTCTTCTGCGACACCGCCCGGGAGGCCTTCGGCTTGTCGATCGGCACCGCGTCCCCGGCCCGGGTGATCGAGCGCACCGAGTACGGGTCGGTGTGCATGCCGTCGGCGGCGAAGGTCCGGTACGCGCCGGCCATCCGGATGGCGCTGGGCGTCGAGTTCTCCCCGAGCGCGAACGTGGGGATCCGCTCCCCGAGGCTCGATTCGAGCAGCCCCGCCCGCAGGGCGTACTTCTCCACCCGGTCCAGGCCGACGTCGAGGCCGAGTTGGAGCATGGGCGTGTTGACGGAGTCGGCGACGGCCCGCTGCAAGGTCACCTCGCCCCAGTCCTTGCCGCCTTCGTTGCGCCCCTTCACCACCTTGCCGCTGCGGTCCCAGTACGGCCCCTCCGGCGTCCGTACGGCGATCCGGTCGTCGCCGTCGTAGACGCTGGCCGGGGAGACGGGGGTGCGGCCCCCCTCGCGGGTGCGCTGCACGCCGTCCTCCAGCGCGGCGGCGTAGACGAAGGGGGTGAACGCCGTACCGGCCGGGATGGTCGTCGCGTTCGACTGGTTGAAGCCCTGCTTGAGGAAGTCGCGGCCGCCGTACACGGCGAGCAGCCGGCCGTCCTTGCCCACGCTCGCGACGCCGATCTTCGCGTACTTGTCGGTGCGGGGCCGCCGCTTGGCGTCGAAGCCCTTCTCGGCCTTCCGTACGGCGGCGGTCAGGGCCTTCGTGCGCTTCTTGTCGAAGGTCGTGCGGATCTGGTAGCCGCCGAGGTCGTAGTCAGCGGTGCTGATGTGCCCGGCCTTCATCGCGTGCCGCTTGGCCAGCTCCACCAGATAGCCGGTCTGCGCGCCGGGGATGGTGCCGCCCGACCCCGGCTTCGTGGGCTCCGGGAACTTCTTGTACGTGGCGCGCTCGGCCTGCGTGAGATGGCCGGTCTTGACCATGCGGTCCAGGATCCAGTTCCACCGCCCGACGGCCCGCTCGCGGTTCTCCTTGCCGAGGGCCGGGTCGTACAGTCCGGCGCCCTTGAGGAGAGAGGCCAGGAAGGCGCCTTCGCTCGCGTTGAGCCGCGAGACGTCCTTGCCGTAGTACGCGTGCGACGCGCGCTGGATGCCGTACGTGCCGCGCCCGAACCAGCTGGTGTTCAGGTAGTCCTGGAAGATCTTGTCCTTGCTCGTGTGGTTGTCCAGCTTCACGGCGAGCAGGGCCTCGGTGAACTTCCGGGACAGGGTGCGGTCCTGGCTGAGGTAGACGTTCTTCACGTACTGCTGGGTGATGGTCGACCCGCCCTGGGTCTCCCCGCCGGTGACCGCGGCGGTCGCGGCGCGCAGGACACCGCTCGGCGAGACGCCGGAATCCGAGTAGAAGCTCGCGTTCTCGGCCGCCAGGACGGCCCCTCGGACCTTCGGCGGCACCTTGTCCAGCGGTATCTCCTGCCGGATGACCCAGCCGGTGCGGGCCATGACCGTGCCGTCGGACCAGTAGTACACATTGTCCTGCTGCGTAGCGAAGGAGTTGAGGTCGTCCGGTATGTCCGTTGCGGCGTACGCGATCGCGACGAAACCGGTCAAGCCGACGAACAGGTACAAGAAGGCGCCCAGCCACTGACGCCACGAAGGCACCCACCGCCGCCAACCGCTGCGCCCCGGCCGGGGGTACGCGGGACGCAGCCGCCGCAGTTGCCTGCGCGCCAGGGCGAGGGCGCCGGGTATGCCACCCTCCGACCGCGCCCTGCGCCGCTCCCCGGCCCGCTTGTGCCGCTCTCCGGCCTTCCTGCGCCGGCCCGTCGCCGCACGGTGGCCCCCCTGCGCCGCCCGCCGCCCCCCGGACCCCTGACCTGCGGCCATCCTGCGCTCACCCACCCCGTATGCCTCCTCTGCTGCGCTTGCCGCACACCTTAGAGGTACGCCGGGAACGGCCGTCGGGGCCCCGGTCCGGGAGCCCTGTGGGCTTAGCGGGAGCAACGGCACAGCAAAGGCGCGTAGTTGTGCGAAGATTCCGTGCCCCAGTCGGGGTGATCAGGAGAAAAAAGGAAACACAGTGATATCCAAGAGATATAGATACGCCGCCGTGGCAGGTGTGACCGCGGCCGTGGCGTGCGGCTCCCTGCTCGCGGCTCCCGCGCACGCGGACGCCGCCGACGGCCGGCCCCACAAGGCCGACCGCGAGACGGTCGCCGTCTTCGCCCGCATCGCCGACGACGTCCTCTCCCGGCGTACCGAGGCACTGGTGGAGAAGCACGCGGCGCGCGGCGGCTCCGGCTCCGGCGCGTCGGCGGCGCGCATGTCCGGTCGGCTGAAGAAGGACGAGGACGCCGCGCTGCGGTCGCTGCGCACCCGCAAGTCCCGCCTTGCGAAGCTCGGCGAGGCCTACACGAAGGCGGACACGCGCGTTGTCGTGGACCGGGCCACGATCACCGGCACCATGGCGACCGTCCAGGTCACCTCGTCGTCGACGCTCACCTACAAGAAGCTGCGCGGGGACGAACCGGACACCACGGTGTCCACCACGCGGCAGGAGCTGAAGCTCGCCGGCACGAAGGACGGCGGCTGGAAGCTGACCGCGATCACCTCGCGGGACAACGGCCCCGTCGCGGTCGACGAGCCGTCGGTGGCGCGCGTGAACACCGTCGAGGACGACGGGAACCAGTACCCGGACGGCACGCCGGCCTCCACCAAGTACCCCACCACGCCGATGCCCTCGGGCAAGACGGCCGGTGCCTACGACTACGCCGCCATGGCGCGGTACGCGGAGAAGTACTGGCGCAGCTACAACCCGGCGTACCGGAAGTTCAACGGATCCGGCGGCGACTGCACCAACTTCGTCAGCCAGGCGCTGAAGGCGGGCGGCTGGAAGGCCGTCCCGGGCTCCGCCTACGACTACCGGAACTGGTGGTACGAGAGCGCGAGCCAGAGCACCTCGTGGGTCGGCGTGAACGAATGGGCGTGGTTCACGCTGTCCAACCGGCGGGCCCCGAACCTGGCGAGCGCTTACCAGATGGACGTCGGCGACGTCCTTCAGGTGGACTTCGACAGGAACGGCTCCAAGGACCACACCATGATGGTCACCTACCGCGACAGGCGGGGCATGCCGTACCTGACGTACCACTCCACCGACACGTACCGCAGGTCTCTCGCGAGTGTCGTCGCGTCCTACCCCGACGCGCGTTACTTCGCGTACCGCACCTGACGGAACCAGTAGCCCTCACCGGACCGGCGCGGCCGGCACCGGTGGGGGACACCACGAGGAGCAAGCGGCGGCTCTCCAGGAGGCGCCGGGTCGGCTCTGCGGTACGACTGTTCCCTCCTGACGGGTGAGACAAGGCCGGCGCAGCGGCCGGGCGGCGGCCGGGCCCGGTATCACTGCCTTCGTGATGAACATGCCCGCGCGCGCCCTCGCGGCCGCCGTCTTCGCGCTGCTGCCCATGGCAGCCACCACCACCCACGCCGCACCGGCCCTTCCGCAGCCGCGCCCCCTGAGTCTGGCCGACGCGATCGGCCGACTGCCGGTGGCCGCGGAGTCCCGGGACGGATACGTCCGCGGCGCGTTCAAGCGCTGGGTGGACGACGACCACGACAACTGCACCACCCGTGCGGAGGTCCTCATCGCGGAGTCGCGCACCAAAGCGGTGATCGAGGGCGACTGCCGGGTCACCGCGGGCACCTGGTACTCGTACTACGACGGGAAGACGGTCGACGAGCCGCGGGCCGTGGACATCGATCACACGGTGCCGGTGGCGGAGGCCTGGGACTCGGGCGCCTCCCGGTGGAGTCCGGAACGGCGTGAGGACTACGCCAACGACCTCGCCGCCGACGCTTCCTTGGTCGCGGTCACGGCGAGGAGCCACCGTGCGAAGGCGGACAGGGATCCGGCCGAGTGGCTGCCGCCGCTCGCGGACGCCTACTGCACCTACGCGGCCGACTGGACGGCGACGAAGCTGCGGTGGTCGCTGAGCGTCGACAGGGCCGAGGCCGCCGCGCTCCGTGAACTCGCGGAGGGCTGCGGCCGGCAGCAGGTCGAGTACACATCAGCTCCGGACGAGACGGGAACGGCGTAGGGCCACGCGGGGGGAAGGTCCTCCGGCGAAGCACCACAGGGCGATGACCGGATCGCAGATGGCACATGCCAGGGATGCGTCGTGGTAGAAGGGCAGGATCGGATTGCCCTTGAGGTGGTGGGCCATGTCCCAGGCGGTGTGGAGCAGCCAGCCGACGCCGATGAAGGTCCAGGAGTCCAGGCCGCGGTAGGCGACGTAGGCCGTGAGTGCGACGAACGGCAGCTCCCACGGGCCGAAGCCGCCCCCGCTCAGGTAGGCGGCGCCGGCTCCGCCCACCATGACCGCGTTGAAGCGGCGTCGGTGCGGTTCTTGGATCAGGGACATCAGCAGGCAGTAGACGATGCCGACGATCACGGGTGACACGAGGTTCATGACCCGAAGTCAACCGGCTTCCCGGACGCTCGCCCAGTGGCACTGTCGACAGCTTTCGACGGGATAGTGCCAACACCCTCTCGAAGGGTGTGAGCTGTGGTGATGCGGAGCTTGGGGGAGGGTGGTCCGGGTCCCTCGCGCTGGTGGGGCGGTAGGTTCGCGCCATGCATACGGTTGCCGTTCTCGCGCTGGACCAGGTGATCCCGTTCGACCTGTCCACCCCGATCGAGGTCTTCTCCCGGACGCGCCTGCCCGACGGGCGGCCCGGCTACCAGGTCCGGGTGTGCGCCGAACGCGACGAGGTCGACGCCGGAGCCTTCACCCTGCGTGCCCCCTGGGGCCTTGAGGGCCTTCGGGACGCGGACACGGTCATCGTGCCGGGCGTCACCGATCCCGCTGCCGCGCCGCCTCCCGCCGTGCGCGACGCGCTGCGGTCGGCCGCTGCCGACGGCACCCGGATCGCCTCCCTCTGCGTCGGCGCCTTCCCCCTGGCCGCCACCGGGCTCCTCGACGGGCTGCGCGCCACGACCCACTGGCGCGCGGCCGGGCTGCTGGCCGCCACCCACCCGGACATCGACGTCGACCCGGACGTCCTCTACGTCGACAACGGCCAGTTGCTCACCTCGGCCGGCGCCGCGGCGGGCATGGACCTGTGTCTGCACATGATCCGCCGCGACTACGGCTCGGCCGTCGCCGCCGACGCCGCCCGCCTGTCCGTCATGCCTCTCGAACGGGAGGGCGGCCAGGCGCAGTTCATCGTCCACGACCACGCGCCCACACCGCAGGGCTCCGAGCTGGAGACGCTGCTCACCTGGCTGCGGGAGAACCTGGCCCGCGACCTCACCCTCGCCGACATCGCCGAGCGGGCCGGGACCAGCACCCGGACCCTGATACGGCGCTTCCGCGACCAGACGGGCACCACCCCGCTCCAGTGGCTCCACCGGGCCCGCATCCGCCAGGCACAGCACCTGCTGGAGACCACCGAGCACTCAGTGGAGCGCATCGGCAGCCAGGTCGGTTTCGGCTCGCCCACCACCTTCCGCGAGCGCTTCAAACGCACCGTCGGCGTCAGCCCGCAGACCTACCGGCGCACGTTCAGGTGAACCAGTGACCCAAAGCCGCCGTCGACCGGCCGACACAGCGCCCACGACAGCCCTATCCCTGGCCCTCCGCCGCGACCGCCTTGGCCCAGCGGTAGTCCGCCTTGCCGCTGGGTGAGCGCTGGATGTGGTCCGTGAGGACCACGGAGCGGGGGATCTTGTATCCGGCGAGCAGCGTGCGGCAGTGGGCCTGCACGGCCTCCAGGGTCAAGGGGGCGGCTTCGGCGCGGGGTTGGACGACCGCGGCCACCCGGCTGCCCCACCGCTCGTCGGGGACCCCGGCGACCAGCGCGTCGTACACGTCGGGGTGTGACTTGAGGGCCTGCTCGACCTCCTCCGGGTACACTTTCTCGCCGCCCGTGTTGATGCACTGCGAGCCGCGGCCCAGCACGGTGACGATGCCGTCCTCGTCGACCGTCGCCATGTCGCCGAGCAGCACCCAGCGTTCGCCGTCCTTCTGGAAGAACGTCTCGGCGGTTTTCGCCGGGTCGTTGTAGTAGCCGAGCGGCACGTGTCCGCGCTGGGCGATCCGGCCGATCTCGCCCACCGGGACCGGTTCGTGCGTCGCCGGGTCCACCACCCGCGTACGGTCGTTGACCTCCAGGCGGAAGCCCTTCTCCGGGCCCGAGTCGTCCGTGGCCTTGCCGTTGGAGCCGGACTCGGACGACCCGAAGTTGTTGAGGAGCAGTACGTTCGGCACGAGCTCCTGGAACTGGGCGCGCACCGTCTCCGACATGATCGCGCCGGACGAGGAGACGCTGAACAGCGAGGACAGGTCGGTGCCCTTGAGCGGGCCGCGCAGGGCGTCGATGAGCGGCCTGAGCATCGCGTCACCGACCAGCGACACGCTGGACACCCGCTCCTTCTCGATGGTGCGCAGCACTTCTTCGGGCACGTACTTGCGGTGCAGGGCGACCCGCTGCCCGTAGTTGAACGCGATGAACGACGTCAGCGTCGAGGTGCCGTGCATCAGCGGGGGAGCGGGGAAGAACGTGAGGCCCGGGCCGCCCGCCGCGACGCGCTCGGCCAGCTCCTCGGGCCGCTTCACCGGCTCACCGGCCGGCTCGCCCCCGAAGAGGCCCGCGAAGAACAGGTCTTCCTGGCGCCACATGACGCCCTTGGGCATACCGGTCGTGCCGCCCGTGTAGATGATGAACAGGTCGTCGGCCGAGCGGGGCCCGAACCCGCGCTCCGGCGAGCCCGCCGCCTCCGCGTCGGTGAAGGCCACCACGTTGAGCGGGGGAGCGTCCGCGGGCGGCGCCCCCACCCGTATCAGATGCCGCAGCCTCTCCGTGCGCGGCAGCGCCGCCGCGACCCGGTCCGTGAACTCGGCGTCGAAGACGAGCGCCGCGAGGTCCGCGTCGCGGTAGAGGTAGACCAACTCCTCCTCGACGTAACGGTAGTTGACGTTGACGGGTACGAGTCGCGCCTTGAGGCAGGCGAGGACCGTCTGGAGGTACTCGACGCCGTTGTACAGGTGCAGGCCCAGGTGCTCGCCCGGTTCGAGGCCGCTGTCGACGAGGTGGTGGGCGATGCGGTTGGCGGCCGCGTCGAGCGCGGCATAGGTGAGCCGGCGCTCCGCGCCGGTGCCGGGGTGGTCGATGTAGACGAGCGCCTCGCGGTCGGGGACCACGTCGACGACCGACTCGAACAGGTCGGCAAGGTTGTACTCCACCGCACTCCTCCTGACCCCGGCGTCCTCACTGACGTCCCGCTTGGCGGTCATCAGAGCAGAGGCACTCACAACTGGGAAGGGCCTCCGCGCAAAGAAACTGACTGGGTGTCAGAAAAGTATTGAACTGGCTCCCCGGCTACTGCAACCTGTTCCAGGTCCGGAGGCGACAGGCCGGCCGCTCGGTGGCCGTCGATGGAGGGAGCACGGCAATGGGTGGGACGGAACACCTCTCCGTGCGGCGCGAAGGCGCCACACTGATACTCACGCTGAACAGGCCCGAGGCGAAGAACGCGCTCTCGCTCGCGATGCTCGTCGGCCTGTACGACGGATGGGTCGAGGCCGACGAGGACGACGACGTCCGCTCCATCGTGCTCACCGGCGCGGGCGGCTCGTTCTGCGCGGGCATGGACCTCAAGGCCCTCGCGGGCCAGGGCATGGCGGGCGAGCGGTTCCGGGACCGGCTCAAGGCCGACCCCGATCTGCACTGGAAGGCGATGCTGCGCCACCACCGCCCCCGCAAGCCCGTGATCGCCGCGGTGGAGGGCTACTGCGTGGCGGGCGGCACGGAGATCTTGCAGGGCACCGACATCCGCGTGGCGGGCGAGTCGGCGACCTTCGGGCTCTTCGAGGTCCGGCGGGGACTCTTTCCCATCGGAGGGTCCACCGTGCGGCTGCCGCGGCAGATCCCCCGTACGCACGCCCTGGAGATGCTGCTCACCGGGCGCCCCTACCCGGCGGCCGAGGCCGCCTCGATCGGCCTGATCGGACACGTCGTGCCGGACGGCACCGCGCTGGACAAGGCCCTCGTCATCGCCGAACAGATCAACGCGTGCGGACCGCTGGCCGTGGAGGCGGTCAAGGCGTCCGTGTACGAGGCGGCCGAGCTGACGGAGGCGGACGGCCTGGCGGCCGAGCTGAAGAGGGGGTGGCCCGTGTTCGACACGGCCGACGCGAAGGAGGGTTCCAGGGCCTTCGCGGAGAAACGGGCTCCTGTCTTTCGGCGGGCGTAGCTCTCTTGTCGGCTGCGGGCCGGTGGGGGCGGGCCGCGCAGTCCCCCGCGCCCCTCCCGGGGCGCCCCTTAATCCACCCCGTTCCCCCTAGTAGAGGGAGTCCGTCCATGACACCCGCCCCGTCCCCCGAGGTCCTTCGCGCACCTCTCGTCGTCGAGTTCCCCTTCACCCGGTCCCTCGGGCCCGTGCAGAGCGCCTTCCTCACCGGATTGCGCGAGCGCACCGTGCTCGGGGTCAGGACCGGTGACGGCCGCACGCTCGTGCCGCCCGTCGAGTACGACCCCGTGACCGCCGAAGAGCTGCGCGAGCTCGTGGAGGTCGCCCCGACCGGCACCGTCACCACCTGGGCCTGGAACCACGAACCGCGCCGCGGCCAACCCCTCGACACCCCCTTCGCCTGGGTCCTGGTGGAGCTCGACGGCGCCGACACCGCCCTGCTCCACGCCCTCGACGCCCCCGGCCCGGACTCCGTGTGCACCGGCATGCGCGTCCGGATCCGCTGGGCCGCCGAACGCGTCGGCGCCATCACGGACATCGCCTGCTTCGAGCCGTACGAAGGGGGCGGTGATCGCGGGCCTGCCCAACCATCTCACCACAGCGGGGAGTTCACCGACCCCGTCACCGGGATCGTCGCACCCGCACGGCTCGACTACACCTACTCGCCGGGCCGCGCCCAGACCGCGTACATCAACGCGCTCTCCGCACGGAAGACCGTCGGCGAGCGCTGCCCGTCCTGCCGCAAGGTGTACGTCCCGCCCCGCGGCGCCTGCCCCACCTGCGGCGTCGCCACGGCCGAACGGGTGGAGGTCGGACCGCGCGGCACCGTCACGACGTACTGCATCGTCAACATCAAGGCGAAGAACCTCGACATCGAAGTCCCTTACGTCTACGCGCACATCGCCCTCGACGGCGCGGACCTCGCCCTGCACGCACGCATCGCGGGCATCCCCTACGACCAGGTCCGCATGGGCCTGCGCGTCGAACCGGTGTGGACCGAGGGCGGCCGCTTCCCCGACCACTACCGGCCCACCGGCGAACCCGACGCCGACTACGACACGTACAAGGAGCTGGTGTAGATGGCGCCCCGCAAGCCATCCGTGCGGCGGCCCGCCCGTGACGTCGCCATCGTCGCGTTCGGCCAGAGCGACCACCTGCGCACCACCGACGAGCTCTCCGAGGTCGAGATGCTCATGCCGGTGCTGCACGAGGTCCTCGCCGCCACCGGCATGAGGACCAGCGACATCGGGTTCACCTGCTCCGGCTCGTCGGACTACCTCGCGGGCCGCGCCTTCTCCTTCACCATGGCGCTCGACGGGGTGGGCGCCTGGCCGCCCATCTCCGAGTCGCACGTCGAGATGGACGGCGCCTGGGCCCTCTACGAGGCGTGGGTGAAACTACAGACCGGCGAGGCCGACACCGCGCTCGTCTACTCGTACGGCAAGTCGTCGCCCGGCTCCGTGCGCGACGTGCTGACCCGGCAGCTCGACCCGTACTACGTGGCCCCGCTCTGGCCCGACTCCGTGGCGCTCGCCGCGCTCCAGGCACAGGCGCTGATCGACGCGGGGGAGACCGACGAGCCCGCTCTCGCCGGGATCGCACACCGCAGCCGCACGGACGCCGCCACCAACTCCCATGCGCAGCTGGCAGGTTCGGTCGGGCAGGGCGACTATCTCGTACGTCCCCTGCGCACCGGGGACTGCCCGCCCATCGGCGACGGGGCGGCCGCCGTGATCCTCGCCGCGGGAGAGCGGGCCCGGGAGCTGTGCGGGCGGCCGGCGTGGATCCGCGGCATCGACCACCGCATCGAGGCGCACGGTCTGGGCGTGCGCGACCTCACCGACTCACCGTCGACGCGCCTGGCCGCCGAGCGGGCCGGAGTCTTCGAACGTCCCGTCGACACGGCCGAACTGCACGCCCCCTTCACCTCGCAGGAGGTCGTCCTGCGCAAGGCTCTGCGGCTGACCGACGACGTCGCCGTCAACCCCTCCGGCGGCGCCCTCGCCGCCAACCCCATGATGGCCGCCGGACTCATCCGCCTCGGTGAGGCCGCCGCCCGCATCCACCGGGGCGCGTCGGACCGGGCCGTCGCCCACGCCACGTCCGGACCCTGTCTGCAACAGAACCTGGTCGCCGTCCTGGAAGGAGAGACCCGTGGCTGAGGCGCGCGTGTCCAAGGAACCCGTGGCGGTCGTCGGCGTCGGCCAGACCAGGCACGTGGCGGCGCGGCGTGACGTGTCGATCGCGGGCCTGGTCCGGGAGGCCGCCCAACGGGCGCTCGCCGACGCCGAGTTGACGTGGGCCGACATCGACGCCGTCGTCATCGGCAAGGCGCCCGACTTCTTCGAGGGCGTGATGATGCCGGAGCTGTACCTGGCGGACGCGCTCGGCGCCGTCGGCAAGCCCATGCTCCGCGTCCACACCGCGGGCTCCGTCGGCGGCTCCACGGCGCTCGTCGCCGCGAACCTCGTCGCGGGCCGCGTCCACGGCACGGTCCTCACCCTTGCCTTCGAAAAACAGTCGGAATCCAACGCGATGTGGGGCCTGTCGCTGCCCGTCCCGTTCCAGCAGCCGCTGCTCGCCGGCGCGGGCGGTTTCTTCGCCCCGCACGTGCGCGCGTACATGCGGCGTACCGGCGCCCCCGACACGGTCGGCTCCCTCGTCGCGTACAAGGACCGCCGCAACGCCCTGAAGAACCCTTACGCGCACCTCCACGAGCACGACATCACCCTGGAGAAGGTGCAGGCGTCGCCGATGCTCTGGGACCCGATCCGCTACTCGGAGACCTGCCCGTCCTCCGACGGCGCCTGCGCGATGATCCTCACCGACCGTGCGGGCGCGGCCCGCGCGCCCCGGCCGCCCGCCTGGGTGCACGGTGGCGCCATGCGCAGCGAGCCGACCCTCTTCGCGGGCAAGGACTTCGTCTCCCCGCAGGCCGGCAAGGACTGCGCGGCCGACGTCTACCGGCAGGCCGGCATCGCGGAGCCGCGCCGGGAGATCGACGCCGTCGAGATGTACGTGCCGTTCTCCTGGTACGAACCGATGTGGCTGGAGAACCTGGGCTTCGCGGCGGAGGGTGAGGGGTGGAAGCTCACCGAGTCCGGTGTCACGGAACTGGACGGCGACCTCCCGGTGAACATGTCCGGCGGTGTCCTGTCGACCAATCCCATCGGGGCGTCCGGCATGATCCGCTTCGCCGAGGCGGCACTTCAGGTGCGCGGCCAGGCGGGCGAGCACCAAGTCGACGGCGCGCGCAGGGCACTTGGGCACGCCTACGGCGGCGGCTCGCAGTTCTTCGCCATGTGGCTCGTCGGCGCCGAACCGCCCACCACCTGACGACGGACCGCCGGACGCCGGACGGATCGAGGTCCTGCCCCCGCGGCCTGTCCGGCGCCCGGGGGCGAAAGCTAGGCTGGCGCCCGACCGACGCATTCGGGAGGAGCACGGACGTGGCCGACAGCACCACTCAGCAGCATCCGCTCGCGGGCTGGGACAAGCCGGAGCTCGACCTCAGCACGGCGGACTGGCGATCGAGCAGCGAGGGGCGTGGGGACGTGGAGATCGCCTTCGTCGAGGGCTTCGTCGCCATGCGCAACAGCGGCCGCCCGGAGAGCCCTTCCCTGATCTTCACCCCGGCGGAGTGGGGCGCCTTCGTCCACGGCGCCCGGGCGGGCGAGTTCGACCTGACGTAACGCACGGGGACCGGCGGCCCGGGTCAGCGCAGCACCACGCAGCCCCGGGCCTCCAGGGCGCGCAGCAGCCGGCCGCCGACGCGTACGTCGTTCCAGCGCAGGTCCAGTTTCTCCAGTGCGGGCAGCTCGGCGATCCAGTCGGGGAGCTCCGTGAGCCGGTTGGCGCGCAGGTCGACGCGGCGCAGCAGGGGCAGGCCGCGGAGTGCGCCCGGGACCTCGGTGAAAGCGTTCTCGCGCAACTCCAGTTCCCGCAGCTCGGTGAGGCGGCCGACGCCGGCCGGCAGCCCGGTCAGGCGGTTGCCGCGGAGCCACAGCTCCCGTAGGGCGCCGAGCGAGCCGATCGACTCGGGCAGGCGGGACAACTCGTTGTGCTGGGCGCGCAGTTCGACGAGTCCGGCGAGGCCGCCGAGTGTGTCGGGGAGGGCGGTCAGGCGGTTCTCGCCGACGTTGAGATACGCGAGCCGGGTGAGGCGGCCGAGGGTCGCGGGCAACTCGGTGAGTGCGTTGTCGTGGAGATAGAGGAAGCGGCTGAGGGCCGTGAGGTCGCCGAGCTCGTCGGGGACCGCGCGCAGCCTGTTGTGGCCGAGGTCGAGGGTGTGCAGAGAGGCGAGCGTGCCGATGCGGGCGGGCAGGCTCGTGAGCGCGTTGTCGGGCAGGAGCAGGCTTTCCGGGCCGGGATGGTGCCACACCTCGTCCGGTATGGCGTCGAGGCCGCCGCGCCAGTAGTTCAGTACGGATTCGTCGTCGGTCATGGGAAGCCATTGTGTCCGGGGGTGCGCCGGGGTGGGGCCGAGGTGGTCGCCGGGGTGGCGCCGGCCGCAGGGTGATTCCGGGGCGGCGTCGGGGCGCGGGGTGATTCCGGGGCGGCGCTGGGCCGCAGGGTGATGGGGTGCCTCCGGTTAGGGGCCGCGGCTTCCGGGGCCCGGAGTGCTGCGTGGCTGGTCGCGCCGTCCGCCGCCCCCGCGAGGCGGGCCCGCCCCCGCGCCGGTACGCCCCGCAGGCCACGTACCATAGGCGCATGTCCTTCCTCCGCCGCCGCAGCTCCGCCACCCCCGCGGGCCCGGACTTCGATGTCCTGGCCATGGACCCCGGTGACTGGCCCGGCAATCTCGGCGCGGGCCTGCTGCCCGCCCCCGACGGCAGCTGCCAGGGCGTCTTCCTGCGCTACGACCTGTTCGGCGGCCGCGGCCCCGCGATGATCATCGGCAACCTCCCCGAGGGCTCGCCGGCGCGCGAGACCGCCGAGGGCGAGATCCCCTTCGAGGTGGCCCAGCTGCTCCTGGCGCTGGAGAACGACGAGGACGTCACGGTCGTCTCCGCCGAGGACGTGCCGGTGATGCAGGGCGACAACCTCCTCATCGTGCGCCGTCTCAAGCTCTCCGAGAGCCGGATCTCCTGCGTGCAGTTCGACCGCAGTGACAACGTCCTGGTGACCATCGCCGCCTGGGACCGGCCGATCACCGACGACCTGTACGCGCTCCTGAAGCCGCTGCCCGCGGAGCTCTTCCAGCAGGGCTGACGGCCCGCCGCCGCGCAGCGGCACCTGTCACACCCGTACTTCCGTCCACGCGCTGCCCCGTTCCGGTCAGGGAACGGGGCAGTTTTGTCGTGCCCTCATCGGTCCTCTTGCCGGCCCAGTCATCGGACTTTCAACGTGACCGGTCATGACTCTGGGGAGCACGCGGAGGACCTGGCCGACCGCGTTCTGGTTCCCGGAGGCCGCCGCCTGGCTCACCGCCCAGCTGTACGAGCACTACCGCTTCGGCGGCTCCACGGAGTACCTGCGGACCACCGCGTACCCGGTGAGATGAAGGAGGCCGCCGAGTTCTGGCTCGACAACCTGCGCACCGACCCGCGCGACGGCACGCTCGTCGTCACGCCCAGCTACTCGCCCGAACACGGCGACTTCACCGCGGGCGGCGCGATGGCCCAGCAGATCGTCCACGACCTGCTCACCAACACCCTGGAAGCCGCCCGCGTGCTCGGCGACGCGCCGGCCTTCCACGCCGAGCTGAAGAAGACCCTGGACGCCCTACACCCACCCGCCGTTCCAGATCGACGGCAACTTCGGCGCGACGTCGGGCATCGTCGAGATGCTTCTCCAGAGTCAGCACGACGCCATCGAGATCCTGCCCGCGCTGCCCGCGGCCTGGTCCGCGGGGTTCGTACGGGGCCTGCGCGCCCGCGGCGGCGCGACCGTCGACATCGACTGGGCGTCGGGCCGGGCCGCCCGCATCGCCCTGAGCGCCACCCGCACCCGTGAACTCGCCGTGCGCAGCGACCTGTTCGACGGCGGCACCAAGACCGTGAAGATGCGGGCGGGGCAGCGTCACGTCTTCGGCTGAGCCGGGGCACGCGCGTCGCCCCACTGGCCGGTGACGTCCCGTCAGGCCCGGACGGCGATCATCCCGAGCCCGTCGATCGCAGCAGGGGACAGCGTCGACTCGTCCAGGCCGGACAGGGGTTTCCACGCCACGTCCGACGTGGAGTCGTCCGCCTTGACGATCCTGGCGGGCCCCGGCGCCAGCTCGACGACGTAGAAGAGCCCCACCAGATGCCAGCTCACCCCGAGCCGGCGGGCCGAGTAGGTGCGTGCGTCGACGAGGCGCGCGCCGACGACTTCGAGGCCGGTCTCCTCGTGCAGCTCCCGGGCGAGCGTCTCCTCGGGCTGCTCACCCGGATCGATCCCGCCGCCCGGCAGATGCCACAGCCCGGGCTCGAACACCGGTGAGGCGTCGGAGAGCCGCGTGAGGAGCAGTTCCTCCCGCGTGGCGGCGACGGCGTACGCCGAGACGCGTGAACGCACCTGATTCCCCACTGTGCACCTCCGGAGTTCCCCGCCGCGCGGTTCGAGATCGCTCCAGATCGTACGTCGGGCCCGGACCCGCCTCCACGCGGGCCCGGACCCGGCCGCCACTACCGCGTCCGCGTCATGAACCGGACCGCTCCACCCGCACATCAGCCGCGCGCACATAGCCGATCCGGTGCCCGTACTGGATCACGTAGTACATGTCCTTGCCGCGCACCACCGTGTGCCGCGCCGTGTCGAACGTCGGGGCGTAGAAGTACTCGCCCGGCACCTTGTCGCCGACCACGTACTTCTGGCCCGCGAGGATCTTGTACGGCAGCGGGGAGACCGCCTGCACCGGAACGCCCGCCGGGTAGGCCTCCTTCTCCGGATACGCGCGCCCGTACACCGGGACCTCGGTCGCGCCGGCCTTCGGCGTCACCACGAGGCCCTTCGCGTCGACCGCGGTGGGCTGCTTCGCCGGGTTCTTGAACCAGGCCTTCTGGCCGAGGTACCAGACGGCCGTCCAATCGCCCCGGCGCTCGGCGACCGCGTACTGCTGGCCGGTGGAGAGCCGCGCGCCGACGTCGTTCACGTCGATCGTGGAGTCCTGGCCGCCGGGCCGCTTGCCGATGTCCTTGATCAGCGGCGCGTCGTCACGGGGCTCGGTGTGCACGCGCACGGCCGCCGAGCCGTGCGGCACGCACTTCTCGCCGGGCTTGACGCAGCCCGTGTACTCGGGCCGGTTCTTCGCGTACTCCGGCGCCACCGTGACCACTCCGCCACCCGGGCCCGCCGTGGACCGGAACGGCTTGCCGAGCAGCGTGAAGTAGTGCTGCCAGTCCCAGTACGGCCCCGGGTCCGTGTGCATGCCGGGGATGGTGGAGGCCACGGTGCCCTGGACGTTGTCGTGACCGAGGATGTGCTGCCGGTCCAGCGGGATGTCGTACTTCTTCGCGAGGTACTTCACCAGGCGGGCCGACGTGCGGTACATGGCCTCCGTGTACCAGGTGTCGGGCGCGGTGAGGAAGCCCTCGTGCTCCAGGCCGATCGACTTGGCGTTCACGTACCAGTTGCCCGCGTGCCAGGCGACGTCCTTGGCCTTCACGTGCTGGGCGATGTGGCCGTCGGTGGAGCGCAGGGTGTACTGCCACGACACATAGGTCGGGTCCTGCACCATCTTCAGGACGCCCTCCCACCTGCCTTCGGTGTCGTGGACGATGATCGAGTCGATGCTCTGGCTCTTCGGCCGGTTCGACTTGTCGTGGTTGCCGTAGTCCGGGTTGCCGTTGGGATCCTTGAACTCCTCGTACGGCGCGGGAATCCACTCGCACGCCACCGTCCTCGGGCACTCCGTCTGACCGGTGGGCGCCTTGCGCAGACCCATGCGCTTCAGCTGCGCGGAGTCCGGTCTCAGACCCGGCCGGGGCGCCAGCGCGATGCGCTGGCCCGCGTCGGTGGTGCGCCGCTCGCCGTCCCGGATCACCGCGAACACGTCGTTGGCGTACGTGGCCGCGGTGGCCTCGTCGTCCGCGCCGGAGAAGCGGGCGACGGCGCCGTACCAGTCGGCGGGGTTGTCGCTCAGCGGCTTGCCGAGCTTGCGCTGGGCCGCCGCGAGCAGGGCCGCGCCGCCCTCGACGTTCGCCGCGGGGTCGGTGCGCAGTTCGTCGGCGGACCGGCCGGTCAGCTCGGCCGCGCGGGGCAACGTGCGCAGCCGGGCCGGGAGTTCGCCCTCCTCCGGCAACTGGGCGCGCGGCGGCGGGGCGGGGCGTGAGGTGTCGCCGCGCGGGTCCTCGTCGCCCTCGCTGTGGTGCGGGGCCGAGGCCAGGGCGGTGCGAGCGTCGGTGAGGTGCATGGGGCCGTAGCCCCCAGTGACGCTGGCCGCGCCACCGTGTGCGTCCCAGCGCGACTGGAGGTACGCGACGCCGAGCAGCACGCTCTGGGGCACGCGGTACTCGGCGGCGGCGGACGCGAAGGCCCCCTGGAGCCGCAGCGCGGGGGCCTGCTGGGGAGCGCCGGACGACGGGGCCGCGCCGAGCAGCGGCAGCAGCAGGCCGGCCGCCGCGAGGGCGCCCGCCGATCTGACGGCGCGTCTGCGGGCGGACGAGGTACGGGCGGTGTCGGATCCTCGCAATGCAGCCTCCTGGGCCGAAGAAGCGTGACGGGGCGTGCGGGGCCGGGCGTGCGTCAGTGGTACCGGCTCACCGACGATCCGTCAATCATGCCCAGGAGGAGGGATTCCGCATGTCAGCGCCGGTTACGGCGGGTCGGTGGCGGGTTTTCGCCGGGGGCGGCCCCACCGCCTGCGGCGCGTCACTGGCGTGGACCAATGGGAGTGGGCCGATCGGCGGCGGCCGGACTCAGTCGAGGACCGCGGTGGCCTCGACCTCGACGAGATGAGCGGGTACGTCCAGTGCCGCCACGCCCAACAGGGTGGCGGGCGGCACCGGCGTGACGCCCAGTTTCGCGGCGGCCCGCGCGATCCCGTCCAGGAGCAGCGGCATCTTGTCGGGCGTCCAGTCGACGACGTGGACGTTCAGCTTCGCCACGTCGTCGAAGGAACCGCCCACTGCGGCCAGGGCGGTGCCGACGTTGAGGTAGCACTGTTCGACCTGAGCGGCGAGATCGCCCTCGCCGACCGTGGCCCCGTCCGCGTCCCAGGAAACCTGTCCCGCGACGAAGACCAGCTTCGACCCCGAAGCGATCGACACCTGCCGGTAGACGTCGATCTCGGGAAGTCCTTCGGGGTTCACCAGAGTGATGGGCATGTGATGGTCCGCCTCCTCGACCAAGGCGTTCTTGGTCTCTTGTGGTTACTCGGAAACCGTAGGAGAGTCAGTCCTGACGTGGAAGAACGCACTTTTTAGTGACTGGGGAACCTGATGGTGACCAAGCAGTACGACGGCTCGCCCGACGCCGCGGACCTGCGGCGCGCGGACTCACTGGCGCGGGAGATCTTCTCTGACATCGCCAACAAGTGGGCGCTCCTGATCATCGAGGCGCTGGGGGAGCGGACCCTGCGCTTCACCGAGGTGCGGAGCCGGGTCGAGGGCATCAGCCACAAGATGCTCACCCAGAACCTGCGCATGATGGAGCGCAACGGCCTGGTCGAGCGGACCGTGCACCCCACCGTCCCGCCGAAGGTCGAGTACACCCTCACCGAGCCCGGCCGGCAGCTGCGGGAGACCGTCGACGGCATGTGCGCCTGGACGCACCGGTACCTGGGCCAGATCGAGACCTCCCGCCACCGCTTCGACACCTGACACCGCCACACCGCGACCCGGCCGACGGATGGGTGCGCCGACCGGGCCGGACCGGTCGTCAGCGTGCGCGAGCGCCGACGCGCACCCCGATCTCCAGACGCGGCCAGTCCGCCAGGTCCCGCAGCAGCTGCCGGTCGTGCGTCGCAACCACCACCGCGGCGCTCGTGGCACGGATCGCGTCGGTCAACTCGTCGACCAGGGCGGACGACAGATGGTTGGTCGGCTCGTCGAGCAGGATCAGGCCGGGCCGCCCGGCCAGCGCCAACGCCAGGTCGAGGCGCCGCCGCTGACCCTCCGACATCCGCCCGACCGGCGTACGCAGCGCGTCGCGGTCCAGCAGCCCGACCGAGCCGAGCGGGACGGCATCGGCGTCGCGGAGCACTCCGCGGGCCACCAACCGCCCCACATGGCGGGCGTGCACCTCGCGGGCGGTGAGGCCGGGCTGCTGCTCGGCGGTCTCCTGCCCGACCCGCACGACCCGCGCCCCCGCCGCCGTACGCACGTATCCCTCCGTCGGCGCGAGCACACCGGCGAGCACGGCGAGCAGCGTGGACTTCCCCGCACCGTTCGGCCCGGTGACCAGCAGCCGGTCGCCGCCGTCGAGAGTGAGGTCGACCGGACCGGCGAGCCGCCCGTCCACCGTGACGCCGTGCGCCCGCAGCTGCGGCGCGCCGGGCCGGACATCCGGGTCGGGCCACCGCAGCACCGGCGGCGGCTCCGGCACGTCGATCCGATGCGCCTCCAGAGCGTCCTGCTGCCGCTTCAGCGCCTGAACGACGCCCGGCGCACGGGATTGGCGCTGGTGCTTGCCGGTGCCCTTGTCCGGCCGCCAGCCGGTGGAGAGCCGGTCGCGGGCCTTCGCTGCCGCGTCCCGCAGCCGCCGGTGCTCTTCCTGCTGCTCCTCGTGGTCCTGCTCCCAGCGCGCACGCTCGCGACGCCGCGCGTCCTGCCACGCGGCGTAGCCGCCGGCGTACAGGCGCGTCCTGCCGTCGCGGGTGGGATCGAGGTCGAGGAACCGGTCCGCGATGTCGCGGAGCAGCGCCCGGTCATGGCTGACGAGGGCGAGGCCGCCGTCGTGCTCGCGGAGCCTGCGGGTCAGGAAGTCGAGGCCGTCGGCGTCGAGGTGGTTGGTCGGCTCGTCGAGCAGCAGGATGTCGTGCCGCGCGCCGAGCAGGCACGCCAGCCGGACCCGACAGCGCTGCCCCACCGACAGCGTGGACAGCGGGCGTTGACGGTCCGTGCAGGCGCCGAGGGCTTCCAGGGCGACGTCGACGCGGCGTTCGGCGTCCCACGCGTCGAGCCGGGTGGCGGCGTCGAGCGCGGCTGTGTAGCGGTCGTCGGCCGTGGGGTCGCCCTCGGCCATGGCGAGGGTCGCCCCGTCCAGCGCGGCGAGGGCCGCGAGCGAGGCGGCCAGGGCCTCGGACGTGAGGGTGCCGACGGTCTCGCCGTCCCGGGCGGACAGCTCCTGTCGGGCCAGGCCGATCGTGCCGGCCCGGTGCACGGTGCCCTCGTCGGGGGTGATCAGCCCGGCGAGGACGTGCAGCAGCGTCGTCTTGCCCCGGCCGTTCTCGCCGACCACGGCGATCCGCGACCGGGCGGAGACGGTGACCGAGACGTCGTTCAGGACATGCCGGGTTCCAAGGGTGAGGCTGATACCTTCCGCGCGTACGTGGGCGCTGTCGCCCTCGGCTTCAAGGGAAGGGAAGTGGTTCACGGGGTGCTCCGCAGCTCGCAGTGGAGCCGGGCAGCGGAAAGCGGCCGCCCGGCGGGAACCGGGACGGCGAGCGCTCGTTCAGAAAGGGAGAAGGCGCCGCCGTCAGCGGGCGGAGCGGACCTTCTGCGACCAGATACCTCGTGCCATGCGCATCATGCTAGCAGCGCGGTTTCCGGATCTCCTGTGCAATTTCCGGGCCGGGCGCCGAGCGGAGGGCTGGGAGCCGGACGCCCCGTCACCGGATGTCGCCGGACCAGTCGAAGCGGCGCGGGGCGCCGGGACGCGGGCGGTACGTCGCCCGGCCGTCGGCGCCGAACCGCCCCAGCTCCGTCTGGAGAGCGGCACCGGCGTCGATCTCCTCCTGCGTCCAGCCGGTGATGTCGAGCAGCAGCCCGTCCAGTGGGCCGCCGACCAACTCGGCATAGCTTTGCCCCGGTCGTGGGCCCGGGTGGTCGTGGTCCTGGCCGTACACCCGGCCGCGCAGCAGCTGCTCGTCGTCGCTGTCCATACGGACCAGCCTCCCAGCCGCCACTGACAACGAAGCCCCAGTCAGTGGCCGGACGACGGAGCCAGGTGCGCGCGTTCCCCCTGCGCCCCGAAGAGGGCGAGCAGCTCGGCGGGGCGGCTGTCGGCGCTGCCGATCCAGTGGGGGACACGGGTGTCGAACTCCGCGGCCTCACCGACTCCGAGCCGGAACTCCCGTTCACCGAGGACGAATCTGACCTGTCCGTCGAGGACGTAGAACCACTCGTATCCCTCGTGGGTCTGAAGCTTCATCGTGGGTGCCCGGCCGGCGGGCGGATGGATCACCTTGTACGCCTGGATGCCACCGGGGCGCCTGGTCAGCGGCACCAGCACGAGACCGGATCGCCGTACGGGGCGCAGGTGGACGCGCGGGTCCCCGGTGGGCGGCGCCGCGACGAGGTCGTCGAGCGGGACGTCGTGCGCCCGGGCCAGCGGCAGGAGTTGTTCCAGCGTGGGGCGGAGCTTGCCGTTCTCAAGGCGGGACAGGGTGCTCGCCGTGAGGCCGGTCTCCGTCGCCAGCGCCGCCAAGGTGGTGCCGCGCGCCCGGCGCAGGGCGCGCAACCGCGGCCCGACTCCGGCCAGCACGTCTCCGGTGCGGTCTTCTTTGCCGTCCGTGCTGTTGCCTGTGCTGTTACGCGTGCTGTCCATGGGCCGATGATGCCCCGGCAGTGCGGATCCGCAACTTTCCTTGCAGGGGCGCAACGGTGGCGCCGACGCTGTCGATACATCACCGGCTTCAGCCGACGAAGGAGCGACTCGCATGGATTCCACTCGGGGTAGGGACGCCGAACACTTCTGGGAGCAGCACTACCGCGCCCGGCGCACCTGGGGCGGGCGCGTCAACCCGCTGCTCGCCGAGACCGTCGCGCCGCTGCGCCCGGGTGCGGCCCTGGACCTGGGCTGCGGTGCCGGTGGCGACACCCTCTGGCTCGCCCGACAGGGCTGGCACGTCACCGCCGTGGACATCTCCACGACCGTCGTCGAACGGGTGCGGGAGCACGCCCGGGAACTCGGCGTCGCGGACCGGGTCACCACCGAGCAGCACGACCTGGCCGACAGCTTCCCCGGCGGCCGGTTCGATCTGGTCTCCGCGCAGTACTTCCAGACACCGTTCGCCCTGCCCCGCGGCCGAGTCCTGCGTACCGCGGCACAGGCCCTGCGGCCCGGTGGTCTCCTGCTGATCGTGGACCACGGCTCCACCGCTCCCTGGTCGTGGAACCAGGACCCGGACACCCACTACCCCACACCCACCGAGACCGCTGCGGAACTCGACCTCGACCCCGCGCACTGGTCCGTCCTGCGTGCCGACATGCCTCAACGCCGGGCCACAGGACCGACCGGCGAGACGGCCACCGTCATCGACAACGTCCTGCTCGTCCGGCGCGGACTCACAGGGAACGGAGTGTCGCGATGAAGGACACCGGACTCCTCGGGGCCGACGCCGCCGAGAAAGCCATGCTGCGAAGCTTCCTCGACCAGCTGCGCGCCTCGATCGCCGACAAGGTCGCGGGCGCGCCCGAGCCGCAGGTCCGAACGGGCGGAGTGCCCTCGGGCACCAGCCTCCTCGGGCTGCTCAAGCACCTGGGGTTCGTCGAACGGTTCTACTTCCTCGGCGAGGAACCCGGCGACTGGCGCGCGACGATGCGGCCGTCCCCGGACGACACCGTCGCCGGCGTGCTCGCCGACTACCGGCGGGCCGTCGAGCAGGCCAACCAGGTCATCGAGGCCTGCCCGGACCTGGCCTTCCTCGCCCCGCGGCCCCCGCGCCGGGGCCCGGCGCCCTCGATGCGACGGGTCCTGGTGCACATGATCGAGGAGACCGGCCGGCACGCCGGCCACGCGGACATCCTCCGCGAGCAGATCGACGGCACCACCGGCGACGGCATGAAAGAGCCCCGACTGGACGGGGGAGACCAGCCGGGGCCGTAAAGCGTGGCGAGCGGAGGGCGGTCGCCTCTCGGCGAAAGGCTCCATGGGGCTTCAGCCGAACGATCTTCCCCATGGGCTATAGGTGAGGCCCGGGGACACTGTCCCCTCCGCAGCCACACTTATATGAACGGCGGACCATCTCCTGTTGTTCCAGATACGTGCCCCATGCAGGGTGATCTGGAACACACCTTTTGCCCGGTTCGGCGGCGCCCGGCACGGCACCGTCACACGAAGCGGCGTACGAAGGACAGCGCGACATCGGCGACCTCCTGCCACCTGCTGTCGAGCGTCAGCGCGTGGTCCCGGCCGTGCAGCTCGATGATCTCCGTCACGCACGGGCTGCGCTTCTGCCGTTTGTACGCGCTGTTGGCGAGCGCCCAGGGAATGGCGTTGTCCCGGCCGCCCGAGATGATCAGGAGCGGACCCCGCCGCGGATCGCGGCAGTTGGCCTTGACCTCCGTGCGCGGATTGAGGTTGGCGAGCGCCGCCTGCATGGGCGGGGCGCATGGCGCGGGCACGGCGTACCGCTCGTAGATGGACCGGGCCTCCTCCTCGCTGACGGCGTTGGCGTAGGCGTAGCGGAACTGCTGGAAGGTCAGCGGCTTGGCGCGCTTCCGGTTGGCCGGGTTGGCGATCATGGGGAGCAGCGAACGCACCGTCGACAGCGGCATCGCGAGGACGCCGCGGAACGGTGCCGGGTCGATCGCCACCGAGGCGGCCGACAGACCGCGGCCCGCGAGGATCTGCGTCAGCAGCCCGCCGACCGAGTGGCCGATCACCACGGGTTTGCGCTCCAACGTGCTGATGCGCCCGGCGAGATGGTCGGCGACCTGCCCGACCGTCGTGCCCGCCACGGCCTCGGGGTGCTGCCTGGCCTCGGTCGTCGTCGCCGGTTCCCCCGGCCAGGTCAGGGCGACCGGAGCGAACCCGGCCGCCTCGAAGTGCGGGAGCCAGTGGTCCCAGCTGCTCGCCAGCATCCACAGGCCGTGCACGAACACGGCGGGCGTGCGACCGGAGGTATTGGCCCGGTCGATCTGCTCTGCGTCGGTTGCGGACATACCCTGACGCTAGGGGCGGAAGACCCCGGCCGTCAGCACGACTCGGCACTCTGGCCGATACTGCCGCCCCCCGTTCCGGAACGAGACTCGGCGCGGCCGGGCGCCGCCCTCGCGGCACGGTCCCTCGCGACGACATGGTCCCGCGGCAGCCGTCAGAGGCATACGAAGGCCCGCGGTGCGTCCCTGTCCACAGCGCACCGCGGGCCCTCGCCCCCCGTCAGCGGGTACCGACCGCCGCGCGCACGGCCCGGCGGGCCAGCTGGCAGTCGTCGTGCAGCCGCCTCAGCAGCAGCCGCTGTTCCTCGCCGGTCGGCGCGGCACCGGGATGGGCCGGGCCCGGGGCCACCGGGGTCGAGTCGTGCATCGAACGCTGCACGGCCGATTCGTACGTACGGATCTCGCGGGTCAGGACCAGCATCAGATTCACCAGGAACGCGTCGCGCGCCGCGGGGCCCGCGGCCTGCGCCAGCTGGCTGATCTCGCGCCGCGCCACGGGGGCGTCACCGAGAACCGTCCACAGTGTCGCCAGGTCGTACCCCGGCAGATACCAGCCGGCGTGCTCCCAGTCGACCAGGACGGGGCCGGCGGGGGAGAGCAGGATGTTGGAAAGGAGGGCGTCGCCGTGGCAGAACTGCCACATGGCCTGGTGTCCGCCGCCCTGGTGCCCGACCGAGTGCGCGATGCCGTGCAGCAGCTTCTGCAAGTCACCCATGTCACGGTCGGTCAGCAGCCCCAGCTCGTGGAAGCGGGAGATCCGCCTGGGGTAGTCCATCGGCTTGCCGAACATCTCCGCCGGCGGCCGCCACTGATTGAGGCGGCAGACGGAGCCGAGCGCCGCCCGGATGTCCGCACGCGGCGGGGCCTCGGCCGGATGCCGGTGCAGTGCCGCCACCCGTCCCGGCATCCGCTCGATCACCAGCGTGCAGTCGTCGGGGTCGGCAGCGATGAGCCGCGGCGCTCGGACCGGCGGGCGGTGCCGGACGAACGAGCGGTAGACCGCTATTTCGTGCCTGATCCGCTCGGCCCAGCCGGGTGACTGGTCGAGCAGGCACTTGGCGACGGCGGTACTGCGCCCCGCCGTGCCGACGAGCAGCACGGTGCGGCCGCTTCTGCGCAGCACCTGCACCGGATTGAACTCGGGGCAGATGCGGTGCACCGAGGCGATCGCGGTGCGCAGTTGTGCCCCCTGGGGGCCGGACAAGTCGAGTCTCCCGCTGAGCGGTTGCGTGCCGGGCCCCGGCACGCGGGGCGTGCGGCCGACGCCCGGCAGTGCGCCGGGGCGCACCGGCTCCAGATAGGGGCCGCTCCCCGGTGACGGGGGCGCCTCGCGGCCGCTCCGGTGGACCGGGGGGCGCGGGCGGAGCGGCCGGGGCGGGGCGGACACGGAGGACGATGCTGCGTACATGGGCGATACAGATCCCTTCGTGTGCCTGTGAGTTGCGTGCGCCTCCCGGCCCGATCGCTTCGGGTGCACCCTGGGGAATGCCTGGCGGCGACCGGGTCGGGGTGGCGCACTCCTACCTGACACCCGGCGTCCCCTGGCACACCATGTGGCGCACCCTGGCGAACCCTGGCGAATAGTCGCTCAGCAACTGACAGACGGTTACTGTCAACTCAGCCGAGAACCTGGGGGCTTGACGTGAACGGACAACCCAACACCCGCCTCTCCGACCTGTTCGGCCTGGCCGGCTGGTCGAAGGGGGAGCTCGCGAGACTGGTGAACCGGCAGGCGGCGGCCATGGGCCACCCGCAGCTGGCGACCGACACCTCGCGGGTGCGGCGGTGGATCGACATGGGGGAGATCCCGCGCGATCCGGTGCCACGGGTGCTGGCTGTTCTGTTCACCGAGCGTCTCGGCCGTGTCGTGACCACTGAGGATCTAGGTCTGGTCCGGCACGGGCGCGCAGGGAAGCGGCGTGGCGACGGGAGTGTGGAGCACCCCGACGGCGTGCCGTGGGCGCCCGAGCGGACGGCCGCGGTCCTCACCGAATTCACGGGAATGGACCTCATGCTCAACCGACGCGGCTTGGTGGGCGCGGGCGCTGCGCTTGCCGCAGGCTCCGCACTCAGCAGCGCCATGCACGACTGGCTGCACACCGACCCGGCCCTCAAGGCCGACGCCCCCCGTACAGACGATCCTCTGCACGCCGACCCCGCCGGGTTCGACCGCTACGAGGCCGCCCCCATCGGATCCCAGGAGATCGAGGAACTGGAACGCTCGGTCGAAGTGTTCCGCGCCTGGGACGCGGCCCGCGGCGGCGGGTTGCAGCGCAAGGCCGTGGTGGGTCAGCTCAACGAAGTGGGCGGCATGCTCGCCTACCGTCACCCCGACCACCTCCAGCGGCGCCTGTGGGGCGTCGCCGCCAACCTCGCCGTGCTCGCCGGCTGGATGTCGCACGACGTCGGCCTCGAACCCACGGCGCAGAAGTACTTCGTCATCGCGGCGCACGCCGCCCGCGAGGGCGGCGACCGCCCGCGCGCGGGCGAGGCGTTGTCCCGGGCCGCACGCCAGATGGTGCACCTCGGCAAGCCGGACGACGCCCTGGACCTGATGAAGCTCGCCAAGTCGGGTGCGGGCGAGGAGGCCCTGCCCCGCACCCGGGCGATGCTGTACACCATCGAGGCGTGGGCGCACGCGTCGATGGGCCGCGGCCAGGCGATGCGGCGCACCCTCGGCCTCGCCGAGGACCTCTTCGTCTCGGACAAGGGGGACGTGCCGCCGCCGAGCTGGATGCAGATGTTCGACGAGGCGGATCTGCACGGCATGCAGGCCCTGGCCTACCGCACCCTCGCGGACCACGAGGCGTCCGCGGCGGGCGCCGCGCAGCGGCACGCCAAGGAGGCGATCGAGCTGCGGGCCAAGAACCGCGACCGGTCGCAGATCTTCGACTACATCTCGCTCGCCTCGGCCTGCTTCATCGCCGACGACCCGGAACAGGCCGACCGATACGCCCGGTTGGCGCTGGTGTCGATGCGGGCGAACTCCTCGCACCGCACCTGGGACCGGCTGCGTGAGATGTACCGGCTGACCGCGCAGTACGCCGGTTATCCGAAGATCCAGGACCTGCGCGAGGAGATCAAGCTGGCGCTGCCGAAGGGGGGCAGGAGGACGGCCAGGGCGTAGCTCGGAGCGGGCAGTCAGATCCGCGCGGCCAGCAGGCAGGCGTCGTCCTCACGTGGTTCCTCGCCGAACTCCTCGACGACGGTCCGCACGCAGTCCTCCGCCGTACGCGCCCCGGCCAAGCGGGACGCGAGGGAGAGCAGCAGGCCTGTCGCCGTGTCCCTGTCGCGCCGTGGCACCAGGCCGTCGGTGTGCAGCAACAGCAGGTCTCCGGGGAGCAGTTGCTCTTCGGCCTGTTCGTACTTCGCGCCGGAGGTGGTGCCGAGGAGCACGCCGTGCGGTGGCGTCAGCGTGCGTCCCGTCCCGTCGCGGAACAGCAGCGGAGCGGGGTGGCCCGCCTGCGCCCATGTGAGCAGATGTGTGGCGGGGTCGTAGCGGCAGTAGACGGCGCTGCCCAGGGCGGGCTGGACCGTGGCGTCCAGCAGCTGGTTCAGCCAGCCCATGATCTGGTCCGGCGGTGCGCCGGTGACGGCCATGCCGCGCAGTGCGCCGAGCAGCATCGCCATGCCGGAGGTGACGGTGACACCGTGCCCGGTGAGGTCGCCGACGCTGAGCAGCGCGTGGCCCTCGGGCAGCTCCATCGCGTCGTACCAGTCGCCGCCGATGAGCGCGCTGGTCGAGGAGGGGAGGTACCGGCCGGCGAGGTCGAGACGGGTGGGGCCGCCGTGCGGCAGGCGCAGGGAGCCGCGCCACGGTGGGAGGACCGCCTCCTGAAGTTCGAGTGCGAGGCGGTGCTCGGTCTGGGCGATGTCGCGGTGGCGTTGCAGTGAGTCGCGGCTTTCGCGGACCACGCGCTGGCTGCGGCGCAGCTCGCTGACGTCCCGCAGGACCGCCCACATGGAGGCGGTGGAGCCGTCGGTGGCGAGCACGGGCTCGCCCATCATGTGCACCTGGCGCCAGCGTCCGTCGGGGCGCAGGACGCGGAATTCGCCGTCGATGGGCTTTCCGTCGACGAGGCAGTCCGTGACCATCGCGGTCAGCAGGGGCTGGTCGTCGGGGTGCACCAGCGACGGGAACTCGTCGAGGGAGAGCGGGGGAGCGGCCGGGTCGCGGCCGAGGATGTCGTAGAGCTCGCCGGACCAACTGGCCTCGTCGGTGAGGAGGTTCCACTCGGCGCTGCCCACCCGGCTCAGGAGGGAGCCGCGGTGTGACGCCGTGGGTGTCGGAGCGGCCGGTGCCGCGGGCTCCCCGCCCGCCCGCGGCGGGCCGTCCCGCAGCTGTGCCAGATGGTCGTCGAGGTCGTCGAGGTGGTGGACCGCCAGGTCGCACAGGGCTCGCTGCCAGCGTCCCGCCGGGTCCCCGTGGTCGGCCACGGCGTCGCGCCGCACGGCGTCCACGTCGCCGCGGAGCCGGCGTGTCCGCGAGATCAGCGCGTCGACCATGCCGCGCTCGGGCGGCTGGGCGGCTGCGTGGTCCGCAAAGACATGGGGCGGCATGAGGTGCTCCGGTGAAGGTGCGGTGCGACCAACTTGACGGGTGGTGGACCGCTAACGACTTTCGCACAGCGGGGAGTGGGCCGTAAGGGATTTGGCAACACACGATGCGGTGGTGCTTCTGGCATATGCCTATGTCCTGCCGGTATGCGAGGCGAGGGGCTGGAGTCCAGTGCGGAGCAGTGAAGAAAGCGTGGGGCCTTGTGGCGGAATGTGGGGTTCCGGTGGTGGGTCGGGGGTTGGAGGTGACCGTACGTGTCACGCGACGTGGCGGCGGTGCCACACATCGACGCGCCGGCCCGCCCAAGCCGCTTCTGGAAAGTGCGCAGGCTGGGAACTCCCGTACGAATAGAGCCTGTTGGGGCCGTAGAACGGCGCGAAATGGTCGTACTGCTATCCGAAACCGCTACCCGCAACCGCTACCCCATGCCCGCTACCCGATGCCCGCTACCCCTTCTGTCCCCGGCCCGGCGTCTGCGGCGACCGCGCGGCCTCGGCCTCGGCCTTGGCGTCGTTCACCGCCGCGGCGGCCTGCTTCGCCACCTCGTCGGCGGCCGCGGCGGCGTCGAGCGAGAGCGGCGAGCCCGCGGCCAGCTCCGCGCTCCCTTCGGCGGGCGTCCCGTCGGCACCGGCCGCGGCCGCCTCGGCGGGGCGCGTGGTCTCGGGCAGCCCCGTCGACGAGTGATCGCCGAAGGCCGTGGTGACGGTGCGGACGGCCTCCGTCAGCTCGCCGGGGATCACCCAGAAGGTGTTGTTGTCGCTGTTCGCCAGGTGGGGGAGCGTCTCCAGGTACTTGTACGCGAGGACCTTCGGGTCGGCGTTGTTGCGGTGGACGGCCTGGAAGACGCGCTCCACCGCCTTGGCCTCGCCGTCCGCCCGCAGGATCATGGCCTGCTGCGTGCCCTGGGCCTCCAGGATGTCCTTCTGCTTCGTGCCCTCCGCGGTGAGGATCTTGGCCTGCCGCTCCCCTTCGGCGTGCAGGATGGCCGCGCGCTTGTCGCGCTCGGCCCGCATCTGCTTCTCCATCGCTTCCTTGATGGTGTTCGGCGGATCAATGGCCTTGATCTCGACGCGGTTGACGCGGATGCCCCACTTGCCGGTGGCGTCGTCGAGGACGGTGCGCAGCCGGGTGTTGATCTCCTCGCGCGAGGTGAGCGTCTCCTCCAGGTCCATGCTGCCGATGACGTTGCGCAGCGTGGTCACGGTGAGCTGGTCGATGGCCTGTAGATAGTCCGCGACTTCGTACGCCGCCGCCCGCGGGTCGGTGATCTGGTAATAGAGCACGGTGTCGATGTTCACCACGAGGTTGTCCTCGGTGATCACCGGTTTGGGCTGCGACGAATACACCTGCTCCCGCACGTCGAGTTTCGTGTTGACGCGGTCCGCCACCGGCACGACGAGATTCAGGCCCGGCTGAAGCGTCCTGCGATATCTGCCGAACCGCTCGATGTTGTAGCGGCGGGCCTGCGGGACGATGCGCACAGAGGAAGCCACGAGGAAGACGACGACGATCGCCGCCACGAGAATCGGAATGACAACGGGTTCCACACTTCCTCCATTGCCGTAGTTTCAGCTGTTCACGGAAGGAGCTCGCGAGTCGCAGCCGTTCACGGAAGGAGCTCGCGGGGATAGACGATGGCTGTGGCGCCTTCGATCTCCATGACATCCACCAGTGCTCCCGCCGGGATCACATGGCTTTCGTCGAGGGCTCGTGCGGACCATTCCTCGCCGCAGAGTTTGATCAGACCGTGGGACGCGGTCACCTCCCGCATGACCTCGGCCCGCTTGCCGATCAGGGCGTCGCTGCCCTCGTGCGTGAGGGGCGCCTGCGCCATGTGACGCAGCGCGACCGGGCGGACGACGAGGAGGCCCCCCGCTGCCGCCGCGGCGAAGGCCACGAGCTGGCCCGCGAGACCGATGCCCACACCGGAGACCACGGCGGCGACCAGCGCGGCACCCGCCAGCAGTCCGAAGGCCAGGGTCAGGGTGAAGAACTCCGCGGCGCCCAGCGCGGCGGCGGCGACCAGCCATGCGAGCCACGGCATCGGATCAGCCTCCCTCGGGGGACCTGACTACCAAGCTACCTCCGGGACCACCGGAGGGAACAGGCTTGTCCCGGGGCGGTGCGCGCTCACACCGGTTCTTGCGCGCTCACACCGGTTCCTCGGGGGAGGCGGGAGCCAGGCCGAGCCGGTCGGCGGTGTGGGTGCGCTCGATGAGGCGGGCCACCACGGGCCGCAGCGGGCCGTGTATGCCGAAGCCGACACCGGCACGCACGATCTCGTCCTTGGCCTGGAGCAGGGCGCGGAGGCCCACGCAGTCGCAGAAGAGCACCTCTTGCAGGTCTATGAGTACGCGGGTGGGACCGGTGTCCAGGCAGGCGCGGACCGCTTCATGGAGCGTGCCGATGGTGCTCAGGTCGAGCTCGCCGGCGAGGAGGACGACGCACTGCTTGTCCAGCAGCACCGTCTCGGTACGCAACTGCGTACTTTCGTGCGGAGCCGAAATCGCGTTCCCCTTTCGACAGCCTTTCCCGCCGCGCCGGAATCCCGAGGGAGAGGGTGAAAGTTCCGGGTACCCCCGGGCCGCCGAAGCACGCGCCTCCGGATTCCTCGCGCATTCGGAAATCCGCGTGCATCCGGGCAGCGCTCCCGCGCCGAAGTGTTCTGTGTCCCGTATCGATCAAATGGCTGAGAGGACGTGCAATGCGCAGGGGGCAGAACACCCCGCCCGGCGGGTCGTTGTGCCGGAATCGCCCTCCGGTTGCGGGACGATCTCCCCACCGCGTGACCGGTACCACGGCCGGAGAGCCGGGCCCGCCGACCGCCCCAGACGAACCCCGTACCGAAGGCGGGAGCCTATGAAGACCGTTCCAGGGCCGACCGACCACGTCGTGGTCGTGGGCGCCGGACTCGCCGGCCTGTCCACGGCCCTGCACCTGCTGGGGTCCGGACGCGCGGTGACGGTGGTCGAACGCGCCGGGCACCCGGGCGGCAGGGCCGGACTGCTGCGGCGGGCGGGCTACCGGATCGACACCGGCCCCACCGTCCTGACCATGCCCGACATCGTCGAGGACGCCTTCGCCGCGGTGGGCAGGAACATGCGCGACCGCCTGGACCTCATCGCCCTGCACCCGGCCTACCGCGCCAGGTTCGCCGACGGCAGCTCACTGGACGTCCACACCCGGCCCGAAGAGATGGAAGCGGAGATCGAACGCTTCGCCGGCGCCCGGCAGGCCCTGGGATACCGGCGGCTCCGGGCCTGGCTGGAGCGCCTCTACCGGCTCCAGATGCGCCGCTTCATCGACACCAACTTCGATTCGCCCCTGGAGCTCCTGACCCCCGACCTGGCGCGGCTCGCCGCCCTCGGCGGCTTCGGACGCCTGGACGCCCGCATCGCCTCCTTCATCTCCGACGAGCGGCTCCAGCGCGTCTTCTCCTTCCAGGCGCTGTACGCGGGCGTGCCCCCGGCCCGCGCCCTGGCCGCGTACGCGGTCATCGCCTACATGGACACCGTCGCCGGCGTCTACTTCCCGCGCGGCGGCATGCACGCCCTGCCGCAGGCCATGGCCGACACCGCCACCGAAGCGGGCGCCGACATCCGCTACGGGCAGGACGTCCAATGCCTGGAGCGGACCGGCCAACGGATCACCGCCGTCGTCACCGACCAGGAGCGCATCCCCTGCGACGCCGTGGTCCTGACGCCCGACCTGCCCCTCACCTACGAACTCCTCGGCCGCACCCCGTACCGCCCGGCACCGCTGCGGCACTCGCCGTCCGCCGTGGTCCTGCACTTCGGCAGCGCCCGCACCTGGCCCGGCCTGGCCCACCACACGATCTCCTTCGGGGCCGCCTGGCAGCGCACCTTCCACGAACTGACCCGCACCGGCCGCCTGATGACCGACCCGTCCCTGCTCATCACCCGCCCCACCGCCACCGACCCCGGCCTCGCGCCCCCCGGCCGCCAGCTGCACTACGTGCTCGCCCCGTGCCCCAACACCGACATCGGTCCCGGCGCCCAGGACTGGCGGGAGCTGGCCCCCCGCTACCGGGACAGCCTTCTCGCCGCACTGGAACGGCGCGGGCTGACCGGGATCGCCGCGGCCGTCGAGGAGGAGTGCCTGGTGACTCCCGCCGACTGGACGGCGCAGGGCCACGCCGCGGGCACCCCGTTCTCCGCCGCCCACACCTTCGCGCAGACCGGCCCCTTCCGGCCCCGGAACCTGGTGCGGGGCACGGAGAACGCGGTCCTCGCGGGGTGCGGCACCACCCCCGGAGTCGGCGTCCCGACCGTCCTCCTCTCCGGAAAGCTGGCCGCCGCACGCATCGCGGGCCCCCGCCGCTCCCCGGACCTCGCCCCACCCGGCCGCGTCGTCGCCGGGGGAGGAGCCGGATGAACACCCGTGAGCTGGACGCCGCGGCCGTCACCGACCCCCGGCTGCGCTCCGCCTACGACCGGTGCCGCCGCCTGAACGCCCGCCACGGAAAGACGTACTTCCTGGCCACACGGCTGCTGCCGATCGAACGACGGCCCGCCGTCCACGCCCTGTACGGCTTCGCACGCTGGGCCGACGACATCGTCGACGACCTGGCGGACACGGCCTCGACGGCCGAGCGGGCCACGGCACTGCGACGCCTCCAGAACCACCTGGACCACGCGCTGCGCACGGGGACGAGCAGCGAACCCGTCGCCGCGGCCCTGGCCGACACGGCCCGGCGCTACGACATCGACCCCCAGTACTTCACCGACTTCATGGCGTCCATGCGGCAGGACCTCGACGTGTGTGAGTACCCCACGTACGAGGACCTGGAGCGGTACATGCACGGCTCGGCCGCCGTCATCGGCCTGCAAATGCTGCCGGTCCTGGGAACCGTCGTCCCCCGCGAGGAAGCCGCCCCGCACGCCGCCGCACTCGGCACGGCCTTCCAGCTGACCAACTTCCTCAGGGACGTGGGCGAGGACCTCGACCGCGGCCGCGTCTACCTCCCCGGCGAACTGCTCGCCGCGCACGACGTCGACCGCGCGCTGCTGCACTGGAGCCGCGCCACCGGCCGACGGGACACCAGGATCACCGCCGCGCTGATGGCCGCCGCCGCCCTCACGCGCGACACCTACCGCCTGGCGGCACCCGGCCTCGCCATGCTCGATCCGGTCTCACGCCCCTGCATCCGCACCGCTTTCGTGCTGTACGGCGCCATCCTCGACGCCGTCGCCGACGACGGGTACGCGGTCCTGCACCGCAGGGCGGTCGTCCCTCGCAGGCGCCGCGCCGCCGTCGCCTGCGACGGCCTGTGCCGGCTCGCCGCGGCCCGGCTGCGCCACCGCCTGACCGGCGACGGGCCGCCGCCGGTGCCCGAAAGGTTTCTGCACACACCACCGCACCTCACCCACGGCGTGCGTCGCCGACCGTCCCCGAAGGAGCCGGTATGACCGGTGGTTCACGCCCACGTGGCACCGGACGCCTCCCGCTGCGGCTGCGCCGTCGGCCCGTGGCCTGGGAAGACCAGCGCCCGACCTGGCGCGAGGCGAGGCCCGCCGTGATCGCCGCGGCGTCGAAACGCGCTCAGAGCCGGCCGTCCGGAAACTGGTTCGTGTTCGGCGCCACCCGGGACATCGGGGACGACCGGCCCCTGGGCCGCACCGTCGCGGGCCTGGAGATCGTGGTGTGGCGCGGCGCCGACGGAGCGCTGCGGGCGGGCCCCGGCGCGTGCCCGCACCTGGGCGCCCCGCTCAAGGACAGCCCGGTGCGCTGCGGGACGCTGATCTGCCACTGGCACGGACTCGCCCTGGACGGCGGGCCGTTCGGGGCCTGGGAGCCGTACCCGACGTACGACGACGGTGTCCTGACCTGGGTCCGGCTCGACGACGTCGGCGGGGAACCCGCCCTGGACCGGCCCGTGCTCCCCGTGCGCCCGGACCCCGCGCGGAGTGTGGCGACCGTGGTCACCACGAGTGGGCGCTGCGAACCCGAGGACGTGGTCGCCAACCGCCTCGACCCGTGGCACGGCGCCTGGTTCCACCCGTATTCCTTCGTCGATCTGAGCGTGGTCCCCGCGAGCGGTGAAGGTGACGGCGATGACGGTGCCGAGCACGACGCGTTCACCGTCGACGTGTCCTTCAAAGTGGGCGGGCGCGCGGTCGTACCGGTGCGGGCCGTCTTCACCGCGCCGGAGCCCCGTACCGTCGTCATGCACATCACCCACGGCGAAGGCGCGGGCTCGGTCGTGGAGACGCACGCGACCCCGCTGACCGCGGCGGGTGCCGGGCAGCCCCGGACCGCCGTCGTCGAAGCGGTGATCGCCACCTCCGACCGACCGGGCTTCCTCGTCGCCAGGGCCACCGCACCCGCGCTGCGACCGCTGATGCGGGCGGCGGCCGCGCGCCTGTGGCGCGACGACATCGCCTACGCGGAGCGGCGCTGGGCGCTGCGCAGCACGGGCCGCTTCCCCGGCTGAGGCGACCCGCGCCGCCGACGGCCGCGCGCGGGCACGTCCGGCTCAGGTTCCGACCAGCCGGTTCAGGGCCCGCAGGGCGCCCACCCTGCCGCGGGTCGGGACCGACCACAGGGTCTGGCCGCGCAGGCCCCAGCGCTGGAGCAGCGCGTTCGCGGCCAGGAAGCCCGAGGTCACGGCCCGCTCCATCAGCGCGACCGGGAGATCGGTGCGCACCAGGTCGCCCGCGACGGTCAGGGCCGGGTCCGTGGTGCGGACGGTGGGCCGGTCCTGGTAGGTGCCCACCGCGAACAGAGGGCAGTCGGCGCGCCATTCGTGGCGCTCGTCGATGATCCTGGCGTCGCGTGTCTCGGGGTAGACGCGGTGGAGCTGGGTCAGGAGCCGGTTCTGTTCCGCGATGCGGTCGGTGCCGGGCGGGACGGCGTAGGCGTGCAGCTCCACCACCGAGCCGCCGGTGCGCGCGACCCGGCGCAGGGCTTCGCCGTCCCACCGTTCCAGCACGCTCACGTTGTCCAGGGAGCCGTATCCGCTGGTTCCCAGGAACCCCGGGCGGTCGGGGGCGACGGGCCGGTCCAGCCAGAGGCGGGAGACGAGGAAGGCCGGCGCGGTCCGCAGCCGCATGATCCGTTCCCGCCAGGCGCGGTCGGCGAGCTCGGGGGAGTGGGCGACCACGTGCCGCAAACCGGCCGTGTCCAGGGCGAGCACCACGCTGTCGTGCCGCGTCTCGCCGCTCCGGGTGGTGACGCGGAAGCCGCCGTCGGGGGCGGGCCGCACGTGCTCCACCGCGTGTCCGGTGCGGATGTCCGTGCCGTGGCCGGTGAGGTAGGCGGCCAGCGGCTCCCACAGGGCCGCGGGGAAGGGTTCCTGCGGCACGTCGAACAGCAGGCCCTCGCTGGAGCCGAGGAAGTAGATGTGGAACATCAGGGCGAGCTCGGCGGCCGAGAGCCGGCGCGGGTCGGCGAAGAAGCTGCGGGAGAACACCTCGAACGCCAGATGGTGGGCCGCTTCGGGAAAGCGGATGCACTCCAGCAGCTCCTGCGCGCTGAGCCGGTCGAGCCGCCGGTAGACGTCGGGTACGCGCACGTCCATCAGCGGCAGGGCGGCGCGCGGGTTCATGCGGGCCAGGTCGCGCCCGCCGAAGGTGGGGCTCAGCGCGGCGAAGCCGAGGGCGCTCCAGGGCGGGGTGCGCGGCACCTTGGCGAAGCTGTCCCGGTGTCCCGCGCTGTGCCACAGCGGGTAGTCGGGCAGCCGGGTCAGCGTGTCGAGGCCGGGGTCGACGCGGCGCAGCAGGCCGCGCAGGTTGTAGTACTGGCGGAAGAACGCGTGGAAGCCGCGGGTCATGGTCGCCGTGGAGCCGTCGGCGAGCTCGACCGGCCAGCCCGCCAGGCGGCCGCCCAGTTGGTCGTCGCGTTCGAACAGGGTGACCTGGACGCCTCGTTCGGACAGGGCCGTGGCGGCGGCGAGACCGGCGAGGCCGCCGCCCACGACGGCCGCGGTGGGCGGCGGTCCCTGCGCCGGGCGGGACAGACCGGCGGGCGCCTGCCAGACCTGGGCACGGCGGTCGCGGCCGCGGCGGGCCGCCCCGCCCGGTGACGTGGTGCGCCGCTTCACCGGACGGCCTCGCGGGTTTCACCGGCGGAGGCCAGCACGGTGTGCACGATGCCGGTCTGCCAGCCGGGCATCGGCAGGACACGGACTGAGGAGAAGCCGGCCCGGCGCGTACGGGCGGCGAACTCGTCCGCCGTGTCGAAGCCGGTCACGCTGTGGAAGAGGTGCCGGTAGAGGGGCCCGTCGCCGGTCAGGGTGCCGGCGGGCTGCACCACCGCCTTGCAGACGGCGCGCCACACCAGGCGGTCGACCGGGCGGCCGCTGAGGGTGTAGTCGTGCACGGCCAGCCGTCCGTGCGGTGCCATGAGGGCGCGGACCGCCGTGAGGACGGCGTCGGGGTCGGCGAGGTTGCGGAACAGATAGGCGGCGAAGACCGCGTCGAACGGCCCGTGCACGCCCGCCTGTTCGAGCTGTTCGGCGGGGGCGTGCACGAAGGTGACGGTGGGTGGCCACGCCTTCGCCGCGGCGCGGGCCAGCATGCCCGGTGAGGCGTCGACCGCGACGATCTCGGCCAGTGGGGCGACATGGCGCAGGGCGGCGGTGGAGGCGCCGGTGCCGCAGCCGAGGTCGAGCAGTCGCAGTCCGGCGCCGCCCCGGGGCAGCCGCAGGCGGCGGGCCGAGCGGCGCAGGTGGGCGTGGTAGCCGGGGTTGACGGCGACCAGCCGGTCGTAGGTGCGGGCGGCGTGGTCGAACGCGGCGGACAGGCTGTCGTCGCGCAGCACGGTCATCTCAGTTCTCTTTCCGGTCGGCCGGGCGGCCCGTCGTGCCGGGGGAGCGGGCGTAAGTGGTGCGGGTCTTGGGCAGCAGAGGCAGTTCGATGGCTGTGCGCAGCATGGGGCGCACGGGGGTGCACAGTCCGATGGAGAGGTCTTCGCGGGTGCTGGTGCGTCCGTCGAGGAAGCGGAGCAGCCGTTCCATGGGCACCTGGCGGAACAGGCCGGTGAAGAACTCCGCCCCGCTGACGCGTCCGGTGTGCAGGGCCCGGAGCAGGACGGCGTCCATCGCCCGTGACCAGGGGGAGTGGGCGGCGGGCGGCCGGGGGGTCCGGCCCTGGTGGCAGGCGGCGGCGATGGCGCGGGTCTGCCGCTGGACGGCGGCGAAGGTGTAGCCGGTCGAGGGCCGCGTGGCTCCGCCCGCGGTGCCGATGCGGAAGACGGACGGGCCGGTGCGGCGCGGGAAGCGCGCGTCGGTCATGGGGATGACGCCGTGCTCCACCCGCGTGATCTCGTAACGCTCCAGGGCCAGTTCGTGTGCCAGGTAGCGGTGCAGGGCGGTGTCGTAGGCCTGGTCGTCCAGGACGTGGCGGGAGAACTCGGTGTACTCGATCAGGGCCTGACGGGCGTTCATGGGCAGGGCGTAGACGAAGGAGAGCCCGTGTGCGGGCTGCGGGGTGCGGAAGTCCATGAGGTCCGCGACCCGCGGGTCGAAGACCGGGCGGTCGGCCGTGATGAACCAGCCGCGGAAGTGTTGCAGCAACGTGGTGCGTCCCGGCGGCAGGACGCGCAGGGGACGGGAGTCGAACACCCAGCGGGCCCGCAGCGTGCGGGGCCGGCCGGCCGGGGGGCGCAGGTGGAGCTCGGCGCCGCGGTCGAGTTCGCGGATGCCGTCGACCACCCCTTCGAGCCGGACCACGTCCGGTGCGGTGGCCAGGCGGTCGGCGACGAGGGACTCGAAGGACGTGGAGCGCAGCATCTTGTAGCGCAGCGGGGCGGGCGAAGCGGCGACGGCGGCGCCGTCCGGGGCCCTGACCCGCAGGGTGTCCCAGGAGGCCGACAGGGCGGAGTCGAACGCGCCGCCCGGCTCCTCCCAGAAGCACCAGGTGCGCTCGGCGGGCCGCAAGGGGCCCGCCGGGGCGTCGACCAGCACCACCGAGGGCGTCCGGCCGCCGGCGCCGCCGCCTGCCAGGTGGTACGCCAGCGAGAGCCCGGCCGCGCCGGCCCCGACGATGGCGATCTGCGTGTCGAGCATGGGCCCCCTCGCCGGTCACCTCGATGTTCACCGTGCTGTGCACAGCATTCCGTACGAGATCGCCCCATGGATGCACCACCGCGGGCGAATCTCACCATCACGGGTGAATGGGGGGCGTGTGGCGTCGGAGCACGCGCGTGGCGGCCTATGTGTCGGGTACACGGGTTCGCATGACAGACGTCGTACAAGCTGGACTGTGGGGACTCGTGGCGGGCTCCGCGCTGTTGATCGGGGCGGGCGTGGGGTACGGGCTGCGGGTGCCGCAGAAGCTCGTCGCGACGGTCATGGCCTTCGGAGCGGGGGTGCTGATCTCGGCTGTCTCCTTCGAACTGGTCGGGGAGGCGTACGAGCAGGCGGGGCTCGCCCCCGCGGTCATCGGCACACTGGGCGGCGCCGCGGCCTACACCGCGGGGAACGCGTGGCTGGCGCGGCGCGGCGCCCGGCACCGCAAACGCTCGGGCCACCGCAGTTCCCAGTCACAGCCCTCGGAGGCGCAGCAGGCCGGGTCGGGCTCGGCTCTGGCGTTCGGCGCCCTGCTGGACGGAGTGCCGGAGTCCGCGGTGATCGGGGTGAGCCTGCTCGACGGCGGCGCGGTCAGCCTGGTGACCGTGGCGGCGGTCTTCCTCAGCAACGTCCCCGAAGGGCTGTCGAGCGCGGTCGGCATGAAACGCGCCGGCCGCGGCCGCATGTACGTCATGGGTGTCTGGGGAGCGATCGCCGCGGCGTGCGCCGTCTCCGCGGTGCTGGGTTACGCCGTGGTCGGCGGCTTCTCGACCTCCGTCGTCGCGGCGGTGACGGCGGTGGCCGCCGGGGCGATCCTCGCCATGGTCGCCGACACGATGATTCCCGAGGCGTTCGAGGACACGCATCTGGCCATCGGGCTGATCACCGTGAGCGGCTTCCTGGTCTCCTTCGCGCTCTCCCACGCGGGCTGATCGCCCCCGGTCAGTCCTCCTCCGGGTACCAGCGCAGCTCCACGGTGTTGCCGTCCGGGTCCTGGACGTAGAGGGAGATGGCGGTGCCCCGGGCGCCGAAGCGCTTGCCGGGACCGTCGACGACGGTGAAGACGCCGGAGTCGATGACCTGTTGCCAGTCGAGCGGCTCCACCACGAGGCAGATGTGGTCGACGTTCGATCCCTTCGGCTCCCCGTCGGGCCCCACGACGAGGTCGATGATGGTGGTGGGGCTGACCCGCACGGAGGGGAAGGGCACCTGGCCGGCACGCCACTCCTCCACCCGCACCGGCTCAAGGCCCAACGGGCCCGTGTAGAAGGCGAGCGAGCGCTCGATGTCGGCGACGTTGAGGACGAGGTGGTCGAAGGCGATGACGCGCATGAGGGTCTCCGTGAGGTCGGGGCGCCGGGGTGCTCGGCCACCGGGGTGGTCGGCACCGGGGTGCGAGGTGTGGGCCGGCCGGTGACTGTCGTGGCCCGTTGGTGACTTCAGCATCGCCGAGCGGCGATCCATCGGTCCAACGCATGTTTGTCATCCGATCCATCGTGTTTCACGATGGATCGATGGATCTCCAGCAGATGCGTTACGTGCTCGCCGTGGCGGAGACGGCGAGCTTCACCCGCGCGGCCGAGCGGTGCCATGTCGTCCAGTCCGCACTCAGTCACCAAGTGGCCAAGCTGGAGAAGGAGTTGGGTGCGCGGCTGTTCGACCGCACCAGCCGCCGGGTGCGGTTGACCGCTGCCGGGGAGGCGTTCCTGCCCGCCGCCCGGCAGGCATTGGAGGCGGCGGAGCGCGCCCGCGCCGAAGTGGCGGCGGCCACCGGGGAGATACGGGGGAGGCTGACCATCGGATCGATCCCCACTGTCGCGGCCGTCGACCTGCCTGCGGTGCTGCGCGACTACCGCCTGCGCTATCCGGAGGTGCGGATCACGCTGCGGGCGGGCTCCAGCGAACGGCTGGTGGAGCAGGTGCGTGAAGGCACGCTGGACGCCGCATTTCTCGGCGTACAGCCGGGATTTCGCCCCCACGGCGTCCGGGACCACGAACTCGCCCACGGGCGGCACGTCGCCGTGGTCGCCCCGGATCACCCGCTGGCCGCGGAGAAGGAGGTGGATCTGCGCCGCCTCGTCGAGGAGGTGTTCGTCGACTTCGCCGAAGGCAGCGCGGCGCGCGCCCAGTCGGACGAGGCCTTCGCGGCCGCGGGGTTGCGACGCGAGGTCGCCTTCGAGGTGTCCGGCGTGGAGCTCATGGCCCGGATGGTCCGCCACGGACTGGGTGTCGCCCTGCTGCCGGCGCTGTTCTCCGTCGAACTGCACGGCCTGCGGAGCGTGCCGGTCACCAACGGGCCCGTACGAGTGGAGCGCTTGGTCTGGAGCCGGTACGCGCCGTCGCCCGCGGCGGCCGCTTTTCTCGCCCTGTTGGGGGTCGGCGGAGAAGCGGACGGACGAGCTGACGGATCACTGTCGAATATTTCGAACTAAACAGACATTACGGGTTATTGCCCTTAGACTTGTCCGAGGGTGGGCGTCACTGGAGATAGTGACGACGCAACTATGAGGAGGCTCTAATGCTTGCTCAACACGTACCACTTCTTGTTCCTTCAACGGACACCACGGCGCTCGAAACGGTCATGGTGGAGCCGGAGACGATTCTGAGCGACGCGCCGACGTACGCACCGGAAGCAGCTGGAGCTCTCCTGCTTCTGGCGCTCATCTCGCCGAAGGAGCCGAAGGAGCCGAAGGGTAAGTGAGTCCCGATCAGTCGCAGACCGCATACGCCGCGTCAGCGGCTGACCTGGCTCTTCGCGCCCTCGACGCTTTCCATGGCGTCGGGGGCACCGCGATGTTCGCCGAACATGTCGAACGCTCGGAAGACCCCAAGGCGGCACTCGCCGCCCTCCGCGTCGTCGGCGCCGACGGATTCGCTCCGTACCTGCTCACCGACGCGGTGTTCCACCCCGAGGACGCGGCGGCCGTCGCCCAGTCCTTCGCGGTCTTCCCGCCCTCGCTGATCCCGCCCGCCCCGCCGCCCTCGGGCGCCGCCGAACCATGGCTCGTCGCGTGGCGCGACTGGGCGACGGCGGCCCTGCTGGAACGATTCGCCGGTCCCGCGGCGGAGGGGGTCCGCGCGCCGCGCCCCGCGGAGGCGCCCGAGCTGGCGGCACCGCTCCGTGACGCCGCCACTCCCACGGGTCATGACGCGGGCCCGCACGCCCGCGCGAGCGACCCCGAGGGTGCTGCCGCCACCGTCGGTACGGACTGGCAGCGCTGGTCCCTCCGCATGGGCCAGCTCTCCCCGCTCGCGCTCCCGCAGCTCGACGGGCCCGTGCACGCCGCGGCCCGCGCCGCCCCGCGGGCCCTCGCCCGCGGCGCCACCCGCGCGATGCTGCGCCGCGACTACCCGACGGCGGCGCGCATCGCACGCTGGCTCGCCCTGCTGGCCTCCGAGGGCGTGCCCCTGCCCCTCGACCCCGCACCCCTCGTCGACCACCTGCGCCTGCACGGCGGCGGCCCGCGGCTCGCCCTTGACGTCGCGATCGCCCGGCGGCTGCTCGGACCGGAGACCACATGACCGCGCACGTGACGAGGACGGCCCACGAAGTGAGCGCCCAGGCCCTGACCTGGCTCCACGCGCACCGCGAGCGCGGCGCGCTGCCCGCCGACACCACCGCCGACCTCTGCGACCCCGACAGCGTGTACAAACCGCTGGGCGAGAGCGCGCTCGTCGCCTCGCTCGTGCTGCGCGAGTCGGTCGCGGGCGGCACTGAGCAGCGACTCGCCCGCGAGCTCCTGGACTTCTGCTGGCGGCAGCTCGGCGAGGGCGACATGTTGTACGAACGGCTGCTGCGGTACACGCTCATGACAGACCCCCTGGAGACGTACCTGCCGTTCGCCCGCTGCGGTGTCCGCCACGAGGCGCTGGAGCGGCTGCTCCGCCACACCAGCGCACTGCGTGCCGTGCGCGGCGCCGAGCTCATGCCCAACCGCAGGCTCGCCGTGGCCAACGCGGCCCGTGTCGTGGGCCTCGACCGAGGGGCGCCCGCGTACGACTGGGACGCGCTGACCCGGGCCACCTGGCTGGGCGCGACACCGGAGCCCTGGCTCATCGACTGGATGACCGGCTACTGCGTCACGCACACGGTCTTCCACCTCACCGACTGGGGCGCCACACCCGCCGGCCTGCCCGACGACCTCGCCGCGTACGTGACCACGTGGCTGCCCGTGTGGATCGACATCTGGGCCGAGATCGAGGAGTGGGACCTGGTCGCCGAGCTCATGATCGTCGGCTGCTGCCTCGAGGAGCCGTACTGCGACCCCGCGGACTGGGAGCGGCTCGCCGGCGTCCAGCACACCGACGGCCTGATGCCCCGCGACGGCTCCCCGGTCACCGACGACCCCGAACAACGCTTCGCCGACCACCAGCACACCGCGGTGGCCGCGGCGATCGCGGGAACGCTGACGGTGTCGCGGACGCTGGGCGGGGGGACGGGGTGAGGCGCGACGGGATTCGGCGCGGTGGGGATACGCGCGGGGACGACAAGGGTGGCGGCCCCGCAGACGTAGCGGCGAGCGCTGAGGTGCCCGCCTGGGCCGCGCGCATACGTGCCGGGCTGCGCCGCGCCGCCCCCGGTGCGAGCGCGGTCGTCCTCGCCGTGCGGCGCGGGCCCGAACGCGCGCTGCTCGCCACCGGTGACACCGCGTTCCACGGCGGCGTACCCGTGGACGCCGACACGCGCTTCGAGATCGGCTCCCTCACCAAGACGTTCACCGCGCTCCTCCTGGCCGAGATGGTGGCGCGCGGCGAGGTCGCGTACGAGGATCCGATCGCCCGCTTTCTGCCCCGCACCGCCGCCCCGCACCTCCAGGGCACCCGCATCACCCTCCTCCACCTGGCCACCCACACCTCGGGCCTGCCCCGGCTGCCGCCCGGCTTCCTGCGGAGCGGGGCACCCGCCTGGTTCAGCAACCCGTACGCCGATTTCTCCCCCGCCGCCCTGCGCCACGCCCTGACCCGCACCCGCCCGCGCGCCGCCCCCGGCACCCGCGTGCGCTACTCCAACTTCGGCGTCGGCCTCCTCGGGGAACTGCTCACCCGCGCCGCCCACGGCCCCGCCGACGCGGACTTCGCCGCACTGCTCGCCGACCGCGTCCTGGCACCGCTCGGCCTGACCCGCACCAGCTGCGCCACGGACCAGCCGCAGGCCACCGGCTACTGGCACGGCAGAACCCGCCCCGCCTGGCTGATCCCCGCCCTGCCCGCGGCGGGCGCCGGCCGGTCGAGCGCCCGCGACCTCCTCACGACCCTCGACGCGCTCCTCGACCCCGCCGCGCCGCCCGCCACCCTCCCGCGCACGCTGCGCACCGCACTCGCCGACGTCACCCGCCCCCGGCTCGCCCTGCCGCGCTCCGGCAGACGCATCGCCCTGATCTGGAACATCAGGCCGCGCCCCGGCCGCGACCTCTACCACCACTCCGGAGGCACCCGCGGCTTCACCACGTTCGCGGGCTTCAGCCCGCAGGCGAACGTGGCACTCACCGCCCTGACCAACACGAGCCCCGCATGCACCGGCACCTTCATCCAGCGGGCCTACCTCGAACTGTGGGCTCTCGCCCAGGCGGCCGCCGACCACCGGGCGTGACGAGACGAGTGGCGCCGAAAGTCCCCAGGGTGGCGGTCGGCGGTGCCTCCGTGGGTTCCGGGTGCGGAGGCCCCGCGGCGAGGACGTACAGCGGGGTGTGGCCGGTGTTGTCCAGGGTGCAGCGCTCGGCGAGCGCGGAGTCGCGGAAGGCGCCGGTCTGGGCGGGGCCCAGGCCCAGAGCGGTGGCGGTCAGCGCGAACGTCTGCCCGAGGTGGCCGGCGTTGAGCAGGGATACGCGGTAGCAGCGCGGCGTCGGGTACTTGACGCTCATCCGCTCCAGCCTGGCGGCGAGGACCACGAGGAAAGAGGCCGCGCCTGCCCAGTCCTGGTCCGCGCACAGGTGGGCCGCTTCGTCGCGGGAGAGGCCTTCGGTGAGTAGCTCCAGGGAGTGCTGCAAACTGTTGTAGTGGTACCAGCCGGGCGTCACGCCGGCGACGTTGCGCACCCCGAGGTAGGCGTCGAGCTCCTGGCGCGCGCCGCCCTGCGGGCTGGTGCGCAGATACAGGGCGCCGAGCCCGCAGTCGATGAAGTGCACCGGGCCGAACGACGCGGCCAGCAACGCGGCCAGCGTCTCCAGCGGAACGGGCACGTCGGTGAAGTCCCGCACCGTGCGCCGGGCGTAGAGCACCTGATCGTACGGATCGGACAGATCCGCCGGGGTACGGGGCAGGAGGATGCGGGGCGCGTCGGGATACCCGGTGAACACCCCCACGGCAGCGGACGCCTCCCGCTCCTCCGGCTCTTCTCCTTCGGTCCGCTCCGTCGGCCCGGCGTCGTCGTAGACGTCCTGGGTGGTGTAGTGGAAGAACGCCGCCTCGGGCGACCAGGTGCCCCAGTGCCGGGCGATCTCGTCGTCGCGCGTGGCCCGGGGATCGTCCTCGGCCAGCAGCACCCCGGCCCCGGTCAGGGCTGCGACGGCGTCGGCGACTGTGTCGGGCGTGAGGTGGTCCAGGGCCTTGGCGGCCTCCTGGGGCGTCGTCCACTCTTCGAAGGCGGACAGGATCTCGGACACCGCCGGGTGCAGCGTGGTCGGTGTGCCGTGAGGGTAGGGGTGCACCACAAACATTCCTGCGTGCCAGTAGCAGGTCAGACAGCGTGAACGACGCAGCCGCAAGAGGACTCCCGGAGGCAGTGCGGACGGATGAGGGAAACGGGGCCGGAGCCCGTGGGGGGAGCGCCGGCCCCTGGATCTGCCGTCAGGTCCTGATCTACCGTCGGGTGTCGTCGCCGGTCGCCTTCGCCACCCAGCGCCAGCGCCACTGCCAGTGCGGTTCGCTGCCGTGGAACTGCCGGTCGGCGCGCACCACCGCCCGGGCCCGCATCGAGACCTTGCGCATCGCGTCGTCACCTCCTTCCCTGCATCGGCGTACACCTGGTGCTTCCCGGTGTATGAGCACGCGATGGGTGGACGGCCGCAAAACCCATCGAGAGGATGGGCCGGAAGTGCGGTCGCGCTCATCGTCGCTTTGCCGTCGCGCACTGCGCGCACCGGTTGTGCGCCCGGTGCCGCCCTGCGGCGTGCCGGTGCCGGGGCGGCGGGGCGGGGCCGACCGGGCGAGATGGGCCGGCGGCGTGCATGAACGCCCGCGGATGGGGCGAGGGCTGACAAGCATGACTGCCCTGCCGCGCATCGCCCCCATGCTCGCCACCCCGGGCTCGCTGCCGCCCCCGCAGAACGAGCACCTGTGGAGTACGGAGACGAAGTACGACGGGCAGCGCGCGGTCGTCTACCTGCCCGGCGACCGCACCGTGCTGATCCGCTCGCGCTCCGGCGAGGACATCACCGCCGCCTATCCCGAACTCCACACCCTGGCCGACGCGCTGGGCGACGTGCCGGCGGTGCTTGACGGGGAGATCGTCGTCTTCGACGAGGCGGGCCGGTCGAGCTTCGCGCGTCTCCAGCCCCGGATGGGCCTGGCCGGCTCCCCGGCGAAGGCCGCCCGCCTCGCCGCGCAGGCCCCCGCGCACCTGGTCCTGTTCGACGTGCTCTTCCTGGACGGCCAGAACCTCACCCGCATGCCCTACACCCACCGCCGCGCCACGCTGACGCAGCTGGTCGAGCCGGGGCCGGGCCGGTCCGTCCCCACGGCCGTCACCGGCCACAGCCGTGAGGCCCTCGAACTCGCCCACGCGCAGGGCCTGGAGGGCATCGTGCTGAAACGGCTCGACTCGGTGTACGAACCCGGCAGACGCTCACCGGCCTGGCTCAAGATCAGGAACGTGCGCACCGTGGACGCGGTCGTCGGCGGCTGGCTGCCGGGGCAGGGGCGGCTCGGCGGTCTGCCGGGCGCGGTCCTGGTCGGGGAGTACGAGGACGGGGCCCTGGTCTACCGGGGGAGCGTGGGCACGGGGTGGAGCGAGCGGGAACGCGTCGAGCTCGCCCGCCTCCTGGACGTCGCCGCCATCGACGACTGCCCGTTCACGCCGGTGCCCGCGGTCCCCGGCGCCAGATGGGTCCTGCCCCGGCTGGTCGCCGAGATCCGCTACGCCACCCGTACCAGGGCCGGGCTCCTGCGCCACCCGGTATGGCACCGACTCCGTCCGGACCTGGCCCCTTGAGGCGCGACCCGAGGTGCACGCGGGCGTGGCTCGGGGGACGCTGAAGGGGATGCGGCGCAAGGGTGCGAGGGACGGCGAAGAGCGCGACGTGGAGAGTGTTCTCGACGAGCTCTACACCACCGCGCCGCCCCGCTTCGTCTCCCGCCGCGAGGAGTTGGCCGCGCGGGCCAGGACGGAAGGGCGCGCGGAAGACGCCCGACGGATCCGTGCCGCCCGCCGCCCCACCCTCGCGGCATGGGCGGCGAACCTGCTGCTGCGCTCACAACCGGAGGAGAGCCGACGCTTCCTGGCGCTCGGACAGGAGCTGCGTGAGGCGTACCGGACCCTGGACGCCGCCGAGATCAAGGAGCTGTCCAAACAGCGCGGCAGTGTCGTCGCGAGCCTGTCCCGGCAGGCTGCCACGCTCGCCGGGGATGCCGGGCACCGGCTGTCCGACGCGGCGCAGCAGGACGTCGCCTCCACCTTGCACGCCGTTCTCGCCGATCAGGACGCGGCGGACCAGTGGGCGGCCGGACGCCTGGAGAGCGCCCTCACCCCGCCCGCGGAGTTCCCGCCCTCCGGCACCGCGGACACCGCAGGCGCGCGGCCGAAGTCAGCCGCCCGGTCCAAGGGCACCTCGCAGCCCTCACGCGCGGGCGCGGGCGCGAAGGCAGGGAAACCGCGTGCCGGGGCGGAGGACGAACTCGCCGAGCGGCGCCGCCAGAAGCAGGAAAGGCTCGCGCGCCAGGCCCGCGAGGCCGCCGAAGCGGCAGACGAGCGGCTGCGCGAGCGGCACGCCGAACGGCAGGACGCCGACGCGGCACTGCGGCAGGCCCGCGACCGGCACGACGAGGCACGTCAGCAGGTGACCGCCGCCGAGGAACAGCTGCGTCGGGCCCGCGAGGAGCTCCAGCGGGCCGACCGGGCGAAGCGGGAAGCCGAGGAACGGAGCCGCGAGACGGCCGACGCCGTCGCCGGGGCCGAACAGGCGGCGCGGGACGCCGCCCAGGAAGCGGAACGCCTGCTCGGCGGCCCTCGCACGTAGGAGCCGCCCTCGCACGTAGGAGCGGCCCTCGCGGCTAGGAAGCGCCCTCGCGCGCAGAGAAGCGACCCACTCGCTCACACACGCACGCACGTGCCTGCTCGCCCACTCGCCCTGTCCCAGCGAGCGCTCCCCGCGCAGGGGTGTCAGCGTGGGCAGCACGGACACATGAGGGGAGCAGGCGCTCATGGCACGCGCGATCTGGACCGGTGTGATCACCTTCGGGCTGGTCAGCGTGCCGGTCGGCCTGTACACCGCGGTCGAGAACCACACGGTCCACTTCCACCAGCTGCAACGCGGCACCGCCGACCGGATCCGCAACCGGCGGGTCAACGAACGGACCGGAAAGGAAGTCCGGTCCGAGGACATCGTGAAGGGTTACGAGGCGGCCGAGGGCGAGTACGTCGTCGTCGAGCCCGACGAACTGGACGAGATCGCGCCGGGCCGCTCCCGCACCATCGACATCAGCGACTTCGTCGACCTGGACGAGATCGAGCCGGTCTACTTCGACCGTACGTACTACGTCGCCCCGCGCGGCAAGGACCACGCCAAGGTGTACGGGCTGCTGCGGGAGGCGCTGGCGGAGGTGGGCAAGGCCGGGATCGCGACGTTCGTGATGCGCGGCAAGCAGTACCTGACCGCGCTGCGCGCCGACGACAAGGCGCTGGTGCTCCAGACCCTGCACTGGGCGGACGAGGTGCGCGACCCGGGCCAGGAGCTGCCCGAACTGCCCTCCGGCCAGGTGGGCAAGGGCAAGGAGCGGGACATGGCGGTCCAGTTGATCGACGCCCTGGACGCGCCGTGGGAGCCGGCCAAGTACCACGACACGTATCAGGAGAAGGTGCGGGAGCTGGTGCGCGCGAAGGCGGAGGGGCAGGAGATCGAGGCCGCGGAGGAGGCACCGCAGGCCACCAACGTCGTCGACCTGATGGAGGTGTTGCAGGGCAGCCTCGACCGGGCCCGGGGCGCCAAGGGCAAGGGCAAGAACAAGGGCAAGGACGCGACGAAGAGCCCGTCCAAGGCGCGGAAGACGGGGTCGCGGAAGAAGGCCGAGCCGAGGGAAGAGACCGAGCTCCAGCGGCTCAGCAAGAGCGAGCTGTACCGGCGGGCCACGGACCAGGGCATCGAGGGACGCTCCAGAATGAGCCGGGAAGAGCTGGTCGACGCGCTCTCCGGCACCGGCCGCCGCCGCGGCAAAGGCGCCGCCTGACCACGGCCGACCGCCTCAGAACAGCGAGCGGCCCGTAGGCGCGAGCCGCAGGGTCCTCGGGGCCGCCGTCTGCTCACGCTCGATGGCCGGCAGGATCTCGCCCCGGGCGAGCGGGTGAGCGAGCACGTCGGCGAGGTGCTGCCGGTACGCGCTCTCGTCGGGGTACGACGTGAAGACCGCGGCGACGTTCTCCCCGGTGCGGACGGGCAGCCGGGCGAAGGTGTTGTGGGCCGTCTCGGTGGTGAGGGCGGCGAAGGGCGCGGGTCCCGTCGCGCGCAGCACGGGAAGGAGCCCGTCCCGTATCAGCGCGTTGCCGTCGGGCCGGTCGGGCGCGAAGGACCACACGGTGGCGCAGACGAAGCGCTCGGGGGCCGGAGCGCCGAAAGGAGCCCGCTCGGAAGCAGAGGCAGAGGCAGAGGCGGAGACAGCGGCGGAGGCGGAGGCGGTCGGACCGTCGTCGTCCGACAAGGGGCGCAGCAGCAGGACGTCGTCGGAGTCGGCCATGGTGTCGTTGGCCCGTGGGCCGTGCTCCGCCCACACGGGGCCTTCGTAGAAGGCGGTCAGCGCGCGGTGCCGTGTCGCCATGTCCTGGAAGCCGCGCAGCCAGACGAAGCGGTCCGGGTCGTCGAGGTCACGGAACTGGCCGAGCACCCGCATCCCCAACGCCTCCTGGGTCTCGACGAACTCCCGGTCGAACAGCGCGACGAGCTCGTCGCGCCGGCCGGGGCGCAGCGTGTACTGACGAAGCTCGATGACGGCGAGGCGGCGGGAGGTCTCGGTGAGGGACACGCGGCGGGCTCCTTCTGACGTTCGGTTCGACGGTCCGGCAGTGACGCTAGGGCAGCCTTGTGCCAGGGGCTGTCAGGGTTTACGGAGAGAATGCGGCCATGTCTGCCGGTCGACTGCTGTCAGTGCTGCTGTTGCTGCAATCCCGCGGCCGTATGTCCGCGCGGGGGATCGCCGACGAGCTCGGCGTGTCCGTGCGGACCGCCTACCGCGACGTGGCCCGTCTCCAGGCCGCCGGGGTCCCGGTGTACGCGGAGCCGGGCCGCAACGGCGGCTACCGGCTGCTCGACGGCTACCGCACGCGCCTGACCGGGATGAGCGAGGGCGAGGCGCGGGCGCTGTTCTTCGCCGGGCTCCCCGGCCCCGCCGCCGACCTGGGGCTAGCGGAAGAGGTGACCGCGGCACGGCTCAAGCTGCTGGCCGCGCTGCCCGCGGGAGCGCGCGAGGAGGCGGCGCGGACCGCGGCGGTGTTCCATCTGGACGCCCCTGGCTGGTACAGGGAGCCCGAACCGGCGCCGTACCTCACCTTGTTCGTCGACGCGGTGCTCGGGCGCAGCGTGGTGGACGTGCGATACCGGCGCTGGCGCGCACCGCAGGAAGTGCGGCGTCGGCTCCGCCCGTACGGTCTCGTACTCAAGTCGGGCGTCTGGTACCTCGTGGCCGCCACGGAGAGCCGCACCGCGACCTACCGCGTCACCCAGGTCCTCGACGCGACCCTGAGCGACGAGCGGTTCGACCGGCCGCCCGACTTCGATCTGGGCGCCTACTGGGCCTCGTACCTCGACGACTTCGAGAAGCGCCGCTTCACCGGCACGGCGACGGTCCGGCTCTCCCCGCGGGGACGCCGACGCCTGCCGGACAACCTCCCGCCGGAGGTGGTGCGGGCCGTCGAGTCCACCGCGACCGCTGTGGGCGACGACGGATGGACCGAGGCGGTCATACCGACGGAGAGCACCGAGCACGCCTGCGGTGAGCTGCTGCGGCTCGGTGCCGACGTCGAAGTCGTCGCTCCGGCGGAGCTCCGCCGGGCCATGGCCGACACGGTGAACGCACTCGCCAGGACGTACGACCCGGGCAGCGGCAAGGGGCACTGAGGGGATGGCCGTACGTGGCGACCGGCGCGGTCACACGGTTGCGTGTCAGGCCCGCTGGGCCCGGTCGTACACCTTCTTGGCCGTGGCGCCCCACACCTCTCCGTACATCTTGGTCGGCGGCAGGTTGTCCAGCGCGCTGTTGACCGAGACGAGGACGCCCTTGCCGGTGGTCGCGTCGAAGTCGGCCAGCCACGGGCCGCCGCTGGAGCCGCCGCTCATGTCGCAGGGGATGAACTGCGCGCCGCGCTCCTTCTTCGCCGTGCCGACGCAGCGGAGGAGCTCCTCGCCGAGCTGCGGGCGGGTGGCGGAGTAGCCGAAGGAGGAGATGGTGCCGCCGACGGGACGGTTGAAGGCGATGGCCTGGCCGCCCACGACGTCGGTGACCTTCTTGCCGCCCTTGCCGGCGTCGAGGGTCAGCGCGGACATGTCGTTGACGGAGTCCGCCTCCCAGGTGCGCGGGGTCGCCGCCTGGCGGACCGCGAACGCGCCGTGCGGCGCCTTGCCCTTGCTGTAGCCGGGGACGAAGACCATCGAGGAGTTGGTGTTGTAGGGGGAGGAGCCCCGGCGTACGCAGTGGGCCGCGGTCATGACGGCGGAGCGGTTGGCGCTCTTCACCGCGGTGGCCGTGCACCAGGTGTCGGCGCCGTTCGCGTTGACGAAAAAGAGCCGCCCCACCGTCTTCAGGCCGGTCCCGCGCCACGGCTCGGCCTTCGGCCCGGTGGGACCGAGGTCCACCGACTTCCCGACGGCCTTCATGCGGGCGGGCGTCCAGTAGGAGAGGGCGTCCTTCCGCTCGTCCGCGGTGAACTTCAGGACGGAGACAGGGTCGGCGGAGGCGGAGGCGGAACGGTGCTGGGCGGCCGCGGTCGCCGTCGCGGCCGTCGCCGGGATCGTGACGGCGAGGGCCAGGGCCGTCACTGCCACAGCGCGTCCCGTGGCGCGGCCGCGCGGACGCCGGGTCACGGAAGCGGTTGTCTCGGTCATGGTGGATGTCTCCTCGGTGGCCGCACGCGGCGGACCGCGGCGGACGGGCTGGCGGTCGGTCCACCGGGCAAGAGGGGGCATCCGGTTGTGCGGTTGGTGCTGTCGACGTTCTGTGACAGTTCACCCGGCGAACGCGTCGCCCGGCACCGCTCAGTGGGCGATGCCGTCGATCAGCTCGCGCGCGCCCTGACGCAGCAGCGCCACGGCCACGGACGTGCCGAGAGTCGCCGGGTCGAGCGGGCCAGCCCACTCGTGCGCGTTGAGCACCGTCTTGCCGTCGGGCGTGAACACGCAGGCGCGCAGCGACAGGTCCCCGCCGCGCTCCGAGCGCGCGTACCCGGCGATCGGCGAGTTGCAGTGCCCCTGAAGCACGTGCAGGAACATGCGCTCGGCGGTCGCCTCCCGCCAGGCGTCCTTGTCGCCCAGGTCCGTCACGGCGTCGATGGTCGCGGTGTCGTCCTCGCGGCACTGAAGGGCGAGGATGCCCGCACCGATCGGCGGGCACATCGTCTCCACCGACAGGATCTCGCTGGCCAGCTCGGGCCGGCCGATGCGGTCCAGGCCCGACTGGGCGAGCAGCAGCGCGTCGGCGTCGCCCGCGGCGAGCTTCTCCAGCCGGCGGCCCGCGTTGCCCCGCATCGGGACGCACTCCAGATCCGGGTGCGAGGCGGCGAGTTGCGCGACGCGGCGGACCGACGACGTGCCGATGCGGGTCCCCGCGGGCAGCTCGTCGAGAGTGAGCCCGCCGGGGTGGATGAGCGCGTCCCTGATGTCGTCCCGCTTCAGGAACGCGGCGAACGTCGTGCCCGCGGGCAGCGGCCGGTCCGCCGGTACGTCCTTCACGCAGTGCACCGCGAGATCCGCCTCTCCGGCGAGCAGCGCGGCGTCGACCTCCTTGGTGAAGGCTCCCTTGCCGCCGAGTGCCGCCAGATCGCCCATCCAGCGGTCCCCCGAGGTGGTGACCGGCACGACCTCGGTACGGATGCCGGGGTGCAGCGCGGCGAGTTCGGTGCGGACGCGCTCCACCTGGGCGAGGGCCATGGGGGAGGAGCGGGAGACGATGCGGATGAGCTCAGGAACGGACATGCGGTCCACGATAAGGGCTCCGAAGGAGTGCCCCGGACAGACGTCCAACTGTACAAAATGCTGTGCGCGTGGGTGAGTTGGGGCGGGAAGGCGGATGGTACGACCTTTCGGCCATCCGGGGGAGCCATCCGGAGCCGCGTCACGGCGCTCCGAGCGCCCCCGCCCGCCAGGGCCCACAGGCGTGCCGCTCCCGAGCCGATCCTCCGCATGCGGGCGTTCCGCTCCCGAGCTCATCCTCCGCATGCGCGAGCACCGGCCGCCTCATAGCGTGAGGCGCAGACAGCCGCGGCGCGGCGCCGCGCCCGCCCCCTGGAGGCCCCATGTCCCACCCCGCCGCGCCGGACCAAGCGGCCGGAATCGGTCTCGCCCCGATGACGGCCACCCATCTGGCCGACGTCCTCGCCCTGGGCCGCCGGGTCTACGACACCTCCGTGAAGCCGTACACCTCCTGGTCGCTCTCGGCGATCGCCCGGCACCTGGACGGCGACGCGTCCGCGTGCTGGGTCGCGCTGGACGGGGACCACCTCGCCGGCTTCGTGCTCGGCTCGATGGGCTTCGACCAGCGCTCCGACTGGGGCAACCTGGAGTGGATCGCCAGCGCACCCGAGTACCAGGGGCGGGGCGTCGCGAGCCGGCTCGTGAAGGCCTGCTGCGCGACGCTCACGGACGCGGGGGCGAGCGCCGTCGTGACCGACGTCGAGTCCCGCAACACCGCGTCGTCCGCCCTGATGCGGCGCAACGGCTTCGAGGCGAGCGTCTCGGTGACCCTGTTCGTGCGCGAGACGCCCCGGTAGTCGTACGCGCCGGTAGCCAGCCACCGGACACGCACCTGGCAGTCGGCCGCCGCGGTCACTCCGCGCCACGTCCTCCGGGCTCCAGCGGCGGCGCCTGCACGCCGCAGCAGGTCTTGCACCGCGGCTCGTTGCCGCGCTCGTCGTGCCAGGCCTTCGGGCTGGGCCGGACGAACACCGCGGCGGCCGCCGCCGCGAGGACGAACAGCGCCGCGCAGCCCACGGCGGCCTTGCCGAAGGCGCTGTCCAGCGCGGCCGGATCCGCGTACGCCGTGCCCGAGAGGCCGACCGCGAGCGGCAGTCCGGCGACGACGAGCAACTGCGCGATGCGCGCCGCCGTGTTGTTGACGCCGCTGGCGAGCCCCGCCCGGCTCGCGTCCACCGAGGCCAGCACGGTCGCCGTGAGCGGTGCCACGAACACGCTCATGCCGAGGCCGAGGACGACCACCGCGGGCAGCACGTCGGTGACGTACGCCGCGCCGGGCCGCACCCGCAGCATCAGGAGCACCCCGGCGGCCGCCACCAACGGCCCCGCGACGAGCGGCAGCCGCGGGCCCAGACGCCGTGCCAGGTCACCGGCGGACGCGGACAGGAGCAGCATCAGGACGGTGATCGGCAGCGTCGCGGTGCCCGCCTCCAGGGCGTCGTACCCGAGCGTCGTCTGCAACTGCACCGGCAGCATGAAGAGGATGCCGCCGATGGCCGCGTACAGGCACAGCGTCATGACGTTGGCGGCGGTGAACAGGCGCGAGCGGAACAGGTCGAGGGGCAGCATCGGATGCCGCCTGCGGTGTTCGACCACGACGAAGACGCCGCCCGCCAGGAGACCCAGCACCCCCGGCACGACCACCCCGCCCACCGACGGGTCGCCGGACGCGCCGATCAGCGAGAAGCTGACGCCGGCGAGGAACAGCGCGGCCAGGCACGCGCCGGTCACGTCGAACGGCCGTCGGGAGGCCGCATCGTCGCGGCTCTCCGGCACGTGCCGCACCGCGAACAGCACCAGTGCGGCCAGCGGCACGTTGATCAGGAAGATCCACCGCCAGCCGGGCCCGTCGATCAGCCAGCCGCCGAGGAACGGGCCGACCGCCCCCGCCACGCCACCGAGCCCCGACCATGCGCCCACCGCGCGGGCCTGGTCCTCGGGGCGGTACGAGGCGCGGACGAGCGCCAGCGAACCGGGCGTCAGGAGCGCCCCGCCGACGCCTTGCAGGGCGCGCGCCGCGATCAGCGTCCCGGCGTCCTGCGCGAGGCCGCACAGCGCGGACGCCGCCGCGAACCACACCACCCCGACGACCAGCGTGCGCCGCCGCCCGGCGCGGTCGCCGAGCGCCCCGCCGAGCAGCAGCAGTGCGGAGAGGGTGAGCATGTAGGCGTTGACGACCCATTGCAGTGCGGAGACGGACGCGTCGAGGTCCCGGCCGAGCGTCGGCAGGGCGACGTTGACGACGGTGCCGTCGAGCAGCGCCATGCCCGAGGCGAGCACCGCGCTGACGAGGACCCAGCGGCCGCGGGCGGAGGCGAGCACCACGCCGCCCGCGGTATCGGCGGCCGGAGCCGGACCTGCCGGGGCCTGGGCCGGGTCCGAAGTCATCGCGTCACCGCCTCACATGTGGACCGCGCCACTGCCCGTCTCCGTCGGCGCGTGCGGCCCCTTGCGATACAGGACGACGGTGACGACGAGGCCGATCGCGAAGAAGAGCGCCGACCACCAGTACGCGGTCGAGTATGACTGCATCGCCGCCTGTTCCTCGACCCGCGGCGTCGGGTTCCTGCCCGCCAGATAGTTGGACGCGGCGGTCGTGGCGAGCGTGTTGAGCAGGGCCGTGCCGATGGAACCGCCCACCTGCTGGCTGGTGTTGACCATGGCGGAGGCGACGCCCGCGTCGTGCGCCGCGACCCCGGCGGTCGCCATGCTCATCGCCGGGGCGAAGATGAGCCCGAGGCCGAGTCCGGCGACCAGCAGCGGCGGCAGCACGTGGGCGGCGTATCCGCTGCTGACGTCGAGGGCGGTCAGCCAGGCCATGCCGGCGGCCGAGAGCCCCATGCCGAGCGGCACGATCGGTTTCGCGCCCATCCGCGGCAGCAGGTTGTTGGTGGTCACCACGGAGGCCACGACCATCACCGCGACCATGGGCAGGAAGGCCAGACCGGTCTTGACGGGCGTGTACTCCAGGATCTGCTGCAAGTAGTACGTGAGGAACAGGAACACCCCGAACATGCCGGCGCCCGAGATGAACATGGCGAGGAACGACGCCCCGCGGTCCCGGTCGAGGACCACCCGCAGGGGCAGCAGCGGATGGGCCGCGCGCGTCTCCCACCAGGCGAACACCACGAGCAGCACGGCGCCCACGACGAGGAACCCCCAGGTCAGCGGGTCACTCCAGGCGTGCGTCTCCGCGTTCGAGAAGCCGTAGACGATGCAGAACAGACCGGCCGACACCAGCAGCGTGCCGGGCACGTCCAGCTTGGGCCGGTCCGGCGGCGCCCCCGCGTGCAGCAGCCGCGCGCCGCCCACCATGGCGACCGCGGCGAACGCGAGGTTCACGTACAGGCACCAGCGCCAGTCCAGGTACTCGGTGAGTACGCCGCCGAGCAGCAGCCCCACCGCGCCGCCCGCGCCGGCGATCGCGCCGTAGATGCCGAACGCCTTGGCGCGCTCGCGGGGATCGGTGAATGTCGTGGTGAGCAGCGACAGGGCGGCGGGCGCGAGCAGCGCGCCGAACACGCCCTGAAGCGCGCGGGCGGCCACCAGCATCGAGAAGCTGGTCGCCGCGCCGCCGAGCGCGGACGCCACCGCGAAGCCGGCGAGACCGGCGAGGAAGACGATCTTGCGCCCCACCAGGTCGGCGATGCGCCCGCCGAGCAGCAGCAGGGAGCCGAAGGCGAGCGCGTACGCGGTGACGACCCACTGGCGGTTGCCGTCGGTGAAACCCAGGTCCCGTTGGGCCGAGGGCAGCGCGATGTTCACGATCGTCGCGTCGAGGACGACCATGAGCTGCGCGATGCCGACCACCGCGAGGATCAGCCAGCGGTGCTCGTGACGGCCGCCTCCGCTGTGCCCCACGGAGGCGGACGGTCCGGTCCCGTGGGCGGCCCCGGGTATCGGGGCGGGTTCCGGCGTGGGCACGGCTTCACGGTCCATGGTGATGGCCTCCAGACGCCCCCGCACCACGCTAAACGCCCCGCTCGGGGCCCGCGACCGGGATCATCGCGCACCACGCCGGACCTCCACGGGGAGGCCCGGCACGGTGGTGCGCGACCGCAGAGCGGCGGTGGACCGCTATGCGGCGTGGTCCGCGGCGAGGAGCAGCTCGCTCACGCGCTCCCGGGCGCGGGCCACGCGCGAGCGGACCGTGCCGATCGGGCAGCCGACGGCGGCTGCCGCGTCCGCGTAGGGCAGCCCGGCGAGCTGGGTGAGGACGAACGCCTCGCGGCGCGGCGCGTCGAGCGTCTCCAGGAGGTCGAGGAGGGCCACGCCCTCCTCGAAGCCGGGCAGGCCGCGCGGCTGGGCCCGCTCCGCGGCCGCCTGCCAGTCGCCGGTGTCGGCGATGCGCGGCCGGGCCGCCGCCGTGCGGAACCGATCGGCGACCACCCGGCGCGCGATGGCGAGCAGCCAGGTGCGCGCACTGGACCGGGCGGCGTAGCCGGGCAGCGCGGTCAGGGCCCGCAGATACGTCTCCTGAGTCAGGTCGTCGGCGCCGTGCAGGTCACCGCTGAGGTGGGCGACGAAGCGCCAGACGTCGCGGCGGGTGGCCTGCACGAATTCCTCGAATGCCCGGGCGTCGCCGTCGCGCGCCGCCAGCGCCCACTGGGTGATGCGGTCGTCACGGCTCAGGTCCGCGTCGGTACGGGACCGCACAAGGGTATGGGTCATCGCAGAAGGTCCTTCGGTGAAGGGAGTTCGGGAAGCGGCGCCGACGCGCGGCGGGGAGCGGTCCCCGGATGCGCGGACGCCGAAGATCCGCCCGGCACCGAGGGGTGCGGGCGGTGTCAGGAACCGGCCGGAAGGACCGGCGGACCTCTGCGTGAGACGACGTGCTGGAGAAGGACCCCGCGCAGCCGCGGCACGGGGACGAGGGCGCCGACGTGGGGCGGCGCCGGCGGCAGGGACGCGACGAGGATCGCGAGAACGAGCCGCAGCGGTACGAAGACGGCCGCGGCCAGCGCGCGACCGGTGCGGAAGGCGGCGGCCTCGCCGCGCCACAGCCACAGGGCGCAGATCAGCGCGGCGACGACGTGGGCGAGGAACATGCCGAACCCGCTGTGCCCGAACACGGACATGATCCAGTGGGAGATGCCGTCGTCCGGCATCGCGGCCCCGTACGCGGCGGCGCCGGACGAGTCGGCGCCGGACGGCGGCACGGTCGTCGGCATCGCGTGGTTCAGGTGGTTCATGCCGTCGTCGGGGTGGGTCCGCGCCGCACCCGGCGGCCCGCTCCCGCCCGCCGGGGCACCCATCCGCTGGGCGAGGCCGAACAGTTCGTGCAGGCACAGCTGGGCCGCGACCGTGGCGCCGGTGACGGCCGCCGCGCCGCGCTCGCGCCCGGTGAGCCACCACGCGGCGGCCACCGTGGCCGCGAACGCGTAACCCACCGCCCACCAGGGCAGCGCGGCACCGGACATGACGGTGTGACCGAGGGCCGTCACCACCACGCACACAGCCGCGAACATCGCGGCTCGTGCGAGGCGGAACCCGGGACCTGAGGTCATGGGGAGCATCGTGCCAGGCGGCGGGCCGGTGCGGGGTGGCGAGTCCGGGAGATGCCCGAAGTGCCCGTAAAACGCGCGCCGTCGCCAAAACCCCTTGACGTGATGTGTACGCAACGAAAATGATCTCGTCCAGCGGTCGGCATTGCCGAACCGCGTTCGCCTATGCGCTCCATGCGCTCCATGCGTCACTCACCACCTCACGATGGGAATGCCCGATGCACCTGCGCCCCGCCGTCCGGTCCCTGCTGACCGCAGCGGCCGCCCTCGCCCTCGCAGTCGTGGGCCTCGCCGCCCCCGCCCGGGCGTTACCCGCCGCCCCCGCGCCGGCCTCGGTCCTGGACATCCCGCCCCGCGGCGCCAACGACTGGTCCTGCAAGCCCGATCCGGCACACCCCGAGCCGGTCGTCCTGGTCAACGGCACGTTCAAGCTGATGGCGGAGAACTGGGCCACGCTCTCGCCGAAGCTGAAGAAGGCGGGCTACTGCGTCTTCGCGTTCAATTACGGCAAGCTGGCGACCGCTCCCGTGCCGCGGTCGGCCGTCGAGCTCAAGGACTTCGTCGAGGCCGTGCGCGGCGCCACGGGCGCGGCGAAGGTGGACCTCGTCGGGCACAGCCAGGGCGGCATGATGCCCCGCTACTACGTGAAGTTCCTCGGCGGCGCGGACAAGGTCGACGACCTGATCGGCATCGTGCCCTCCAACCACGGCACGACCAACCCGCTGACCAAGCCGCTCGGCGACCTCGCGTGCCCCGCCTGCCTCGACCAGATGGCGGGCTCCGAGCTGCTCACGCGGCTCAACGAAGGCACCGAGACTCCGGCGGGGCCCGACTACACCGTCCTCACCACGCGGTACGACGAGATCGTCATCCCGTACACGAGCGCTCTGCTGGACGGGCCGAAGGAGTACGTCACCAATGTCGTCCTGCAAGACCGCTGTCCGCTGGACCCGTTCCTGCACGACCAGGTGACGAAGGACCCGGTCGCCGCCCAGTGGGTCCTCGACGCGCTGGGCCGGAAGGGTCCGGCCGACCCGGAGTTCCGGCCCAGATGCATCGGCTAGCGGCGCGGCTCGCCGCGTAGCCGCGCGCCCCCGAGGTGCTCGCGGTGCCTACGGCCGGTCGGTCGCGTCCTGCGCGTCCAGGACCTCGACCGTTTCCCGTGGCCCCGGCACCTCGGGGGTCCGGCCGCCGGCGGTTTCGCGGCGGCGTGCGAGGACCCCGCCGACGTACCCGGCGACGGGCTGCGTGTACCGGGCGGTCAGGGGCCCGACGATCACGAGGATCAGCACGTACGCCGTCGCCAGCGGTCCGAGTGACGGCTCGATGCCCGCCGTGACCGCGAGCCCCGCGATGACGATGGAGAACTCGCCCCGCGCCACCAGCGCGCCACCGGCACGCCAGCGGCCCTTGACCGAGATGCCCGCACGGCGGGCCGCCCAGTACCCCGTGGCGATCTTCGTCAGCGCGGTGACGACGGCGAGCGCGAGCGCGGGAAGGAGCACCGGCGGAATGCTCGTCGGGTCGGTGTGCAGTCCGAAGAAGACGAAGAAGACGGCGGCGAAGAGGTCCCGCAGGGGTGCGAGCAGCGTGTGCGCGCCCTCGGCGACCTCGCCGGAGAGCGCGATGCCGACCAGGAACGCGCCGACGGCGGCGGACACCTGGAGCTGCTGCGCGATGCCCGCGACCAGGATGGTCAGGCCGAGCACCACGAGGAGCAGCTTCTCCGGATCGTCGCTGGAGACGAACCGGGAGATGAGCCGCCCGTACCGCACCGCGATGAAGAGGACGATTCCCGCGGCGCCGAGCGCGATGGCGAGCGTGAGACTGCCCGCGGCCAGTCCGACACCGGCCAGCAGGGCGGTGATGATGGGCAGGTAGACGGCCATCGCCAGGTCTTCGAGGACCAGCACGCTGAGGATCACCGGGGTCTCGCGGTTGCCGAGCCTGCCGAGGTCTCCCAGGACCTTCGCGATGACGCCGGACGAGGAGATCCAGGTGACGCCGGCGAGCACGACGGCCGCGACCGGGCCCCAGCCCATGAGCAGCGCGGCGACGGCACCCGGCAGCGCGTTCAGCGTACAGTCGACCAGACCGGCCGGGTACTGGGTCTTCAGATTGCTGACGAGGTCGTTGGCCGTGTATTCGAGGCCGAGCATCAGGAGCAGCAGGATGACGCCGATCTCGGCGCCGATGGCGACGAACTCCTCGCTCGCGCCGAGCGGCAGCAGACCGCCCTCGCCGAACGCGAGACCGGCCAGCAGGTACAGCGGGATCGGCGAGAACCGGAAACGCCCCGCGAACCGGCCGAGCAGACCGAGGGCGAGGATGATCGCGCCGAATTCGATCAGGAAGACAGCGGAGTGCACGCGATCACTCCCGCCCGAGTATCGTCGCGGCGGTCTCCACGCCCTCGCGCGTCCCGATGACGATGAGGGTGTCCCCGCCGGCCAGCCGGAAGTCGGGGGCCGGCGACGGAATGGCCTCGGCCCGCCGCAGCACGGCCACGATCGAGACGCCCGTCTCGGTCCGCATCCGGGTCTCGCCGAGCAGCCGCCCGTTCCAGTGCGAGGTGGCCGACAGCAGCACGCGCTCGGCGACCAGGCCCAGGTCGGTGGTGTGCAGCAGGGCCGGGCTGTGGTGGGAGGGCATCAAGGCGTCGATCAGCGCCTCGGCCTCGCCCGAACTCAGCCGCAGCGACAGCGCGCACTCGTCGGGGTCGTCGGACCGGTAGGCGCTCAGTGTCCGTGCACCGTCCCGGTGCGCGACCACCGACAGACGCCGCTGTTCTCGGGTCGTGAGGTCGTACCGCATGCCGATGCCTGGGAGCGGCGTACGGCTGAGTCGTGAGGCGGGCACAGCTTTCCCCTTGCGTCATGGATGATCTCCCCCGGCTGTCACCCTATCGGGGCCAAGAGATGGCAAAATCCCGCGCGTCGTGGCCGCCTCGGTACGCCGGGCGCAGCCGGTGAGGGTTACGTGGGCCCGTCTCAGCCGGTGAGGGGGACGTGGGCCCGCAGGACCGTCTCGACCGAGTCCGCCTCGTCGGGGGACTTGTCCTCGCGGTAGCGCACGACCCGGGCGAAGCGGAGCGTGACACCCGCCGGATAGCGGGTGGACTTCTGGAGGCCGTCGTAGGCGATCTCCACGACGAGCTCGGGCCGCACCGTCACCACATAGCCGCTCTCGTCGACCGCCAGCTCCTGGAGCCGCTCGGTCTGCCAGGCGAGCATCGCGTCCGTCATTCCCTTGAACGTCTTGCCCAGCATGGCGAACGTGCCGTCGGGCCGGCGCGCACCCAGGTGCAGGTTGGAGAGCTTGCCGGTGCGGCGGCCGTGGCCCCACTCGGCGGCCAGGACGACCAGGTCGAGGGTGTGGACGGGTTTGACCTTCAGCCAGGAGGCGCCCCGGCGGCCCGCGCTGTAGGGGGCGTCGAGCCCTTTCAGTACGACCCCTTCGTGACCCCGTCCCAGCGTCGCCTCGAAGAATTCCTGCGCCTCGCCGCGCAGCCGCTCGTCGGCCGGGTCCGCGACGAGCGTGCGCCGCACCCGCATCGGCTCGGGCACCAGCGCCGCCAGCTCCGCGTGGCGCTCGGCGAAGGGGAGGTCGAGCAGGTCGCGCCCGGCTACGGACAGGGCGTCGAAGAAGACGGGGGAGAGGGGCAGCCCGGCCGCCGCCGTCGACACGTCGACGCGTGAACCGACGCGCCCCGCGATCTCCTGGAACGGCCGCGGCCGCCCGTCGGCGTCCAGCGCGATGACCTCACCGTCCAGGATGAAGCGCGACCCCTCCAGGGCGAGGGCCGCGGAGGTCAGCTCGGGGAGGCGGTCGGTGATGTCGTCCAGGGTGCGGGTGTAGACGCGTACGGCGTCCCCGTCCCGGTGGACCTGCACGCGGATGCCGTCGAGCTTCTCCTCGACCGCGCACGCGCCCAGCTTGTCGATGCCCTCGGCGACCGACGAGGCGCTGTGCGCGAGCATCGGCAGGACCGGCCGGCCCACGGTCAGCCGGAACTCGTCCAGGGCCGCCGCCCCGTCCGCAAGCAGCGCCTGCGCGACCGGCGCCACGGAGCCGGCGAGCATCACCGCGCGCCGCACGGCGTCCGCCGGAATCTCCGTGGCGAGCGCCAGCCCCTCGACCGCGACCGCGTCCAGTGCGCCCTGCCGGACCTCGCCGGTCAGCAGCCCGAGCAGGAACCGCTGCTCGTCGGCGGTCGCGGCCCCCAGCAACTCACCGACGAGCCGCTTGCGTTCGGCCTGCGAGCCGGCGCCCGCCACCGCACCGATCGCGGTGAGCGCCGCGTCCACCCCGCGCACCGTGAGCGTCGCCTCGGCGGCGGGCGGCACCGCGTGCTTGAGCGTGCTCCAGCCGATGCCGAGCCGCCCCTGGGGCAGCCGGCCCGACAGATAGGGGATGGCGATCGGCACGTCGTCCGGCTCCGCGGCCCGGAACAATTCGGCGAGCAGGGCGATCTTCCGGGACCGCGCCGAGGTGGCGGCCACTTCCTTGGACACGTGTGCGAGCCGGGCGAGCAGCATGAGGCCATCCTGCATCGCGGCCGGGCGCGGCGCACGGCCGGACGGGTCGCACGGTCACACGGCCGCAAGACCGCGCGCGAGGAGTCACTCCGCCTCGGGCCCGAAGTCCTCGGTGAAGTAGCTGTCGTGCCGGATGCGGAACGCCTTGAGCTCCTCGGGGCCGCGCCGCGACATCTCCGCGACCTGCTCGAAGTACTCCTCGCGCGGGGCGCCCGGGGAGAACAGCATCAGCATGGACGTGGGCTCGTCGGTCACGTTCTTGAAGGCGTGCAGGCCGCCGACCGGCACGTACAGGAAGTCGCCCGCGCGGCCCGTGACCCACTTCTAACTCCGACTTGTAGAGGCCGAATTCGCCGCCGGTCGACTCGTGGGTGGCCAGGCTGCGGGTACGAAAGGTTCTGCGGGTACGACATGACGCGCTCCTGAGTCGGGGATCCGCCGGGCGGCGGACCGTCACCTGCATGGTCGTCCCGGCGTCCCGGGGGTGGCATCCGGCCGGGGGACGATCTCGGGGCGGTGCGGGACCACGACCGGGGACCCGGGGCCCAGGGCCGGGGACCTAGGGCCGCGTCTCGTTCCGCCAGACGGACGACACGTGGCTGCTGTTCTTCAAAGGCACGCGTGTACTCGCCTGTGGCGGGCACCCGGACGCGTGTCGGTCGACTCCACCGAGTTCGAGACTCCAGGTGCCGAAGGTCCGACCCATAAGAGAAGAGTGATGTAGGTCACATGAAGAATGCGACATCGTGGCGTAATACCGCCCCTCCGTGAGGGGTCATAAGGGCACAGGCGCCCGGAACCGCGATACCGAGCACTGGAAACATCAGAAGTGGAGTCCGCTCATGGCCGTCACCCTCGAACAGCCCGCCCGTGCCCGTCTCGTCACCCCCGAGGGGCGTGAGCGTGCCCTGCCCGTGGTCCTGCGCTACTCCGCGGACGACCCCCTGGCCGTCCAGATGACCTTTCCCTCGCAGGCGTCCCTCGACGGCGCGGAAGTCACCTGGATCTTCGCCCGCCAGCTCCTGGAGGAGGGCCTCGCGGCGCCCACGGGCAGCGGTGACGTGCACATCTGGCCGTGCGGACGGGCCCGGACGGTCCTCGAGTTCCACTCGCACCAGGGGCTGGCGCTGGTGCAGTTCGACAAGATCGTGCTGCGCCGCTTCCTGGTCCGGTCGTACACCGTGGTGCCCGCGGGCGACGAGAGCGACGAGATCGACCTCGACGAAGGGCTCTCACGCCTGCTCGGCGGCGTCTGAACACTCCACCGGAGCCGGACGCCCGCCCTTGGCCACAGCCGAATTGCGCCCTCAGCCGTACAGCGCGGGCCGCTCGGCCAGCTCCACCGGCGTCCGCGTACCGGCCTCCAGCGCCGCGACACCGGCCTCGGCGACGGCCGCGGCCGCGTACCCGTCCCACGCGCTCGGCCCCGTGACCCGGCCGTCCCGCGCGGCGGCGACCCACGCCCGCACCTCACGGTCGTACGCGTCGGCGAACCGGACCAGGTAGTCCTGCGCCACCTCCTCCTGCGCGCGGCCCCCCGACCGGACGACCATGGTGTGCGCGTCGCCGAGCCGCGCGCTGCCGCGTTCGCAGACCGCCTCGCACGCCACCTCGTAACCGAATCCGCAGTTGACGAAGACCTCCACGTCGACGACGGCACCCCCCGACGTCTCGAAGAGCACCAGCTGCGGGTCGAGCAGCCCCTCCGGGGCGCCCGCGGACGGTACGGGCCGCACCACCGTCACCGCCGTGATCTCCTGGCCGAGCAGCCACCGTGCCGCGTCGATCTCGTGGGAGACGGAGCTGCTGATCAGCATCGATGAGGTGAAGTGCGGTGGAGACGACACGTTCCGGTGACGGCAGTGCAGCAGCAGGGGACGGCCCAGGCGCCCGGAGTCGAGGAGCGTCTTCAGGGCCGCGTACTCGGCGTCGTACCGGCGCATGAACCCGACCTGGATCAGCCTGCGCCCCAGTCGGGCCTCCGCCTCCACGACCCGCAGGGCCGCAGCGGAGTCGGGGGTCAGGGGCTTCTCGCAGAGCACCGGGAGCCCACGCGCGCAGGCCGCGAGCAGCGCCTCCTCGTGCGCCGCCTCCGGCGACGCCACCAGGACCGCCTCCACCCCCGGAGCGCCGAGCGCCGCCGACGCCTCGCGGTGCACGGACACTCCCTCGCGCCCCGCCACCGCCGCCTGTGCCCGCGCCGTGTCGGGGTCCGCGACCGCCACCACGCGGGCCCCGCCCACCGTCTCGCCGATCCGCCGCACGTGATCGGCGCCCATGTGGCCGGCCCCCAGCACGGCCACCCCCAGCAGACCGCTCACCCGTGGACCTCCCCGTCTCCCCGCCCGGCAAGAACACGCGTACCCGCCCTACTCCACGGCGCGTTCCGGGTCCGCGCGCCGGGCCACCGTAGCCCTCCGGCGCCGGACCGCCCGCCGCCGGGCCGCCACGACGCAGCCCGCGAGCAGGACGACGGAGCCCGCGACGACCAGCAGCACCGCCGGCCAGTCCGAGTCCCCGGGCTGTACGGCCAGGGCGGACTGCCCGGCCGCGTGCGCGGGACTGGCGGCCGGCGCCTCACGGACCTTCCTCGGCGGCAGCAGCGAACCGACCGGCCGCACCTGCCCGGCCGCCGCGAACCCCCAGTCCAGCAGCGACCGCGTCTCCTCGTACACGGCACGCCCGCTGCCGCCCCGCGGGTTCAGCACCGAGACGACGAGCGTGCGCCCGCCGCGCTGGGCCGCGCTGATCAGGGTGGCGCCCGCGTGGCTGGTGTAACCGTTCTTGACACCGAGCAGACCCGGGTAGGGCGCCACGCCGTCGGCACCGGTCAGCAGCCGGTTGGTGTTCTGGATGGGGTACGACCAGTCTCCCGCGGGGAAGTGCGCGACGCGGGTCGAGCAGTAGCGGGCGAACTCCGGGTCGGCGAGCCCGGCCCTGCCGAAGACCGCCAGGTCGTACGCCGAAGAGACCTGCCCCTCGGCGTCGTAACCGTCGGGCGACACCACGTGCGTGTCGTTCGCCCCCAGCTCGCGCGCCTTGGCCTGCATCTCCCGAACGGTCTTCTCCAGGCCGCCGTTGAGCCCCGCCAGGACATGCACGGCGTCGTTCCCGGAACTGAGGAACACGCCGCGCCACAGGTCGGCGACCCGATAGGCCCGGCCCTCCGCCACGCCCACCATGCTGCTGCCCTCACCGACCCCGTCCAGCTCGTGCTCGGCGACGACGTGCCGCATCTCGGGGTCGAGCCGGGAGAGCGTCGACAGGGCGAAGAGGGACTTGAGCGTCGAGGCCGGCGGCATCGGGCGGTGCGCGTTCCGCGCCGCGAGCACCTCCCCCGTACTGGCGTCCGCCACCAGCCATGCGCGGGCGGACACCTCGGCGGGCAGCGCGGGCGCGCCGAGGCCGGGCCGGACCTGGACACCGGACCGGTCGAGCAGGGCAGACGAGTAAGCGGGGAGCGGCCGCGGAGGCGCCGGTTCGGCCGGGACGTCCGAGGCGGCGACCGGTGAGGACAGGAGGACCAGAGCACCGAGGGAGAGGGCGGCCCCGGCGCGTACGGAGGAGGAGCGCGAAAGGTTCCTGATGACCATTCAGCCACCGTAGGAGCGCCGCCGACAGTCCGCAGATCGGCTTGGCCCGGCTGGAGGTATCCCTGGACCGCCCGGAGGTGACACCGCTCAGCCGGGCAACTGCCGCCCCGTCACTTCAGCCGTCAGGCCGGCAGGTGCTTCTCGATGGCGGCGATGACCTCGGGGGCGTCGGGCTCGGTCCGGGGAGAGAAGCGGGCCACGACGTCGCCCGCCGGGTCGATCAAGAACTTCTCGAAGTTCCAGCGGACGTCGCCGGTGTGGCCCTCGGCGTCCGCCGTGCCGACGAGCCGCGCGTACAGCGGATGCCGCGCCTCGCCGTTGACGTCGACCTTCTCCGTCATCGGGAAGGTCACACCGTACGTCGCCGAGCAGAACTCGGCGATCTCCTCCGACGTGCCGGGCTCCTGGCCCATGAACTGGTTGCAGGGCACGCCGAGCACGCTGAAGCCCCGGCTCGCGTACTGCTCGTGGAGCCGCTCCAGGCCCGCGTACTGCGGGGTGAGCCCGCACTTGGAGGCGACGTTGACGACGAGGACGGCCTTGCCCTCGTACTGGCGCAGGTCGGCGGGGCCGCCTTGCAGGCTCTCGATCTCTACCGCTTCATAGACAGACATGGTGGGGAGCCTACGCCTCGCGGTGCAGCCGGCCCCGGGCGACCAGCTCGACGGTGAGCGCCACGGCGATCGCCTGGACCGCCATCAGGGCGATCAGCACGAAGAGCTGCACGGCTCCGGCGAGCGCGGGGGACGCGCCGCCCAGGAGCATGCCGACGAACGCGCCGGGCAGGGTGACGAGCCCGACCGTGCGGGTCTGGTCGAGTCCGGGCAGGAGGGCGTCCGACGCGGCCCGGCGGATGACCTCCAGGCGCGCGTCGCGGTCGGGCAGCCCCAGGGCGATGCCGGCCTCGAACTCGCCGTACCGGGTGCGGAGTTCGTCGAGGGAGCGGCGGCCGGCGAGGACCGTCGCGGTGAGCGCCCCGCCGATGAGGATGCCCGTCACGGGGATCATGGCGATGCCCCCCACGGGCAGCAGGCCCGCGAGGGTCAGTCCGGTCACCACCGGGAGGACGGGCCCCGCGATGGGCAGCGCCGTCCACCACCAGGTGCCGTTCGGCGTGACGCGCCGCCCCGCGGTGCGGGTGGCCACGGCGAACATGAGGAGCAGGAAGGCGAAGAGCGCGGCCACGTGGTGCACGACCCAGGCGATCACCAGGGAGACGACGGCCAGTTGCGCGGTGGCGCGGGCGCCCGCGACCAGGATCTCCCGCGCCCTGCCGCGCGAGCCGTCCGGGGCGAGCCGGAAGACGGCCGCCGTCGCCGCGGCGGCCAGCAGCAGCACGAGCAGGGCGGCGGCGAGCGCCGCATTGACCGGCAGAAGGGCCTGGGCCGCGAGATTGCGCACGAGCTCACCCTAGATCGGGGCGGCCGCCTCCCCCGCGACGTGCTCCACCTGCTGTATCACGGCGCTCGACCTGTAACGATGTGGTGGGAAAGACATGTGGAGAAAGAAGGGCTGAAGTCATGGCGCAGCAGGTGCAGGGCGTGATCGCGCGCGCGAAGGGCGAGCCGGTGCGGATCGAGACGATCGTCGTCCCGGATCCGGGGCCGGGGGAAGCCGTGGTGAAGGTCCAGGCGTGCGGGGTCTGCCACACCGACCTGCACTACCGGGAGGGCGGCATCAACGACGACTTCCCGTTCCTCCTCGGACATGAGGCGGCGGGTGTCGTCGAGTCGGTGGGGGAGGGGGTCACCGAGGTCGCGCCCGGCGACTTCGTGGTCCTCAACTGGCGCGCGGTGTGCGGCCAGTGCCGCGCGTGTCTGCGCGGCCGCCCCCAGTACTGCTTCGACACACACAACGCGCGGCAGAAGATGACCCTCACCGACGGCACGGAGCTCTCCCCGGCGCTCGGCATCGGGGCCTTCGCGGAGAAGACCCTCGTCGCCGCCGGGCAGTGCACCAAGGTCGACCCGGCCGCCTCCCCGGCCGCGGCCGGGCTTCTCGGCTGCGGTGTGATGGCGGGCATCGGCGCCGCCATCAACACCGGCGGCGTCGGCCGGGGCGACTCGGTCGCCGTCATCGGCTGCGGCGGCGTCGGCAACGCCGCCGTCGTGGGGGCCCGCCTCGCGGGAGCCGCGCGGATCATCGCCGTGGACATCGACGACAAGAAGCTGGAGACGGCGAAGGGCCTCGGCGCCACGCACACGGTCAACTCGCGCTCCGCCGACCCCGTCGCGGCGATCCGCGAGCTGACCGGCGGCAACGGAGCCGACGTCGTCATCGAGGCGGTCGGCCGCCCGGAGACATACGAGCAGGCCTTCTACGCCCGCGACCTGGCGGGCACGGTCGTCCTCGTCGGCGTCCCGACCCCCGAGATGAAGATCGAGCTGCCGCTGCTCGACGTCTTCGGGCGCGGCGGCGCGCTCAAGTCGAGCTGGTACGGGGACTGCCTGCCGTCCCGCGACTTCCCGATGCTCATCGACCTGTATCAGCAGGGGCGCCTGGATCTGGACGCGTTCGTCACGGAGACCATCGCGCTCGCGGACGTCGAGAAGGCCTTCGAGCGCATGCACCACGGCGACGTCCTCCGTTCGGTGGTGGTGTTCTGATGGCGGCCGAGACCACTGGGGCCGGAGCCACGGCGGGCGCGCCCGGCGCCCGCGTCGACCACCTCGTGACGTCCGGGACCTTCTCGCTGGACGGCGGCACCTGGGACGTCGACAACAACGTGTGGATCGTCGGCGACGACAGCGAGTGCGTCGTCATCGACGCCGCCCACGACGCGGACGCCATCGCGGCGGCGGTGGGGGAGCGGCGCCTGGTCGCGATCGTCTGCACCCACGCCCACGACGACCACATCGACGCGGCCCCGGCGCTCGCGGCCCGCACCGGCGCGCCGGTCCTGCTGCACCCGGCCGACACGGAGCTGTGGAAGCGGACCCATCCCGACCGCGCCCCGGACGGCGAGCTGTCCGACGGGCAGGAACTGACCGTCGCGGGCACGGTCCTGAAGGTGCTGCACACGCCCGGCCACTGCCACGGCGCCGTGAGTCTGTACGCGCCCGCCCTCGGCACGGTGTTCACCGGTGACACGCTCTTCGCCGGGGGTCCTGGTGCGACGGGCCGGTCCTTCAGCGACTTCCCGACGATCGTGGAGTCGATCAAGGAGCGGCTGCTGACGCTGCCGCCCGGGACGGTGGTGCGGACCGGACACGGCGACAGCACCACGGTCGGCGCGGAGGCGCCGCACCTGGAGGAGTGGATCGCGCGGGGTCACTGACACGCTCCGTAGTTCTGTACGTCCTCATGGCCTCGCGTGGTTCGCCGCGCGGGGCCATGAGGCGTACTGGCCCCGTTCCGCAATCTTCGATAAGTTAGGCAAGGCTTACCTAATGGAGGTTGAGGATGGGTGTCCGTCACAGCAGCACGACCGTGCCCACAGCGGCGGCACGCGCTCGTTCAGTGCTTGCCACCGCGTGGTCCTGCGCGGTGACCACAGAGATCGGCAGGGACGAACTCGTGGGCGCGCACACCGTCACCGAGGACGGCAGGCTCCTGCTGTCACCCCCCGAGGACAGCGCGCTCGCCGCCGCCCTCATCTGCATGCCGCGCGGTGAACCGTCCACCATGGTCGAGTTCGTCGACGTGGCGCCGGTGCCGCTCAGGGACCGGATCCGCGCGCGGCTCTGGCTCTCGGGGGTGCTGACGCACGACAGGGAGCACCTCGTCTTCGAGCCGACGTGCGCCGTCCTGCACGACTCCACCGGGGAACGCCAGGCGATCGAGCTCGACGAACTGGCCCTGACGGTGCCCGACCCGCTCGCCGAGGCCGAGTCGCGCCTGCTCACCCACCTCGCCGACGCCCACCCGGACGCCGTCGAACAACTCACCCGCCTCATCAGCCCGGACAGCCTCCAGGGCGTGGTGCGGGTCCGCCCGCTCGCCATCGACCGGCACGGGATCTCGCTGCGTCTCGAACGCGCCCGCGGCCAGGCGGACGTCCGCCTCCCGTTCCACGAGCTCGTCGAGGACGTCGCGCAGGTCACGGAGTGCATGCACGCACTCCTGATGAAGGCCCGCCTCTCAGGCACGCGGCGCGGGCGGCCCGTCGGAGGCTGACCTCATCGACCGCAGCGCGAGCAGCAGCACGCCGATGTCGTCGAGCAGCACCGGGTCGGGCAACAGGTCGGTGGGCAGGACGAGATAGGCGACCGCGCCCCAGAACACCCACTGCCGCTCGACGGGCAGCCCGGCTCTGCGCAGGGCGCGGCGGGTCCGGACGAGACGCACGAGCAGCACGGCCGCGACAGCGAGGGTCGCGGCGACCAAAATGGCGGCGCCGACAAGGAGTACGCCTAGGTCCGATACGGCAAGGTCCGTGCTCATACCCACGTACGGTAATCCAGTTGAGGTTCCACGTCCCGCAGGGATGATGGCGTGGTGACAAAGCCTCCGACACCCACGCAGCCGCCCTCGTCCCCTCCGTCCGCCGAGCCCGTCCCGCCCGTCCAGGCGCTGATCATCGTCGACATGCAGTCCGCTTTCGTCACCGGTGACGACGCCGTGCCCGACGCGGAGCGCCTCCTGGACCGGGTGACGAGCCTCCTGGCCGAGGCCCGCGAGAACGGCGCGTTCGTCGTCCAGTTGCAGAACGACGGAGAGCCCGGCGCCCCCGACGAGACGGGCACCCCCGGCTGGGAGCTCCACCTGCCCCTCGACACCGCGCGGGGCGAGAGGGCCGTGCGCAAGACCGTCGACGACGGCTTCGAGGACACCCGGCTCGAAGAGCTGCTGCGCGATGCCGGGGTGCGGGACCTGGCCGTCTGCGGCGTGATGTCGGAGATGTGCGTCAGGGCGACGGCGAGCACCGCCCTGGATCTCGGCTTCCGCGTCGTCCTGCCGCACGACGCGCACGCGACGTACGACATCCCGGCCGCGGAGGGCATCAGCGACGTGGTCCCCGCGGCGACGGTGTCGCGGGTGGCGGAGTGGTCCCTCGGCGACGAGGCCGAGATCGTCGCGCGGGCGGCCGACGTGCGTTTCACCAAACCCTAGAGCCGAGCCGGGGGTCACGACACGGGTGTCACTCGGCGGCAGCGGCCGAGCCCGTCTCCTTCCTCCGCCACCTCCAGTTCCAGAGCTCGTGCGCCCGGTGGTCGTGCTCGAAACCCGGACCGAGCGGCCCCACGCGCTCGTACGCCTGCTCGGTCCGCGGGTCGTCGCGGCGGGCGAGACCCCAGGCGACCTCCAGACGCACGAGCAGGTCGTCGTCGTCCAACAACGCGATCAGCGCCTCCGCGACGGCGGGCGCGTGGTCCCGGGACGCGGCGAGGGTCACCGCCGCCCCGCGGCGCACGGCGGCGTCCGGGCTCTCGACCATGACGAGCAGCGCCCGGGTCACCTCGGGCCACAGGACCTCGTCGTCCGCCCCCACCTCACAGGCCCTGAGCCGCACCTCCGGATCCGGGTCGCGGGTCAGGGCGAGCACCGCGTCCCGCGCGGCCTGTGACCGCAGACCGTCGTTCGTGACGAGGGCGTACGGCACCTCACGGCGTACGCGGGGATCGGGGTGGCTAGCGTGGCGCAGCCCGACGGCCTCCTGACCCGGGTGTTCGTACTCGGAGAGGGCGCTCAGCACCTTGGCGAGCACCACGCTGTCCCTCTCTTCGGCGGCCCAGGCGATCAGGAGCCCGGTCTCCTTCCTGCCGTAGTGCCGGTGCCCGGGGTCGACGAACGAACGCACCCGCAGGTAGTCCGCCACGAAACGCCGGTGTGCCGGGTCCGGGTGGTGGCGATGGGCGGTCACGGCCGACCAGGTCTCGTCGCTGCGGCGCCCGGCGAGGACCCAGCAGACCGCCGACCAGTCGGTGTGCTCCTCGTCCGGGTGCCGCACGGCGCGAGCGACGAGTTCGTCGACGGGGGTCAGGATGCGGAAGGCCCATTCGAGCGCGCTCAGGATGCCGCCGTGTCCGGCCCGCACGACGAGCCCGCCCAGCGAGACCTGCTCGACCCAGTCGTACCCGCCGTCCGTGACCCGTTCCGTGACCGCGGGCCCCACCGCGTTCGACCTCCGCCGCAGCTCCTCCTCGACACCCGTCTCGTACCAGTCCCGCGCCAGGGCGAGGAACCGTTCACGCGTGCCCGCCGGCAGCCGCAGCCGGGGCTCCGTGCCGAGCACGGCCGAGAAGACCGCGTGGGAACCGCCGTCGATCGCGCGCCACAGGGGTGTGGTCCCGTCGGGCAGCGCCCGGTCAGGGTCGGCCCCGCCCTCCACGAGCGCTTCGGCGACCGCCGCGTCGTACGCCGCCACGGCGAACCCCAGCGCCGACAGCCCGCTCGCGTCCACCGCGTCCGGATCGGCCCCCTCGGCCAGCAGCGCCCGCACCGCGTCGACGTCCCCCGCCCGCACCGCCGACACGAGCCGCACCCCGAGCCCCTTCTCCTCGCCCCGCACGACTAGAGAGGCAACGCGCACACGGCGACCGGCGATGCGAAAGGTTTGCCCGCGAGGCGGAGTGCGCCGCTGTGGCCGTCGACCTTGAAGACGCTCACCGTGCTCGACTTCTGGTTCGCGGTGAACAGCAGGCGCTGCGACGGGGAGAACGCGAGCTGGCGGGGGAAGTCCCCGCCGACGGCGACCGTGTCGAGGAGCCGGAGCCGGGCGCCGGCGCGCTCGATCGCGTACCGGGTGACGCTGTTGTGCCCACGGTTGGCGAGGAAGGCGAAGCGGCCCTCGCGCGTCACCACGATCTGCGCCGGGTAGCTGGTGCCCTCCCCGGTGCCGGTCGGTTGCGGTCTGCCCGGCGTGAGGCGGCCGGTGGCGGGGTCGTACGCGCAGACGACGACCGTATTGTCCAACTCGGCGGCGAGGTAGGCGAAGCGGCCCGAGGGGTGGAAGGTGAGGTGGCGCGGGCCCGCGCCCGGCCGGAAGGCCGCGTGCGAGACACGGCGGAGCGTGCCCGCCTTCTCGTCGAGGCGGTAGGTGTACACCGTGTCGTTGCCGAGGTCGACGGCGAGGACGTGGAGGCCGTCGGGGGCCGTGATGATCTGGTGCGCGTGCGGGCCCTGCTGGCCGGGCCCCGGCGGCGGCGCGGAGTGCGTGACGAGGTCCGTCCGCTCACCCAGTGCGCCCGAGGCCTCGATGGGGTGCACGGACACACTGCCGGAGGTGTAGTTCGCACTGAGCAGCCAGCGCCCGCCGGGGTGCACGGACAGGTGGCAGGGGCCCGCGCCGCCGGTGTCCCGCGTGCCGAGGACGTCGTGCTTGCCGGAGGCGGAGAGCGCGACGGCGGTCACGCCACCCTTGTCCCGCTCGTTGACGGCGTAGAGCGTACGACCCGAGGGGTGCAGCGCCAGATAGGAGGGGTCGGGGACGCCGGTGACCGTCCCGGCACCGGTGACGCGGCCCGTCACGTCGTCGTACGTCGCCAGGCCGATGCCCGCACCGCCGCCGTCCTGCGAGGTGTACGTCCCCAGGAACAACCGCCCCTCGCGGCGCGGCCGGTGGGCGGCCGAGGAGGCGGGTTCCCGGCGTACGCGGTCCGGACGCTCCGGGCGCTCCGGGCCTGCCGGATCCGACGACGCGCACGCCGAGACCGACGACAGAGCCCCCGCGCCGACCGCCCCCACGAGTGCGCCGATGAACCGCCGACGCCCCGGGCTGCCGCTCCCGGACCCCATGGCCGACCCTGCTCCGCTGTTCATGCCTGCACCTCGTGCGTCGGTGGTGACGGATGTGGCCAACACAGTGCCCCGTGTCCGGGGGAAGGGACAAGAGGCACCCGTGTCGGCGCGGCGCCGCGGTCTGGTGCTCAGGCGGTGGTGATGGGATTCTTCGGCTTTCGACGGGGGAGGGGCACATGGATTCAAGTGAGCTGGCCCATACGGCCGTTGGGGTCTTCGTGACCGCGGCGGCGGGGGTGGCGAGCGGGGTCGGCCAAGGGGCTGGAGGCGCCGTCGTCGAGCTAGTCCGCGCCCGTCTCGCGGGCACCGACCACGGGCGTGCGGCGTTGGCGGGCCTGGGCACCGACACGCAGGACCCGGCCGCCCGCCGCGAGGCGGAGACCGCCCTGCGGCAGGAGCTCGAGACCGACCCCGAACTGCGGCGCCGCCTGCTGGAACACCTCGAGGCCGCACAGCGGGCCCACACCACGAGCAGCGTCGTCATCACCGGCAGCAGACTGTCGCGCAGCCACATCTCGCTCGGCCCGCTGACGGTCAACAACACGCCCGCGGGCCGTGCCTCGCTGACGGGCGTGGTGGCCCTGCTGGCGCTCCTCCTGGCGCTGGGGGCCTACGGCGGAGTGCAGCTGATCGGTGCCGACGACTCGCCCCGGACGACTGCGCCCGACGACGCGCGGAACACCGCTCGGGCCCTGTCCGTCGCGGAGACCGCGCGGGTGACGCCGGACCGGGAGAGCGTCCCGCCCGGCTGGACGGAGCTCGCCGCGCCCGCGAGCCAGCCGGGCAGCGCGGACTCCCCCTGCCACCGGGCCGGTTCGCGCTACGCGACCCGCTCGGACGGCGGCGGGGAGATCCGCGCCACCTTCGACGTGTCGGCCTGTGACTCGGTCCGACGGGCGAAGGCCCACTACCGGGGTTCCGTCATGGGGGTCAGGTCCAACGATCGGCTGGAAGTCCTGTCCTTCCCCGGCCTGGGCGAGGAGCGGATCGCCGCCACCAACGTGAATCTGGACCTCGACGAGACCACGGCGCAGGCCGTGGTGCGCACCGGGACGGTCGTGTGCGCGGTGGAGCTCTCACCGGTGGACGACCTGCGGGAACACGCGTCCGTCACCGAGACGCTGACGCGCGCCTGCGTCACCCGGGCGGAGAAGGCACAGAACGCGGCGGACCCAGCGGGCTGAGAGGGGCGAGGGCGGACTCCGGTCCGCTCTCGGTCTCGCAGGCGTCCGCGCCGTGCGCGTCCCACGCGGGGAACGGATCGTACGACGGAACCGCCTCGCCCTCGGCGAGCAGGCACCGGTCCAGGGCCGCCCGCAGTTCAGGGGCGCGCAGATCGACGCCGATGAAGACGAGCTCCTGCCCCCGCACGTCGTCGTCCGTGCTGCGCGCTCCCGAAGGCTCGAAGCGGGCGACGGAGCCCGCCTGCGACCACAGGCCGATGATCCCGGGCCGGCTCGCCAGCCGGAAGAACCCCTTGGAGCGCAGAATGCGCCCGAAGTCGCCGCTGTCCATCTCCTCCGTGACGAAGGCCCACAAACGGCCGGGGTGGAAGGGCCGCCCGGCACGGAACACCGTGCTGGAGATTCCGTACTCCTCGGTCTCCGGCACATGGTCACCGTTCAGTTCCCGCACCCACCCCGGCGCCTGCTGGGCGCGTTCCAGGTCGAACAGGCCGGTGTCGAGGAGCTGGGCGAGCTCCACCCGTCCCCGGGTCGCGGGCACGACGCGGGCGAGCGGGTTGAGGCGCGCGAGGGTGGCCGTGAGCCGGTCGGCGGTCTGCGCGTCGACGAGGTCGAGCTTGTTGAGGACGATGACGTCGGCGAACTCGACCTGGTCCATCAGGAGGTCGCTGACGGTGCGCTCGTCGTCCTCGTACTGATCGAGGCCGCGCTCCGCCAGGCCGTCCCCGGCGGACAGCTCCGGCAGGAAGTTCGCGGCGTCGACCACCGTCACCATCGTGTCGAGGCGGGCCAGGTCGCCGAGCGTCGAGCCGTCGTCGCGCGGAAACGCGAACGTCGCGGCCACCGGCATCGGCTCCGAGATGCCGCTGGACTCGATGAGGAGATGGTCGAAGCGGCCCTCGGCGGCCAGCCTGCCGACCTCTTCGAGCAGATCGTCGCGGAGCGTGCAGCAGATGCAGCCGTTGGTCAGCTCGACCAGCCGCTCCTCGGTGCGGGACAGCGCGGCCTCGCCGCCGCGCACCAGGGCGGCGTCGATGTTGATCTCGCTCATGTCGTTCACGATCACCGCGACGCGCAGGCCCGCGCGATGGGCGAGAACGTGGTTGAGCAGCGTCGTCTTGCCCGCGCCGAGGAAGCCGGACAGGACCGTCACGGGCAGCAGGCGACCGCCCGCCGCGGGTCGTGTGTGTGCCATGCGCGTCAGCTCTCCGGGCGCAGCAAGCCGCGCTCGTACGCCTTGACCAGACGCTGGGGCACCATGTGCGGCACGCCGTCGACGGTGACGGGCACCAGCTGCGGGGTGGTGGCCTTCCACTGGGCGCGGCGGTGCCGGGTGTTGCTGCGCGACATCTTCCGCTTCGGTACGGCCATGAGGTCCTCCTTGGGGGAGTAGGGGGGTGCAGGGCAGCACGCTATATGAAAATGAATCCCATTAACAACTTGGTCGGCTTCCGGGGTGCGGTCGGCCTTCGGTTGACCCTCACGTCACGTCAGGTTGCAGGCTGTGCGTCGACGAAAGGCGAGGTCCATGAGTTACACCGTCGGTCAGGTCGCCGGTTTCGCGGGGATCACCGTCCGCACCCTGCACCACTACGACCGGGCCGGGCTGCTCACGCCCGGCGAGCGCAGCCCCGGCGGCTACCGCCTCTACGGCGACGCCGATCTGGCCCGGCTCCAGCAGATCCTCTTCTACCGCGAACTCGGCTTCACCCTCGACGAGATCGCCGAGATCCTGGCCGACCCCCAGGCCAACGCCCTTGCCCAGCTCAAGGCCAGGCGCCGGGCGCTGCGCGAACAGATCGACAAGCTGGAGCGTCTGGTGGAGGTCGCCGAGCGGGCCATGGAGGTGCAGCAGACCGGGGTGAGCCTCACTCCGCGGGAACGGTTCGAGGTGTTCGGTGAGATCGCCTTCGACCTGAGCTACGCCACCGAGGCCGAGCTGAAGTGGCAGGGCAGCGCGGGCCATCGCGCGGCCATGAAGAGCGCCGCCGACCACACCAAGGAGGACTGGGCGCGGCTCATGAGCGAGGCCGCCCGGTGGCGGGAGGAACTGCTCGCCGCCTTCGACGCGGGGGAGCCCGCGGATGGTGCGCGGGCGCGGGAACTCGCCGAGGCGCACCGGCAGCACATCTCCCGCTGGTTCACGCCGTGCCCGCCCGCGATGCATCTGCGCATCGCGGACGACTTCGCCACGGATCCCCGCGCCTTCGCCCTCGTGGTGCCACAGCCTCAGCAACGACCGGGGCTCGCCGCGTATCTGCGGACGGCGGTGGAAGCGAATGCCGAGGCCCGGGTCAGGTCTCGGGCCTCATGTGACAACGAGATAAACACTGACGCTAAACCTGAGGGTGAGAGTGTTCCGCCCGCTCCCTCAGCTCCCTGCTCTTCCCCCGCCTCCTCCTCTCCCTCCTTTCCCGAAGGAAGCCGATGACGCGCATCCTGATCGCCGCGGCCGGTTCGTACGGCGATGTCGCCCCCTACACCGGTCTGGGCTTCCGGCTCCGCGAAGTCGGATACGACGTCGCCCTCGCCACGCACGGCTCCTTCGCGCCGCTCGTCGAGGCCGCGGGCCTGAGGTTCCGCGAGCTGCCCGCCGATGCCGGTGGACGACAGGGCACCGGCGGGCGACAGGCCACCGGCGGACGCAAGGAGCTCATGCGAGCTGCCTCCGTCTTCGTCCGTGACCTCGGGGGCGGCCTCGTCGACGCGGCCGTGCGGGGCGCGGACCTGCTGGTGCTCTCCACCACCACGGCGCCGCTCGGCTGGCAGTTGGCCGAGGCGATGGATGTGCCGGCCCTGGGCGCGTATCTCCAACCCACGCACCCCACACGGGAGTTTCCGCCCGTCATCGGCGGCACGCGGTCGCTCGGCGGCTTCGGGAACCGTGTCCTCGGCGCCTTCTCCCTGCGCATGGTCGACCGGGTCTACGCCGACGCCGTACGTGACCTGCGCGCCCGCCTCTCCCTGCCCGCCACCGAGCCCCGCGTGGTCCGCGCCCGGCAGGAGCGGGCGGGCCTGCCGGTGCTGCACGGCTTCAGCCCGGCCGTGGTGCCGAGGCCGGCGGACTGGCGCGCCGGACTCGACGTCGTCGGCAACTGGTGGCCCCACCACGACCCGAGGGACCCGCTGCCGCCGGAGCTCGACGACTTCCTGCGGGCCGGGCCGCCGCCGGTGTTCATCGGGTTCGGCAGCATGGTGGCGGGGGAGGGCGAGCGGCTGAGCGGGATCGCGGTGGCGGCGCTGCGCGCGGCCGGGCTGCGAGGGGTGCTCCAGGCGGGCAGGGCGGGGCTCGCCGCGTCCGGCGACGACGTCCTCACCGTCGGCGAGGTGCCGCACGCCCTGCTGTTCCCCCGGGTGGCGGCCGTGGTGCACCACGCGGGGGCCGGGACGTCGGCGGCCGCGCTGCGTGCGGGTGTCGCCGCCGTCCCCGTGCCGGTCACCGCGGACCAGCCGTTCTGGGCGGCCCGGCTCGCCTCCCTGGGGGCGGCGGCCGACCCGATCCCGTTCGGGCGGCTCACGGCACCCCGCCTCGCCGATGCGCTCCGCCGCGTGGTGCGCGAAGACGCGTACGGACGGGCCGCCGACCGCCTCGCCGGGGTGCTGGCGACGGAGGACGGCGCCGGACAGGTGGTGAAGGCGGTCGAACGGGTTCTTGAGCGGCGGGCCGGGTGACCCCGTCCCGGGGCGGAATCAGGGGCGTCCCGTCGGCGGCACCTCCTCCCCGGCGGGCACGGGTCCCGGAGGCGTGCCGTCGCTGAAGGGGCGGCCGCCCAGCTGCTCCCGGTGATGTGGTGTCAGCCACCCGGAGAGGTCGGGGCCCAGCGGCACGATGCCTGTCGGGTTGATGCCGGTGTGTACTTCGTAGTAGTGCCGCTTGATGTGGTCGAAGTCGATGGTGTCGCCGAACCCGGGGGTCTGGAACAGATCCCTGGCGTACGCCCACAGCACCGGGTCCTCGGCCAGCTTCCGGCGGTTGCACTTGAAGTGGCCGTGGTAGACCGCGTCGAACCGCACCAGGGTGCAGAACAGCCGGATGTCCGCTTCCGTGATGGTGTCGCCGACGAGATACCGGCGGTTGGCCAGCCGCTCGGAGGTGAGTTCGAGGCGGCGGAAGACGTCGCGGCACGCCGATTCGTACGTGGCCTGGTCCGGGGCGAAACCCGAGCGGTACACGCCGTTGTTGACGTCGCGGTAGATGCCCTCCATGACCGAGTCGATCTCGTCGCGCAGCGGCCCGGGGTAGAGGTCCGGCGCGCCTTCGCGGTGCAGGGCCGTCCACTCCGTGGCGAAGTCCAGGGTGATCTGCTGGAAGTCGTTCGTGACGAGTTTGCCGCTCGGGACGTCCACGATGGCGGGGACGCTGACGCCGCCCGGATATCCGCTCTCGCGGGCCTCGTACGCCTCGCTGAGGAAGTGGATGCCGAGGACCGGGTCGCGGTCGTCGGCATCCAGCGTGAACCGCCAGCTCCGGTCGTCCTGGATCGGATCGGTGACGGCCAGGGAGAGCGCGCCCTCCAGGCCGAGCAGCCGGCGCGCGATGAGGGCCCGGCCGGCCCACGGGCAGGCCCGGCTCACCACCAGGCGGTAGCGGCCCGCCTCGGCGGGCCAGCCGTCCCTGCCGTCCGCGGTGACGCGGTCGGCGAAGTGGCTCTTGGAACGCTTGAACTCCTTGTGCCCGTACGAGGCGTTGCCCTGGTCGGCGCTCATGACTGGCTCCTTTCCCGTGCGCGGGGCATCGGGGTCCGCCCCTCGGACGGCCCCGGACCGGTGGCTCGCGGGGGCGGCGCGAGATCGTAGATCCGGTCGATGAGCACCGCCTCGTTGCCCGCGAGGCCCGCGCGGCGCAGCGCTTCGTCGGCCTCCGCGATCGGCCCCGCGAGCAGCGTCGCCGCGGCCACGGGGGAGACCGACGCGGAGTCGGAGAGCGCGGCGCGCGCCGTGTGCAGCAGGCGCAAGCAGGCCTGCGCGGCGAGCAGTTCCTCGGACGTCGTGCCGGTCATGTCGAGCGGCTCCTTCGTGCTCGGTGGCGTGGTCGGCATCGGGGGATGCCGTCTCCACTCTCGCGCACGGGTCTGACAATTGGCCCTCTATGCCGTCCGGGCGCGGCGGGTGAGCCGCAGGGTGAGGCCGTCCGGCATGAGGGTGAGGCGCTCGGCGACGCGCAGCCGGTAGGCCGGATCGGCGTGCAGGTCGTAGCGGCGGAGGAGCAGGCCGAGGACCAAGGTCGCCTCGTGCAGCGCGAACTGACGTCCGATACAGGCCCGTGCTCCCGTGCCGAACGGCTTGAAGACATGGGGCGGCCGTCCGCGTACGGCCGAAGGGGCGAACCGGTCGGGGTCGAACTCCTCGGGACGCTCGCCCCACGCCGCGGGATCGCGGTGCAGCATCGTCGCGAGGACCAGCGCCCACGCGCCGCGGCGCATCGGGTGGACGCCGCCGAGCGTGGTGTCGACGCGGGCCTCGCGGGCGAACCCGGGCGCGGTGGGCCACAGCCGCAGCGACTCGTCGAGCACCCGGCGCACGTACCGCAGCTTGGCCACCTGTTCGTACGCGGGCTCCCCCTCGGCGCCCCAGACCTCGTCGACCTCGGCCCGCGCGCGGGCGAGCACTTCCGGGGAGCGTGACAGGTAGTGGAGCGCGAACGACAGTGCGCCGGATGTCGTCTCGTGGCCGGCGACCAGGAAGGTGATGACCTGGCGGCGGATGTTCTCCGGAGTGAGCCGCTCGCCGGTCTCCGGGTGGGCGACCTCCAGCATGCGGTCGAGCAGGTCGCCCTGGCCGCCCGACCCGGGCGCGGCGCGCCGGGCCGCGATCACCGCGTCGACCGTGCGGTTGAGGTAGGCCATGTCGGCGTCGTTGCGCCGCTCGGCTCCGCGCAGCACCAGCGGGGTCAGCAGGGGCGGCACGACATTGCGGCGCTGGGCGAAGGAGAGCGTGCCCACCATCGCCGACACGAACGGGTGCGGCGCCGAGCGCTCGAAGGAGCCGAAGTCGTGCCCGAATCCGGTACGGGCTATCGTCTCCAGCGTCAGCTTCGTCATGTCACCCGGCACGTCCACCGCCCGGCCCGCCGTCTCGCGTTCGTCCCAGCGGGCGGTCAGCTGCCGGGCGACGTCCAGCATCAGCGGGTGGTAGCCCGCCATCGCCTCGCGGCTGAACCCCGGCGCGAGTATGTCGTGCGCGAGCTGCCAGTTGGGCTCGTGGTTGTACGCGGTGAAGAGGCCGTCGCCCGCCACCGGACGGAGGTTGGCGACGCCGAGGCCCACGTGTTTGGCGAACCTCGACTCGTCGGCCATGTCCGCGGCGAGCTCGGCGCCCCACACGAAGACGAACTCCTTGCCGAACGCCTTGCGCCGGAAGATGGGGCCGAGCCTGCGCGCCATCCGCATCGAGTCCTGCAACGGCGTGCGGACGTTCGCGCCGAGGAGGTCGCCGAGCAGCGGCAGGCGGTGCGGCGGGTGCGGGATGCGGTGCAGCTCGGGCCAGCCGAGCTCGGCGCTGCGGAACCCCTTCGGGGGAGCCTCGGGCGCGGGCCGCCCGTCCGGACTCTCCGCCGCCGCTGACCGCGTCGTCTGCGCCATGTGCCCATCTCCCTTGTCCGACGGGCCCGTTGGGCCTGTTGTACGTGGATTCAATAGGAGATCCCAGTGTGGTACCGCTATTGAATTCGCGTCAAGTAAGGTGCTGGCATGGCCGCGAACCCCCAGGAGCGCACGCGCCGCAGGCTGAGCACCGAGGAGCGGCGTGAGCAGCTGCTCTCGGTCGGGGCGCGGCTCTTCGCGCAGAAGCCCTACGACGACGTGTGGATCGAGCGGGTGGCCGAGATCGCCGGTGTCTCGCGGGGCCTCCTGTACCACTACTTCCCGACCAAACGGGACTTCTTCGCCGCCGTCGTGCACCGCGAGAGCGAGCGCATGCTGCGCCTGACGGCGGCCGTGCCGGGGCTGCCGGTGCGGGAGCAGGTGAGCGCGGGACTCGACGCCTTCCTCGGGTACGTGGAGAGTCACGCGCAGGGCTTCCGCGCCTTCCACCGGGCCGAGGCCGCGGGCGACCCGCTGGTCCGCGAGGTCTACCGCAACGGTCTCGCGGCCCAGGAGCGGCAGATCCTCGCCGCCCTCGCCGCGGACCCGGGCGCCGCGGACATCACGCGGGACCTGCCCGTGCTGCGCCTCGCGGTGCGCGGCTGGCTCGCGTTCATGGTGGCGGTCTGCCTGGAGTGGCTGGAGGAGCCCGACCTGTCACGGGAACAGGTGCGGGACCTGTGCGCCAAGGCGCTGCTGGGCGCGATCACGCGCTGATCTCCTCCAGGCGGACGGTCTCGATCTCGTCCCAGCCGCGGGCGGCGGTCCGCTCTCTCAGGTCGAGGTCGGCGCCGGCCTTGACGAGGAGGCACTGGGGCGGGGCGAGACGGCGGGCCAGGACCGTCAGGATGTCCAGGATGCTGTTCGAGATGAAGCGGACGTCGGTGAGATCAAGGACGATCTCGTCGGTGCGAGAGGCTTCCTCGGTCAGGGCCAGGACCACGGGGCCGCGATGGGGACTGAAGACCTCGCCCCACAGTCGTACACCGGGAGCGTCGGACAAGGGCAGCATGAGCATGAGTTCATCGGCGAAGTAGCCGCGCATTGCGTCTCCCGGGGGGAGGCACCGCTGCGCACGCGCGCAAGGGGCGGCTTGGGGGGGAAGCCATGGTGGCGGCAGCGGAGTTGTTTAGCGGGCGCAGACTCCCGCGGATGACAGCCGCTGGCGAAAGAGCCCCAACCTGGGCCCGAGAGAACACCGGTAGGTCGGATGCTGCGCTAACAACACCCCATCGACCACGGACTATCACCAACATACCGTCGTGCCGGTCCGCGTGGAAGGGGGCACCCCGGATCGATCCCGCCCTGCTCCGCCCGCAGCCGGTGAACCGGCCGGGCCACCGGCCCCGGGTGCGCGCGCCCCGGAGCCGACGGCATCGCGCGGACTAGTGAGGGACCGGGCACACCCCGGAACCCGAGGCAACGGAGTTGTAGTTGGGCGCGGCCATCGGAGTCGTCGTATTGCTGCCGAGCTGGATGAGGATCTCGTCGGACAGCAGGTCCTGCTGGCCCTTCAGCGCGTCGGCGACCTTCGTGTCCTTGGGGAAGACCATCTCGGCGGCGATGTTGTCCTGCACGATCCGCGCGAGGTTGTCCAGCGCGGTGAAGACCGGGTCCGTCGGCGGCTCCAGACCGGGCAGGTCGATCAGGTGGGTGGCGACCTTCGCCGCGTTCATGCAGTCCTTGATGATGATGGTGTTCTGGTTGAGGACGCTCGTCGTCCACTGCGAGATGACCACGCAGTACAGGTCGGTCCACGCCTCTTCGCCGACCTTGGCACGCCAGGTCTTCATGATGTCCTGCACGCCCTTGATCTGGGCCTGCGAGGCGTGCTCCATGTTGGTGCGGATGTCGGGGTAGACGCTGCCGGAGAAGGTCTCGAAGGACGCCATGTCGAACTTCTTGGCCGCGACCGAGGCGCTGATGAACTTCTGTGCGCCGTCGAGGATGTTGCCGCAGGACGTGGTCAGCGCCGCGGGCAGGCCGGCGGAGGCGAGCTGGCGACGGGCCGTGGCGAGCTTGGTGGCGTACGCCTGCAACGGCTCGATCCACGCCGTCGACGTGGTGCTGTTGAACGCCACCATGACGAGGTCGTGGGCGTCGATGCGGCTGGCGTTCGGCAGGTTCGGCACCTTGTTCGCCAGATAGGAGGCGATCACGGAGAAGATGCCGAGCGGGACGTGAGCGATGGACTTCGCCAGCTCGAACGTCTCCGACACAGGATTGGCGGACTGCTGCCCGTCCTTGGTCACGAGGGTGAATCGACCCCCCTTGGCGTCGTTCTGCACGACGACCACCGGGGAGAGGTGCTTGATCAGTTCTGCTTTCAGAACCGCGTAGTTGGCGCGCATTCCGGCGTTGACGGCGAGCATCGACGACCGCGCCGTCTGCTGGCTGACGGCCTCTGTGGCCGCGCTGTCCGCTGCCGCGGCGGCGGAGCTCGGGGCTGCCGAGTAGCCGAGCAGGGCGGCCGTACCGACACCGGTAGCGCCGCCTATGAACCCTCTGCGGGTAGCCATCTTCGTTTTCTCCATCGCGTTGTGCTGATCTGTTTCTGGTGGCTCTTCGATGTGGGGATCGAATTCATGGGGGGACCTTCGGGTTGGGGGGACGGGAGGTGAGGGGTGGGGTTTGGTGGTGTGGGGTTCTTCGGGGGCGCGGGATGTCGCGCCCGTCGGCGGGGGAAGGAACCGAAGTTCCTTCCCCCGCCGAAGACAGTGACCTGGGTGGCTACTTGATGTCGCTCTGCTGGGGAACCACGACGCCGAAGCGGTCCTGGATCGTGGCGAGCGCGGACTCGTGCACCTGCTTGGCGGGGATGCCGTTGGGGTTGCCCTTGACCGGCAGTGGCCGGGTCGCCGAGGCGTCGCCCACCACGGTCGGGTTGTAGCCGTTGTAGACGGCTCCCTCGGCGGTGAACAGGGTGCACATGTGGGTCATGAAACCGGCGATGATGACGTTCTTGCGGCCGGTCTTCTTGAGCTCCGCGGCGAGGTTCGTGTCGTGGAAGCCGTTGGGGACGGCCTTCTCGACGACGGCCTCGCCCTTGGCGGGCTTGAGAGCCGGAATGATCTGTCCGGCCTTCGACTTGAGGTCGTAGCCCTTCTCCACGATGTGGATCACCGGCGTGCCTGCCTTGCGGGCCCGTCCCAGCAGGTCCTTGGTGTTGTCCACCGACTCGCGCCAGCCCGTGAGCTCCATCGGGCCGCCGGTGTAGACGTTCTGGTAGTCGACGAGGACCAGCGCGGCGTCGGACAGCTTGGCCGGGGTCTCGTCGAGCTTCATGAGCCGGCGCAGCGTCGTGGTGTCCTTCGCGACATTGCGGTCGGCGGACGGCGACGGCTTCCTGTCGTTCCCGTCGGTGCGGGCGGCGGCGTCGGTCTCTCCACCGCACGCGGTCATGGTGGCCGCGAGCACGGCGGCGGCGCCCAGGACGACGAGCGAACGCAGCGGCTTCATCAGACGATCTCCTTCTGAGAGGCGGTGACGACCCCGTACAGGTCGGCGATGGTGGCGAGAGCGCCCTGGTGCACCTGGTCGGCGGGGACGTCGGTGCCCGCGACGGGCAGTGAGCGGGTGGCGGTGGCGTCGGCGGCGACCGTGGGGCGGTTGCCGTTCAGGAACGCGCCCTGCGCCGTGAACGCGACACACATGTGGGTCATCCACCCTGCGATGACGACGTCCTGGCCCTCCTTGAGGTGGCTCGCCAGGTCGGTGCCGACGAACGCGTTCGGGACCTGCTTGACGACGACCGGCTCACCCTCGACAGGGGCGACCCTCGGGTGGATCTGGCCGATCTCCGCCCGGATGTCGTACGGAGTGCCCTCCCCGCCGTCGTTGATGACGTGCACGACCTTCGTGCCGGCGGCGCGGGCCCGGGCCAGCAGCTGCGCGGCGGCGTCGAGGGACTGCTCCCAGCCGTCGAGCTCCATCACGCCCTGGGTGTAGGTGTTCTGGAAGTCGATCAGGACGAGTGTCGACTCGGCCAGCTTCGCGGGCGTTTGGACGAAGCCGTTCAGCTCGCGCAGCGTGGTCCTGGACATGGGCGTACCGCCTTTGCATCGCGTAGGGGAGACACAGCCCGACCTCGGCCCTTGTCGGTCCGGGAGGCTGTGTCCACAACGCTAGGAGCCCGCGGCGGTGTCGACAATGACGTCTAACATGCAGATTCCGACCTACGGTTGGGTGGCACAGCGGCAGCGACACCAGGGGGAAGCGTGGCGGAATCCGCGAAACGGCTCATCGTGATCGTGATCTTCGAGGACGTGGACCTGCTCGACGTCACCGGACCGCCGGAGGTGTTCGCGCTGGCCCGCCGGGAGACCGCGGACGCCGCCGGCTACCACGTGGTCCTCGCCGCCGAGACCATGGACCCGGTCACCACCGGCGCCGGCGTCCGTGTGCTGCCCGACCTCACCTTCGAGGAGGCCGCCGAGCGCGGCATCAACACCCTCATCGTGCCGGGCGCCGTGGAGATCGACGCCGACGGGCGCGTCCACCCTCTCGTCGACCCCGCCCTGGTCGACTGGGTGAAGGTGCTCGCGGCGCGCACGCGCCGGATCACCTCGGTGTGCGTCGGGGCGCATCTGCTCGCCGCCGCCGGGCTGCTCGACGGCAAGCGGGCCACCACGCACTGGTCGACCGCACGTCAACTGGCCTCCGACCACCCGGAGGTTGAGGTCGACGCAGACCCGATCTTCATCCGCGAGGGCAATGTGTGGACCGGCGCCGGGATCAGCGCCTGCCTCGACCTCTCCCTCGCCCTGATCGCCGACGACCTCGGTGAGGCCGTCGCACTGCGGGTGGCCCGCCAACTGGTGATGTACCTCAAACGCTCCAGCGGGCAGAGCCAGTTCAGCGTCCCGCTGGAGCAGGTCTCCACCACCCGCCGCATCGAGGACCTGCGCCACCACATCCTCGGGCACATCGCCGAGCCGCTCACCGTCGTGGACCTCGCCGAGTACGCCCACGTCAGCGACCGGCACCTGACCCGCCTGTTCAAGAACGAACTGGGCATGACCCCGCACGCGTACATCGAGTCGGTGCGCGTCGAGAAGGCCCGCCACGAACTGGAGTCCTCCGACGCCACGCTCGACCGCATCGCGTCCCTGTGCGGCTTCGGCACGACCGACACCCTCGTCCGCGCCTTCCGCCGCCGCCTGAACACGACGCCGACGGAGTACCGGCGCCGGTTTCGGGTGCCGCAAGTGCCCTGACCGGGCGGTACGCCCCCGCTACCGGCCGCCGCCCGCCTCGATCTCCGCGATCAGCCGATGGATGAGCGCGGCGCCGGGCGGGCCCGCCATGGCGGCGACGGCCGGGGCATCGGCCGCTCCGACGACTCCGACGGCTCCCGCGAGCGCCTTCCTGGCCCGGCGCCAGGCCCGGCTGCGGCGCCCCCGCGAGTGGTCGACGAAGGCTTGTGCGTACTGCGTCATGGAACGCGTCCACAGGTCGTGCCGCGGCTCCGGACCCGTCGAGGCGCGCCGGACGCTGCGCCACGCGTCGGCGGGTCTGCCCCCGGCCTGCGCCACGGCGAGCAGCGCCCAGCTGACCGTGGCGGGCGGGCCGTGCTCGGCGTGCACGGGAATCGTTTCGGCGGCCTCCCGCAGGCGGTCGATGGCCTCCTCGGTCCTGCCGGCCTCCAGGGCGAGCGCGCCCAGTACGTGCGAGACCCGCCCCACAGTGGCGTCGTCCCCCGCGAGCACGGCCACGCGCCAGGCCTGGCCGAGCAGTTCGGCGGCCTCCGGGGAGCCGGTGCACGCGGCGAGCCAGCCGGACAGCCACAGCGCCTGCCCGCACACCCACGTGTCGGACCGGGCGAGCGGCAGCAGACGGCACAGCACGATGCGCCCCTCCTCGGCCTGTCCGCAGACCGCCCACCAGAACCACAGGTCGACGGCGAGCGCGAGCATCGTCGACGCCTCGTCGCCGCCGCTCGGCTCCCCGGCGAGCGCGGCACGCAGGTTGGCCTCCTCCTCCCGGACGAGCACGACGGCCCGTTCGTGCGCCCCGGTGCTCCACAAGTGGTGGGCGGTGGAGGCGACGTGGCCGTACCAGTAGAGGTGGCGGCTGACGGCCGCGGGCGTCTCTCCCGCGGACCGCAGCCGTTCGGCGCCGAAGCAGCGGGCCGCGGCGGGCATCCGGTAGCGCGGCGTGAGAACGCCACCGGGATCGCGCATGGGCTCCAGTACCGAGGCGAGAACCAGGCGGGCCAGCGCGGTCGGCACGTCGTGGGCCTCGATCCCGCCGCCCGCGCACACGTACGCGGCCGCGTCCTCGTCGAAGCCGCCGGGGAACACGCTGAGCCGGGCCCACACGGTCCGCTCCGCCGTCCCGCACAGCTCGTACCCGGCGCCCACGGCGGCGCGCAGCGAGCGGTGCCTGCGCAGCGGGGCGTCCGCCGTGCCGAGCCAGCCCTGCGCGGACTCCAGCATCCGCGCGAGCCGCGCCAACGGATACCGCGCCGCTTGGGCCGCGGCCAACTCGACGGCCAACGGCACGCCTTCGACCAGCCGGCAGATGTCGCGGGCGAGCCGCAGCTCGTCGGCGGCGGCCCGGCTTTCGGGGGCGGGGGTGCGAGGCCCGCACGGGGGACCGGCCTGTTCGGCGCGGTGCCGTGCGGCGCGCAACCGCTCCAGGAAGAGCACCACGGCGGGCCCGTCTGGTCCGTCTGGTCCGTCCGGTCCGTCCGGTCCGTCTGGCCCGTCCGGTCCGTCTGGCCCGTCCGGTCCGACTGGCCCGTCCGGCCCGTCAGTGGCCGTGTCGGCGGTCCCCAGCGGTCCGAGCCGCAGCACCGCCTCCTCGCCGAGGCCCAGGGGTTGGCGCCCGGTGGCCAGGACCCGCAGCTCGGGAGCCGCGTCGAGAAGCTCCCGCACGAGCCGCACGCACTCGCCCCGTACGGGGTCGAAGTCGTCGAGCACCAGCAGCATCCGCAGGGGCCGCATGCGCGCGACGAGCTCGGCGAGGCGGCTGGCCTCGCCGGCTGCATCGTCGGCCGCCGCGTTGGGTGCTGCCTGGCCGGTCGCCGGGTCGTCGGCCGCACGGGCGTCCATCCCGTTGTCGACCGCCGCTAGGAGCCCGGCCTCGTCGGCCGATGCGCCGTACAGTGCCTCGCCCACTGCCGCGACGGGTCCTGCCTGGCTGGCCGCCGCGTCGTCGGCCACCCCGGCGTCGACCGCCCCGGCGTCCACCGCGGCGTCGACCGCCGCGAGGGGTCCCGCCTCGTCGGCCGCCGCGACGGGTCCAGCTTGGTCGGCCGTCGTGTCGTAGGCCGCCGCGTTGGCCTTTGCCCCGTCGGCAGCCGCGACGGGTGCTGCCCCGCCGGTCGCCGCGCCGTCGGCCGCTGAGAGCGGTCCCGCCTCGTCGGCCGCTCTGCCGTCCACCGCTGCGTTGGGACCTCCCCCGCCGGTCGCCGAGTCGTCGGCAGCTTCGATGGGTGCTGGCCAGCCGGTCGCCGAGTCGTCGGCCGCCGCGAGGGGTCCCGCCTCGTCGGTCGCCCCGCAGTTCACCGCCCCGACGCGCCCCGCCCCGGCAATCACCTCGCCGACCACCACCCCGCCACCGTCCACCGCCTCAGCCACCGCCCCCGCGACCGAACGCCCCCGCCCCGGGGAACCCCCGTCCCACCAGCGCACCCGCACCACCACCCCGTTTGCCAGCGAACTCCCCACCACCGCGGCCGCCTCCGCGGCAAGGGCGCTCTTGCCGATGCCCGCGCCGCCCACCACGGTGACCAGCCTGTTCCGGGCGAGCATCCCGCGGAGCGCGGCCAGTTCCGCGGACCGCCCGATCAGGCCCCCGCCCCCGCCCCCGGCCCCTCGACCGGACCGCTCCGGCCGCCCGGTGTCCTCTCCGTGACCCCGTACTCGCACACCCATCCACTCCCGCTCGCGTACGTCTCCACCGCGAGCCTCAGCGCCCGCCCCGTGCCACCGTGCTCATGCAGAATCGTCACTGCACTGAATTCGGCTGATCGGTTAACTTCCGTTCGGTATCCGGGGTAGTGACGTGCCGGGTCGAATCACGCGGGACGGCGACTCGTCGTAAGCCTGTGCGGAGTGTGCGAGGTGGGTGGGGTCCCGGCACGACCCGCCCCCCCGCCTGTCAGGTGGAGCACGCCGCGCTGCGTCCTGCCAGACGTGAACGACTCAGCCCCCACCCCAAGACCCGCACAGGCCGATAAGAAGAACACCGAAAAACCTGAGCGGCTGCCCGCGAAAGAGACCTGGCGCGCCCTCTACCGCCACTTCAAGCCGCACCGCGGCACCGTCGCCCTGGGCGCCTTCCTGACACTGATCGGCTCGGCCACCGGGCTCGCCCAGCCGCTCGCGGCCAAGTCGCTCGTGGACCGGCTCGGCGGCGACGACTCCATCGCCGGTGTCCTGCTGCTCCTGACCGCGCTCGTGGTGCTCGGCACCGCGATCGAGTCCGTCGGCGCGTACGTCCTGGAGCGCACCGCCGAGTCGGTCGTGCTGGCGGCCCGGCGCACCCTGATCGGGCGGCTACTGCGGCTGCGCCTCGCGGAGGTGGAGCGCACCCAGCCGGGGGACCTGATGTCACGCGTCACCTCGGACACGACCCTGCTGCGGGCCGTGACGACGCAGTCGGTGGTCTCCGCCGCGTCCGGCGGCCTCACCTTCCTCGCGACGATCGTGATGATGGGACTGATGGACCCGGTGCTGCTCGCCGTCACGCTCGGCGTGATCGTGCTGATCGGCGGCGCGGTGGCCCTGGTCATGCCGAAGATCGCACGGGCGACACAGCGTGCGCAGGAGGCGGTGGGCACGATCTCGACCGCTCTGGAGCGGGCGTTCGGCGCCTTCCGGACCGTGAAGGCCTCCGGCGCCGAGCAGCGTGAGGCGGCCGCGGTGGAGGCGGCCGCGCAGGACGCGTGGCGGCACGGGGTACGGTCCGCGAAGTGGCAGTCGGTGGCGTGGAGTTCGGTCGGCCTCGCCGTACAGGTGTCGTTCCTCGCGGTACTCGGAATCGGCGGCGCGCGCGTCGCGTCCGGTGAGATCACCGTCTCGACACTGGTGGCGTTCCTGCTCTTCCTCTTCTACCTGATCGACCCGGTGTCGCGCCTGGTCGAGGCGGCGTCGCAGTACCAGGTCGGCTCGGCGGCGATCGCACGGATCGTGCAGGCGGAACGTCTGGAGACGGAGCAGACGGAGCAGACGGAGCATGTGGAACAGACGGAGCAGTCGGCGCAGGGCCCCCGCCGGGCTTCGGACGGCCCCGCCTCCGTGACCTTCGACGACGTCACCTTCCGCTACCGCGACGACCTCCCCTACGTCCACCACGGCGTGAGCTTCGACGTGCCGGGCCCGGGCATGACGGCGTTCGTCGGTCCGTCGGGCGCGGGCAAGACGACCGTGTTCGGGCTGATCGAGCGGTTCTACGAGGCGACGGGTGGCCGGATCCTGGTCGACGGCAGGGACGTGCGGGAGTGGCCGCTGGCCCAGCTGCGGGCCACCATCGGGTACGTGGAGCAGGACGCCCCCGTACTCGCGGGCACCCTGCGCGAGAACCTCCTCTTCGCCGCGCCCGACGCCACCGACTCCGAGGTGCGGGACGTGCTGGTGCGCGCCCGGCTCGACGCCGTGGTCGAGCGCCTGCCCGAGGGGCTCGACACGGTGGTCGGCCACCGGGGGTCCAAGCTGTCCGGCGGCGAGCGACAGCGGGTGGCGATCGCCAGGGCCCTGCTCAGGAAACCCCGTCTCCTGCTGCTCGACGAGGCGACCTCGCAGCTCGACGCGGTCAACGAGCTCGCACTGCGGGACGTGGTGGCCGAGGTGTCCCGCGAGGTCACGGTCCTGGTCGTGGCGCACCGCCTGTCGACGGTGACGCTGGCCGACCGGATCGTGGTGATGGACGCGGGAAAGGTACGAGCGGTCGGCACGCACGCCGAACTGGTGGCGGCCGACCCGCTGTACGGCGAACTGGCGGCGACGCAGTTCCTCGCGACGTCGACGTGAGACCCGGCCCTGGTCCGTCCCCCCAGCCCCGCAAAAATCATGCCCAGCACCCCGCCACCCGTGGTCTACCGTGTCGACATGACGCGTCCGAGCCTTCGCGCGGTCCACGACCGCTACGCCGACCGAATCGTCGACCAGACAGCCCTGTTGACCTCAGCCATCGCCGGTGCCGACGCCACCGTGCCCGTGCCGGGGTGCCCCGGCTGGACCCTCGCCCACCTGCTGCGTCACGTGGGCGGCACGCACCGCTGGGCCGAGACCGTCGTCCGCACCCGGGCCACCGGCCCCGTCCCGGACGAGCAGGTCAACCTCGTCACGCCCGAGGCGGATGACGACGTTCCGGCACTGTCCGCCTGGCTCACGGAGGGCGCCGCCCAATTCGCGGACACCTTGCGCGAAGCGGGGCCGGAGGTCGAGGTGTGGACCGTCGCCCCGGGCGGCACCCCGCTCTTCTGGGCCCGCCGCATGACGTACGAAACGGTGATCCACCGCTTCGACGCGACCGCGGCGGTCGGCGGAACGTACACCCTCGACGCGGACGTCGCACTCGACGGCCTCGACGAGTGGATCGAGTTCAGCGCCCTGCCCCAGGCCCACGAGTCGGAGGCCGCGCTGCACGCCCTCCTCGGCCCCGACCGCACACTCCACTTCCACGCGACGGACGCCCCCGAGGGGACGGGGGAGTGGCTGATCGACCTCACCGAGGCACCGGTCACCTGGAGCCGCGCCCACAAGAAGGCGACCACCGCCGTACGCGGCCCCCTCACGGACCTCCTGCTCCTCCTGTACCAGCGCCGCACCCCGACTCCGGCCGACGGCATCGAGGTCTTCGGCGACGAGGCCCTGTTCGAGGGGTGGGTCAGCGGCGCGGGCCACTGGCTGCGCAGGTGACGTACGCGGTGCGGGGCGACGGCAGGCTGGACTCGGCTTCCTAGGCCACCGTTCCGTCACCCATCAGCCGTAGGGGGGTGGGGTTCTCCACACCCCCCTTCAGGGGGACTCCTCCATGGTCGGCCGCTGCCCTCCCATGGGTCAATGATCTTGGGACGGGGCGCATTGCCCGGTCGCCCGGCGACACCCTAACTACCGTCGATACGGCGGTAGTTGGGGACGCCGCACGTCTTGAGACCATGCGAGGTAACCACCATGCCGCAGCTGCGCACCCTCGGAACCGTGACGGCGATCGCCGTCACGGCGACGCTGGCGATACCGCTCTCCACCGCCTGGGCCGACACCGCCCCCGGCCCTTCCGGCCACAGCCGTACGGACCTCCAGCGAAGCCTGGACGACATAGTCAGCAAGGACGGAGTGGTGGGCGCCCAGGCCACCCTGGTGAACGGAGAGAAACGGCGCTCCATACGCAGCGGCACCGCCGAACTCGGCACCGACCGGCCCATGCCGCGGCAGGGTTACTTCCGTATGGGCAGCAACACCAAGACCTTCGTGTCGACCGTCGTGCTGCAACTGGTCGGTGAAGGCCGCATGCGGCTCGACGACACCGTCCACCGGTGGCTGCCCGGAGTGGTCGACGCCAACGGCAACGACGGCAGGCGGATCACCGTCAGGCAACTGCTTCAGCACACCAGCGGGCTGCCCGACTACGACGACAGCCTGCCCATAACCGACGAGGAGGAGTTCCAGAAGCACCGCTTCGACCACTACCAGCCGCGCGAACTGGTCGACCTGGCCCTGCGGAACCCGCCCCTCTTCGAGCCCGGCAAGGGCTGGAGCTACTCCAATACCGGCTACGTACTTGCCGGGATGATCATCGAGAAGGTGACGGGCCGGCACTGGAGTGACGAGGTGCGCTCCCGGATCATCAAGCCTCTCGGCCTCAAGCACACCTTCTCCGCGGGCAGGCAGACCGGCCTTCCCCAGCCGCACGCCAAGGCCTACCAGCAGTTCAAGCCCAAGGGCCGCCTCGTCGACAGCACCGAGCTGAGCATGACCTGGGGTGACGCGGCAGGCGACCTCGTCACCACCCCGAACGACCTCGCGCGCTTCTGGCAGAGCCTCCTCGGCGGCAAACTGCTCCAGCAACGGCAGCTGGCACAGATGCTGAAGACGGTGCCCGTGCCGCAGGAGGACGGCAGGAGGATGGAGAGGGCGGGGCTCGGCATCCTGTGGACGCAGCTCAGCTGCGGAGGCGGCTACTGGGGCCACGGCGGCACCACCCTCGGCCACCTGAACACCAACGGCTTCGTCGACAAGGGCAAGAAGGGCGTCATGGTGATGCGCTCGACCAACGTGGTCGCGGAGGACCGGGACGAGCGCACGGAGCAGCTCGTCGACGACGCCCTCTGCGAGAGGTAGCACAGGGCCCGGCCGGACGGCCCGCCGCCCGCGACCTCGTTGCCTGGCACGACGGCTCAGGCGGCGTAGGGGCGGGCGGTCTTGCCGTCGCGCAGGGTGCGGCCCCACCAGCTGAGCTGGTCGAGCATCGTCTTGGCCGCCCTCTCCGGGCCGGTCGGGTCGACCGGTGCGCCGGACTCGTCGAAGCAGCCCCAGACGCCGTGGAAGCTCACGGTGTCGCGCACGGTCACCGCGTGCAGCTCCGCGAAGACCTGGCGCAGATGCTCGACGGCACGCAGTCCGCCCGACAGCCCGCCGTAGCTGACGAAGCCCACTGGCTTGGCGCGCCACTCCTCGTAATGCCAGTCGATCGCTGTCTTCAGCGAGGCGGGGTAACTGTGGTTGTACTCCGGGGTGATGACGACGAACGCGTCGGCCGCGTCGATGCGCCGAGTGATCGCGGCGACCTCGGGTCCGGGACGCTTGGACAGCCCGTCGGGGAGGCGCGCCTCGGCCAGATCGATCACATCCACGTCGAGGTCGGGGCGGTGTGCGGCCTGCCCGGTGAACCAGTCGGCGATGGTGGGCGCGAAGCGGCCCTCACGGGTGCTCGCGACGATGACCGCGAGCTTCAGGCGCTCGTCGGCCCCCGTGCCGTGTCCCTCGTCGCCCCGCTCGTTCATGGTGGTCCCGTGGGTGCCGTTCATGTCCGCCTCCTGGTCCGGTGTGTGTTTCCGCTTGTTGCCGACACCGATGAAGCTACGAACACGCACCCCGTCCCCACATCTGTCGCTCGACCGGGATCGGTACCGGCGCAGGGACTAGGTCGACCGGCGGAGACCTCGCCGGTCCGTGTACTCCGGCGTGCGCCCGGGCAGGTAGCACCGGGACGGCCACGGCGGGAACAAGCCACGGCGCGGGACGGCGGGAGGAGCCGGACATCATGGGACAACGCACGGACCAGGAATGGGAGTTCACCGACGACCGGGGGCATCTGGTCAGGACCGCGAACCGCCCTGCCCGGCCGGTCGCCTACGTGCCGACCGGTGCGGCCCTGCACGACCACGGCATACGGCCCGCCGGTGTCTTCGGCTCCGCGCACGACGACCCGGCCCGGCCCGACCCCGCCAAGACGGGCAGCCTCCCCCTGGGGGACCTGCCCTACTTCGGCGCGGGCTCCGCACTCGACCTGGACGCCCTCCTTGCGTCCGGTCCCGACCTGGTCGTGGCGCTGACCTACGGCGGTGGTCAGGTCTACGGCATCGACCCGGAAGCTGCCAAGCACCTGGAGGAGCAGGTCCCGCTCGTCGTGCTCGACGTGGGCGGCGGCCGCAGCCTCGCCGGGATCAGGGACCGCCTCACCGCACTCGCCCGCAGCCTGGGCGCCGCACCGCGACCCGAAGCGGAAGCCGAACTTGCCGCCGCCGAGGCCCGGTTGACCGCCGCAGCCACCCGTCCCGCACGGCCCCGGGTGCTCGCGCTCTCCCCGGCCGGCCCCGACTCCGTCCACCTGGCGAGGCCGTACGCCTGGCCCGACCTCGCCGCACTCGCCGGGTTCGGCGTCGGCCTCGTGGACCCGGCGCCGGGGCAGGGCGCCAACTGGTCCACGACGACCTGGCCCGAGGCGGCCGCACTGGAGCCGGACCTGGTCCTCACCGACGTACGCGGCAACGCGGCCGCGCTCGGCGACGCCCTGGGTCCTGGCATCCCCACCGTGCCCTGGAACCCCGAACTCCCGCCCAGCGCACGGCAGCACGCCCGCTTCCACACCGTGGTAGCCGAGGCCCTGGAGGCCGTCCGACCCTGACCCCGCACTCCGCCGCGAGGCCCCGCGTACCGTTGATCCATGACGAAACTGCTGCACATCACCGAGCGCGCCCTGTGGGACGCCGCCCGAAGAACCGGAACCTACGAGATGTCGACCCGCGGCAGGACGCTGAGCGAGGAGGGGTTCATCCACTGCTCGCTGCCCGAACAGCTGCGGGGCGTGGCCGAGTTCCTCTATGGAGGCTACGAAGGCCCTGACGAGCTGGTCGTCCTCACCATCGACAGCGAACGCCTCACCGTGCCGGTGCGCTTCGAGGCTCCGAAGCCCGGCGGCGTCGAATTCCCGCACATCTACGGCCCGTTGCCCGTGGACGCGGTGACCGGGGTGTCCCCGTGGACCGCCTCATGAGCGCCCCGCACACCGTCGAGCAAGAGCCCGGCGAGATCGTCCTCATGTCGGACCCGCGGGTCGCCGCCGTCCCCGTGCGCGAGTGCGGCGAGCGGCTCGTCGACGTACGGGACGGCACGGGGCTCCTGGTCGACGTGCGGGAACAGGCGGGCGACGGGGACGACGCTTTCGCGTTGCTGCGCGAAGGCGTCCTGCGGCGCCTCCTGCGGGCAGAGGAACTGCTGCCGAAGGGGCTGCGGCTGCTGTTCGTGGAGGGCTACCGGCCGCCGGCGCTGCAACGCGACTACTTCGAGGAGTACGTCGAGCAGCTGCGCGCCCTCCACCCGCACCGGCCGGCCGCCGAGATACACGCGGCGGCCAGCCGCTACGTCTCCCCGCCCGACATCGCCCCGCACAGCGCCGGTGCGGCCGTCGACCTGACCCTCGCCGACGCCGAAGGGCGCGAGCTCGACCTGGGCACGCGGATGAACGCCGACCCGGAGGAGAGTGAGGGCGCCTGCTACACCGGCGCGGACAACATCACCGCCGAGGCGCGGGCCCACCGCACGGTCCTCGGCACCGCCCTCACGGGCGCGGGCCTCGTCAACTACCCCACCGAGTGGTGGCACTGGTCGTACGGGGACCGCTACTGGGCGCTGGCCTCGGGGGCGCCGGCCGCGCTGTACGGACCGGCCGTGAGGTAGCGGTGCGTCAGTGGTCCTCGGAGCGGCGTGCGCGGAGCGTCCGGACCTTGTTGCGGTTGCCGCAGTGCTCCATCGAGCACCAGCGGCGCCGCCCGGGGCGCGAGGTGTCGACGTAGATCAGGAAGCAGTTTCCGGCCGAGCACATGCGTATGCGGTGCGCGAACGGTCCGGTCAGCAGCTCCACGGCGTCGCGCGCGACGGTGGCGAGCAGCCGGGTCCCGTCGGCGGGCCCGGCCCAGGCACGCTCGCCGTCCGGCCCGATCGCGGGGACCAGCGGGGCGTGGCCCGCCGCTTCGTTGATCGCGTCGATGTCGGCGGGATCTGCGGGATCGGCAGGGTCGGCGGAGTTGGTCAGGGCCTGGGCCGTCGTCACGCGGAACAGCGCGTCGCGCAGCTGCCTGGCGGCCGCCACCTCGGCGTCGGACACGTCGAGGGAGGGCGTCGGCGTCAGCCGCGAGCGCCCGGCCCAGGCGGCCAGGTCGCCGGGCGCGTGCAGCATCTCGTACCGCCGGAACTCGCCGGGCCCGCCGGTCGTGAGCAGCTCCAGACAGAGCGCCCCGGGATCGAAGCGGTAGGTGGACCCGCTGTGCGAGCGCATCGGGATGCCGGGGGACTGGGCCATGTAACCAGAATAGGAGGTTACGGGAGATGCCTGCCTCGGAGCCCTAGACTCCGGGCATGGTCGACACCCTGCTGACGGAGCTCAGCGCCGGAAAGTACCTGCTGGTCAGCAGCGCCCGCAAGGACGGCACCCTGGTGCCCACCCCCGTATGGGTCGTCGGGGACGGCGACGCCCTCGGCATCTGGACGCCCGTGGACTCGTGGAAGGTGAAGCGGATCCGCAGGTGTCCGGACGTCATGGTCGGCCCGTGCGACCGGCGGGGCAACCCGACGGGCGAGCAGGTGCCCGCCACCGCCGAGATCTGCCCGCCGGACGTCACCGCCGCCTACCGCACCCGCATCCTCCACAAGTACGGGGTGACCGGCTTCCTCACGCTCCTCGGCAGCAGGATCCGCCGCGGCCTGAAGGGCACGGTCGGGATCCGCATCACGCTCACGCACTGAGAGCCTGTCCCTGGCAGCCGGGAGGGTCGGGTCAGGACGCGTCCCACTCGTCCGGCAGGCTCTCCACCTCGCCGGCCGGAGGCGTCGGCGTCTCCTGGGCAGCCGTCGCCGTCCGGAGAGCCGTGATGCACGCGCCGATGGCCTGCTGGAGCTCTTCGAGGCGCTCCACCATGTCGTCCTCGTAGATGTCGCGGATCTCCTCGGCGGCGGCGACGTCGTCGAACGTCAGCTCCTCGAAGACCTTCGTGGCCTTCTGAAGGCTGCTGTAGAACTTCGCGCGCCGCTCCTGCACCCGCAGCTCCGGGTCGCTCTGGACGGTCTGCGCGACCATGTCACGCACCGTGTCGTACGCCTCGCGCGCCCACTCGCCGGACTCCTCGCCGTCGTCCAGCTCGTCGATGAGGGAGAGGTGGCGCTCGGCCTCCTCGCGCAGCTCGGCGGGCGCGTCGATCATCTGCCCTGCGGGCGTCTTGACCTGGCCCTTCTCGACGATCTGGCGGACGTAGTCGACCCGGTCGCCCGCCTTGGACTCGGCCGCCACGGCCTTCTTGAGGTCGTCGGCGCGGACGATGTCACGGACCAGCTCCGTGCGCAGCGCCGGGTCCTCGCCGAGACGGTCCATCAGGGCCTTCCGCGCCGCCTCCGCGGTGCCCGGGTCGGCGAGGATCGCGGCGCGCAGCGCGGTCGGGTTCTCCGCGACCTCCAGGGCCTTGGTGGGGCGGATGCCCTCGGCCTCGGCGGCCTCCGTGATCGCCTCGCCGCGCGGGGTCAGGGCGCTGGAACGGGACGTGTAGTACGACAACCAGACGTCGGCGTCCGGCAGTTCCACCTCCATGCCGGGGGCGAGCGCCTCGAAGTGCGGCACCATCCCGTCGTCGGCGGCCTTGTCCCAGGCCTTGTAGTAGCGCATGACACGGTCGGCCGAGCAGCCCGCGAGCTCGGCGAACTCCTTGGCGGACACCTTCGGCGTCTCGCCGGCGCTCTGCCCGCCCGGCCGCACACTGCGGGCGACCTTGAGGCCGAAGGCCCAGCCGCCGGTGCGGGCGTAGGCCCCGAAGTCACGGGCGTCCTCGGCCACCAGTGCCGCCGCGTCCACGACGGCTTCCTCGGAGGAAGCGGCTTCCCCGGCGGGAGCGGATTCCTGGGACGGGACGATGGCTACGCTCACGGATGGGCTCCTGGGTGTCACAGGCGTACAGAGGTTGACGCGATACTTTATCGCTCCTATTGAGACGTTTTGCACGCGAGTTGACGGGCCGGTCGGCGGCGGACGGGCCGGGCGCGGGCGGCCGCTCGCATAGGCTGCCTGGATGAGCATTCTGGATGACGCCCGCCCGGGCATGAACCCCGAGATCCGGCCGCAGGACGACCTCTTCGGTCACGTCAACGGCGCCTGGCTCGACACCGAGAAGATTCCCGAGGACCGCTCCAGCTGGGGCCCCTTCGTGCAGCTGGCCGACACCGCCGAGCAGCAGGTCAAGACGATCATCCAGGAGTTGGCGGAGCGGGCCGCCGCCGATCCGGGCGCGACCTCCGAGGACGCCCGGAAGATCGCCGCCCTGTACGCCTCCTTCATGGACGAGGAGACCATCGCCGCCCGCGGCCTCGCCCCCGCCCAGCCCCTGATCGACGAGGTCGCGGGCCTGCGCGACACCCGGGAGCTCGCGGCCTTCCTCGGCCGCTTCGAGCGGATCGGCGGCTCCGGCCTCTTCGGCTCGTACATCGACTCGGACGACCGCGACTCCGACCGCTACCTCTTCAACATCCTCCAGGGCGGACTCGGCCTGCCCGACGAGTCGTACTACCGCGACGAGAAGTTCGCCGAGATCCGGGAGAAGTACGTCGCCCACCTCACCGAGCTCCTCACCCTCGGCAAGCACGCCGACCCGGCGGCCGCCGCGCGGACCGTCCTCGCGCTGGAGACGAGGCTCGCGGCGGGCCACTGGGAGCGGGCCGAGACCCGCGACGTCCTGAAGACCTACAACCTCACCACCCTGGACGAGCTGACCGCGCTGGCTCCGGAGTTCGACTGGCGCGGCTACGCCGCCGCGCTCGGCGGCTCGGACGCCACCATCGCGGAGACCTGCGTCCGCCAGCCGTCCTACCTCACCCACCTCTCCGCGGTCCTCGCCGAGGTGCCGATGGAGCAGTGGCGCGACTGGGCGCTGACGCGCGTGCTGCGCGCCTGCTCGCCGTACCTCACGGACGACTTCGTGCGGACCAACTTCGAGTTCTACGGCCGCACCCTCAACGGCACCCCGGAGCTGCGCGCCCGCTGGAAGCGCGCGGTCGCGTTCGTGGAGGGCTCCATCGGCGAGGCCGTCGGCAAGGAGTACGTCGCACGGCACTTCCCGCCGTCGTCCAAGGCGATGATGGACGACCTCGTCGCCAACCTCCTGGAGGCCTACCGCCAGTCGATCGCGCGCCTGGACTGGATGACCGACGACACGAAGGAACGGGCGTACGAGAAGCTCGCCACGTTCCGCCCGAAGATCGGCTACCCCGACACCTTCCGCGACTACTCCGCGCTGCGGGTGTCGCCCGACGACCTCCTCGGCAACGCGCAGGCGGCGGCCGCGTTCGAGTCCGACCGGGAGCTCGCCAAGATCGGCGCGCCGGTCGACCGCGACGAGTGGTTCATGCTGCCGCAGACCGTGAACGCCTACTACAACCCGGGCACCAACGAGATCTGCTTCCCCGCGGGCATCCTCCAGAAGCCGTTCTTCTCGCCCGACGCCGACCCGGCGGAGAACTACGGCGGCATCGGCGCGGTCATCGGCCACGAGATCGGCCACGGCTTCGACGACCAGGGCGCGCAGTACGACGGCGCGGGCAACCTCAACGACTGGTGGACCGCCGCCGACAAGACCGCCTTCGAGAGCAAGTCGAAGGCGCTCATCAAGCAGTACGACGCCTTCTCGCCCCGCAACCTCCCCGGCGAGTTCGTCAACGGCTCGCTGACCGTCGGCGAGAACATCGGCGACCTGGGCGGCCTGACCATCGGGCACACCGCCTACCTCATCGCGCTCGACGGCGCGCCGATGCCCGAGAGCGACGGCCTGACCGGCTCGCAGCGGCTCTTCATGAACTGGGCGTACTGCTGGCGCACCAAGCGCCGCAAGGAGCAGGAGCAGCAGTACCTCACCATCGACCCGCACTCGCCGCCGGAGTTCCGCGCGAACATCGTCCGCAACCTCGACGAGTTCCACGAGGCGTTCGGCACGGCGGAGGGCGACGGGCTGTGGCTCGACCCGTCGGAGCGCGTCCGGATCTGGTGACGCCCGGCGGCCCGGCCGGGACGGAGGCGGCGCGGCGGTCAGGCGAGGAACGCCGCCGTGGCCGCCACGAACCCGGCCGGGTCGTACAGCCAGGGGAAGTGCCCGGCGCCGGGCTGCACGACGAGCTCCGCGTCCGGGAACAGCTCCGCGACTTCGGCCACCGCGGAGGGCGGCGAGTTCAGGTCGGCCTCCCCGGCCAGGACCAGCACCGGAGCCGCGTGGCGTGCGAGCGCGGCGCGCGTGGCCGCCGGGTCGTAGGCGCCCTCGGCGCCGTAGGCGGCAGCGGCCGCGTCATTGCGCTGTAGGTCCTCTGCCGCCCGGTGGGCCCGCGCCGCCGCGTCCCAGCGGCCGTACGCGAACGGTGCGATGGCCTGGAAGGAGTCGGCCGTCGCCCGCCCTGCCACGATCTCCTCCAGGGCCGCGAAGGCCGCCGGGAACCACGGCTCGTCCCGGCGCAGCAGCGCCGTCTCGCGCCGCACGGCGCCGTCGACGGAGACCCCCACCGCCATGACGCTCGGCGTGATCAGCGCCAGCCTGCCGACGCGCTCGGGGTGGCGGGCCGCGTACAGCACCGCGAGATTGGTGCCGGCGGAGTGCGCGAGCAGGTCCATCGTGTCGAGACCGAGGTGCCCGCGCAGGGCCTCCACGTCGTCCACGAGCCGGTCGCAGCGGTACGAGGCGGGGTCCTCCGGCACCGCCGAGTCGCCGGTGCCGCGCAGGTCCAGCATGAGCAGCGGGCGGTGCGCGGCCAGCCCGCCGAGGTCGCCCAGATATGCGGAGGCCTGCATCGGGCCCCCGGGCAGACACGCCACGGGCGGGACACCGCGGGCCTCCGAGGCGGCGCCCGTGCCGCCTCCGAGGACGTGGTAGGCGATCCGGGTACCGTCCGGCGCGGAGAAGGCAGGCATGGGGGTGACCATGCCAGACCACGGCGAAGGCAGGTCTTTGGCCCCCCGGGTGAGGGAGGAAAGTCCCGGTATGCGGGCTTCCGACTGCGGAATCACCACTCGCGAGACCGCACGAACCGCGTGGGGGCTGCGAGTGAGACGAGGGTGCCGTGACAGTGCCGAGGGACACACGACGCGTATGGGCCGGGGAGCGGACCGTGCGGAAGGGCGGCGGGACGCGGCTGATACCCGTCAGGGACCGGAAGCCGACCGTGTCCGCCGGGAGCCTGCCCCCGGACAACCTGGGAAAGGCGCGCGGCGCGCCGTGCTGGCTGAGCCTGGCCACCCGGGACCTGCGGGCCGCCGAGGAGTTCTACGGCCGGGTCCTCGGCTGGTGCCACGTCCCGCTGCTCGGCGCGCCGCGCAGGCCGCGCTCGCTGGCCGTGCGGGCCGGCGCGCCGGTGGGCACCATCAGCGAGACGACGTGCGACCTGGGCGACCACGCGGCCTGGACGCCGTACTTCGCCGTTGACGACGTGGACGTCGCGGTGACCCGGCTCCGTGAGCGCGGTGCCACCGTGGCGGTCGGCCCGCTGCTGACCGGCGCCGGACGGATCGCCGTGGTGGCGGGACCCGAGGGCGCGGTGTTCGGTCTGCGCCAGCAGGCTCCCGACCAGAACTGGCAGGTCGGCGACGGGCCTGTCGCCCGGCTCGAACTGCACACCCGGGACATCTTCGCCGCGGCCCTCTTCTACGGGGGCGCGCTCGGCTGGGCCGACGGGGCCGACGACAGCTGCGAGGTCGAGTACGCGCACGGGCAGATCCTGGTGCGTGACGGACTGCGCACGGTCGCCGCGCTCAGTGACGGCCCGCCGCCGGGCTTCGAGCGCCGCCACCGCTGGCACGCGTGCTTCCGCGTGGCCGACGTCGACGCGGCCGCCGCCGCTGCCGTGGTCTGGGGCGGACGGGTCGTCGCGCCGCCGCAGGGGCCCTCCCACCGGCGTGAGGCCGTCCTTGAGGACCGCGAAGGCATCCCCTTCACGGTGGTCGCGAGCTGAGCTCGCGAGCGGAGTCAGCGCTGGCGCGGGAAGTCGCGGGCAAGTCGAGAGCAGGGGAATTCTGAGGATGTTTCTTGGGGCAGTGGACGTGGACGCGACGGCAACGGGTGCGGACGAGACCGTTGAGCCACCCCGGCCGGCCGGGGCGGTCCAGCCGTCGCGGGACGAGGTCGTCGGGCTGCCGCGGATCGAGGCCGACCAGGTCGCGCCGAAGGACGCCCGGGAGCTGTCGAAGCTCTTCTTCGAGCGGATGGAGACCCTGGAGGAGGGCTCGCCGGACCACGTGTACGCGCGCAACACCCTGATCGAGATGAACCTCTCGCTGGTGCACTACGTGGCGGGCCGGTTCCGCAACCGCGGCAACGGGCACATGGAGGACATCGTCCAGGTCGGGACCGTCGGTTTGATCAAGGCGATCGACCGGTTCGACCCGAGCCGCGGGTTCGAGTTCGTGTCGTTCGCCGTCCCCTGCATCCTCGGGGAGATCAAGCGCCACTTCCGCGACACCAGTTGGGCCGTGCACGTGCCGCGCAGGCTGAAGGAGCTGCGCTCCGAACTCGTGAAGTCCAGGGAGCAGCTGTTCGCCGAGCTCGGCCGCGAACCGACGGTCAACGAACTCGCGGCGGACCTCGACGTGACCCAGGAGCAGATCCTCGAAGTGCTCGTGGCGGCCAACGGTTACGCGGCCGGGTCCCTGGAATCCCAGCACGGCGGGAGCGACGACGGCGACGCCCACCGGAGCAGCCGCTCACTCGCCGACGTCATGGGGGAGCCGGACTCCGCCATCGAGGTCTTCGAGAACGTCCACGCCCTGGCGCCGCTCCTGGCGGAGCTCGACGAACGGGAGCGCCGCATCATAGAGATGCGCTTCGGGCAGGAGATGACCCAGGCCGAGATCGGCACCGTGCTGGGGATCTCGCAGATGCACGTGTCACGGCTGCTCGCCCGCACCCTGGCCCGCCTGCGCACGGGCCTGCTGGCGCAGGAGTAGCGGTGGAAGTGGTTCAAGTGGTTCAAGTGGTTCACGGGCAAGTCACCAAAAGGTAACTGGTCTGGCCTCGTTACCTCATCAAGGGGATCTAGCGTCGCGGGAGTTCACGCGAGTTCACGCCGGGCGGCGCGCACCGCCGGCCCGGCCAGAGGCAAGGATCCCCCGTGAGACGCACCCCCTTTGTGATCACCTCCGCCTGTGTGGCGCTGCTGCTCCCGGCCGCCGCCGAGGCGTCCGCCCCGGCGGCGGCCGGAGCGGCGGCGCCCGCCTTCAGCAGCGCGGGCGGCCGCTACGAGCGGCCGGTATCGCTGTCCCTGCGGGCCGAGCGCGGCACCACGATCCGCTACACCCTGGACGGCACGACGCCCACGCGCACGAGTCGCGTGTTCGTGCCGGGCCGTCCGCTGCGTATCGCGAAGGACACCAACGTCACGGCCGTCGCGTTCCGCGGCGGCCGGGCGAGCGCTCCGGTGTCGGCCGGCTACCTCGTCAGGACCGCGGAGAAGCCCCTCGCGCGCCTCGTCGTCATGTCCGACGTGCACATCGGGGACCACGAGAACAACGACAAGAAGTACGAGAGCTTCTTCGACACCATCGCGTCGGTCTACCCGGAGCCCGACGCGATCCTCTCCAACGGTGACATGATCAACGACAACGGCGACGGCCGCGGCGGCGACCACCGCATCGTCTCCGAGATCTTCCGCGCCAACCTGAAGCGCAAGGGCATGGACGACACACAGGTCCTGCTCTCCAACGGCAACCACGACGCGAGCCTCGCCGACATCCGCGCCCACTACCCGCGCGACTGGTTCCCCGACTCCGGTGGCGGCTACTACGAGTCGACGGTGCGGGGCCTGCACCTGTTCACCGTGAACACGGAGACGTACAACTCCGATGCCGCGCAGCGCTCCTGGCTGAAGAAGCGGCTCGCCGAGCTCACCGCCGACCCGGCGAACGCGCGCACGCCGATCCTCGTGCAGGGCCACCGCCCCGCGCCCGGCACCGCGATGGACGGCCAGCAGGCCTCGAACCCCCGGCTCACCGAGGACCTGAGCGCCCACCCGCAGGTCATCTACTTCTCCGGCCACTCGCATCTGAACATCAACGACGAACGCTCCGTCCACCAGCGTGACTTCACCGCCGTCAACGACGGATCGATGTCGTACGTAGAGATGGACCACGGCTGCCAGGCGGTGACCGAGACGGGCCTGGCCGACCGCTTCGAGGCCCCGACCGCGCAGGCTCTGTTCGTCGAGGTGTACCGCGACCGCACGGAGATCGCACGCGTCAACATGGCCGCGGACAAGCACGACATCTACACCGGCGGCAAGTGGTCCGCCAACTGGCAGCCCCCGTACGCCAGCGCGGGCACGCTCAGCGGACCGGCGTGGACCGTACGCCTGAAGGGGACCACTCCCCAGCAGATCAAGGACGGCTTCACCTACACGGACGCCCGGCGCAACACGACCGCGCCCCGATTCACTACCCGCAGGCCGCTCGCCCTGGTAGGAGGGCGGCCTGCGCTCCGCGTCCAGCAGGCCCGCGACGACCAGATGGTGCACCACTACCGGGTCGACATCGAGGAGACGGGCAGCGGCGCGAAGCTCCTCTCGACGAAGGTCCTCGCCGAGTACTACTTCATGCCGCGCCCCAACTCCCTGGACATCCCGCTGCCCGCCACCCGGGACGGTGCGCGCTATGTCGCGCGGGTGCGCGCGGTCGACGCGCACGGGAACACGTCGCCGGAGGTGAAGCTCACCTTCAAGGGCTGACCGGCGAGCGCCGGGGGAGTGCTCAGGCGCGCACGAGCGGGGTGTCGACCAAGTGCTCGGCCAGGAACCACGACTGAAGTTCACCGGTCCTGATCACCTGCGACACCAGCAGGTCGTTCGTGCCGTCGTCGCCCAGCTCGGCGGTCCGGGCGGCCGCGTCGTGCGCCTGGACGAGGATCGTCTCGTGGGCCTCGAGGAGCCGCGACAGCATGGCGGGCACCTCCTCCACGCCGTCGGGCGGACGCGGAATCGACGTGAGCTCCGCGACGTGCCGCGCATCGCCCACCGCGACGCCGCCGAGGGACTGGACGCGCTCGGCGAGGGTGTCGACGATGTCGAGCTGGTCACTGGCGTGCTTGTCCAGGACCAGGTGCAGCTGGTAGAAGGTCGCGCCCCGCATGAGCCAGTGGTGCTTCTTGTAGAGGCCGTAGAGGATCTGCGTGTCCGCGAGGACCCGGTTCAGCCGCTGGCAGGAGTACATCCTCGCCTCGTACGACAGGCCGATCGGGAACTGCTTGACCGTGCCGTACTCCTGGATCACCTCGCCCTTCTGGTGCAGCCACGGCTGGCTGTTGCCGTCCACCGTCGGGTGGGAACTGCTGCCCGCGGCCCGGGTCTTGTCGGTCATGTGTGCCTCCTGCGGCGCTGTGCTGTATGTGCCCGAGGAACGCTAGGCGCGTCCGTACGGCCCCTTTTGACCGGCAGCGCACGCCGTACTGCCGATCAGTGCACTAGCGGTGACCTGCACTTCCGTCGTTCGCTCTCGGGCCAGCACCCGTGCACTGACGGTCAGGCGGCCGGCGCCGGCCGACCTAGCGTCGGCCGCACCGCCCCGACCGCGGGGCGGACCGAGCGGAGAAGAGACAGGCATGAACGCGCACGAACACGCCGATGTCGTGGTCGTCGGACTGGGACCGGGCGGTGAACACGTCGCGGGGACACTCGCCGAAGCGGGACTCGACGTGGTGGGGGTCGAGGCGGAGCTTGTCGGAGGGGAGTGCCCCTACTGGGGATGTGTGCCCAGCAAGATGATGATCCGGGCCGGCGATCTGCTCGCTGAGGCGGGCCGGGTACCCGCCCTGGCCGGGACGGCGACCGTGACCCCCGACTGGGAGAGAGTCGCCGCACGCATCCGTGACGAGGCCACCGACGACTGGCACGACCAGGTGGCGGCCGACCGCCTCACGGCGAAGGGCGGCCGCCTCGTGCGGGGCACCGGCCGCCTCGCCGGGCCGCGCCGCGTGACCGTCGGCGACCGCACGATCGAAGCCCGGCGCGGCATCGTCCTCGCCACCGGCACCCGCCCCCGCATCCCGTCGGTGCCCGGACTGCGGGAGACCCCCTACTGGACGAACCGCGACGCCATGGCGGCCAAGGAGCTGCCCGAGTCACTGGCCGTCCTCGGCGGCGGCGCCATCGGCGTCGAACTCGCCCAGGTCTTCGCCCGGTTCGGCTGCGCGGTCACCGTGATCGAGGGGCAGGACCGACTGCTGGCGCAGGAGGAGCCCGAGGCCGGGGAGCTGGCCGCCGCGGCACTGCGGACGGACGGCGTCACCGTGCTGACGGGCGCCCGCGTACGGCAAGTCGCCCACGGCGACGACCAGTTCACCGTCCACCTGGAAGGCGGCGCCGAGCCGCTGCGCACCGCACGCCTCCTGGTGGCGACCGGCCGCATGGCGGACCTCGGCGCGCTCGGCGTCGACACCGTGGGACTCGACCCCACGGCCCGGGCCGTGCCCACGGACGGGCAGCTGCGGGCGGCGGACGGACTGTGGGCGGTCGGCGACATCACCGGCCGCGGCGCCTTCACCCACGTCTCGATGTACCAGGCACAGATAGCCGTACGGGACATCCTCGGTGATCACGGCCCCGACGCCGACTACCGGGCACTGCCGCGCGTCACCTTCACCGACCCCGAGATAGGCGCCGTCGGCCTGACGGAACACCAGGCACGGGAACAGGGCCTGCGGGTGCGCACCAGCGTGCTGCCCCTCACCTCCTCGACCCGGGGCTGGATCCACGGACCGGGCAACGAGGGCTTCGTCAAACTCGTCGAGGACGCGGACCGGGGCGTGCTGGTCGGCGCCACCTCGGCGGGCCCCGCAGGCGGAGAGGTGCTCTACGGACTGAACGTCGCCGTCCACGCCGAAGTGCCCGTCCACACGCTCCGGCACATGATCTACACCTACCCCACCTTCCACCGCACGGTCGAGGCCGCGCTCGGAGCGCTCCGCTGAGCGCCATGCGGGGCCGCGACCCCGAGGAGCGGCACCGGACCGCCACGTCGCTGGAGCTCCTCTTCGACCTGTGCTTCGTCCTCGCGGTGGCGCAGGCCTCCGAGAGCCTGCACGAGGCCCTGACCCACGGGGCGTCCGCCACCGGGGTCCTCCGGTTCGCGCTGGTCTTCTTCACCGTCTGGTGGGCGTGGATGAACTTCACCTGGTTCGCCTCCGCGTACGACCCCGACGACATCCCGTACCGGCTGACGGTGCTCGTCCAGATCACGGGCTCCCTCGTGCTCGCCGCAGGTGTCCCCCACGCGTTCGCGGAGGGGGACCTGCGGGTCATCACCATCGGATACGTCGTGCTGCGCACCGCGCTCGCCGCCCTGTGGCTGCGTGCGGCGCGCGCCGACCCGGCACGCCGGACCACCGCGCTGCGCTTCGCCGCCGGAGTGACGGCGTGCCAGGTGGGCTGGGTGTCACTGCTCGTCCTGCCGGACGCGGCCCGGCTGCCCGGCATCGTCGTGCTGATCGCCGCCGAGCTCTCCGTACCGGTGTGGGCCCAGTCCGCCGGTATGACGCCGTGGCACCCCCGCCACATCGCCGAACGCTACGAGCTCTTCACCCTCATCGTCCTCGGCGAATCCGTCGCGGCCGCCACCGTCGCCGTCCGGACCGCGTTCGACCGGCACCAGAGCACGGGAGAGCTGTACGCGACGGCGGCGGGCGGCCTCCTGACGGCCTTCGCCCTGTGGTGGCTGTATTTCTCCAGGCCCGCGCACACGCTGCTGGCCACCACGCACCGCGCGCACCGCCGCCGGTTCGTGTGGGCCTACGGCCACTACCTGATCTTCGCGTCGGCGGCCGCCGAGGGCGCGGGTCTCGCCGCGTACGCCGATCACCTGACCGGCCACGCGCACACCTCGGACACGGCGGCCGGCGCGGCCGTCACGGTCCCCGCGGCGGTCTTCCTGATCACCGTGTGGGCCGTACACCTGCGGCCTCACCTCAAGTCAGCGGCCGAGCGTGCTCCGTATCCGGTTGCCGTGCTCGGGCTTCTCGGTGCGACCTGGTCCCCGGCGCCCGCTCTGGTGGCCGGGGTGGTGCTCACCGTGCTGGTCGTCCTGGTCACGGCTTCGTCGTCGGCGTCCGCACCGGTATCCGTATGGGCGCGGCGCCGGTGACGAACGCGAGAACGCCCCGCCCCTGTCCGGACGGACAAGGGCGGGGCGTTCTGCCGTACGTCAGCCCGCGGCGCGCACCGCGTCACGGATCAGGTCGGCGACCTCCTTGGGCCGGGACACGGCGACGGCGTGCGACGCGCCGTCGAGCTCGACGACCGTCGCACCGGCCCGCTCCGCGCCGAAGCGCTGGACCTCGGGGTTGATGGCCTGGTCCGCGCCGGCGACGAGCGCCCAGGAGGGCTTCGTGTGCCACGCGGCGGTCGCGGCCTTCTCGGTGAACGCGGCGGCGGCCAGCGGGCGCTGCGCGAAGGCGAGCACCTCGGTGACGTCGGCCGGAACGTCGGCGGCGAAGAGCTCCGGGAACGCCTTGGCCTCGATGGTGAACTCGACCGCGGGCTCGGCGCCTGCGACGGGGTACGTCCACTCCGTCAGGTTGCTGCCGAGCGGCGAGAGGGGGTAGCGGTCCTGCAACTCGGCCAGGCTCTCGCCCTCTTCGGTGACGTAGGCCGCGACGTAGACCAGACCGGCCACGTTCTCGGCGGCACCGGCCACGGAGATGACCGCGCCGCCATAGGAGTGGCCGACGAGCACGACAGGCCCGTCTATCTGGCCCGCCACGGAGGCGATGTACGCGGCGTCGGAGGCGAGGCCGCGCAGCGGGTTCGGCGACGCGATCACGCGGATGCCGTCGCTCTTGAGTTCCTTGATGACGCCGGTCCAGCTGGACGCGTCGGCGAACGCGCCGTGGACGAGCAGGACGGTGGGGGAGGGGTGAGCGGTCATGATGGGTTCTCTTCGTCTGTCGTCAGTCGGTTGTGGGTCGGTTGTCCGTGGTGATCCGGGATGCCGTCAGGCGCCGGCGCGGTGGAGAGCCGCCCGCAGGGTGCCCGTGGCCAGCGTGATCGCGGCTTCTGCGGCGTGGGTCTCGCGCAGGGCGTTCAGCATGACGAAGTCGTGGATGATGCCCTGGAAGCGGACGGCGGTGACCGCGACGCCCGCCTCGCGCAGCTTGTTGGCGTAGGCCTCGCCCTCGTCGCGCAGCACGTCGGCCTCGCCGGTGATGACCAGCGCCGGCGGCAGCCCGGTCAGCTGCTCGGTGGAGGCCCGCAGCGGTGACGCGGTGATCTGGGCGCGCTCGGCCTCGTCGGTCGTGTACTGGTCCCAGAACCACTGCATGCCGTCGCGGCGCAGGAAGTACCCCGTGGCGAACTGGTCGTAGGAGCCGGTGTCGAAGCGCGCGTCGGTGACCGGGTAGAACAGCACCTGCTGGACCAGCGGCACGTCACCGCGCTGCTTCGCCATCAGCGTCAGGGCCGCGGCCATGTTGCCGCCGACGGAGTCACCGGCCACGGCGAGCCGGGCGCCGTCCAGGCCCTTGGCCGCGCCTTCCTGGACGATCCACCGGGCGACGGTGTAGTTCTGCTCGATGGCCACCGGGTAGCGGGCCTCGGGGGAGAGGTCGTACTCGGGGAAGACGACCGCGGCGTGCGCGCCGACGGCGAGCTCACGGACCAGCCGGTCGTGCGTGTGGGCGTTGCCGAACACCCAGCCGGCGCCGTGGATGTAGAGGATGACCGGCAGCGTTCCCGAAGCGCCGGCCGGCTTGACGATGCGGGTCCGGACGCCGCCGGTGGGGCCACCGGGAACCGTGATCCACTCCTCGTCGATCTCCGGCTTCTCGATGTTGCCGGACTGCACCTCGTCGACCGCCTTGCGGCCGTCGGCGGGCGGCAGTTCGAAGAGGTAGGGCGCCTGAGCGGTCGCTTCGGCGAAAGCGGCGGCCGCCGGTTCCAGGACCGGCTGCACCGGACGGCTCGGCTGGGACGACTCGACGACGTCGGACATGGGGTTCTCCTGAGTGTCATGTGATGCGCCGGTTTTCCGGCGAAAGCCCCGGGATAAAGCGGTGTGGGGCTGTGGGTCCCCACGCTAGGAGCGACCGGACGGCACCAATTGACCCCCAGCGCACCGGCACTGACCTGACAGCGCACCGGGCCGGCCCGCCGGCGCACCGCGTGCACTGTCGGACCGATAACAGTGCACTGCTGGAAAACACGGCGGCTTCGGCCCGCCATAGCGTTGCGGCGAAGCGATGGAGCGGTTCCGACACATCAGGAGGTTGTCGAAAGGTGTCCACGATGCCGGTCGGTGGGCTGGTCCCCAGCACCACGGACAACGCGACGGACCGAGCCGCGGGCGATGCCGCGGATCTCGTCGTCCGGAACGCGAATATCCACACCGGAGACCCCGGCCGTCCCCGGGCCGAGGCCCTGGCCGTACGGAACGGCGTCATCACGGCCGTCGGGGACGACAAGGACATGGCGGCCCTGGTCGGCCCGGCCACGAGGGTGGTCGACGCCCTCGGCCGCCGGATGATCCCGGGCCTGAACGACTCCCATCTGCACGTCATCCGGGGCGGCCTCAACTACGTACTGGAACTGCGCTGGGACGGCGTCCCCACCCTGCGCCAGGGGCTCGCGATGCTGCGCGAGCAGGCGGCCCGCACCCCCAAGGGCCAGTGGGTCCGGGTGGTCGGGGGCTGGTCGGCCGAGCAGTTCGCCGAGCGGCGGCTGCCGACCGTGGCCGAGCTCAACGCCGCCGCTCCGGACACCCCGGTGTTCGTCCTGCACCTGTACCAGGCGGCCATCCTGAACCGCGCCGCGGTCAAGGCCGCCGGCTACACCAGGGACACCCCCGAGCCCCGGGGCGGCCAGATCGTACGCGGACGGGACGGCGAGCCCACCGGCATGCTGCTCGCCGCGCCCAGCGCCCTCGTCCTCTACTCGACCCTGGCGAAGGCGCCCGGCCTGGAGGGCGCGGACAAGAGGACGTCGACCCGGCACTTCCTGCGCGAACTGAACCGCTTCGGCCTCACTTCCGCGATCGACGCGGCCGGTGGATTCCAGAATTTCCCGGACAACTACAGCACGGTCGTCGAACTCGCCGAGGCCGGCGAGTTGTCGCTCCGCATCGCCTATCACCTGTTTCCCCAGACGGCCGGGCAGGAAATCGCCGATCTGAAACGCTGGATCGAGATGGCACGCCCGGAAGACGGGGACGAATGGCTGCGTCTCAACGGCGCGGGCGAGAACCTCACCTGGGCGGCCGCCGATTTCGAGAACTTCGCCCAGCCGCGGCCGGAACTCGCCCCCGACTACGAAGGGGAATTCGAGACCGCCGTACGCCTCCTCATGGCGAACGGCTGGGGTTTCCGGCTGCACGCCACCTACGACGAGACCATCAGACGCGACCTCGCGGTGTTCGAGAAGCTCGCCGCGGAAGGGCTCTTCCCGGCCGGGAACCAGTGGCTGTTCGACCACGCGGAGACGGTCTCCGCCGACAGTCTCGACCGTATCGCGGCCCTCGGCGGAGCCATGTCCGTGCAGAACCGGCTGTCGTTCCAGGGCGAGGCGTTCCTCAGCCGTTACGGCCCGGGTGCCGCCGCGGACGCCCCGCCGATCCGGGCCATGCTGGAGCGCGGACTGACCGTCGGCGCCGGCACCGACGCCACCCGCGTCTCCAGCTACAACCCCTGGATCGCGCTGCACTGGCTCATCACCGGCCGCACCATCGGCGACCTGGTCGTCCGCCCGCCCCACAACCGCGTCGACCGGCGCACCGCGCTGGCGATGTTCACCGAGGCGGGCGCCGCCCTCACCGGCGAACAGGACGTCAAGGGCGTCCTGCGACCGGGCTTCCTCGGCGACTTCGCCGTCCTGTCCGAGGACTACTTCACCGTTCCCGAGCAGGACATCGCGCACATCGAGTCCCTGCTGACCGTCGTCGGCGGGCGGATCGTCTACGCCGCCGCGGAGTACGAGGGCATCGACGAGGAGCTGCCGCCGGTCAGCCCGGAGTGGAGCCCGGTCGCGCACTTCGGCGGCTACCAGGCCGTACCCCGTACGGGCCGGTCGGGCGCCCGGCAGGCCGAACTGCTCGGCCAAGCCGTCGCCGAGTCGGAGCAGCACAGGCAGTGGCGTGCGCGGCGCGGCCTGACCCCGGAGACCGACAACCCCGTCTTCGACCCCTGCTTCAACCTCTGACCTCGCCCCCCACCGCCTTACCCCGAACCCCTACTCCCACCACGTCGCGGACACCCGTCCGCGATCACATCACGCCCGGAAAGGCACCCTCATGATGGACATCTCCCAGGTCACCCCGGCGCCCGGCCCCGACCTGCTCACCCCCGACAACTGCGCCGTCCTCTTCATCGACCACCAGCCGCAGATGTTCTTCGGCACGGGCAGCGGCGACCGCACCGCGATCATCAACTCGACCGTGGGACTCGCGAAGGCCGCCAAGGTCTTCGACGTCCCGGTCGTACTCAGCACGGTGGCCGCCGAGTCCTTCTCCGGCCCGATCCTGCCGCAGCTCAGCGAGGTCTTCCCGGACCAGGAGGTCGTTGACCGCACCTCCATGAACGCCTGGGAGGACGCCCCCTTCGTCGAGGCGGTGAAGGCCACCGGCCGCAAGAAGCTCGTCATCGCCGGTCTGTGGACCGAGGTCTGCGTCGTTCTCCCCGCGCTCTCCGCCATCGCCCAGGGCTACGAGGTGTACGTCGTCACGGACGCCTCCGGCGGCGTCAGCCCGCAGGCGCACGAGCACGCCGTCCAGCGCATGGTGCAGGGCGGTGCCGTCCCGGTGACCTGGGTGCAGGTGCTCCTTGAGCTCCAGCGCGACTGGGCGCGCACGGAGACGTACGTCCCCGTCACCGAGGTCGTGAAGGAGCACGCGGGCGCCTACGGCCTCGGCATTGTGTACGCCCAGGCCGTCATCGGCGCTCACGCGGCGGGCTGATCCGCACACGATGGACAACGGATTGTTGCTCCTCCGTCTGGTGGTGGGCCTCCTCATCGCCGGACACGGAGTACAGAAAGTGAGCTTCCGGCTGGGCGGCAACGGCCTGGCCGGCGGCACGGAGGAGTTCCGCCACGACGGCTTCCGCGGCGGCAGGCTCACCGCGCTCGCCGCGGGCGGCAGCCAGATCGGCGCCGGCCTGTTCCTGGCGGCCGGCGCCCTCACGCCCGCGGCGGCGATGGCCGCCATGGGCGTGATGACGGTCGCGGCCACCGTCAAGTGGCGCAACGGCCTCTGGGTGCAGAACGACGGCTACGAGTACCCCTTCGTACTCGTGGCGGCCGCGGCGGTCCTGGTCCTCACCGGACCAGGCCGCTGGTCGGCCGACCACGCCCTGGGCCTGACCCCCTGGCCGGCCTGGGTACAGGCGACAGCCCTCGTGGTCGGCCCGGCGAGCGGCCTGCTCACCCGGGCGGCACTGCATCGTCCACCCAACACAGCCTCGGGGAGGAGGAGTTCGTATGCGAGCGCTGCTGACTGACGCGGCCCACACCCTGGTGCCGCCGAAGGACGACCGGCACGGCCCGCTGCCGCCGCTCCTGCTGGCGCTGACCGTGGTGACAGGGCTGGTGGACGCCGTGAGCTATCTGGCGCTCGGCCATGTCTTCGTCGCCAACATGACCGGCAACGTCGTCTTCCTGGGGTTCGCCCTGGCGGGCGCCGACGGCCTGTCGGCGCTCGCCTCCGTGGTCTCCATGGCGGCGTTCCTCGCGGGCGCGCTCGCGGGAGGACGGCTCGGCACCCGCTGCGCGGCGCACCGGGGGCGGCTGCTCGCCCTCGCCTCCGCGCTCCAGGCGGTGCTGGTCGCCGCGGCCCTCGTCGCGGCCGCGGTCGCGGACGGGCGGGTCACCACGCCGGTCCAGTACACCCTGATCGTCCTTCTCGGCCTCGCCATGGGGCTTCAGAACGCGGTCGCCCGCCGCCTGGGCGTACCGGACCTGACGACGACGGTACTGACCCTGACCCTGACGGGCCTCGCCGCGGACTCCGCACCGGCCGGCGGCGCGACACCGAGGCCCGGCCGGCGAATCCTCTCCGTCCTGGCCATCTTCGCCGGGGCGCTGACCGGAGCCGTACTCCTGGAGCACGCCGAACTCACGCTCACCCTGGGCCTGATCCTGGCCTCGCTCACGGTGACGGCACTGGCTGCCTGGCGGGTGTCGTCGCCGGAGGCGAGTTGGGCGGGGCCTCTCAAGTGACCGGGACGCCGGGGGCTTCCCGTACGGGATGCTTGCTCATGATGGAGACCCGGTTGAACGCGTTGATGGTGATCGCCACCCAGACGACCGCCGATATCTCGTCCTCGGTGAGGTATCGGCGGGCGGCGCCGTACGCGCTCTCCTGCGCGTCGGCGTCGGCGGGGGTGGTGGTCGCCTCCGCCAGGGCGAGGGCGGCGCCCTCCCGCGCCGTGAACAGTTCGGTGTCGCGCCAGGCGGCGAGCACGCCAAGGCGGCGCGTGGTCTCTCCGGCGCGGAGGGCGGCCCGGGTGTGCACGTCCAGGCAGTAGGCGCACCCGTTGAGCTGCGACACCCGCAGATTGACCAGCTCGACGAGGATGCGGTCGAGCCCCGCGTCGGCGGCGACCGCGCGGACCGCCTCGGACGTCTCGACCAGCGCGCGGTACGCCTTCGGGCTCTGCTTGTCGACGAAGACGCGCCGCTCCACGCGACCCGCTGTCGTCTCGCTCAACTCGTTCAATTCATTCCTCAACCCGCTCGACCTGGACTCCATGCCCGTATCATCTGTCATGATTGTTGAAAGTCAAAATACTTTGGTGGGGTGCAGTGATGGTGGAAAAGATGGCGGGAAAGACGGCGGGAACCCCGACGAGCGATGCCGCCGTGCAGGCCGACATCCTGACCGCGCGTGACGTCCCGCTGGGCGGCCCGCGCTCGATGACGGTGCGCCGCACGCTGCCGCAGCGGGCCCGGACCCTGATCGGCGCCTGGTGCTTCGTCGACCACTACGGTCCGGACGACGTCGCCGACACCGGCGGCATGGATGTGGCACCCCATCCGCACACCGGCCTACAGACGGTGAGCTGGCTGTTCACCGGAGAGATCGAACACCGCGACAGCCTGGGCAGCCACGCGTACGTCCGCCCCGGCGAGTTGAACCTCATGACCGGCGGTCACGGCATCAGCCACACGGAGGTCTCCACACCCCGCACCACCGTGCTCCACGGCGTCCAGCTGTGGGTGGCCCTCCCCGACGAACACCGCAACGCCGCCCGGGACTTCCAGCACTACGCGCCGACCCCGGTCTACCTGGACGGCGCCGAAGTCCGAGTATTCCTGGGCGAGTTGGCGGGCACCACATCTCCGGTACGAACCTTCACCCCCCTGCTCGGCGCCGAACTCCTCCTCGAACCCCACACGACGACCACGCTCACCGTGAACGCCGACTTCGAACACGGCCTCCTGGTCGACCAGGGCCGAGTCACCATGGTGGGAACCCCCCTGAACGCGACGGAACTCGGCTACCTCGCTCCGGGCCGCGACACCCTGACACTCACGAACGAGACGGCCACGACGGCGAGACTGATCCTCCTCGGCGGCCCGCCGTTCGGCGAGGAGATCGTCATGTGGTGGAATTTCATCGGCCGGTCGCACGAGGACATCGCACAGGCGCGTTCAGACTGGATGACCGGAACCCGTTTTGGTGAGGTGAAGGGTTACAACGGAGATCCGCTTCCCGCCCCCGAACTCCCGTCCGTGCCCTTGAAGCCCCGGGGTCGGGCACGCTGATCTGCGTGGATGCGCGCTGAGGGGAGTGCGTGGGCGATGCAAGGCTCGGTGCCGGAGCCGGCCGGTCGCCGCTGCGACGAAGACCCCGTATGGGGCTGCGGGAGGTGGTTCCGGAGTGCAGGGTGTGATCTTGTGTGGCAGAGTCTGGCAAACCCAATGCTCAGCCAATGCTGACCTTTTGACGGGGTGTCAGTTTGGCTGAGAGTTCTGTGTCCGCAGGTCCAGTGCGTCTGTGTGTCGCTGTCGGCGGGAGAGGCTCGCCTCAATGCTGACCCCTGTCGCGGCTGCGGTGGTCAAGGTGCACAGGAGGGCCCGACAGCTTTGATCCGGTGTGCCAACTGATGTGGCAGGTTGTGGACACTCGACGATTTCCGTCGCCCCGCAGCTTGTTGCGCGCCGACCTCCCAGTTCTTTCGGCGTCCCGCATCGAGAATTCGCAGCTGCCCTTGTTGGGTTTACTGGTCACATCCGTTCGAGCTCGTGCCGTCGTAGTGCGGTGGCTGTGATCACACGCTCCGACTGGGAGGAGGTTCTTCGTCTTCTGGTGGTACAGCAGCCGCACCCACCCTGAACTGGGAAAACGATGCTTTGTGAGGCTTTCGCCCGGGGGCTGGTCCGGCAATGGTCCGGATCTTGGTAGCCACTGGCATGGGCGGCAGGGGTTGGTCAATTGTGTGAAGTCGTGGGAGTGATCGGGAGCAGGGAGGGTGCTCCTGCGGGCAGCCTGTGCAATCGACTACGGTCGGTGGTCGTCGCAGAGCCATCCGGCGGGATAGAAGGGAGCGGGTGCCCCGCATGGCCGTACCCCAGCCCCGCACTTGCCTCGGTAGGCGATCGGTGGTGTCCCCGGCACCGCAGGCCTTGTGCTCGGGGCAGACTCTGGTGGGCGGGGCGCCGGAGGTCCTGGCCGCCAGCACCTTCGTGGCTACGTCAGGCTGCACCTGGAACCAACTGCCGTCGGGTTTCGGCTGTCCGACGTGACGGCCTTCCGGCGGTTCGCCGAGTGGACTGAGGCCCGGGTGTGGGCGAAGCTCCGCCGCCTGGTCGTGAACAAACTCCAAGCCCGGGGTGAGTTGGACTGGTCGCGGTGCGAGATCGACTCCGTCAGCGCCCGGGCCTCAAAAAGGGGGGAGCTGACGGCTCTCCGCAGCGCAGATCGATCCGGCGTTCGGCCCTACTGGGGTGCTCTGCCGCCATACTGAAGCGACGCGCAGGGATTGCACTGCCCAAACTAGAAGATCGCTAACGGACGACGAGGGACAGCTGCTGAACGTTACCGCTGCCCATGATCACGCGGAAATGCTTGCGAAACTGGGGAACCTAGAAGCATGTAGGGAGCGCATCTTGGTGAGCACTGGCTCCTGTGGGGGTGGCGTTTTCCGCGCGTGATGAGCACTGTTTATGGGTGCGGATCATGAGCAGAACCTGCCGGAGGGCTGCCGTTGATGGTCGCTCTGCGTAACGCCTGTTGTCCGACCTTCCATCGGTAGGGCATCGCGGTGGTGTGGGTGGTGCGTTGTGAATGAGCTCTCCAGCGGTGTTGTTGGAGTGGGGAGTGCACTAAGGATTGGCTCCGATCCCCGGTTTCGCTAACCGGGGATCCGCAGCTATATATGGGACACCCACCCCGAGGTCACCGTCGCCAGGGCGGATTTCGACGCACGCAGTTCGAGGATCAGTGTCGCGGTCCGAGTAACCCCGGATTGCGGGCCCACCGCGTCGCGGACGGTCAATCGCGGGTGAGAACAAGTACGGCGTTGTGGCCGCCGAAGCCGAACGAATGGGTGACGGCCGCGCGCACCCGTTGTGAGCGGGCCTGTCCGGTGATGCAGGCGATGTCGAACTCCGCTGTTTCCGTGCGGAGGTTGGCGATCGGTGGTACTTGCCGGTGCTGGATGGTCAGTACGGTGAGCGCTGCTTCGATGGCTCCCGCGGCGCTGAGGCTGTGTCCCAGGACTCCTTTCGCAGCCGTGACGCTGGGCTGATGCGGCAGGACTCGGGAGATGAGGGCGGCCTCGGTCATGTCGTTGGCGGGGGTGGATGTTCCGTGGGCGTTGACGTGGTCGATGTCGCGCGGGGCGAGGCCGGCGTCGGCGAGTGCGGCGCGCAGGGCGCGTTCGGCTCCCGCTGCGCCTTCGGGCTGGGCGGTGGGGTGGTGGGCGTCGGAGGTGGTGGAGCATCCGGCCAGCAGGGCACGCGGGCGGTGGCCGCGGGCCGCGGTGTCCGCGGCCCGTTCCAGGACCAGTACGCCCGCGCCTTCGGCCATGACGAAGCCGTCGCGGTCGGCCGCGAAGGGACGTGAGGCGGCGGGCACGTCGTCGCGGCGGGCGGACAGGGCTCCGGTGCGGTGGAAACTCGTGGTCGTCAACGGGCTGGTGGCGGCCTCCGTGCCCCCGGCGATCGCGATGTCGCAGGCGTCCCTGGCCAGCAGGTCGCGGGCGGTGGCCAGCGCAGTGGCTCCGGACGCGCACGCCGTGGTGATGCACAGGCCCGGGCCGCGGGTGCCGAGGTCGATGGAGACCTCGCCCGCGGCCATGTTGGGCAGGACATGCACGATGGCCAGTGGGGAGACCATGTCGGGGCCCTGGCTCAGCAGTCGCCGGTGCTGCTCCTCCCATTCCCAGGTGCCGCCGAGACTGCAGCCGATGATGACGGCGACCCGGGCGCTGTCCCAGGTGTGCGGATCGAGCCGGGCGTCCTGGACCGCTTCGCGCGCTGCGAGGATCGCGAGGTGGACGAAACGGCCCATGCGCCAGGTCTTGCGGCCTCCCAGGCGGCGGCGCAGGTCGCCCAGGTCGGGCACACGGCAGGAGAAGTCCACCGGCAGTCCGGCGAGGCGCGGATCGCGTGTGGCGGTCGGGGCACCAGCGAGGACACCTGTCCAGGTGGGTTCGGTGCCGTCCCCCGCTGCGGTGACGAGGCCGATGCCGCTGATGGCAATGCCGGGCCGGGGCATATACGTGCCGCTCGAGGAGGTACGGTTACGTCCGGACCGTCCACTTCTGATGCGGGTCATTTGCGTTGAGGGGGGGGCGAGGGTGGCAGGGCTGTCGGCCTCACCGGCGGTCAGTGCCTGTCCTTCGACACCTACGCTCTCGCCGATGTTCCCGGAGGGGCGCCACTGCTGCTTCTTGTCCGTGCGGTCGCACTGTTGCAGGATGACCGGGCTGCCCGGCTCGTCGGCGGTGAGGCACAGGTCGTTCTGGACGGAGCGAACCTGGAAGCCGCTGCCGCCGCTGATGGGCGTGTAGGTCCACCGCTGGCTCTGCTGTCCGTTGCCGTCGTGGGTGTAGACCCGGCTGCCTTCGCCGCCGGAGGCTTCCAGATACCTGGCCGTTGCCCTGGTTCTGTCCCGTGTACTCGCTGTGCGGCAGGGCGGCTGCGTTGCTGCCGATGGTCCACACTCCCGCGACCGTCATGGTGGCACCTACCGCGGCGAGGCGGAACATGTTTTTACGCATGCTTCGTCACCCTCCCTGGTGAATTAGTTGGACGGACGGAGACCATTTCTTCGCGGAAACCCACGTGCCGAGGCCCCCTCTGCTATTGCACGGTAAAGACGCCGTGATGCTTTGGCATCACTCACATGAGTGCTTTTTCGGGCTTCGTAAGAGACGGTGATGAGAAAATCTAATTTTCTCATTTTCGGCGCGCTGCGGGGCGGGGCGCCCATCCCGAGGGACCCTCAACTCTCCTGCAAACACACGGCAGTTGAGTGCCGATAGAGCGGTGCCAGGTGGCGCCGCACCGGGTCGAAGCGTTGGGTGTTCGAACGGCGGATTGTGCCGGCGTGACAGTAATCATTTTAAGCGCCGATCACGTTACTGCGCCCGCGAGAATGCCGTTCCCGCAACGCCGGGGACGGGTAGATGGCCCACGAAGCCGCCCCCAACGTCCGCAGCGAAATGAGGTGCCCGCAGGTATGTATGTCGAGCGGATTGTCTCTCAGTGGGAACAGGACGAGGACGCAGAAGCCGTTGTCTGCGGCACGGTCCGGCTCACCCGCAGGCAGGCCCGAAGTCAACTCTTCCAACTGGGTCATGCGCTGCGCCGTCACGGGCTTGCCCCGGGGGACGGCGTCGGGCTATTCGTAGGGAACCGGGCGGAGTCGGTGCTGCTGGTGTTGGCAGTGCACCTGATCGGTTGCCGGGCAGTGCTGATGCGTGTAGAGCCCGGCCCAGGGGAACTCGCCGCGTCCATCGACCAGTCAGGCGCCCGGGCCATCGTCGTCGACCCCGCCTACGAGCAGCAGGCCCACGAGGCTGTCGGACGCTGCACAAGTGCGCCGGTCTGGTTGAGTCTTGGCGAGACAGGGTCGTGCGCCTTTCCGAATGTGCTGGCGCTCGCGGCACAGTGCCCGCCGGAGCGGCCCGAGGCGGCTCCGGCGCCGGAGGCGAGCGACGTCGTCACCATGCTCTACACCGGCGGCACCTTGGGCCGGCCAAAGCTGGTGGCATACGGACAGCTGGCCTACGAGATGATGACGGCGAGTGCCGACGAGGCGCGTGTTCAGCAGCCACCGGGCGGGGACCGCGTCCTTCTCGTGCCTCCCTTGACTCACATCGGCGGCCACCTGGTCATGCTGTACTTTGCCCTGCTGACGGGCTCGGTACTGGTGGTGCTTCCGCAGTGGGAGGCGGACGCCGCCTACACCGTCCTGCGCGAGGAAGGCATCACCATCACGGGCTTGGTGCCCCCCATGCTCTACCAGCTGCTGGACCATCCGCACTGCAACCCTGACACCCTGCCGAATCTGCGGCAGATCAACACGGGCGGGGCGCCGATCACACCAGGCCGTCTGCAGCAGGCGGTCGCGACATTCGGACCGATCATCTCCCCGGGCTATGGACAGACCGAGTGCATGGGTATCACCTCCATGCCGCCGACGGACCTGCCCCAGCTCAGCGACACCACCTCCCCGCTATGGCGCAGTTGCGGGCGGCCCCTTCCCGGCACGCATCTGGAGATCCGGGACAAGGACGGCATGCCACTGCCGCAGGGGCAGGCCGGCGAGGTCTGCGTCCGCAGCCCGGTGGCGATGCTGGGCTACTGGCAGGACCCGGTGCACTCCGCGGCAGCGCTCGATCCGGCCGAGTGGCTGCGCACCGGCGATATCGGCTACCTGGACCAGGACGGATACTTGTACTTGATCGACCGGGCGAAGGACATCATCGTGACCGGACCGACCAGCAACAACGTGTACAGCCGGGTGCTGGAAGACTTCCTGCACACGCTGCCAGGCGTGCACCAGGCCGCGGCCATCGGCGTACCGGATGACACGCTCGGCGAGAGAGTGAAAGTCTTCCTCACGCCTGCCGAGGGGATCGACACCGACGCTGTGGCCGCGGCGGTCACTGCGGAACTAGGGCCGCTGTACACGCCGCATGAGACAGTACTGCTGCCGTCGCTGCCCATGACCCGTATCGGGAAGGTCGACAAAAGGGCGCTGCGCCAGAGCAGCCAACGGAACTTCCCCTGATCATTCACCTCACTCCGCACACGCAGACGGTCTGCGCGCTGGCCCGCCAGCTGCTGTACGTCGCCGACCGCACGCCCACGGTCGGGCATTGACAGCCGTGGCCGCCAGTTAAGAACGCCGGTAGCCACATCGACGCGCTGACGACCAGGGCTGAGCGTTGCTCTCCGGCGGAGGGCGGCGTAGAGCACTGGTATGTGCCCGGATGGCGGCCCTAATTAGCCGTCGGCTTCCCCGCTGCAATCGAGCGTCGCTCCGGATGGGCCCATCGGTCAATGACCTGGAAGTCAATGTGTGCACCCAGCCCTGTCACACTGAAGGAGGATCACATGTTCGACGCTCCGAAAGAAACTCGCGCCGTCGGACCGCACCGGAATCCTGCGCCCCAAGACGCCCGCCATAGAGAAAATGTGACCTTCGGAGGCTATCCATGCTCGGGTTACCTGAAGCCACACATCCGCCCTTCAACGGATCCGTTCGTGCTGGTTGGTGGCGCCCTCCAGGACCGGAAGTCATGGGCGCTAATGGAGCCCACGCTCAATGACATCGCAGCAGTCATGACAGTCGACCTGCCGGGGCAGGGTAACTCGCCAGTGCTGCCTGCACGATACGGCTTCGAGTTCCTCGCCGACTCCCTGGCAGCCGTGCTGGACGAGACGGGGATCGCACGGGCACATGTGGTGGGTGCCTGTTACGGCGGACTCATAGCGGCCCACTTCGCCAGCCGCCATCCCGACCGCACAGCAAGCCTCACCCTGTGCTCCCTCATGGACAATCTGACAGACGAATCCCGGACAGAATTCCAGCGAGCGCTCGACGCATTGCGGGCCCGGAATCTGGACCAGTTCGTCGAAACCATCGTAGACCTCTATCTACCACCGACGGCGCCGACAGCGAATGGTCACCGTCGCGAGGCAATCACCCGCCTGTTGCGCAGGCAGCTGCGGCAACTGTCGGGACCTGCGTTGGAAAACTACACGGAAGGCACCCAGCGGCTGCTGAACTTCACGTTCTGGTGGCGCCCCTTGCCCTGTCCAACGCTGGTGATCAACGGGGAGCACGACGCGTTCACCCCGGTGAACGGCGGACGGCGGCTTGCTCATTGCCTAGATGCCTCGTTTCTGCAGCTCCCTGGGGCCGGCCACATGATCAACCTGGACCGCCCCGTCGAAGCAGCTCAGGCTATTGCTGCTTTTATCATGCGCCAGCACCGTACTGCACAACTGAAGTAAGGGAGTTCGGCAGATCTGATAACTATGCGTTTGAGCGTAGTGCTCGAACTGCGGGCGCGCCGACGGACGCCGCGGCATGGCCTCAGCTTGCTCACCCCCGCTGGATCGCCGTCCCCCGCGACCGGGTACGTCGCAGCCTGCGCCACCGCCGTGACCCGCACCGACCTGAGCAGAACACAGCGGCTGCGCCATCACCGCTGGCAGCGGATCACCGCACTCCCGGCAGTACCGCCGAGTCGTCCCGCCATCCCCACTCCACAGATCATCCAGCCGTCTCTGCCTCAGGGCCAAAGTTCGGAAACAGCTACTCAGCTTGTTCTGCAACCTTTCAGCCGTTCCATGGCGATGAGGGGCTTCTCGCGGCGGACGGTTTTGCCCACGTCGTAGCGGGGTGCCCGGTGTCTGTTCGGGGTGCCTGGTGGTCGTCCGGGGCCGGGGCGGTGAGGTTTCGGTGCTCTGGCGGGACAGGGCATGTGCTGGCGGAGGTTTCGAAACGTCCGCCGGACCCGGGCGGGGGTGAGCCGGTGTGGTGCGACCGGCTTCTCTCAGGGATGCCGCAGGTCGTGGGTGATCGGGCGGGCGAGTCGGAGCCTGGGTGTAAGCGGCGATGATCAGCCAGGTCCATCGGTCGGCCGCCTCGGAGTCCCGTAACCGGGGACGGGTCCAGCCCAGGGTCTGCTTGAACAGCCGGAAGGTGTGCTCAAGGTCGAAGCGTCTCAGGAACGCCTGCCAGGCCCGGTCGATGTCCGTGTCGCAACGCCTCGTTGATCTTCACTTCCGGCGGAGAGCCGGACAAGCCCCCCTTCGGTGTGGCGACGTTCAACTTCCAGCAGCGGCTGCAGGCTTACCCGAACAAGACGTCCGGCGGCAGCGACTTCGCGGAGTTCGACCAGCAGTTGTTCGTCACTCCCACCTCCATCGACCCGCAGCTTCTTGGCGTCCGCCTCACCTGGAACGCAGGAACGGTCTGTGACCACTGCACCAGTACCCCGGTGGCATGGAAGGACTACAAAACGGGGGAGGCCGAGAGGGGGTACTGGCTGGACAGCGAGGTCGGCCAGACGCAGGTTGCCAGCACGTCACCGGCCGCGGCAGCGGCAGCGTCCCCATCGCCCGGTGCGCCCACTGGCCGCACCCCGTGCGCGGCGCCCGGCCGACCGCGATGGCCTCGATCGTGCGCAGCCGGCCGGCCCTCAACGCGGGAATCAGCGCCGCGAGCCCCACGACGACCAGGGCCGCGGCCGGCACGGCAACGTCCACCCACCAGGCCACCGAGAGCGAGACGCCGCCGTACACCGACGCGGTGTCGGACAACAGCATCATGGCCAGGAGGTTGCCCAGAACGACACCCAGGGCGATGCCGACGACGGCCGGGATCAGCGCCTGGGCCACGGAAGCACGTACGACCTCGCGCGGAGTGAAGCCGATGGCCTTGAGGATGCCGATCCTGCGCAGGCTGGTGCCGACCGCGCCACTGATCACGCTGCTCACGGTGATCACCGACATCACGATGCCGAGCGCGCCGAAAGCCATCACGAACGGGACGGTCGCCGCCGCACCCTGATCGGCGGTGCGCTTGGTGTCCAGCCAGGACTGGGTGCCGAGGAGTGCTCCGGATCCCACGGAGGCGGCGAGCTTCTTCCGGTGGGCGAGGATCTGCTGTTTCGTGCTCGCGGAGTCGAAGCGGTAGAGCATCTGACTCGTGACCGGGTTGCCCTTTGCTGCCAGTGCGTCGACCTGCGCGGGGGCTGCCCAGGCGTCGGCGGTCTCGCTGGCCGACACGGCGAAGCCGACGATCGAAAGGGTCGGGGCGTCCTTGGCGTTCGACGTCTTCATGGGGGTGCCGATCCCGATGGAGGGCCCCTCGAACGACGCGTCGAGCACGATCTCGCCGGGCTGTCGCGCCCACCGGCCCGTCTTCAGATCCACCCGGTCCACGGCGCCGTCAGGACCGGACCGCCCCACCAGGGTCAGTGTCGGCAGGGGGAAGCCCGACCGGTCCACCGGGCGGACCGCCGTGGACGGGTACGGTCCCGCGCTCGCGGCTACGCCGGGCAGCTTCCCGGTCTTCACCAGCTGCGCCGCACTCGCCCTGGCCGGATCGAACTGCGCGGTGATGTGCGAGCCCTGCTGCTTCTTGAAGGCCTTGTCGAAGGGCGCGGCCGCGGCGATCATCAGCGACCCGGTCACCACGGCCGAGGCCACGGCCATCATCGTGGCCACGGCGATCACCACGGTCTGCACCCGCCGTCGGTCGACGCCGGAACGTACGACCCGGCCCAGCGCGCCGGTACCGAACAGGCTCATCGGACGGCCTGCGCGTGTGAGTCGAGGGCGACGTGCCCGTCGACCAGGTGAACAGTGCGGGTCGCGCACGCCTCCGCCAGTGTCAGGTCATGTGTCACCAGCACGATGGTCTGTCCGGCGCGGTGCAGATCCATCAGCAGATGGCGGACGTCGTGGCCCGAGGCGGTGTCGAGCGCACCAGTGGGCTCGTCGGCGAGCAGCAGCGCGGGCCGGTTGACCAACGCCCGCGCGACGGCGGCCCGTTGGCGTTCACCTCCGGACAATCGGCCCGGGTAGGCGCGGGCATGCCTCAGGATGCCCAGCATCTCCATGAGCTCACCCGCGCGGGCCGCGGCCCTGCGCCGACTGGTCCCGGCCAGCTGGGCCGGGAGCTGAATGTTGTCGGTAACGGTGAGGTCGTCGCGAAGATTGAAGAACTGAAAGGCCATGCCGATGTGCGCGCGACGGAACTTGGCAAGGGCATGCTCACTCAACCGGTCGATCCGTCTCCCGGCCACGATCACGGCGCCATCGGTCGGCGTGTCCAGGCCGGCGACAAGGTTCAGCAGCGTGGACTTGCCGCTGCCGGAAGGGCCCGTAACGGCAAGGGCCTCACCCTTGGCGACACTGAGCGTGAGCGGTCCGAACGCCGACGCGCCGGCACTGTCGTAGCGCTTCGCCACACCCTGCAGTTCGATCACTTGCTGCATATCAGTTGTCCGTCCTTGTGGTGCGAGAGACACATGCCGTTGCCGGTCCTGCGAACGTAGAGGTGCCGCGTATGGGGCGCATCGGCCGCGGAACCAACATCGGGTCCCTGCCGTGGAGGGTTCGGCCGCGGAGCCATCCCCGAGAAGTAGGCCTCCAGGGCAATGCCGTGGTCGGACAGGTGGACGCGGGCCGGGCGGAGAGCGCAGCACACTGCACGGATGGAGACGGAAGGCCGGCGTAGCCGGCATCAGCAACTCATCGACGCGCTACGCCCGGAGACGAAGGCCGCTCCGCTGTCCCGGCGAGCGGTGCGCGCCGATGTGGTGCTGGCGTTCGTACTGACCGTCATGGCCCTGTTCGTGGCGGTGCGCTACCCCGGCGACGGGCCGGTGAACACCAACCCCCCTACGGTGGACATCGGGGCCGGGGTCCCGGCCCCGCCCTCACCGCCCGCCCCCGGTCAGGTGCCCGTGGAGGAAGAACCCTCCTCCGTGCCCTGGGCCCTGGTCGTCCTGTCGACGTTGCCGCTGGCAGCCCGGCGCCGGTATCCGCTGACCTTGTTCGTGGTGGTGCTGGGCGCAGCACTGGCCATCGGCAGCCCCGCCTCCTGGATCACCGTCCTGGCCTGTGTCATCGGCGCATACAGCGCTGTCGTAAACAGCCGTTACCAGATAACGGCGATCGCCGTCCTGGTGATCGCCGCAGCACTGTCCGGTTTCGCTTTCCGCAACGCGGAACCCGTGCTGCCGGGATGGTCCAGCCCGGGATTCGTGCTCCTGGTGGCAGGGATGCTGGCCAGCCTCGTCCACTTTCTGCAACTGCGGCTGGCGTCCAGCCGGGACCGGGTGACAGAACTACAGGCCGCTCAGGAGGAGGCCACGCGTCGCGCCGTCGAGGCGGGCGGTCGGGCCGCCATGGCCGAACTCCGCCACGTGATGGGCCTGCTGGTCGGCCCGGACCACGAGAAGCCCGACGGCCTGGAGTCGCAGCCGGGGCTCGCACAGCTCGACGCGCTCGTCGCACGAGTATGCGCCGCCGGTACGCCCGTGAGCGTCGGGGTGTCGTTGCCGCCGGATCCGCTGCCACCGGGGGTGGACCTCGCGGCGTATCGCGTCGTACAGGAGGCACTGACCAACACGATCAAACATGCGCGCGGCGCGCAGGCGTCCGTCACCATTGGTTACACCGCCGCCTGTCTGGAGAGAGCTGCGGCCGGACCGACGCCGACCGACGGCTACCGGGTGACGGCCCGCATCCCACGGAGCGCGGTATGACGGCGGACCGGCCACCTCTGCGCGCCGTCATCGCCGATGACCAAGCCCTCGTACGCACCGGTTTCAAGATGATCCTGGCTGCGGACGGCATCGAAGTGACGGCCGAGGCCGCCGACGGGGCCGAGGCTGTCGCAGCGGTTCGCCGTACGCGGCCCGCGTCCTCATGGACATCCGGATGCCGGAGATGGACGGCATCGAGGCCACCGGGCACATCATCGGCGACGCCGGCCCGGCCGCAACGCGGGTCATCATCCTCACCACATACGACCTCGACCACTACGTCTACGCTGTGCTCACGGCCGGCGCCAGCGGCTTCCTGCTCCAGGACGTCACCCCCGAACATCTGGTCTCCGCCTTACGCATGGTGCAGACCCGCGACGCTCTGGCAGGTGGCCGCCGTGCTGGAGGTCTCGCAGCGCACCGTGCAGCGTTGGGTGACGAAGAAGCCACGAGCGCGTCGGTCCCTCCCCCGGGCCCGGCGCAGGTCCGGGCGATCGAGGACGCGGTCCTGGCACGGTGGCAGCCGGAGTTTCGAATGGGGCAGTCGAGCAGGACGGCTGGGTGACCCGAGGGGACATGGGTAATGCACCGTTGGGGCAGGCGTGTCCAGGTGCTCCGGCTGCGCGCCGACCGAAACAATCGGTTCGTGAAAGACATGCACGTGCGTACTCCGATCGCGGCCGACGGCCGGCTCGACGCGGCCGCCAACCACCCTGGCCTCAGTGACCCCCGCTACCTGCTGCGGCGTCGGGCCATCGCCTCGCTGGCCCGCGGGCACCGGGTCGGTGACCCCTCACCACCAGTGGACTACACCGAGGCCGAGCAGCAGACCTGGCGGGCCGTCCACCAGCAGCTCTGGGACACCCAACGTCAGCATGCCTGCCGTGCCGCTCTCAAGGCCCGCGAACAGGCGCCCGTTCCTGCGGACCACATCCCGCAGCATGCCGAGGTCGGGCTGCACCTGCGGAGGTTGACGGGCTTCGACTTCACCCTCGCGGGCGGTGTGGTCGCCAACAAGAGGTTCCTGGGGTCCATGGCCGACGGCTACTTCCACGCCGTGCAGTTCGTCCGCCACCCGGCCGTACCGATGTTCACCCCCGAACCGGACATCATCCACGACGTCTTCGGTCACGGGATCCACCTGGCATCGCCGGCCTTCGCCGACATCTACCGGATGATCGGGGACGCGGCCATGCGCGTCGAGAACAAGGACGTCCTCCAGATGATCAGCGACGTGTACTGGTTCACCCTGGAGTACGGAGTCCTCGACGAGGGAGGAACACTCAAAGCGTACGGGGCGGCTCTGCTCTCCTCATCCGCGGAAATCTGCCGCCTGCGGCAGGCTCGGATCCGTCCGCTCGACATTCGCACGATGCTGGCCACCGACTACGACATTTCCGGGTACCAGCCAGTACTCTTCAGCGCTCGCAGTCTGGACGAGGTCACCGACACCCTGGGCGGCTTCCTGTCCACGCTCGACGACGAGAGCGCGCCGCGCTACGAACGGGAGGCGGAGTCCTGAAAGGGCCTCTAGGAGCGATCGGTTCGTTCCGGGGCGCCCAGGCCGGCGTCGCGGGCCTTGGCGACCGCGGCGGCGCGGTGGGGGACGCCGAGTTTGACGAGGATGGCGGAGACGTAGTTGCGGACGGTCTTCTCCGACAGGACGAGCCGTCGCGCGATCTCGTAGTTGCCGCAGCCGGCCGCCACGAGCTCCAGGACCTGCCGTTCCCTGTCGGTGAGTTCGGGGAAGACCTGGGCCGCGTAGTCGCGGTGGGCGCCGGTGAAGAAGTCGACGATCCTGCGGGCGACGGCTTCCCCGTAGACGGCGTCGCCGGCCGCCACCGAGAGGATCGCGCGGATGATCTCCGTCCGGTCGGCTCCCTTGAGGAGATACCCGCGCGCACCGGCGCGCAGCGCGCCGAAGAGCGCCTCGTCGTCCTCGTGCATCGTCAGGACCAGGACGGCCACCCGGGGGTGGCGGGCCAGGATCGCCCGGGTCGCGGCCGTGCCGTCCAGGTCGGGCATGGCCAGGTCGGTCATGACGACGTCGGGGGTGGTCCGGTCGACGACGGTGAGCAGCGCGTCCCCCCTCGCCGCCTCTCCGACCACCTCGACCTCCGGACAGGACGCGAGGGCGGCCTTGAGGCCGTAGAGGAACATGGGGTGGTCCTCGCCGAGGACCACACGGACTGCGGGGGAGACGGCGGTCACGGGGCCTCCAGGGGGAGCGTCGCGGTGAGGACGGTTCCGGCGGCCGTGGACTCGATGCGCAAGGTGCCGGACAGCGCCTGGACGCGGCGGCGCATGGACGACAGGCCGATGCCGAACGGGGTGCCCGGGGCCATCCCGGCGCCGTCGTCGGTGACGGTGATGTGCAGTGCGCCGTCGAGGGCGGTGAGGACGACGTGGCAGCGGCGCGCTTTCGCGTGGCGCACGGTGTTGGTGATCGCTTCGGTGACGATCCGGTAGGCGGCGGTCCCCACCTCGGGGTGTATCACGGACGGTTCGGTGCCGGTCACCTCGACGCGGAGTTCGCCGGAGACGGTCTTGGCGTACCGGCGGACGGCCTCGGTGAGGGACAGGGCGTCGAGTGCGGTGGGGCGCAGCCCGTCGATGATCCTGCGGATCTCCTGCACGGCGACGACGACTTCCCGGCGGATGCGGGTGAGCAGAGCCTCACATCCCGCACGGTCACCGGAGTGCAGGGCGTCGACGGCTGCCTGCAACCCGAGCCCCATTCCGGACAGGGAGGGACCCAGGCCGTCGTGGAGGTCGTGCCGGAGCCGGTCGCGCTCCGCACGGGTCGCGCCGACGACCCGGTCACGCTCCGTCTCCAGGGCCTCGGTGAGCTCCAGCGCGCGCACCAGCACGGCGACTTGCGAAGCCAGTGCGGCGAGCAGCCGGTTCTCCGTTTCGCCGTACGCGTCGGTTCGCGCCCGCTCGGCGACTTGCAGTATGCCGACGAGGCGCCCTCCGACCTGTAGCGGGAAGGTCGGGCCCGTGCCGGCGTCACCGGTCGAACCGATGGTCCGGCCGTCCGCCGCCGCCACGGAGGCCGCGGGCGCCCGCACGGCGTCGGTGACCGCCCGCAGGGCGGCCGGCAGCAGGTCCGATTCCCCGGCCACGGCCACCTGGTCGCCCAGCCGGGCGATGGCATGCAGCGGGTCCTTGCGGGCGCCGTACACGAAACGGTCCGCCAGCCGTTGCAACCGGTCCCTGGCCGGTGTGAGCGACACCGCCACCAGAGCCGCCGTCAGCACTCCGGGCAGCGGGCCCTCGGCCAGAGCGGAACCGACGAGGACGGTGACCGCCAGATACAGGGCGATCACGGCACCGGTGAGAGCGCCGTAGACGAGGCTGCGCCGCAGCACGATCTCGATGCCCAGCATGCGGTAACGCAGGACACCGATCGCCACCACCACAGGGATGAGTGCGACGAACAGGCCCAGGACCTGCTGCGGCAGCAGATCGAGATAGGCGGCGGCCAGGAGCGGCCCCGCGGCACAGACGAACCACACCAGTTGCTGCCGCTCGGGGGGCTTCGCACGCACCAGCCGGACGACAGTACCCACCCAGATGGTCAAGGTCGACACGGACAGGAGCGCGACGTAGCCGACGCCGATCACGAGAGCGAGCACCCAGGCCGGCAGGGCCGCCGGAGGAGCATGCCCGGGAACGACGTCGTCATAGGCCGTCGGGTCGAACGGCATGGCCAGCACGGGCACGGTGATCGCCACCGCCACTCCGGCGACCGGCCACCGCCACCACCGGCTCGCCAATCGGCCGTTCGGGTAGAGGGCCAGCACGAGCGTGGGCGTGGCCAGGACCGGGGGAACCCACAACCCGGTGCTCAGCGCGGCGGCCCACTCGGCACCCGGCCAGGCGGGCCGCGCCACCAGGACGCCGTAGCTTCCGTACGCGGCGAGGATCACCTGGAGCACGCTCGCAGCACCCGCCCCGAGGAACAGCCACCCCAAGATGTTGCGGGGCCGCAGCGTGATCAGGGCTGCGCCGGCCACCGCCCACTCGACGCCGACCGCGCCGATGAACATCACGAAGTTGTCGAGGTCCTCGACCCGTTCGGAGCCGGGGAGCATCGCGATCCGGAAGGCGCACCCCAGTGCGGCGGTGCTGCACAGCACCACTGCCCAGGCGCCCGTCCGCGCGACCATCCCTTCAGTGTGCTCCATCCGAGGGCACGCCCGACATACGCGGCGCCGGTATCCCGGTCTGTTCGGGCAGTCCTCCCGACGCGCACGGGACCGGAGCCTCGGGCCCGGCCGCGGCCGGGCGGGGCAGGGTCGTCGGCGTTCTCCACGCCATGCCTCACACCGACACGGAGGGGAAGCGCCACATGTCTTCAGCTCAACCCACCACCGGCGGCCGGGACTCAGTCGTCGGCGCGGCCTTGAAAGCCCTGATCCCGTCGGCCGTCGGCGCCTGCGTCATGTGGGCCCTGCGCCCGGTGACCGCGGGCGAGTTCGCGGAGGTCGCGGGGACGGCCGCCGCCCTCCTCGTCGGGCTTCCCTTCTTCCAGTGGTCCACACGCAGGGACGGCGAACGTGCCACCGGGCGCGCCGGTCCTGTGCCTCCTGGTGCGGACCCGGACGGCAACCCTTATACGACCACCGGCGTCCGGACCGGCACCGTCGTGCCGTCGCCCACCACCGTGGCGCTCTGCGTGGTCCTCGCCACGGCCGCGTTCTGGCTGACCGATCTGCTCACCACATGGATGGGCATCGGCAGCCTGGGCTACCTGAACGGCGAAGTCCCCGACGACCCCTCGGAGGTCGCGCAACGCGTGGCGCTGCGCGCCCTGTCCGTCTTCATCCCGGTCGTGTTCCTCATCGCGGTGGCGGTCGGTCACCGGCTTCGCTCGCGGGCGCTCACGGCGCTCAGCATCGCCGTGCTGCTCTTCACCGCTGCGGTCCTCACGTTCAACCAACTGCTCCTCGAACACTGGGAGACCATCGCTCCGGGCCAGGTCGTGCGCACGCCCGAGGACATCTACGTGCCCGTGGCATACGGGGTCCTCGCCTGGCTCGTCTGCCGTGTCGGCCTGTGGGTCGCGGGCCGTACGCAGGACCGGTACGACGCGATGGAGGACGCGCGGCTCGGCGTCAGGGCACGGGCGCGTGTGCGTGGGCGTGCGCGGAGCAGGGTTTCCCGCGAGGGTAGCGAGGACTGAGAGACCGGGGGGCGGGGGAGCTCAGACGACCAGGGGGAGTTCGACGCGCACCGTGCTGCCGCGGCGCCGCCCGACGACGCGAAAGTCGCCGTTGAGTTCCTCGGCGCGGCGGCGCATGGAGGCCAGCCCGACCCGGCCGGCACGGACCCGGGCCGGCGAGAGGCCGCGCCCGTCGTCCTGCACTTCGAGGGTGAGAGTCGTTCCGAATGTCAGCCGCACCAGGCAGCGGGTGGCGCCGGCGTGCTTGATCACATTGGTGAGGGCCTCGTCGGCGATCCGGTAGGCGGCCGTCTCGATGGATTCCGGAAGGGGCGGCACGTCGTCGGGTGCCTCCACCACGACCTGCAGCCGCCCGCCCGCGGACTGTGTCAGGGCCAGCGCCCGCTCACGCAGCGCGGGCACCAGGCTGTGCAGGTCCAGAGCCGACGGCCGCAGCGCGTCGATGACGCGGCCCACCTCCTGCACCGCACGTCCGACCTCGGCGTGCAGACGCTCGACGAGTTCCTCGACGGGCGGCGCCGGCCGGTCCGTGACGTGGGTCCGGCCGGTGAAGTGGGTCCGTACCGCTTCCAGCCCCAGAGCGACACCGGCCAGTGAGGGGCCGAGACCGTCGTGCAGATCGTTTCGGATGCGTGCCCGTTCCGCCGCGGAGGCGTCCGCGGCGTGCTGACGGGCGGCCCGCAACTGCTGGTTGAGGTGGTCCGCGTGGACGATCAGGGCCACCGGGGCCGTGAGGGCCTCGACGATGCGGGCGTCGGCGGGCGGGAAGCCGTCGGAGCGGGCCGGGCACAGCACGAGATCGGCGACATGGCTGCCCGCCACGATGAGCGGCCGCACCACCGAGAGCGGCGTTCTCGTCCCGGTCTCGGCCATGAGGGTGCCGTCGGCCGTGCTGAGCGCCGCATACGGCGCGCGCACCGCGGAGGCGACAGCCGTCACCACGGCCGGAAGGATGTCGGTCAGACCGCTGGAGACGTGCCCGCCCAACCGCTGAAAGGGCCACAGCGGATCGTTCCGCGCTCCGTGGACGAGCCGGTCGACGCCCCGCTGGAGAGGGCCACAGCGGATCGTTCCGCGCTCCGTGGACGAGCCGGTCGACGCCCCGCTGGAGTCGGTCGCGCACGGGGGTGAGCAGCACGGCCACGGCGGCCGCGGCCAGGATCTCGGGGGCAGGGCCCATCGGTACGGCCGCGGCGACCACGGCCGTGACTGCGGCGTACGTGCACAGGACCACGCCGGTGAGTCCGCCGTACAGCAGCGTCCGCCGCAGGATGAGCTCGATGCCCAGCAGTCGGTACCACAACACGCCGACCATCACGGCCAGCGAGACCAGACCCAGCCCGACGGGCATGAGCGGCCCGAGCAACGGGACGAACGACACGCTGAGCAGCAGGGTCAACGTGACCAGCAGCCACAGCAGTTGCTGACGCTCCGGTGACGGGGCACGTCGTACGCGTACGCAGGCGCCGCCGAGCACCACGGCCGTCGCGCAGGCCGCGGCGAGGGCACCGCCGAGAGTCAGCCCCGTGGCCCACGGTCGCGGCAACTCGACCACGGGCCCGGCGCCTCGGTAGGACTCGGCGGCCGGTCGCGCTGCCGTGGCGAGGCCCAGTGCCGCCGACTGTGCGCCGAGGAGGAGGGCGCCGACCACCCACCGCCATCGGGCGGAAGGCAGCCGCCCCTCTGGATAGATGACCACCAGGACGACCAGGAGCGTGAGCGCCGGTACCCACAGCGAGTTGCCCAGCGAATAGGCCAGGGTGCCCCACGGCAGCCGTTCCTCGGGCCTGGCCTGCGCGCGCACGGCGTACACGGAGGCGACGTCCTGTGCGGTGCCGAACACCGGGACGGCCAGCAGCAACCAGCCGATCGGATTGCGGGGCCGCGCGAGGATCAGTACGACACTCGCGGGAATCGCCAGCGTGACGCCCGCCAACTGAGCGTAGGGCACGGGCTGTTCGCCCGCCTCCACGGGAAAGCGCAAGCCACGCCCCAGGTAGATCGTCAGCGCGGCGGCGGCCGGCGCGACACCGGCCAGAGCACATCCCGCGCGACGCAGCAGCGCGTCGGACGGGCGCGGTGGAGAAGGCACGTGCACAGTGTCCGGCGGCGTACGCGGACTGTCAGCAGCCCGCGCGGAAGGCGCCCGGCGGCGGCTTCCGCGGCCGGGCGCGGCGCCCGATGGTGACAGGTCTCAAAACTGACGCGCCGCCAACACTTGCGCGCTACCCACACTGATGCGCCGCGGACACTGGCGCGCCAGCAACACCGACACGGTGCCAACGCCGCGCGCGGCGCCAACGCCGACGCGCGGCGCCAACGCCGAGTCGCCTCAACCGGATGCGGCCGTTGGTACCAAGCGTCCGAAGACGACATCGCCCGATGTGACGACCAGCCAGGGAAGTTGCAGCATCGCGTCCGGGCCGGCCTTCTTGGCCTCGGCGACGGCCGCCAGTTGCAGCTGCGCGTCGTTGTCGCTCAATGGAACGCTGTCGGCTCGCAGGAACCCGCCCGGCCCTCGCAGGCCCACCAGGAGTATCTGCACCGTCATACCTGCCTTCCGTTCCGTCAGCGGTCTTCGAAGAGCAGTCCGGCACGGAAGGTGAGCCGGATCTGCGACACGTACTCGGGCGGCACCTTCTCCTCGATGGAGGGGAAGCGAGCCATGGCCTGCCGCCCTTCGGTGCGCAGCTCCAAGGAGAGCGCGGCGCTGCACTCCCCGAGCACGAACGGAGCACTGCCCGGGCGTTCGTCAAGACGTCCACCCGCCGAGAGCACCGCTCTCTGTACGATCTCGATCACTTGGTCGAGCGGAAGGTACTCCGAAGCCACGGCAAGCCCCGGTCAGACGGTTTCGAAGGTGGGGACGATGGTGCAGTCGACTTCGAGACCCCAGTGGCTCTTGTAGTCGACCGTCAGCTTCTCCTTGACCGACAGGACCCAGATGTTCAGCCCGACGTCGGTCTGGCTGTTGATGTTGAAGTCCGCGCTGATGTTCACCTTGAACTTGAACTCCCGCACTGTCATCGGGTCGGTCCCGGCGGAGAGCACCGCCTGGGCGATGCGGGCGGACGCCGCCATCGCCGTGATGTAGCCGGACAGTTCCACCGCGTTGGCCACTGCCATGAGAACCACTCCTTCTTTGCCGTTGGGCCCGGCCCGGCCATCCTGCCGACCGGAACCGTCGCCCCTCGTCCTTCGTTCCTTCGTCCTGCGTTCCTTCGTGTTGCGTCCGCTGACTCTCCCTGCGCGGGGAGCGGGAGTCATGAGGTCCAGGACACATGCGGCACGGGCCCATGTCCCGGACTGCCCGGGACGAACGTCCGCCTCGGACCCGTGAGTACAGTGATCGAACAGTCGGCGGCCGCATCCGTGCACGCCGCGCCGCCGTAGCCGCCACCTCTGGAGAGTCTGTGACACCGCGCCACCCCCTCGACCGCACCGCGGCCCGAGCCGCCACGACGAAGGGGCGACGGGTGGGGAGGGCCGCTGCGGTGCGTGCCGTGGCCCTGTCGGCGACGCTACTGGCCCTGCAACTCGGCCTCGGAACCGTGGCCCAAGCCGACGCGCCCCACGCCATCCACGCCCGGGAAGCCGTCGCAGTACGGCCGCACGTGACGGGCCCGCTCGCGATTCCCGGCCACCGCGTGACGATCACGGAGGGCCAGGTCAAGGAGGTGACGCAGGGCGGCACCCTCATCTACCCGAGTGTCACCAGCTGCCTCACCGTGACTGTGCGGCTGGAGGACGGCGGCCTTGTCGGGGCGCACGCCAGCCTGTTCCAGGTACCGGGCGAACTGCGTTCGGACCGGATCCTGGCCGCGCTCAAGGACCGCGTCGGTGACCGCCCGGTGACCGCGGTCGAGGTCAGGGGCGCCGTGGGTGCCTGGCACCCCAGCTACTTCGTGAAGGCGATCGAGAGCTACGGCGACACGGAGCAGCCGCCGGTCCCGACCGGCCAGGACCTGGACGGGATCGCCCATGCGGTGTCCCAGGGACTCGCCCAACCCCGCAACATGGTCACGGTCGAGGACGTGCCGGACGGCGACCAGACCGTCAGCTGACGACGAGGGCATTTGCCCCGACCGGCGGGGCACGGTGTGGCTGCGTCTGACGTCAGCGTCGTTCACGGCCTGGGATCTGAGTCAGGCGTCGCCCCGCCCTGAGTCAGGCAGCGGGCCACGTACGCCCCGCCCCCGATCCGCGCCGACCCGGGAGGCCGCTCACTCCTCGTCGCGCAGCTGCGCCGCCACGAGGAGAGCTGATTACGTAGTTCCGTGTGGCCCGTGTGGCCCGGGAGCGCGAGGCGGGAGATCGCCGAGTCCAGGCGGGCCAGGGCGCGGCTCCGCGGTGCTCCAGGCGGAAGCCCTCCACGGCGGCCGCGACACGCCCATACTCCGCCCAACACTCCGCCCGTTTCTCGGCGCGGCTCCCGTCTTCGTCCGCGCCCCCGTCCGCGGTCGGCTCGCTGAGGAGGTCGGCTGCCTCGTCCAAGGAGGCCACGGCTTCCTCGCACCGCTCGGCATAGGCGTAGACCCGACCGAATTCGTAGGCCAGGACGATCTCCAACGAGCGCCCCCTGCGGTACGAACGCGGCCGCGCGGGCCTCCTCGGCCTCCTCCGTGATGCGGGCAGCGGTGGCGAGGTGCACGAGGGCCTGGTCCAGGCCGTCGGAGCCGTGTGCCTTGGCATGCGCCCGGCGGAACTCACCGAATTCGGCGAGGAGCATGGCCGTCTCCGCCGCGATCATGGCGTGGCTCCCCGGATCGTCGTCCCAGCCCGCCGACTCGGTGGCGAGTGTGACGAACTCCGTCGTGGCCGCTTTGAGATCCTCCCCGGCGTGCAGCGCGCGGGCCCGGGTCAGGCGCAGCTGAGCGGCTGCCCGCCAACGACGCAACGTCAGTCGCTCCCGCCGCGGCCACCGCAGGCTGAGGGTGGCATCGCGGGCTGCGACGGCTGCTGCCCTGGGCCGCACTGGACACATGTCCACCGACATCGAAGCCGCGGCGGCCGATTTCGAGGTAGCCGAGCTCGGAATGGTGTCTTAGCAGGTCAGCCGACGTTCGGCGCTTTCGTAGGTGGCGAGGTTGTAGTCGACGCTCACGACGGTCTTGTAGGTGTAGGTGCCGGAACCCGTGCAGGTCCACCACGCCATCTTGGTGCCGCTGTCAAGCGTGGTCCAGTCCATTTCCTCCCAGCCGTACCAGCGGTGACGCTGTAGGGAGATGGTGGCATTCGTGCAGCCGCTGCGGGTCTTGCCGGCCTTGCCGATGATCTCGCTGATGCCCTTGTAGGGGGCCGAGATGCTGTAGCAGTTCCGGTCCCAGTCCGAGGCGGCGGCCGGAGTGGCCGGCATCAACAGCGTGGCTGCGCAGGCCAGTGCCACGGCGATGGATGACTTTCCGGCGATCCCGAGAGTGCTCATGACAAATGTCCCTGTCTGCGAAAACATGTGGGGCGCAAGAGATGTGGGAACATTCTTTCACCGGGTCGAGACAAGATCAAGCCATATCCTCGGCGCCATCAAACTCGAGCGCGCTGGGGCGAGTTGGCGTCCAGCGTCCCTACGCGAACCCAGCAAGGTAAAGGAGTGACCTTCAAACCGCACGGCCAGACCAGCTTGTCGAGACGGCGGCCGCCGTTCCTTGACGGTCGTGGGGGCGACTAGGCCTCAGCCGAGCGTTCACTACCTGCTCTGGCAAACCCAATGCTGACTCAATGACGACTTGCCTGATGACGCATCAGCTCGGCCGACGGTCCTGTGCTCGCAGGTCCAGCGCGCCTGGGTGTCGCCCAGTGCCGGGAGAGACGCTTCTCAGTGCTGACCCCTCTCGCGACTGCGGTGCAGGGACAGGTGGTGAACGGCGACGGCGGCGTGAAGCGCTGCTCCGACGGCCATCGTCTCCTCGTCGAAGACGACCTGGTCGCTGTGGTTGTCGGGGGCGCCGTCGGCCGGGCCCGGGGCGCCGGGTGGACGGGCGCCGAGGACGGCCATGGCGCCGGGCACGCGTTCAAGGACGTAGGAGAAATCCTCGGCACCCATGACGGGCTCCGCCAGGTGGTGGACCGGACCGGTTCCGAGAAGGTCGGTGGCGGCCCGGCGGGCGAGAGCGGTGAAGTCGGGGTCGTTGCGCACGGGCGGATACCCCTCGGTGAGCGTGACCTCGGCACGGGCGCCATGGGCTTCGGCGACGTGGTGGGCGACGCGTTTGACACGGGTGCGTACGACTGTGCGGGCTTCGGGGGTCAGAGTGCGGAAGGTGCCGTGCAGGTGCGCGGTCGAAGGGATGACGTTGGTGGTGGTCCCGGCCTCGATTCGGGTGATCGTGACCACCGCCGGGTCGAAGACGTCCACGGTGCGCGTGACCATCGATTGCAGGGCGGTGACGATCTGGCAGGCCACCGGGACCGGGTCCAGGGCCAGGTGCGGGGCGGAGGCGTGGCCGCCGCGACCGGTGACAGTGATGTGGATCAGGTCGGCGGCGGCGTAGACGGGGCCCTCGCGCAGGTGCACGGTGCCGGCTTCGAAACGTGTGGTGACGTGCATCGCGAAGGCCGCGTCGGCACCGGTGCGGTCGGGGGTTTCGAGGAGGCCTTCGTCGATCATGCGGGCGGCGCCTCCTCCGCTCTCCTCACCGGGCTGGAACATGAATACGACCCGCCCCGCGAGTTCGTGGGTGCGGGCGGCCAGAAGGCGGCAGGCGCCGAGCAGCATGGCGGTGTGCAGGTCGTGGCCGCAGGCGTGCATGACGCCCGGGGATTGGGAGGCGTACTCCAGGCCGGTGGCTTCGGTCAGGGGCAGGGCGTCCATGTCGGCACGCAGCACGATGGTGCGGCCCGGCCGGGCACCGTCCAGGGTGGCGGTGACGGAGCTCAGACTGCTGCCGGTGGTCACGGTCAGGGGAAGACCGGCCAGGGCGTCCAGGACGGTGCGTTGAGTGTGGGGGAGTTCCAGGCCCACTTCGGGGGCGCGGTGCAGGGTGCGGCGCCAGTCAGTCATCCTGGGCAGCAGGAGACGGGCTTCGCGCAGCAGGTCGGCGTCGGCTTCGGCCCGGTGGAGTGGGAGCGTCATGGGTTTCCCTCGGTTCGGGTGGCAGTGCGCTGTCCCGGCAGTACACCCCTCAACGGCGGTCGAATCGTTGTGGTTTGAGCTCCGGCACGATCCACCGACAGGGTCGGTATGCCCAGAGTAGTCGGGGGCCCGGGTGCTGGCGTCGGCACGCGGGGTGGGGCTGGCCCCAGGACGATTCGGGGGCGGACCGCAGTGAGCCGGAGGTGGCGCCGCGCCTAGCGTGCGGTGCATGAGAATCAACGTGTGTTCACGGGTCGCCGTTGCCTCCGCGGCGATGCTGGCCGTCGGGGCGGGGTCGCTGCCCGCCGCGGCCTCGTCCAAGGACTTGTCCTCGGCCGCGTCCACGGCCGAGCCTCTCGCCCGGTACTACGATCAGGCCGTCGACTGGCAGGACTGCGCCTTAGGCCCCGATGACACCGCCGGAAAGAAGCTCGACGCCGCGGGCGCCCGGTGTGCCGACATCACCGTGCCGCTCGACTACTCCGACCCGGGCGGCCGGACCATCACCGTCGCCATCTCCCGTCTGCGCGCCACCGATCCCGCGCACCGCGTCGGCGCGATGCTGCTCAACAACGGGGGCCCCGGTGGGCCGAGCCTCGAAATGCCGCCCGGCATGGCCGGCTTCATGGGGAAGGCCGCCGGGAAGTTCGACCTGATCGGCATGGATCCGCGGTTCGTCGGCCGTTCCACGCCGCTGGACTGCGGCTGGGACGTCGGCTCGATGGTCTTCTCCGCAGGCCCGGACCGGGCGGGGTTCGAGCGGTCGGTCACCCGTGGGCGTGACCTCGCCGAGCGGTGCCGGCGCACCAACGGTGACGTACTGCCGTACGTCAGCACCCGCAACACCGCCCGCGACATGGATGTCGTCAGAGCCGCGCTGGGCGAGAAGCGGATCTCGTACTTCGGTTACTCCTACGGCAGTTACCTCGGCCAGGTCTTCACCGAGCTCTTCCCCGGCCGCACCGACCGCATGGTGCTCGACGGAGTGATCGACCCCGCCAGATACAGCCAGACGCTTCTGCAGGACGCCACCGCGGCCAATGAACGGGCCCTGCGCGACTGGGCGGCCTGGACCTCGGCGCGCCACAAGACGTACGGCCTCGGCCGCACCCCGAAAGCCGTGCTGGCCACCGTGGACCGGATCGAGGAGGCCGCGGCTGAGAAGCCCCTGCGGGTCGGGACGTTCCGCCTCGACGAACACTTCCTGCCGCTCGTCTTCTTCTCGGGGCTCGGAAGCGATCTCGACGCGGCCCGGGCCGAGCTGGCCACCGCGACCCGCACCCTCGCACGGGCGGCCGACCGTGAGCGCGTGACGCCGACGCCCTGGCTGAAGGGGGCGTTGGCGTCGATGACGACCAAGGCCGGGTCGCACCAGGGCAGTGCACAGGCGGCCATCCTCTGCGGGGACGTCGCGACCCGGCGTGGGACCGAGAGCTACTGGCGCGCCATTCAGGCCGACCGGGCCACGGCTCCCTTCGCGAGTCCCCTGACGCACAACATCACGGCGTGCGAGTTCTGGGACCGCCCCGCCGAGGCGCCGACCGTCGTGGACAACGACGTCCCCGCGCTGCTGGTCAACGCCACGGGTGACACCCGGACCACCTACTCCGGGGCGCGGCAGGCACGGAAGCAGTGGTCGCGCTCCCGGCTGATCACCGTGCCCGGGGCCAACCAGCACGGTGTCTACGGTGACTACGGCAACGCCTGCGTGGACGGGCAGGTGAACGACTACCTGGCCACGGGCAAGCTGCCCCGGCGCGACCAGATATGCGACGCCCGGTAGCCGGTGAACCGCGTGAGTGGCCGCTCCCTGTCCCACGACGGAGCGGCCACTCAGCTCACAGGTGGCGCCGCCCACTGACCATCGGCGGCGCCCGTCAGGTTGTCACCCTGCACCCGATGCCTGACCGTCCCTGCGATGCTCACACTCGCCGCCGGGCGTTTTGCGCCGCCGATGACGATCCGGCGGAACCGGCGGACCAGCCATGAGGGAGCCCGCCCACCGCCGCCCCGAAGTCGGCGGCCGTGATCAGGCCCAGCATGGTCGGCGACGCATGTCCTTGACCGGAGGCTTTCCGGCAGCGCTGCTGCGAGGCTGTTACTCAGATGCCTCAGCCCTTCCCACCCCGTGTGGCCTCGGCCTAGCCTTCGTCCCCCTCTTCTTCATCACCCTCGAAGAAGTCACCCACCTCGTCCACGACTTCAGCCGCGACCATGCCTCCGACGACGCCGACCGCGAGTCCGGCCGCGCCCGCCGCGACAACCGTGCCCATGCCGGGGCCCGAGCGGTGATGGCCCTCGTGTCCGTGGTGGGGGTCGCCGTGGTCGTATCCGGGTCCGTAAGGATCGCCGTGTCCGTACGAGGCATGTGAGCCGTAGGACGCGCGGTGCTCGACCAACTGCCGGATCCAACCGTCGACCACGTCGTTCCAGTCCGTGCGCGCCACCTCGTGGTGGTCCACCGTGAACCGGGTGACGGTGTCGTGGCCGGAGGAGAACAGACCGCCGCGCTTGTCGGCCTCCAGGACCACTTCCATGCTGCCGGGCCCTGCGAGGAAGGTCAGCTCGATCTCGTTGACGGCGTGGGCGTACTGCGGGGCCGGGGTGAGCTCGATCTCCTGGTAGAAGGGCAGTTGCTGCCCGGTGCCACCAACGCGGCCGTACTCCAGGTCGGCGGACTTGAAGCCGAAACCGAGCTGGCCGAGGGCCTCCAGAATCGCCTCCTGCACGGGCAGAGGGCCCACGGTGAGCGAGTCCAGGTCGCCCTTGTCCTTCGCTCCTGCCACCGACAGCTCGGTACGCACGCCGAGCACGACGCCGAGCCCCTGGCCGTACAACTCGGTGATCGGGGTCTCCCACGGCAGTGTCACGCTGAACGGGACACTGCGCTGCTCACCTTCGGCGAGCCGGAACCCGCCGCCGACGCTGAACCGGTCGAAGGCGAGGGTTCCTTCGCCCTCTCCCTCCTCGTGCTCCACCTCGACCCGGGCCACCAGCTCCAGGCCGATGTGCTCGATGTCGAAGTCGGCGCTGCCACCCTTGAGAAGCACCTCTCCCGAGAGCGTGCGGCCGGGCAGGGCGGCACCAGGATCGAGCACGGTGTCGACCGTGGGGGCACCTACACCGAGCTGGCCGAGCAACCGTTTGAACACCATCGCGGCGTCCACTCCTTCACGTGAGTGTTAATCAGAAGCCTTGCACTACAAGTCTGTAGAAGTCTAAAGGTGATCTTCCGTGACGCCGGGTGGCGCCGGGGCAATTCCAGGGCGCGATCCACGAGCTGGGGCCAATTGGTCACCTTTGCCGCGGCCATGCTCGTCGCGCCGAACGAGGCGACGGCTGCTGCGCACAGCGGTGATGCGAGCGGGGCGCGCGTGGTGCGCGACGGTTCAGGTAGACGCGAACAAGCCGCCCCTCCGAGAAGGAAGGGCGGCCTGGAAGCGGGAAGCGTGCTGCGAAGTTACTTGCTCGGGCAGGTCTCCTGGGTCACCGCGCCGCCCGCCTTGCCGGCGGTGGCCGGGTCCATCGACAGGCACAGGCCCGTCCAGTTGTTGACGAACTTGTAGGCCTGCTGCTCCCCATTCGAGGTGGTGACCTTGACCGGGACGATGTTCCACATCTGGCTGCCGGAGAACCAGCGGGTCTCGCAGTCCCACCAGAACATCTGGGTTCCGGAGCCCGGCGGGGTGCCGTTGTTGTAGGGCACGGTCAGGCACTTGCCGTTGCTCGCCTTGATCCAGAAGTGGCCCTTGGCGTCGTAGCCGGCGGGGGGCTTCTCGGCCCCCCACTGGTGGCTGCCGGGCGGGCTCGACTGGCACTCGCGCTGGGTCACGAGACCGCCGGTCTTCGAGTCATCGAGCTCGGGGCCCCGCACCATGCAGCGGCCGTACAGCGTGTTCACGTAGGTCTTGTCGCCCTTGACCTGCCAGACCATGCGGTTGCCGCCGGTGCGGGCATCGTCCTTGTTGTGGTCGATGATCGCGTTCACCAGGCCCCAGCCGGGGAAGTCCATCATGATGATGCCGACGCGGCCCTGTGTCTTGTTGAGGTACTTCATGAGGTGGTAGTTCACACCCGGGACCTCGGTGGAGTCCCCGTTCTGGACCTTCGTGTAGCCGCCGGCGTAGTAGCGCGGCGACCCCCCGCCGGGGACCTTGTTCGCGGACGTGTACGTCACGTACATGTTGGAGACGGCGCCCATGGCGTCGTCGACGTTCTTCTTGACGTAGTTCCACTTCTCCGGGATGTCCGAAGCGCTGTAGTGGTCCTCGTTGCGGTCGTTGAAGCCCGCGAGCCCGTAGCCCGAGTCCCCGACGCTGTCGAAGCTGCCCAGGACCAGCTTGCCGCGTACCTCCCCGAGCTTGGGGATGGTCGCCGGGCCGCTGCCCTTGATCGAGGGCCCCCAGAACAGGTTGGCGTACTTCTTCTTGTTGGCGTAGATGTGGAAGATGTCCTTGACGTTCTGCGGGGTCATCGTGTCCGGGTCATGCTCGCACTCGAACGCGCTGGCACCCGAGTAGGGGCATTCGGACTTCAGTCGCATCACGACCGTCTCGGTCGGATGAGCCTTGAGGAAGGACTGCGTCTTTTCCAGGACGTCGTCGAAGTTGGCGTTCTGGTAGAACGCGGCGTGGTGGATCGCGAAGTCCTGGCCGCCGTTGACGACGCGGACCCGGATGTCGAGGGCACGGATCCCGCGTTCGTACTGCGCCGTCAGCGTCTTCCCGCTGTCGCCGTAGTCCTCCTGCGTCTGCACGCCCGACCCGCCGTGGAGGGAGAGCGTGTCATGGGTGCCGGGGATGGACATCGCCGACAGCCTGGTCTCGCTGGAGACCCCCGACATCCACTCGGCCCGGTCCGGCTGCCCGAGGTTGTTGAAGGCGTCCTTGTTGGTCGACCCGGCCGCCCCTGCGGCCGTGGGCGTCAGAAGCGCCGCGCCCAGCGCGACACTGGCCGTGATCAAAGCTGCCAGTGTGCGGGACCGTCTGCGCGATCCGGCGCCGACTGCGCGGGGGGTGGGGCTGGGCATGGGACTCCTGTCCAGAGCGGGGCGATATGTGCCCAGCTTCAGCCCTGTCACTCACGTTTCTCTCACGTTTCGCTTACGTCAGCCTTACACGGCTCGCGTACCCGGCCGTCTGAACTGGATGCGGTACACAGGCGGTTCGTGCACCGGTTCGGCCGTTAGCAGCTGCGGCAGTCGGCGCTGGCGTATATGCGGGGGGGCGACAACCAGTAGGGTGCCCGAGCCCGAGCTTGCACCCGGGGTGGGCACCCTTCCCCGCACAGAACGGGTGAACTGGTCGGGACGCCGCTCAGCGAATGCCGAGAGCCACGATCTGTGTGACCGCCTCCTTGGCGAAGTTGTCGTCGCTGACGAGGATCAGCAGCCGCTCGCCGGAGGGCAGCTCCGGGCCCCACGTCATGCCCTCGGTGTTGTCGACCGTGGACAGCCCCAGGGTGTCGAAGTCCGCGACGAGCTTCTTGCGCATCGGGGTGACGGACTGCCCGGCCAGCGACTCCATCTGCCGCACGTCGGTGGCTCCGCGGGTGGTGGCGTCGAAGAGGCGGATCTTGTAGCCCGCGCCGGCGACCCAGGTGCGTTCGAGCACGAGGTAGCGGTTGGGCTGGTCGGGGAAGGCGAGGATGGACGGGACACCGGTGTCCGGGCCCCAGGGGCTGTCGGGGTCGTTCTCGGCGAAGATCTTCTCCAGCGGGTAGGCGAACTGTCCGCGCACCCGGCCGTCGCGGTTCTGCTGCGTGACGCGGACGAGCGCGCCGTTGTCGATGTCCGGCTCCGGGCCGTCCTGGAGGAGCGGACCCTCGACCGCGCTGGTCAGCACCTTGCCCTTGGCGCCGAAGGTGATCGCCTCGATCGCCTGGTTCCGGCGCGGTCCGCGCTCCTCCATCGTGATCTCGTAGTTCGCCGGCAGCTTCAGTTGCCCCAGGTGTTCACCGGAGGTGGAGGCGTACTGGATGGACGGCTGGAGGACCGGCGGACCTTCCGTCTTGGGCCGGTCGCCCTCCTGCGCCCACCAGTAGGTGCAGCTGCGGGGGTCGACCCGGATCTCCTCCGGGTCGACGGCCTTGCCGTCGCCCGCGGTCGGCGCCGGGTAGACCGAGCCGTCGGGCTGGAGAAAGGCACGGGTGCCGGTGAAGTCGACGGCGTGCACGCCGTCGGCGTCCACGTCCAGTCTGGCCGTGTAGAAACGGGCGGGCTGGAGGTACGAACGGTCGTCGCTGATGAACACGTACTCGCCGGTGCACGGGTCGCGGTCGACACCGGAGAGGCCGCCGACCGTTGTGTTCTGGAAGGCGAGTTTGTGGGGAACGGTCTTTTCACCGAGCAGGCGGGCCTGGACCGGGCGCCCCAACCCCCGCTCCGAACCGTCCGGTTGGGCGGCGGCGGTAACGGCGGGGGCAAGGGCCGAGGTCAGTAGCAGGGCTACGGCGCACGCGCGGCGCGTCAGAGGAGAGCTCACCAGACGATCATGGCCCGGAACCCAGCAGGGCACAGTCACCCGATCGGGTACGGCTGTCGCACGAGCCGCGCCGAAAGGCCCTGGCTCCGGAAGGCGTTGGCCTGACACGGCACCGCCAGGCGCCTCGCCCGTACGGCTACCTGCCTGTGGCAGTCGATGAGGACGAGCTGGACTGAGAGTTCTCATACGGTGGTCACTGGGAGTTCTCACACGGTGGTCAGAGTTCTGCGGTCCAGACCCCGGCAGGGTGATCAGCGGGCGGCAGCCATAGTTGCGGCTGGGACTCACGGTGCCTCTGGACCGCCTGCTCTTCCCAATGGAAGCACCCTTCCACATCGGGCCACGCAACTTGCAGGACAGGCAGAGGGGGTCGCCGGTAAAACGCGATGGTCCGCCCGAAGAAGGTCCGGTACCAACGCCGGTCCGCGCTCTTGAGAGCGACTGGATAGCCATCCACGACGTCGTGATGTTCCTGGCCGCTCTCCAGGAAGCAGCCAGCAGCAGCCTTGTCGCCGAGGGTGTTGAGCATGCGGTGCATGGCGTGGACGTCGAGCCCGAACATGGCGAGCTCAGGCACACCGTGAGTGTGCGCGAGGCCGATGGTGTACGCGAATCCCGGGCCGACCTCGTCCTCGGGGACCATGACCACATGCCAGCCGTGCTGCTGCACGTGCGAGTTGATCATCAGGTCCATCCGGTCGGCTTCGCCACGGTCGCCGTAGTCATGGCAGAGAACACAGCGGCACTCGAACGGATCCACAGTCATACACGGAGGCTACGAGGCGACCATGCAAGCTGATCGGTCGGGCCCCCGATCGAGCATTGAGAAAGCCCTCCGCGACCGCTCCTCAAGATCTGTGGCAGAGCCTCTATCGGCCCCGTTCCTCTATCGACCCGTTCCTCTATCGACCCGTCGAGGCAACTCCGACCGGCCCCACGTTTCGCTCGGGAGGGCGGTTTGATGTGGCTCCGCTGGGCGGGAGTTGAGCTGTTGTCTCGGGTCGATCAGGTGGTTGACGCCTTTTCGGTAGGTGCAAGCTGCGTGTGCTGAGGGTGCTGGTGGCGTTGTGCCCAGCGGACAGCGGGTGGTGCAGCCAAGCCCGCCAACGCGAACATGGCTCCCGTGACGTACCACCCGGGGCGGCCCCAGGTGATACAGAGTGCGATGAGCAGTCCTGGTCCGAGGGCTTCGGCGAGGCCGGCACCGAGGCCGAACACGCCCAGGTACTGGCCGGTGGCGTGCTGCGGGGCGAGAGCGAAGGAAACCTCGAAGCCCGCGGCGGAGTGCCATAGTTCGCCGATCGTGTGTATCACCACTGCGGTGATGAGCAGGGTTGCGGCGGCCCATGCCGGTATGCCTGCGGACAGTGAGATCAGTGCGCAGGCGATGAGGAAGGCCACGCCTGCCCGGCGGTAGGCGTGTGCGCCGGCGGCGGGGGAATCGATGTTGCGGCTGGCCCGGACTTGGAAGGCGACGACGATGAGGGTGCCGGTGAGCATGGTGGCCGAGATGAGCCAGTGCGGGGCGGTGGTGGCGCCGACGATCCAGAGCGGGATGGCCACGGTGAGGACCTTGAACTGGATGGCCATGATGCCGTCCAGGGCGGTCAGCAGCAGATAGGGGCGGTCTCGCAGGGCGATCCAGCGAGGACCACCGGTGGCGGGGACGGGCGCGACGGGCGGCAGGAGGACCAGGATCGCGGCGGCGACCACGAAGGCGATCGCGTTGCCGATGACCATGAGCTGGTAGGCGGTGAGCGTGCCCGCCTGGACGACCCAGCCTGCCAGTACGGCACCGAGGGAGATGCCGACGTTGGTCACGGCGCGGAGGTAGGCCCGGAACTCCTGCGGCCGGTCGCCGCCGTAGTGCCTGATGAGCGGCGAGCGGGCGGCGATTCCGGCTGCCTTCGCCGCGGCGGCGGCGCAGACGGCGAGGACGAACGGCCAGAAGCTGTCCGCCAGGACGAAGCAGGCCGTGGCCAGCGCCTGGACCACCAAGGTGGCCGCGTAGATGCCGCGTGCTCCGTGCCGGTCGGCCATATGGCCGACCGCGACGCCCAGGGCCAGTGCGAGGAAACCGGCGATGCCGAGCCCGAGCCCCACCTGGCCTGCCGGGAGGTGAACCGCCTCGGTGAAGAACAGCACTCCGGCGGTGAGGTAGAGGCCGCTGCCGACGGTGTAGATGAAGTTCGAGGCCGCGAGGACGCGTTGTGGCCTGGTGTCGGGCATCAGGCGGGGCATGACAGGGCTCCACATCCTCGTCGGGCGGTAAGGGTCCGCTCAGCTTGTTGCACATTACTTGCAAGAGCAAGAGGTTTGCCTCGGCTGGTTGACTCCAGCCGTCTCCCGAGGACTGGAGAGGGCGGCTATCACGCGCCAGCGGCACCCTCCAGGTCACCGAGATGCCCACCGGAGCCAGTACCGGTGGTCGGCGCGAGGACGGATCATCGATGGCTCCCCGTCCTTCATGATCCGCCACCTTTTGTGGGACGGGGGTGGCCAGGGGGGCGGAGGGTGAGGCGGCGGGTGAACCGGCGCTGCACAGGCCATGCACCCTCGGTGCCGCGGCCAGGTCACCCCGCAGCCCCAGCCCCATCCGGCGCCCGCTGAGTCGCGCCGCGCTGCCATGGCCCCTAGACCGGAGTCATGAGCGACAGCAACGACGCACAGACCGAGCGGATCTTCAAACCGGGCGAGATCGTGCCCGAGTCGGGGATCTACGAGTGCGAGTGCGGGCAGCACCACCGGTACAGCACCGATGTCCGCGGTCACCGGTTCCCGCCGCCGCACCGGGAATGCAGCGGCACCGGATGGAAGCTCGCAACGAGGGCGCACGACTGACCTTCGGCCGTCCCGTCTGGGACGCGATGAACGCGCAATTACCCCGCCGAACGCCGAGAAACCCTCTCAGGGCCGCGCACGGGCGGGGTGGGCGCGCAGGATCAGCTGCTGGGGGAGTGGGCTAGTTCAAGAGTGGCGATCGCCCCTCCGTCTGCGGCGTCCGCCCCTTCATCCGCGGCGTTGGCGAAGGTCAGCCGCGCGCCGAGTACCGCTGCCTGGCCGAGCGCGATGGTCAGTCCGAGCCCGTGGCCGCGTCCGCGTTCGGCGGCGCCCGTGCGAAAGCGCTGCGGCCCGTGGTCCAGCAGCTCGGCGGGGAAGCCGGGACCGTGGTCGCGTACGGCGATCCGAGCCCCGGTGACGGTGACCTGGACGGGGGCAGCGCCGTGCCGCTGCGCGTTGGTGATGAGGTTGCTGAGGACGCGTTCCACCCGGCGCGGGTCGGTACGCACGACGTGCGCGTCCCGGACACTCACTTCGTCGACGCCGCCGAGGCGTCGGACCACGTCGGTGACCAGTTCGCCCAAGGGAACCTCGTCGAGCCTGGCGTGCTCGACACCTGCGTCGAGGCGGGAGATCTCCAGGAGGTCCTCGGTCAGGCCGCGCAGCGCGTCCACCTCGGTGCGTACCAGGTCCGCGGCCTCGTCGTGGTCGGGGAGCAGGCCGGCGGCGGTGACGAGGCCCATCAACGGGGTACGCAGTTCATGGGCCACGTCGGCGGTGAAGCGCCGTTCCGACTCCAGCCTCTGCTGGAGAGCGGCGGCCATGACGTCCATGGCCGTGGACATCTCGGTGATCTCGTCACGGGCCCGCCCGCGGTGCCCGATGCGGGCGTCGAGGTCACCGTCGGCGATCCTGCGGGCGGTGCGGGCGCCGTGCCGCAGCCGCCGGTTGATCGGCTCGGTGGCGAGCGCGGCGAGGGGGACGGTGACGGCGAGCGCGGCGAGTACGGCCTTGACGATGCTGCGGTCGAGGAGTTGGAGGCTGCGCACCTCGGCGCTCATGTCGGTGCGTACGACGAGCACCCTGTCGCCGACGGGCACGGCCGCCCACATCCAGTACCAGTTCGGTGGCTTCTCGTCGTACCAGAGGGCGTACTCGCCGCTCCGGCCCAGCCCCGCGAGGTCGCGGGCCAGGGGCCCCGGCACCTCGCCCCGCGTCATGAGGTCGGCAGCGGCGGGCCTTTCGCCGGTACGGGCGTACTCCTGCTCGGCGGCGTGCAGTTGAGTGACAGCCCGGTCGCGCCCCGCCCGCTGCCCGTGGTCTTGCGTGGACTGGTGCACGAGCAGGCCGATGACGGTGGCGACCGCGCAGCAGGCGGCCGCGGTCAGGGCGGCGATCTTCCAGCGCAGGGCGCGGGGGTTGAGGAATCCCATGGGCGCCGTTTCAGGACCGTTCGAGTTTGTAGCCGAAGCCGCGGACGGTCTTGATGCGGTCCGCGCCGATCTTCTTGCGCAGCCGCACCACGCACAGGTCGACGACGCGGGTGTCGCCCTCCCAGCCGTAGTCCCAGACCTCGCGCAGCAGGCGGCGCCGGTCGAGCACGATGCCGGGGTGCTCGGCGAACGTCAGGAGCAGGCGCAGCTCGGTGGGGGTGAGGGGGACAACCGCCCCGGCTCGGCTCACGGTCAGCCCGCGGAGGTCGATGGACAGGTCACCGAAGACGAGCGGGCCGTCCCCGGAACCGCTGTCGGCATGGGCATCGGGTCCGGGTCCGGCACCGGGGCCGGGCCCGGCGGCCCCCGGGTGGAACGTGGCACGACGCAGCAGCACTCGGATTCGGGCGACCATGATGCCGATGTCGACGGGCTTGACCACGTAGTCGTCCGCTCCTGCCTCAAGACCGGACACGACGTCGAGGGCGTCGCCGCGGGCGGACATCATCAAGATGGGTACGAGGCTCTCGTCGCGGATGCGCCGGCACAGGCCGATGCCGTCAAGGCCCGGCAGCATCACGTCCAGGATGAGCAGATCGTGCTGTCCTGCCCGGTACGCCTCAAGGCCCCCGAGGCCGTCCTCGGCGACCGAGACCTCGTACCCGTAGCGTTCGAGGGCCAGTTGAACGGCGCGGCGGATGACCGCGTCATCTTCGACCACGAGCACGCTGACCGTGCTCGGGACGGGGGGTTGGGGCAAGGACTTACCTTCCGAACGTTCCTGGCGACTGACTGATGATCGAAGCGTAGCTACGTGGGGCCCCGCCCCGCGGCAGGCCGCGTGCTGCGTAAGGGCGGCGGCGTCACAGACCGAGAGAGGCCGCGACCGGAAGATGATCACTGCCGGTGGCGGGCAGGGTCCACGAGGAGACCGGAGTGACCCCCTTGACCATGATCTGGTCGAGGCGAACCAAGGGGAACGAGGCGGGCCACGTGAAGCCGAACCCGGCCCCCGCCTCCCGCTGCACCGAACGCAGCTGCCGGGTCAGGGGGTCCAGTGCCGAGTCCTCGGCCGCCCCATTGAAATCACCGACCACGACGACCCGTGCGAGCCGCTCAGCCCGTACGGCATCGGCCAGCTTTCCCGCCGCCTCATTGCGGCGCTCCGTGGTGAATCCGGAGCTCGGCAGGACGCGCACGGAGGCGAGGTGCGCGACGTAGAGGGCGACGGGCCCCTTCGGGGTCTCGATGGTGGCGCGCAGGGCCCGCGTCCAGGGCATGATCTCCACCGGTCGCACGGCCTTGAGCGGGTGCTTGCTCCACAGCCCGACGCCCTCGCGCACCTCGGAGTAGCGGTAGGCGTGCGCCAGTTCGTCCTCGTACGCCGAGAGGGCGGGCCGGGACAGTTCCTCCAGGGCCACGACATCGGCACCCGAGGCGGCCAGCGCCCGCGCGGTCCCGCGCGGATCGCGGTTCCCCTCGTGCACGTTGTGGCTGACCACGACCAAGTCCCCGCCACTGGAACGCTTGTCGAGGAACGTGCCCGCGAACAGCGAGCACCAGGTGACGGCGGGGATCAGCACGGCGGCGGCCGCGAGGGCGGAGCGACGCGCCACGGCGGCCGCCAACAGCGCCACCACACTCAGGCCCGTCCAGGGCAGCACGGTCTGGAGCAGACTGCCGAGGTTCCCGACGTTGTTCGGGATGTGGGTGTTGAGGACCATGAGCAGGGCGCAGAGTACGGCGGCAGCGGCGACGAGCCGACCTCGTCGCCACGTACCTGTGTGCCATGTGCGGGTGCGCCACATACATGTGCGCCATATTCCCGTGCGCCATGTACCCGTGTGCGGTATGTCGACCGGGTCTGCCGTGGGACGACGGGAGTCGGTACTGCTGGTGACGGTGTTCTCGCTCATCAACGACCGCCCCCGTTCTTGTGCCCGTTCCTGTCCCCGTCCCCGGCCCAGCCCTCGCTGTCGCCGTTCGCCGCGAGGGCGGCGGGCAGCCGCTCCTGAAGGGCGTCGAGGAGTCGGCCGCTACCGGCCAGGGCCGCCTGATTTCCCTCGGTCGGGGAGGTGCCCACACGCTGGGAGAGGACGACGCCGTACACGACATGGTGCTTCTTGCCGTCCGGTATCTCGGCCGCCCACATCAGGTTGCCGCCCGCCGGGGTGCTCGATCCGGTCTTCAGACCGATCACCTCGGGCCGCTCCAGCAGCTTGTTGGTGTTCAGCACCGGTTCGTTGTGCCCGGGCAGCTTCGTGCTGCGCAGGGCCACCGTCGCACGCAGTGTCGGGTCCTTCATCGCCTCGCGGGCGAGTGTGAGCTGGTCGGCGGCGGTGGACCGGGTGGTGGTCTCGAAACCGCTGGCGCCGGTGTACGTGGTGTCCGCCATCCCGAGCCGGGCTGCGGCGGCGTTCATCTTCGCCGTGAACTTCTGCTGGCTTCCCGAGTCCCAAAGGGCCAGCAGCCGGGCGACGTTGTTCCCGGACGGCAGCAGCATCAGCTCCAACAGCTTGCGTTGGGAGAGCCTCTGCCCCTGGCGTACGGGGGCGGTGGACTCGCTGAGCGAGTGGGCCTCGGCAGCGGCCTGCTCGTCGACCTTGATCACCGGCCCGTCGTCGCCGTCCTTCAGCGGATGGTCTTTCAAGATCACGTACGCGGTCATCACCTTGGTGAGACTGGCGATGGGCACGGATTGCCGTGCCTGTGCCCCCTCGACGCCGAGGGCCCCGACCTTCTCCACCGCGATGGCCGCCTGTCCCTCCTTGGGCCACGGCAGTTCCAGCCGGTCGGCGACACCCCGTGGCATCGAGGAATGCCGTGCGACAACGCCTCCCCGGCCACTCGCGCCGGTGTCACTCTCGCCGACGAAAGCGAGCAGCCCCCCGGTGCAGCCGACGAGCAGCGCAGCGGTCAGGGCCCACGTCGTACGCCGGCGGCCCCGCGAAGGTCCCCCCAGCACAGTGCGGACAGCACAGTGGGCACGTACGAACACGTCAACCGCCTCCCAAGGCCAGGTACGCGTACACCGGACATCGGGTACGTGCACAGCCTTGGGGAAGGCGGCTTCCGGGCCGTCAGGGCGGAGCTTCCGCTGCCGCGCGGTTGTGTATCAGCCGCGTATCAGCCCTGCGCCGCGTCGATGTTCGCGCTGTCAGTGGGTCGAGGCGATCCTGATCTCGACGACTGTGCCGTCGTCGCTCAGGGCCAGCGGCTCGAAGCCTCAACGGCACACGCCCTCGTGTCCCTCCACGCGGCGGTGGTGGAGAGGATCCGGACATGTGCCGTTGCCCGTCCCACACAGGGCGGAATGTAGAGCGTCCGCCTACGCCGTCACACCGGGGATGCGGACGAGTCTGCTCCCAGCCGGCCCGTCGTGGTGCCCGGTCAGGTCGGGCGGCCATCCCTCGCGGGCCGACTGCCCGGGTCGCATGGTGCACCAGTTGTCATGCTGTGCGCTGTGCTGCGTTGTGGAGGTGTTGCACCATCGAGAACTCACGGACCCGCGCACCGTCCCCGGTCATCGCCGAGACAAGGTCGCTGAGGACGTCCGGCAGGTGGCTGGCCGGGGTGGGCAGGTTGGCGGCGACGCACTCGGCGAGGGCGTTGAAGACGATGGCCTGGCGGAAGACCAGATGTGATGGACGCTCCCACTCGACTTCGACGTCCTCAGGCTCCTTGTCCAGCATCGCGAACGCCCGCTGGAGCGCCTGGTCGTGGGCGGCCGCGAGGTCCTCGCGCAGCCGCTCGCGCGCCGCGGCCGGGAGGGCGTCCACGGTGAGGGCGGCCAGGGTCAGAGGATGCTCGCGCAGGTCGGCGTGGGCCAGGGCCAGGTCCAGGGCGTGGCGGCGCATCCGCCCCAGCATGGCGGGCCCCAGAGCTGCCAGGTAGGTGAGGAAGGGCTCCCGCTTCAGCAGGGGGGAGTGGATGAGCTCCTGCCCGAGCAGGTAGTCAGGCACCGGGGTGATCTGTACGGCGCGGTGCGCGCCCTGTACCCACGCCTGATCGAACCGTGCGCCCGTGGCGCGTTCGACGGCTGCCAGGCTCGCTCCGCAGCCGCGCCTGCCTTCCAGGTCAAGGTCGTGCAGCAGAGGCCGCCAGGCGCCGGGGCGCGCACCGTGGGCGTTCTCGGGATCGAGCGTGTCGAAGGAGGAGGAGATCAGGCCGTTCTCGGCCAGGCTCAGGCGGCAGGCCATGTTGACATTCCAGTAGGCACTGGCTGTACGGCCAAGGCGGGACAGCGGGCGCAGCACTTCCTCGCGCGCACCTTGATAGTCGTTGTGTTCAACGACGACGACTGCCGGTCCTGACCGGGAGACCAGGATTAAGCCCCCGTCGTAGTACTCGCCCAAGTCCTCAAGGCTCAGGGGGCGGGTTCGTCCGGGGTCACCGCCGAAGAGGCGGATCACGGCGTCCTCGTCGGCGCCGTGCACGGCCGTGAACGTGGCCGCCTCCTCCAAGTGCATGTCAGTGAGAAACTCGTCGAGACGCTGGGGTGAGGTCATAGGGGGATTGTTGCCGCTCCCACTGACAACTGGGCCCGGCCGGGCGCACCGTGTCCGCTCCACTCGTCGACGGCGGGGTGCTGTGACGGAGCACCGTAGTTCGCGAGTCTCGCAAGCCGAATCCGCGAGCGCGTAGTCATGTGGGACGGCCTCGTAGACGGAATATGGGAGATCAGGTCACCACCTGGCACGCAGCACGCCGTCACTGTCGGGCAGAGCAGCGTGGAGCAGTGGGTGGCGTTCGTCGACGGCCAGAGGCAGGAAGCAAGCCGCCCTCGCGCCTGCCGCCCAAGTGGTGAGCTGTTGGTGGCGGGTCTCGTCGACGGTCACGTGGTGGAGCGTTCCGTCCTTTGCCTCCCACACGAAGTCCACGGATTCGTCCTCGGGCAGCGTGGCCAGGACCGCATCGACATCAGGGGTGAGGTCGGGCCAGACGGTCAGGAGCGCACGTGGGCCGAGCACGGCGCGGACGGCATCGAGGTTGGTCTCGGTGAGACGGTGCCAGCGGGTGGCATTGCGCAGGTAGGTCTCCTCCAGGAGGAGACCTACCTGCGGTGGGGCCAGTTCGGCGCGTACTCGTTCCCAGAACTCCTCGTCCGCGGCCTGGATCACCTCTGGTTCCTCAAGATCTGCGGCGTACGGCGACGCTGTGATCGGCTCCGCGAACAGGCCCAGCTCGCGGGTCCGGGCAACGGCTGATGCACAGGGCTGTCGCTGCCGACGTACAGGTACTGGTCCCACCCGACGTGCACGGTGAAGGTGTCCTGCTGCTCCAGCCGGCACCAGGCGCCCTGGTCACGGAGCATGGCCCGGACCAGTTCCAGCGCGACCGGCACGGAGACTTCGGCACCGTCGTAGTAGCCGGTGAGATCGGGCGGGAACAGCCCGGCCAGGCCGTGGCCCTCGACGGGCGCCTCCAGACCGAAGTTGACGAAGCCCGTGACCTCCGGTTCACGGATCTCCAGCCGGTTGATGCCCGACTCCTGCGCGAAGGCGGCGACCGCCTCCAAGTACGCCGCTTCGACCGGCCCGTGGTCGCTCACCGTGTCCTCAGCACCGTGGTAGTGCCCGCGCTCATCGCGGTCGGCGGGGTCGTACTTGGTTATCCGGTGGACGAAGGACGGCGGCACGCTGCTCCCTGGACTGTGGGAAGGGGATGTCAGCGTAGTGCGTGACGACGGCTTGCCGGGTTCCTGCCGCACCCCTGTACCGTCAACCCTCTCGTCGCCACGTACCGCTATCCGTTGCTGTGCTGTGTGGCGGGGGCGCCGGATGGACTCGGTTGAGCTGCGAGGGGACGGTCGTAAGACAGCAAGACCCCGGCCCAGGGGCGCGCGCCCGACCGGGGCCTGCCGCACAGCACCGCCCGGCATACCTGATGTCCTCACACGCCGCCCGCGCCGACCGGCCGGCGGCCCAGGCGGCGCTGAGCGGGATAGAAGTCACCGAGGCGCATGTCGTCCACGTATCCGGCTTCCAACGGCGAGAAGCGCCCGGCGGTTGCGGTGTAACGGGAGCTTTCCAGGTGCAGGTCGTGTACCCCGCTGATGAGGCACGTCATGCCCTCGGCGAAGCGGCTGATGCCCTCGCGGTCAGCGGTCGGCAGTCCGAGGTGCTTTGTGGTCCACGTCAGTTCCTCCCGGGCATCGAGGAACCGCTGTACCGCCTCGTCGTTCAGGCGCTGCGTGTGGCGCAGCGCCGTGGGTTCCGCTGCTGCCCGGAAGTACACGTGCGTGATGGGGACGTCTTCGCTGGTGGGGAGAGTCGTGCGACTCTCGTAGAACAGCACAGGTCTCCCTCTGATTCGGATCCCCCCCCCGCAGACATCGGTTGCGACTGATCTGCATCACGCCCGGCCACTCATCAGCCAGATACCAGCCTGCGCAGAAAGCTTCTCAGCACACAACCAATACCCGTTACCGAAACGCTGCTCCGCGGGAGACGGCCGCGGAGCAGGAGAGGACGACCATGACAGGCCCCGGACCCAGTGCGGATAGCACCACCGGCGACGCCACTTCCTTCCCCAGGGACCTCATCCTCTTCGCCGACGAAGAGGGCAACAGCATCCGCGTCACCGTCCTCGGAACGTACCCGGGGCAATCGCACATGCGCTCGGCAGAGATCGTCGTCGAGACGCACTTCGTCCGTGGCCGCCTGCAGTTCGCCCTGTGGCCGTCGAGGCTGCTGCAGTGGGGGCGCGTCTTGGATCGGCTCGAAGCCGGTGAGGACGCCGCGTGGATGAGCGCCGAACGCGGACCCACGCTCTCCCTGCGGCTCCGGGGCGAGCGCGGCTGTCCTGAGGTGATCGTCGAGGACGTCACCACGTCCATGGTCACGGTCCGGGTTCCCGTCGACCTGCCGGACGACTGGCTCGCACACCACCGGGGGATGCTGGCGGAAACTGCTCGCCTCATGGGGTGCGAGCACCCTGCCTGAACGGACTGTTCCGGAGGGCGTTTCCACGACCGGGGGTGGCAGAGTCCGCTGCGGCAAGCTGAAAGACATGTTCCGCTCGGTAGCTTCCCTTCGCGTCCGCCGCGGTGACATCAGCCAGAGCCACAGCGGCCGGGGTGGGGAGGAGTGTGGCGGTGTCGAGCAGGGCAGCGCCGACGCTGTCGGGGTGGCCGAAGGTGCGGTGCGGGGGGCGTCGCGGGTCAGACGCCGGAAGGCCGAGTCAATCCCGCTGCCGCTCGCTGAAGCGGCACGTTCAGGCGCGCCGTGGTGAGGCCGCCGCCTAGTCGGGTGCGTAGCCCGGGCCGCCAAGAGTTGGCGGCCGAGCCCCAGGCAGTTTTCGAGCTCACATATGGAGGCGTCGAGGTCGTCAAATGGGTCCCCGGCACCCATGCGGTGGTCAGGGAGCCTGCTCCGCAGGGTCGCACCGGGCCTGTGCACGCTCGTAGACCGCTCCCGCCATCACGTATACGAGCGGTCCGCCGGGCCGTGAGGTGCGTCGGGCCGTCGTTCGAGCACGGGATCGGTTGTGTCGGCCATGTGAGCGATGCCAGATCGCGGGTATGACGGGACATTGATGATGGGCTGCCGTCCAGCCCTCGTCCCGGCCACGTGACATGACCCGTGGTCGCACGAGTTCGTAGGCGAGTGAGGTGTACTACATGCACGAGGCAATGCAGCGACGGCGAGTGGAGCCGGTCATCCGCCCGGTTGCAGCGGGGCCCAAGCCGCAATGGCAAGGCCTGTTCCTGGCGCCCGACTACGGTGATGCCCCTGTACACGACGTGGAGGGGCTGGAGCCGAGGCGGCCCAAAGTCCCTCGTCGCCGCCGTGGCGTTCGCCGCGCGCACTGACTGGCCACCAGGCGCCCATCTTGCGACGGGCTCTCGGCCTAGTACATCGCGCGCCCGGTGCCTGGTTGCCCGCTTTGGCGGGTGGAGGGGTACGGACCACGGCGCAGCCCGGCGTGAGCGCGAAGAGCCTCGTAACGCTGTTCCGGAGCGACATGCCGAGTAGCGCGGAGTTCCCTCCGCTTCAGCGAGCTGCGTGCGCATGCGTTGCTCGTGGGCTCTCTGGCGCTCAGCCTGCTCTGCGGCGGGTGGTCCCGGTTCAAAGCCAAGCTGGAGGAGCGGTCAGCGCCAGCGGTTGTTGCTGGTGTGGTCGCCGGCGAGCCAGCGGGAGAGGTCCTCGTGTGCTGTGGCTCGCCGCTCGGCGTCGATCTTTTCCACCTCGGGGTGGTCGACAGCGAACTCCAGTATCAGCCCGTTGGGATCCGTGATGTACAGCGAGACGCAGTATCCGTGGTCGATTACATGGGCGTTCGTCTCCGCGTGGCCGGCCGCGGTGACGCGCTCGCGTATGGCTTCCTGGGCCTCCGCTTCGACCTTGAAGGCGATGTGGCGCACGGGGGTGGAATTGATGGCGGTCTTGAACTCCTCCTGGTCCTTGGGGTTCGCGAACTGGAAGAAGGCGAGCGCACTGCCGTCGGCCAGGCCGTAGAGGGTGTGACTGTAGACGCGCTCGGTTCCTAACAGCACCTCGCGCTCGGTCCATGTGGCGATCAGGGGCAGGCCGATCACATCCTCGTAGAAGCGTCGGTTGGCTTCCTGGTCGTCGGTGATCCAGGCGTGGTGGTGGAGGCGGAGCGGCAGGGTCTCGCTCATGTCAACTCATCTCCCGTGACGGATTGGGGATGGGGATGTTGGGCGGGCTGGTGACCGGGTGGTCGTCGGCCTAGTGGTCAGCATGCCGGTCGATTCGGTTGAACGCTAAAGCAATTCGGGCCATTGTGCGCACACCGGGGGAGCGGGTAGTCCGTCGGCCAGCCGACGGGGCTCGCATCGGGCGGCCGGTTTGCGCCGGGTGGCGCGTGCTGCATCCGCGCCTGTGCACTCCGAAGTGGCGCCCCGGCGGAACTGACCGTCCAACTGTTCACATCGGCCGGGATCAGAGAGCGCCGACGAAGTTGAAGCGCCGTCCGGTCTCCTGGGGTCTGGCTGACAAAGATCACCGAGCGTGTGCGTGCTCGGTCCAATTGCCTTGCCGTCGTGGCACCGGCCAGTGATTCTGGGCAGGTGCCAGGACAGGGGAAAAGAAGGCGGCAAGAGGGCGCACGGCGGCGGCTTGCTGCTAGCACCGCGCCGGACGCGGGGCAGTGGGAAGTGATCGTTGAGACTCGGGACCAGGCGGAGATGCGTACGCGGTTGCGTCACCTTCGGGAAGCAGGCATCGAGGAGTCAATCATTCGGATCGACACGCTGTGCGGGCGTCTCGCGCTGCCGACCACCTACCGGCTGAGCCGTTTCGTAACGGCCCCCGCACGGATGCGGCGTGGGAGCAAATAGAGCCCGTGTTGCTCAGGCGGATGGACGTGCCTGCGGGGTAACGGCGGTAGGTGAACCGGTAGTTCAGCGGTGTGTTCAGGGCTAAGCCGATGTCGTCTGCGCAGGGCATAAGAAGCGTTCACCTCGAACAGCTCCTCACCGGCAGAAGCCGACACACCCGCCGAGCACATGGGCTCGATCTCCAGAGCACAACTTCCGGCCACGGCGGCCCGGTTCCGTCGTTAGTAGGAGCGGTTGACGCTGGCCAGATACGTGCGCTGGCGAGGGCGTACCACTCCGGTGTGCAGGCCCCCTTGCATCAGCGCTTGACCTTGACGCAACGGCAGGGTTTCTACTGGCGGCATGCGAATCGGAGAGATCGCCGCGATCGTGGGGCTCACCACCCGGGCGATTCGGCACTACCACCATGTCGGGCTGCTTCCGGAACCGGAGCGGCGCGCCAACGGCTACCGGGCCTACAGCGTCCGCGACGCCGTCCTGCTCGCCAGGCTGCGCAGGCTCACCGAACTCGGCCTCAGCCTAGATGAAGTGCGCGACGTCCTCGCCAACGATGCCGGGCGCGAACTGACCGAGATATTGGAAGAACTCGACGCCGACCTGGCCCGGCAGGAAGCCGACATCAGGGAGCGCCGCTGCCGGATCGGCGCCCTGCTCGCCGAGCCGCCCGGCGCGACCGGGCCCGTCTCACCCGCCCTCGCCGCACTGCTGGCACAAGCCCCCCGAACAGACCCCCCGACAGACTCGCCGAGCGCGGCCAAGGACCGCGAGTACGCCGCGTTGCTGGACGCCACCAGCACCGCTGACCCAGAGATGCTCGGGCTGCTCGGGGCGGTGGTCGCCGATCCCGCGATGATCCAACTGTATGAGCGCCTCGATGCTCTCGCCGAAGCCCCCACCAACGATCCGCGGATCGCACCTCTGGCAGCCGACCTGATGGCAGCCGTACCCGCGGAGTTGTTCGCCGCGATCCCTGAGGACGGGGTGGTCGTGACCGGGTTCAAGGAGGCGCTGCTCGCCGAGTACACCCCCGCGCAAGCGGAGGTCGTCAGCCGGCTCATGGAGGCCTTCGTCGGAAGGGGCCGGGGATGAGCGGCCGACCAAGGGGTGTACGGGCGGCGCGGGGTGCGGTGGCCGCCGTGCTGCCGGGAGAACTGGCCCTGGCAGCCTGCCTGGTGGCCGGGGTCCGGCCTCCCGGGTGGGTGCTGGCGGGCGCCGAGGCGCTGGTGCTCGTGGTGTTGCTGTGGGAGGCATGGGTGCTGCACTCGCTGTACGTTGCCGCGCGCGCCCACGGCGCGGACCGCCGGGCGGCACGGCGGTCCGCCGTACAGGAGGCGGTGCCGGTGCCGATGACGGTCCGCCGCTTGGTCCTCCACGAACTGCGCGCCCTCGCCTCCCTCGGGCAGTGGGCCCGGCGCGGCACGCACGGGGTACGCCCCGGGGACCACGCTGCCGCGTACACCGGACCCCAGACCGCGACGATGTACGGGCTGCTCTTCGTGATGGGTGTCGAGACGGTAGTTCTGGCCTTGCTCGTCCCTTGGCCGGTGGTCCACGGGGTGCTCCTGGTACTCGACCTGTATGGCCTCGTCCTCGTGCTGGCCCTGCACGCAGCCTGCGTCACCCGGCCGCACGTCGTGCGCCCCGACGGCTCTCTGCGGATCCGCTACGGAGCGCTCTTCGACCTCGCCGTACCACCGGACGCGGTGGCCTCGGTCCGGGTCGACCGGCGCTATCCCTCAGGCAGCCTGATCACCCTCTCCAAGGACGGGGCCCTCGACCTGATTGTGGGCAGCCAGACCTCGGTGACTCTGGAGCTGAACCGGCCACTCCCCTTCACCCGCCCGCTCGGTGCAACGGAAGAGGCCCACACCATCCGCTTCCACGCAGACGACCCGCGCGCTCTGGTCAGCGCACTCCGTCAGCCCGCCTGAGCACACAGAGCGGTACCTGTAGATTGCTGGCGGGGTGCCCATGGACCGTGACTGGGACGACGACCGGGTCTATCAGGAGGCCGTCGACCGGGCGGAGCGCCTGACTGGGGTGGCCTGGCGCATCATCGGGTGGGTGACTGGACTGGCCGCTCTTGCGGTCGTTGTCGTGCTTCTACTCGTGCTCATACTGCTGGTCGGCCTCATCGTGTAGAGGCGGCGGCACAGCCGCTTCCGAGCGGTGCGTACGCCCAGCCTCGCCCCTGTTCTCGCGCTAGCGCTCGCCGCCCGCACGCCGACGTTCTCTCTACGTGGTCAAGCGCCGCTACGCCGGGCTCAGCCCGATGCGGCGCGTGAGCGGACGGTGTAGCTTCCGGGTTCCGGGGCTGTCACGGTGTAGTACGGCACGTTGGCGCAGGTGTAGATGTCGTTGCCCGGGACGTTTGTCGGCTCGTGTGTGTAAGTCTTGAACGTCACGGGCTTCTGGTCGACCTTGACGTCGGTGTAGGAGACGTTCACCGCGGGGATGTCGGCGCAGGTCCTGACGCCTCCGTACTTCTCGATGAACGCGTCGGCGTAGTTCTGGAAGCCGGGGAAATCGCGCGCCACGCGCCAGGCTCCGATCGTGCGTTCCGCGCCGGTGGCGACGTCCTTGATGGTGCCCGTGTAGGTCACTCCGGCGACGCTGCTCGCCTTCCTGGTCGTGATCGTGTAGGAGCGGCCCGGCGCGTAGTCCAAGTCGTCGATACCGCAGGTGACGCCCTGTCCGCCGTCGGCGCCTCCGCCGCAGTTGGGGTGGACAGGTGTGGCGCCGTCGCCGAAGAAGGAGAACCTGACCCCGGCCTTCCTGTTCGGGTGGGGCTGGATGCCCGAGTAGTAGCCGGTGTCTGCGTTACCAAACAGGTAGTGCGCGTAGTAGATGAAGTCGGTGGCCAGTGGGGTGTCGACCTTGACGGTGTAGCGGTACTCGGCGAAGTTCCCTGGCAGGTCGTAATTGAAGTTGATGAAGTGCTGCGGGTTACTGGCCGGAATGGAGCCCGGGTCGTCGGCGTGTGCGATGCCCTGCGGGAGAAGCAGCGCGGCCATCGCCGCGGCCGTCGCTGCCCGCCGGGTGTTTCGGGGGAGGTGACTGTGCATGGTGGTCCTTCCGTTCTCGCCAGGAACTGCCATCTGGGTCATCTGGGTCATCTGGATCATCGAAAGAGCCTCTTGATCAGCTGAGCCAAACCACCCTCTCCGTGGGCGCAAGGGGCGCAAGTACGGCCGGCCTTCGACGTACTACGCCTCGACTGCGCTCTTGCAAGCAGGCCGGGACCTGTTGCTGCCGCGGGCAGGTGTACGACCCTTCGGTGCCATATGCCTGGTCGTCGGCGTGCGTCGTCTCGCAGACGTACAGCACGGTGACGGGCAGGGGCGGCGGTGGTGCGCCCCGTAATGCGCAGGCGCACTCCCGCGCCCCCCGGTTGGGGCATCGTCGTCACGCATGGTGATGGGCACGATCGCTTTCGACCGATCTTGTTAAACCCGTGGCCTACGCAGAACCTGACTTGCATTTCGGCAGACGTGCTCTGCGCACATCAGGTTGCGGTTGCCACGCCATCGCGCGGGAGCCGCCCCGCGGTGACATCGAGCTCGGAACCCTGACCAACCATGAACGGAGGCCTGCTGTGGGTGCTCACGCCAGTGATACGTGGACGACTGCGGCCGCGATCAACTGCCGCTTACCGCGAAGTCGGAGGCCGCCTCGGCCGGGACGGCGCGGGTGGCTCCACCTGTGCTCCCGTGAAGACCCCTTTGACTTGCCCTTGCCCTTGTCCTCTCACTCGGACGGCTCTGACTCGACGAGGCGATCCGTTCCTCAGTCAAGAACAGTTGGTATTCGAAAGGAGATGAACGTCTCGTGATCGCCAGCCCTCACACACACTGCCCCACCGAACTGCTCCAGTTGTCCCCGGCCCTCGTCTCGGCGGTACGCGCGGTACGCCACCACACCGGAGCGCTCGCCGGTCGACTGCTCGACGTCGGGAACGCGCCGATCGCGCTCGCCGACCACTGGACCCCCGGGCAGGTGGCCGCTGACCTCGCCGTCTGGGCCGGGGCGTTGAACGGGGAGGTCACCGCATCCGACATCGGCCCGCGCTTCGACGAACGTGGCCGTGAGCACGCCGGCCGTGGCGTCCCGCTGGAGGATGCCATCCTCCTGCAACACGCTGTTCGCGAGCTGCTCCGTGAGGCCGTCTCCACGACGATCGTCGGAAGTGGCGGCGGCATCACAGGCGTCGTAGCCCCCAGAGACGCGGAACGCCCCGTGGCCCGTGCGGAGAAGGTGGGTGTCATGCAGCTCTTCGACGAAGTGAGCGGACACAGTCTCGCTTTGGCGACCTCCGCCATCGCGTCCGGGTACCGCGCGATTCGAGCACTTCCGGCCCGCGACGCCGCGCGGCACGCCGTCCAATTCCTCGCCCGGCGGGAAACGTCTCCCGAGTTCCCCGCGTCTCCTGCGTCTCCCGCCGAACAGCCACGGCTTCCCGCGCATGTACGAACTCCGTTGTTCTGGTGCCTGGTCACGGTGGCCCAGCCCTCGGCCGAGGCGGCGGTCGGCCGCTTCCGCGTCGCCAACCCGTGGGCGCTCGTCTCCTCGGTGGAGGGGCGGGTCTTCTGCTTCTCCCACCATCGTCCGCACCCCCCCGAGGGATGCCCTCCCTACGGGCTCACCCGTCTCGAGGACGACACCGTGCGCGCGGTACGGTATGCGGAAGTCGCCGCCGACATGGCCGCACGCTTCGGTACGGACCACGTCGACGCCGACCAGGTGCTGCCGCTCATCCGCGCGCTGGAGTGGGGTCGGGAGAGGCACGAGGAGTTCCTCTCGGCCTGTCTGGGGCCGCTCTACACCTGCGAGAAGCACCACCACCTTCTCGACACCCTGCGGGTCTACCTGTCCCACGGCCTGCGCACGGCATCCGCGGCCCGGAGCCTCTACGTCCACCGGCACACACTCACCTACCGGCTGCGCTGCATCCGTTCCCTGACTGGCCTGGATCTCGACCAGCCGCTGCACCGGCTCCGTGCCGAACTGGCCCTGCTCCTGCTGCCCGCGCGGGCCGACCCCGCCGCACGGGAGCGTCCCCCGACATGACCGGTGAAGGCCCCTGACGCCGCGCTGGGTGTGCGGTGCCAGGGGCCGTGGGGGTGTGGGGGTGTGGGGGTCAGGCCTTCGGGCCGGGGCAGGTGTCGGGCTTGCCGTCCTTGTCCTTCATGACGAAGTTGGCGTCGGCGTTGCCGTTGTTGCCGACTTGGAAGTTGACGCGGGGGACTTCGCAGGGCTTGAGGGAGGCCATGGTGCCGACGACGGTGCGCAGTTCGACGGTTTCGCCGGGGGCGAGGTTGGCGTCGACGCCCTTGCACAGGGCCTTCTTGGGCTCGTCCTTGATGATCTCGCAGCCGAAGGTTTCCTTGCCTCCGTCGCGGGAGGTGTAGAGGTTCTGCTGGTCGAGCCACTTCAGGCCGCCGGGGCCGAGGTTGAGGGTGACGTCCTGGCGGCCGATGCGGTGGTCGGTGTTGTTGGTGACGGTGACCTTCGGCACCGCGTCCTTACCGGGGACGGCCGTGACGCCCTCCGCCTGCTTGATCTCCACGCCGCTCGGGCCGGGCGGTGTCGGCGGGGTCGGCTGCGACCCGTCGTCCTCCACATCGGTGACCTTCCACAGGACACCGTCGTAGTCGGCGACGTATGCGGTCCCCGACGCGTCGATCGCGACACCGTCGGGCTTGCCGAACCCGGTCACCACGTCCGTCTTGCGGCCGGTCTCCAGATCGACCTGGATCAGCTTGCCGTTGTCGTAGTCCGGGACGTATGCCTTGGTGCCGGCCGGGTTGATCGCGAGGCCCTCGGGGTTGCCCAGCCCGGTGGTCACCTCGTGTTTGCGGCCGGTGGACAGGTCGACCGCCCACAGCGCGCCGTCGCCGTCGTGGCTGGTGACGTAGGCGGTGTTCCTGGAGGGGTCCACCGCGAGCCCGTCCGCACTCCCGATGCCCGAGGCGATCAGGCTCTTGCGGCCACTGCGCAGATCGATCCGCCACACCTTGCCGCTGTCGTACGAGGCGACGTACGCGGAGCCGTGCCCGTCCAGGGCGAGGCCGGTCAGCACGCCGTCGATCCCGGTGGCGACCTCGCTCTTGGAGCCGGAGTCGAGGTCGACCGCCCACAGGGTGCTGGAGGAGTTGCTGCCGGCCACGTACGCCGTCCGGCCGTCGACGGCAACCCCCTCGGGCCGGTCGAAGCCAGTGGCGACCTGCTTCGACGCACCGCTCTTGGTGTCGGCCTGGTTGAGCACGCCACCGTAGTAGTCGGTGACGTACACGTTCCCCTTGCCGTCCAGGGCGACGCCGTCGGGGTAGCCGACGTCCTGGCTCAGCTTCCGGCAGGCTGCTGACGGGCAGTTCAAGGGGTCCGCGTCGGCCTGGGCCGTCACCCTTTGCGGGGCACTGGCCCACGCGGGTGCGGTGGAGGCCGCCGCCCCCGCTCCGGAGGTGAGCGTGGCGACGGTCAGGACCGCGGCGGCCAGCCGCGACCGTCGCCGCATGGTGTTCTTCATGGTGGTCTCCTGCTCGGGCACGATCCGGTGGGTCGCTCCCACGCGTACGAACCGTGCCTTCCGTCCGGAAACGTGCGCCTCGGTGAGCCGGGGCAAGCGGAAACCGTGGCGGATTTGGACATGTCGGCCAGCCCTGGTGCGGCTTCGTGCCTGTTCAGTGACGGCGCGGCTTCGGCAGTGTCCAGTGCCGGGTGCGGCTGAGGATGAGGGCGAGTTCCGCCCGCATCCGGTCGAAGGGGTTGTTCAGATCGAGACCGGTGAGGTCCCGGATCGAGCGCAAGCGGTACGTCATGGTGTGCCGGTGCACGTAGAGGGCGCGAGCTGCGGCCGCGACACACAGGTTGTGCGCCAGCAGGACGCTGAGCGTCTCCAGGAGGTGTGCGTAGCGCTCGGTGGTGTACAACGGCCCGAGGGAGGAGGCGATGTACGCCTCGCACTCGTCGGGCGCCACATCCAGGGCGGCGACGAGCGGAAGGACCCGTTCGCCCTCCACGCGTTCGCCGTAGTGCCTGGCGACCGCGGCGGCGAGGGCGGCTCGCCGTGCGGCGCGTGCTGTCTGGCCGTCCACCACGGGTACGAGCCCGTACGGGCCGAACACCTCTGGTTGTCGGGGGCGGTGGTGGGTGAAGGCCGTCAGGTGCGTGCCGGTGACGGCGATGACGGCCTGGGGATTGGCGTCACGGAACCGTGACAACGCGGTCCTGTAGTCCTCGCCCAGCTGCGCGGCGGACAGGCACCAGCGCGGCGCCGTGTCGGGTGCCGGAGCCGTAGGAGCGGGAAGCGGGCTCACGGCGGTTGCGGGCGTGCCTCGGTAGTGGTGGACGATGGCCGTGGTGGCAATGGCCAGGAGGTGCAGACTGAGCTGCCCGCCGGCGCCGCCCGGATCGCCGTCGGTGCCGGTCCGGCCGGTGTGGTCGGCGGCGGCCTGGTTGAGGGCGGTGACGCACACGTGCTGTTGCACCAGTGACTCCTCGCACCGGAGACCGGCCGCCGAGTGCGCGGCCGCCCGGACGTGGAAGAGCGCGACCACCCGTTCCTCGGGCAGGTCCTCGGTGAGTACGGCGATCCAGGCGGCGAGGTCGTCACTGACCGTTGCGCCGCGTCGGGGGTTGTCGGAGTCCCGCAACAGGGGCTCGCGGAGCACCTGTTGGGTCAACGCCGCCACTTGCCCGTGCAGAGGGTGTGCGGGCCGGGTGTCGGAAGCGGCAGGGCGGTGCGGTGGGAAGAGCTGAGGGATCGCTGTGTCGTGCACGGTCGCTCCTGTGGCATCGGGAAACGCACTGGTCTGCTTTCTTCGTAAACCAGCATGAATGTCCCTTCTGGCCCGGGGCTATGGACAACCGGGCGAGAAAAGCGGCCGCGACGCGCCGGGTAAACGGTGCATTGTGTCCAACAAACGCGCTGCTCGACGCGGCAGGGCCCGCCCGGTCTCCGGCGCCGGCATGGCAAAAGACGCCTCACGGCAGCGCGGTTCGGGGCGGCGGGCGCTGCACCATGTATCCGCACGCCCTGCTCTGACTGCTGCGGCACGGTTGCCCGGTGTCCAACGGGAGGTGCTGCCCGCCACCGCCTGGCTGACCGTCGCCGCCGCGCAACGCGGCAGGTGACCGCGCGGCGGGACGGGGCACGGGGGCTGCACCACTCACTCGGGGTGCGGTTCCCGCGTACCCGAATCCAGTGCGGCTGCCCGCCGGTACAGGGCGAGTTGGCGCTCGGCCACGTCGTCCCAGTCGAGGCGGCGCACGGTCGCCGGGCCCCCGGAGCCCAGAGAACGGCAGCGCGCGGGGTCACCGGCCAGTTCCGTGAGCGCCCGGCTGTAGGCGGCCACGTCCTCCGGTGGGACCCTGACGCCCACCGACTCCGTCACCAGGTCGCGCAGGCAGGGCAGATCGAAGGCGAGGACGGGCGTGGAGGCCGCCAGCGCTTCAGCGGCCACCATGCCGAACGTCTCCGAGCGGCTCGGCACACACACCAGTCGGGCTCCGGCGAGCAGGCGGAAGCGGGCGTCACCGTCGACACGGCCCAGCCAGCGGACGCGGTGGCCGATGCCCAGCCGCGCCGCCAGGGTCCGGGCCGCCCGCTCGTCGGGGCCGTCCCCGGCGACCAGCAGCTCCGTCGCCAGGCCGGGAGCGGCGTCGGCGTAGGCCCGCAGGAGAAGGTCGAGCCCCTTGGACTTCGTCTCCAGGCGCCCCAGGTAGAGCAGGTGGTCGCGCGGGGTCGGCTGGGGAGGGACGAAGGCGGCCGGGGCGAGCCCGTTGGGCAGGACGGTGACGTCGGCGCCGGGGTGGCGCCGGCGCAGTTCGGCGGCGAGGTGCCGACCCACGGTGATCAGACAGGTGTGAGAGCGCAGGCCGCGCCCTTCGATCAGGTGGAAGGGGAGCCGATAACGGGCCGTCATCTCTGCTGCCGAGAGCCACTGCACCACTCCCACGACCGGGCGACGGGTCAGGTACGGGACGCAGACGCTGGAGAAGGGCGGCACGAAGTCCTCCACGACGAGGTCCGGATCCGTGCGGCGCAGCAGCCAGGGAAGACCGAGCGTGATGACGGGGAAGTAGGCCATCTGATAGAGGAAGCGGTGCCGGGCCAGGGGTCCGATCCGAGGCGGCAGCGGCCAGTAGCGCACACCGTCGCGGACCCTGGGCGCGCAACCCGGCCAGGGGGCGCATACGACGGTGACCTCGACGCCCTTCGCGGCCAGGCGGCGGTTGACCTCGTGGGCGCGCATTGCCGCGCCACCGGCCCCGGGGCTGTGCGGGGCATCGAAGCCGAGGTGGAGGACGCGGAACGGCCCGCCGCCGCGGCGCCGGGGGCGGGCGGCCAGGCCCGCGGCGAGCAGCAGCGCGCACGCCCCGGGCAGCCACACAGCCGGGTGGGGCCGCAGTGCGGACAGGGCCACGGCGGCGAGAGCGGCGGCGGCCAGGGGCGCTGTCGCACCCCCGGCCGGACCGAGGCCCGGGACCCGGCGCCGTGTGAGGGCCACGGACCCGGCCGCGACAACGGTGGTGACGACCGCCGTACCCCAGGCCAGCACCGCTGGACGGTCCGCGGTGAGGCCGGTGGCGGACGCCAGGACCACACAGCCGGCGGCCAACAGCAGTACGGCGGGGCGGGCGCCCGGCCCGGCGCGGAAGACGGTCGTGGTCACGGTGAGGGTCGCGCCGGCCAGACCGGCGATGCCCAGCGGAAGCAGCAGGGAGGATGAATCGGCGTACGAGGCGGGGAGCAGCAGAGCGAGGAGCTCGCGGGGGCAGGTGGCCACGACGGTGGTCAGGCAGCCGGCGGTGATCCAGTGGGTGCGCAACGCCTCCTGCACTGCCGTACGGCCGCCCGTACTGGAAGGGCCGCTCGCCACCAGACGCGGGAAGAGCACGGTGGCCGTGGCCGACGCCAGATGGAGCGGGACACGGGCCAGGACGACCAGCGCCTGATACGGGGCCAGCAGCGCGGACCCGCCCAGGACGGCCGTGGACAGCGCCACGTCCAAGGTCAGCATCAGGCACAGCAGCAGCTGCACGACGGTGACCGAACAGGCGCGGCTCCACAGTCCGCTCGGCGGTGCGACGGCCGGGGCTTCCGCCGACGTACGGAGAGCGGTCCGGCGCCAGGGTCGATACCGAGGCGGGTCCGGGGCTCCGGGTCGGCCCCGTAGCAGGGACTTGAGCCGGAAGCGGAACCGAACCCGATGGAACCAGGGACGCGGGTGCGGCTCGACCCCGGGCCGGCCGGAGCGGTCTCGCCGGGCCCTCTGCCCGCCCAGGCGGACCGCGGCGAGTGCGCCCAGGGCGGAGGCCCCCGCGGCGGTGGCCGTGGCACCGACCGCACCGGCGGCTCCCCATCCGGCGGCGACGGCGACGAGTGCGGCGCAACAGCGCACGGCTGTCTCCGCCAGTTGCAGCCCGGCCACGTGCTGGAACCCGCCCACGCCCTGGAGGTAACCGGCGCCCGCGGAGTTGCACCAGATCGCCAGGCAGGCGGCGGCGGTGGCGGCGAGCAGACCGGACCCGGCGTACGGAGCCACGGCCAGGCAGGCCGCGAGGGCGCTCGTCACGCCCAGCGTCGCCGTCATCCGGAGGCAGGCACGCACGGCGGCGCGGCGCAGGGGAGTGCCGCCGGGGGTGCTCACCACCTCGCGGGCGAGGACGGCCGGAACCGTGGCGGTGGACAGGACACCGACGGTCAGGAGGACGGAGGTGGCGGCGGCGAAGAGGGTGTACTGGCCGGGCGGCAGCAGACGTACCAACACCAGCGACAGCCCGTAGTGGCCGACGCCCGCAAGCACGGTGGAAGCGGCCAGCAGCATGGCGGCGGAGCCGGTGGACCCGGTGGACCCGGCGGACCCGGTGGACCCGGCGGACCCGGCGGCATCGGGCCCACCCTTAGCAGCAGCCTCATACCCCCGTACGCGACCGGACGGGGCGGCGTCGGTCACCGGGCACGCTCCGGAGCGGCCGCGGGAGCGCAGCACGACGCCGAGGTGGATGCCGTGACCAGCCCCCGGACGTCGTAGAGACGCAACGCCCCGTTGCTGACCCCGGCTTCGCGGCGCGCGAGCCGGGCCCGCCGCTCGACGTCTCTCAGGAGGCCGGGACTGATGGCGGCGGGCCCCTGGGCCTCCAGCTGGGTGTCGGACAGCAGCAGGTAGTCGGCGCGGTGGTGGGCGAGGTCTGCCCGGTTGTTCCATGTGCCCTTGACGGTACGGGGGAGGAGGAGCGTCGGCGTCTCCTCGGTGACGGCCACGCGGACGTCCGGCGGGAGGTGACGGGAGGTCCAGCCGATCAGGCGACGGTACGCATCGTCCTCACGCGTGTGCACCTGCGACCACGCCACGGTGTCCACCGTCAGGGCGGCGACCAGGAGGAACACCGGAACCAGCCGGCGGCAGGAGGCGATGGGGACGGATTTCCCACGACACAGCAGTAGTTCCGCACTCATGGCGAGAGCGACGGTGCCCAGGACGGGCAAGGGATAGAACATCTGCTCCTCGCACGTGCCCCACAACACGGCGTACAGCAGCGCGGGCAGGGCGCATGCACCCCACACCGCGATCAGTGGACGTACGGGCGCACCCACGAACGACCAGGGGTGGTTCAGGAGTTGCCACAGCAGGCAGCAGGTGGCGGCGGCCCCGCAGAGGATCAGGGTGTACGAGACGCTGAGATGACCGGCGTTGGCCAGCAAGCGGTCGGAGAAGCCGTCAGTGGCCTCCGGACGGTGGAACCCGGTGGTCTGCTTCAGCCCGACAGCGCGGGCTACCCCGTCGAGTTTCTGTTCCCGCCAGGCGGGCCAGCCGCCCGTGCCGCATACGACGGTCACGTAGGTCGCGTAACCGGCGGCCGCGACGGCGGAGGCCGTCAGCATCATGCGCCGCGTCGTACCGGTGGACACCGCGCCGAGCAGGAGGGCCGGCCCGACGGTGATGAGGACGTACCAGTCCTTGGTGAGGACGGCCACCGCGAACAGCAGGCCGCCCGCGACCGCTCCAACGCGGCGCCCGCGGGTGGTGGCAGAGGTCTGGGCGAGCACCAGCATCCCTGCTGCCGCCGCGGCGGTGGCCTGGCTCTCCAGCATGACGCGGCTGTCGAAGCGGCCCAGGAACGGGTCGACGGCCAGCAGCAGCCCGGCCGCCCCGGCGATGCCGGGTCGTACGGTCCGGTGCAGCAGGGCGGTGACGGTGACGACCAGCAGCGACCCGGTGACGGCGACAACGGGCCGCACGGCCAAGACCGTCGACAGCAGGTCACCATGGCCACCGCCGGTCACGCGCAGGACGGACGCCAGCACCGCGAAGAGGGCCGGAGGATGCAGGGCGAACAGCTCACCGTTGAACGTAAGGTCGTGCCCGGTGGCGAGGTTGTGGGCGATGTCGGTGTAGTACAGCTCGTCCACGAACACGTCGTACGACGTGTCGAGGGCCGTCAGCCGCGCGCCGAGGGCCAGGGCGAACAGCACGCCCAGCGCTGCGGCGCGGCGGCCCCGCCCGCGCGATTCCACCTGGCCACGGGTGTCGGCGCGCCGGTACCGGTCAAGGAGGTCCGCGTGGCGTGCGGGGCGTACGGCGACCCCCGCACCGTCGGGATCGATGCCCGCGCGGGAGAGCCGTTCACGGGCGGCATGGACGTCGTGGTCCTTCAGCAGCAGAGTGGGGCGGTGGGCCGAGACACCGACCAGGACGGTTGCCCCCAAGAGGCTCGGGTCGGCACCATCAAGGGCCGCACGGGGCAGGCTGACCAGCGCGGCGCGGACGCCCGTGGTGCCTCTGCCCGGCCTCGCATCCGAGGACGCCCTCTGCCTTTCGCCCCGGCGACTGGCCACAGCGGCGGCCCCCTTTCTCCGCCTCATCGCCTGGGAGCGGGGGTTTGAGCGGGGGCGGAATCGCTCCCGGGCGTCGTGCAGGCAACACTCCGGGGCGTCGTGCTGCCAGGGGAGGGACCGTCGCCCGGTACTGAGCCGTTTCCCGGCACGGAGCGGTTGCCCGGCACGGGCTCGTCGTCCGGCGAGGGCGGGGTCCCCGAGCCGCGTCCGGCCCTCCGCAGGCGGCGTACCGCCCCGTACAACTGCACCAACTCCGCCGCAGTGGGCCATGCGTGGCGCAGCGGCCGGAACGTGGAACCGCCCCGGTCGTTCCAGGTGACCGGGAACTCGGCGATGCGCAGGCCCGACGCCCTCGCCCGTGCGACGAGTTCGAGGTCGAAGACGAAGCCGGAGGTCATCAGGTCGCGGAACAGGAAACACGCCGCGTCGGCCGTGAAGAACTTGAACCCGCACTGTGTGTCGGCGACGGGCCCGGCCAGTGGACGGGACAACAGGCGGAACCCGGCCCCGCACAGCCGTCGCGCGGTCGGCTGCCGGGTGCGTACGCGTGCGCCCGGGCAGCGGCGTGAACCGATGACCACGTCGAAGCCCCGGCCCAGCAGGGCCACCGCGTCGTCGAGGGCGTCGGCGGAGGTGGCGAGGTCCGCGTCGCAGAAGCCCCGCCACTTCGCGCGGGATGTCAGCATGCCCCGGGCCACCGCCGCCCCCTTGCCCGGCCGGGCGCAGCCGGTCACGGTCACCGCGATGCCCGACGCGGCCAGCCGGTCCACGCACTCCAGCGTCCGGTCGCTGCTGCCGTTGTCCACCACGCGCAGCGCGCAGCTCAAGGGGAGCGTCCGCGCGCGCTGGCTGAGGGACCGCACGGTGGGGCCCAGCCGTTCCTCTTCGTTGCGGGCGGGGACGATGATCTCCAGGTCGAGTGGGTACGTGGCCGCGGGTCCGGTGTCGGGGGACTGCGCCGGTCCGGCGGGCCGCGGACCGCCGAGTGCTGGGCGGAGGTCCGGCGTCAACAGACCCGCGGGTGTGCTGGGGAGCTGAGTCACGGCGAGGTGCCCTTCGGAGTCGATGGTTCAGGCGACGGTGACGGGTACCGGACCGCGGGACTCGACGGGCCGGGAAGCGGGCCGTCCGTGTGGTTGGCACGGGCCGGTACCCGTTCCGAGCGTCCCCTCCACCGGTTCCGCATCCCGCACGCCGACCGGCCGGACAGGCCGATGTGGCCTCGTCGGGGACGCCTGGGAGCACTCCTCGTCACCGGCTTTCGACCGAGCGGCCAGGACTGGGCCCCCGCCCGCATGGCTGTCGGTCCGGGAGCGCATCTCCGCTTTTGAGGGCGAGAGTCACGAAGCGGCGGGATACCCCGCCCCACCTCCGCCCACGACAAGGAGATTCATCATGCGCACAGCAACGAACACCCGCGGGCCCGCCCGTGGACGGATGCCGTCCGGCGCGGGACGGTGGGCGGCCGCCGCGATGGCCGTGGCCGCCCTCACCGGCGGCGTCCTGGCCTCCGTACCCGCGGTGGCCGTCGCCCAGTCGGCACAGGCTCCGTCCGTGCGCCTCACGGAGCGGCCGCCGCAGGAGAACGTGCCCGAGCTGGAGGCCGGTGGCGCGGAGCAGAAGGTGATCCTCCCGCCGAACAACCGAAGCTACAACCACCCGACCGAACTGACGGTCCAGGCCCCGCCGCACACGCGCATCACCCACATCAACCCCAACTGCTCGGGCATGTCATGCCCGGTGACGATCTCGCCGGACGGCAAGACGGCACGGGTGGCGTTCAACAGCCACAACCACATCAACAGCCTGCCCTACGACGTGTTCCTGCGGGCGGACAAGGACGCCCCGCTGGTCGGCGGGACATTCCACGGTTCGTTCACGGCCGCCGGCGAGACGCAGGACCTGACGGTCAAGATCAAGTCGCGCCCCGTGGTGCAGGTCGAGGGCGTGACCGCGGTACCGGGTGGCATGGCCGTGCCGAAGGTGATCGTCACCAACACCACGGGCGAGCGGATCGGCAAGCGCGACGTCACCCTCACCCTCGGTCCGGGCGGGCTGCACTGGATGGGCTGGCAGAGCCTCTACACGCCGCGCAACGGCGGCACGGAGGAGTTCAAGTGCCGCATCGACCAGAACGACTCCGACAAGGTCCTGTGCAAGGACGTCAACCTCAACCTGGACCCCGGCGAGTCGATCGAACTGCGCACCATCGTGGGCACCCACAAGTCCCTGACGCCGTGCGAGGTGCCGCGGGTGAACTTCTCGGTGGACGGTCTCGGCGCCGGTGACGCCAACTTCGTCATGAAGGACGAGAACGGCAACCCGCCGGTCTGCCCTGAGCCCCACTGACCGAGCCGAGGGCGCCCGGCTGTACATGGCCGGCCGGGCGCCCTCCCAAGCCGGCCGGGCGTACTTCCGAGCCGACCAGGCGTCCTTCCGAGTAGCCCATCTCGCGCAGACGGCCCAAGCCTCGGCGGACGGTGCGGACGGTCACCTATCCGGTCATGTCGCTGGTCGTGACTACCACCATGACCGAGTCAAAGGACACATCCTGTCCTAAAAGGGTCTTAGTGTGGAGCTGCCCAATCCCAGCAAAGCGGGAGATAGTTCCATGAAGATCTCAGTCCTCGGCACCGGCGGGGGCGCACGCGCGCACGCGGCCAAGCTCGTCGAACTCGGGCACGAGGTGGTCGTCGGCACCCGCGACCCGGAGGTGACGCTGGCCCGTACCGAGCCGGACATGATGGGCAACGTGCCCTACGGCCAGTGGCTGGAAGGCCACCCCGGCATCAGCCTTGAGTCTTTCGGGGACGCGGCGGCCGCCGCCGACGAGGTGGTCATCAACGGCATCGACGGCCACCACTCCGTCGCCGCCCTGACCGCCATCGCCGACCGGCTCGCCGGCAAGACGCTCATCGACTACGCCGTTCCCTTCGTCTACCAGCATCAGAGCGAGCACCCCTGGCCCACGCCGTGGGGCGTCATGCCGAAGCTGGACCCGTGCGACACCGACAGCCTCGCCGAGCAGATCCAGCGCGCTCTGCCCGCCACGAAGGTCGTGAAAAGCTTCGTCACCCAGGAGCAGGCCACCGTCGTAAACCCGGCCTCCGTCGGCGGTGGCGACCACACCATGTTCGTCGCAGGCGACCACGCCGACGCCAAGCAGCACGCCAACGACCTGCTGAGGTCCTACGGCTGGACCGACATCCTCGACCTCGGCCCCCTGGTCTGCGCCCGAGGCATGGAGATGTACGCCCACATGCACTCCGCCATCGGCTTCGGCCTCGGCCAGCAGTTCGGCGGCCACTTCGGCATCAAGGTCGTCCGCTGAGCCACCCTCGCCGCCGGGTAATCCGGCACGACGGCTTCAGAATTCGCCGTCTCGTACGCCGGCGCAGAAGGCGGCCCACTCTTCCTGCGTGAAGCGCAGGTCCGGCCGGTCCGGGTTCTTGGAGTCGCGCAGGGCGACGGCTCCCTCGGGGAGGTGGGCCACTTCGACGCAGGCGCCGTCTCCTCCGCTGTAGCTGCTCTTGTGCCACCGCGCGTCGCCCGCGTCCTCGCTGTACAGCCTCTGCTTGCGCATGGTCCCTCCTTCGACAAGCGGTCGGGTCGGCATGTGTCCAGCTTCAGCTTCTGTGCAGGCCACGACGGGTTGGGGTACGCCATACGGGTGACCCCGCGCCTCGGTCACCGGACCCGACCAGGACGTGCGGATGGCAGCGGCCGACGCCGTGCTGCGGGGCGGTGCTGGATCGTCTACGCAGCACTCGGGGGCCTGCCCCTGGTGATCGACGCCGGACAGGTCGGCTGGCCATGTGCCGAGCCGCGCCTAGGTTGCACGGTTTCGTAGCTCTCGTGGTGGCGGTCCGTCAGGTGTCGAATTCACCTGCACCATCAGGCCTCGGGCGTCTTGGTGTTCCTGGCGCCCGTGCCGGCGCGACGGCATCCGGGTCACCCTCCACCAACGGAGACGGGACGGTCGACGAATACGAGCGGCCGAACTGAGCACGCGGGAGCGCGCGTGCGGCAGCCCGGGTCCTCACGCGTTCGGTCCTGCCCAAGGTGGCCTGCGCTCGGTCCGCCTGAACTATCGCCGTCCAGCCGGGCCCATGTGTCCTTGTCGTGCCGCCGAGCCCATCCCCGGCAGGGCCCATTTCCGAGCGGAAATTGCACAGGGGCCACCCCGAAACGAAGTGACCGATTAATCCGCGTGTGCGTTGCATGTAACTTCAGTGAGGATCGTCACGCAATGGTGATTGGCGATGCCCCTGAGTGGTCCGTTATGTTCATGATCATTCCGCTCGGGGCCGGGCCCAACCCCGCCCCGACCCGGGGAATTACAGGCGGATGCGGGCGCCAGTGCACAGGTTTCGCAAGCCCAGGTGCACTCGTGACGCCCACACCCTTTTCACCTTCAATCAAGGAGCATACGTGAACCGCAAGGGACTGCGCATAGCCGCCGCCGTTGCCACGGCCGGCGTCGCCTTCGGAGTCGCCGCCCCGATGGCATCGGCCACTGAAGCCCACCGCGCGCAGGAAGCAGCCGTACAGTCCGAGGAGGCGCTGCGCCCGACAGCGAGCGACGTGCGCGACCTCATCTCGCGCATGCGCACCGATGGTGCGAGCGAGCAGGAGATCGAGCAGTTCGAGCTCTACGCCCAGCAGTTGGAGAACCCGCACCACCGCACGAAGCGAGCCCTGGGAATGGGCACGATCGTGCGCAAGCTGATCGTCGCGGGTCTGCGTCACGGCGGCACCTGGGCCGGCAAGATCCTGGGCAAGGTCAACAAGAAGACCGGACGGTACGTCGGTAAGTACGGCAACAAGATCGCCGACGCGATCGAGGACGTCGAGGGCTGGAGCGAGACCGCCCTGAGCATCGCCCTGGTCCGCGCCGGTGTCCCGACCGACGTCGCTCGCGACCTCGCGCACGCGATCATGCTCGTCGCAATCTGAGCCTTGCCCCATGAGCGTCGGGCCGCGCTCTCCGTGCCCCGCGAGGGCGCGGCCCGCCTCAGGAACTGCCCACTTGCGCCAGGAAGGTGTCAGCGATGAGTGACGAACGTCGGCCAGAGGACGAAAAGGAGCCGACATGGGGTTCCTTCACCACCGGAGGAAAAGTCCTTGCCGCGGTCGGGGTCACTGGGCTGGGGCTCGGTGTCGCAGCCCTCGTCATGCTTTTCCTCCTACTCGTGATCCTGGTGGTCACGGCTCTGTTCAGCGACCTCATCGAGTTCGATGGATTGAGCGCGCTGTTCTGGGCCGCACTACTGTCTCTCCCCTGCGGGGTCCTCGCCGCTCTCTTCACCGCTCCGGTACGCCTTCTCCTGCGGCTCAGCAGTCTCGCCGAACGAACCAAGCGGGCAGCAGAAGAGGCCACTTCGTGCCTGACGACGTTCCTGGCCGCCCTCTTCGTCCTCGAGTTCACTCCGGGCTTGCACGCCACCAACCCATGGCTCCCGGCGGCAGCGGCAACGGTGCTCGGGATCGTGGCGAACCTGATCGTGGCCCGAGTGGAGACACACAAGAGGTGAGGCCCCGGAGAGCCAGGGACGGCGTCCGCCCACCGGCACCCACCGCCCCGCCGCTGCTCGCGCCCGTCACGCCGGGCTGGCCCACCGCAGACGCATGTGGCCCTCGTTGAGCGAAGAGCGATGAGCGGTCAGTGTTCGATGGCCGCAAAGATGTCCGTGTACATCTCGCGCTGCCACGGGGGCAGATCGGCATGGTCCAAGACGTCGGCGGGCGCGGGCGCGCCGACGTACTTGTACAACTGCGCGGTCCACGCGATGTCGACGAACCGGCTCTTCTCCTCCTTGGTCAGCCACAGAGTGGCGCCGTCCGGCCGGAAACGAACTGGACGACCTGCTCGCACACGGCACCGGCGGCCTCACGCTCCCATTCCGTAGTCTCGACCCGCGGAGCCACGAACGACGACTTCGGCAATGCCTGACGCTCACCAACCACGAGTCGGCCGCGCTGCTGACCGGTTACCCGGCACCGGCGGCCATCCGGCGCAGCGGTGATTCCTGGCTTCCGGTCCTAAGGGCTGTCCGGCAAATGATCTATGAGTCACCCAGGGCAGGGGCGGTCGCCGTGCGGTCGCTGGCCTATCCGGCGAGGGTGAGGTTGTGCATGCGGGCAATGCCGAGCATGGCGTGGTGGACGCCGTCGCCTTTGAGGCGGCAGTCGCGGAGGATCTTCCAGGTCTTCATGCGGGCGAAGACGTGCTCGACGCGTGCGCGGACCCGCTTGTGGGACTTGTTGTGTTCCTGTTTCCAGTCGGGCAGCTCTTCGCCCTTGCGTCGGCGATGGGGCATGACGAGCCCGGTGCCGGGATAGCCGCCGTCGGCAATCGTCATAGTCTTGCCGACGGCGGCCTCGGCGCCGGATTCCTCCCATGCCTTGCAGTCGTTGCGGTTTCCGGCGAGCGGGCCGGCCGACCACGACGACCAGGCGGGTGTCGGCGTCGATGACGATCTGGTGGTTGGTGGAGTACCGGTAGTTCTTGGACTGCTCGGCCATGGTGTGGTCGCGGGTGGGTACCAGGGTGCCGTCCACGATGAGCACGGTGCCCTTGGCGAACCGCTTGCGGGGCTGGAGCGCGAGCATCGGCCCGAGGTGGTCGATGGTGCGTCCGCCGTCGACTTGGACACCCCGAACAGCGGGGCGATCTGCCGCTTCGTCAAGTCCGTGCCAGTAGGCCGCGAGCAGCAAGGCCCGGTCCTCTAACGGGACGGCTCCGACGCCGTGATCACACCAGCCACTTCATGATCATTCCACCGCTTCGGGTTCACCCTGCTCGAACGCGATGCGGCAGCGTTCCACCTGATCAACCACCTGTTCCATGAACCATTGCATAATTTCGTAGGGGATGACGTGCTCGTCAGGGCTGTAGATGCGGACGGTCGGCTCCAGATCAGGGTCCTCGTCGGGGACAAGCGCCACCAGGAAGGCTGGCCCGGGCAGATGGGACGCTGCGTTGGGCGTCTTAGCCCATGCGGCTGGGGCAGGCGCAGCCTCGCTCAGCTCCACAGCCCATGAGTCGTCGGGCAAGGCGTAGTGCAATTGGACGGCGTAGTGACGACCTGAATGTTCTCTCAGCTCTGCTGGCATGACGGCAGGCTGCCACAGCACGCGGTCACAGGCCCGGGTATATCGACTGAGGTCCAGTCGCCGGAAGAGACCCTGGCTTGCGGGACAGCCCTTAGCAGTCGGGGCGCCAGGAGCCGTCCCGGGCGTTTATGACCGCTGTTGTGACCACTGTCAGCCTCGCCGAAACCGCTTGCCGAAGCACCGCTAGTGACATGACCATCGCCGGATGAATGAGGATGAGGGCCTGACGCTGGTGAGGGTCGTTCAGACGTGTGCCGCCCACCCTTCCCAGTGGGATGCCTGGACGGCAAAAGGGCAGTACTTGTATCTCCGGTACCGACACGGCGAAGGCTGCGTCGAGCGGCACCCTGGCCCTGACATTGACACGCCAGACTCTTGGAACGAGGGCCTCTCGGCGCTGCTGGTCGAATGGGACGACGGTACCGGCAGCGGAGTCATCAGTCTTGAGGCATTCCTCGCGGCCTCCGGCTTGGCGCTCGCTCCCGATGCATCGGTGAGCTGACGCCGTAACGTGCAGTTCTCCAAGGAAGTCAGAGCGTGGCTGCTGCTGCGGTGGCCATGCCGAGCAATGCGTGGCCGCATGCTCAGTATCGGGGTCGCGACAACTCGGTGTACCGTTTTGTTGCTGGCTCGCACAGCAGTGATACGTCTCTTATGCCGCCCCGCTCGAAACCTGGCTGCCCGGCCGCGGCTCAGCGCGGCGAGCCTTGGGAACGCCCTGTCGGCCCTGGCTTACTTCCACTCGTGCTCGCAGACCTACGCCTGCGCGGAAGTCGGAAAGCCGCAATGCGGAGACGGCTTCCTGGTGCAGTGCTCTCGTAGGACGCCCGCCTGGATACCCAAGCCGGTATGAACGAGCATCCGACACTGAGGAGTCACATCACCGCCTGGGCGGCTTCTAGAGGACGCCAGCGAGTGTCAGGGACAGGACCAACAGACCAATGGACACCGGCGCCACCACGAAGAGGGACAACAGCGGCAGGAAACCAATCAGCCCCGGGCGAATCTTGCGGCCGGCCCGCAAACGCCCGCGTGAGCGGGCCAGTTCCGTTTGCAGGTCGAGGCGTTCAGCGGCGTGGTCCGATACAACTACTCCAGCATCGGTCGGCTGTGACATCAGCGCCTTTCGAACCAGTGCGTCGACGGTGTCGTCACCGCCCCGTAGCTTGTTCCAGATGAGCCGCACGCCGTGGGTATCCGTCAGGATCAACCGGTCATCGGTTCGCGTTTGACCCGGCACCTCAAGGCGACCGACCTTGGTCAACCGGGCCAGGTCAACCGTGTGCCGCCCGGTCAGGGTTCGGGCAGAGAGAAGATGACCGTCATGGAGTCGGGCATGCCATCCCATGTGGGCATAGGCGGCCACCATGACGCTGATCAACAGCGAGGCCACATTGAGCAAGAGGAATGCCTCAGGGATTACCCCAGCCCGAACCAAAGCCACGGGAACGGCGAACATGACGATGGGCGTCACTACGACGGTGATGTCGGCGACCCTTCGGGCAGTACGCCCCTGGCCAGCGAAGGCGCTGGCAGTTTCAGAAGAGCTGGCGATGGGCCCACGGGTGTCGGTCGTCACGGCCATGACGCTAGCGTCCCCGGTTCCGCTCTTTCAAGACAGCAGAGCGACGGTCACCCTCCTCCACCCAGCTTGGTAGACCGCCGGGTTGAGCTGCCTTTTCCCTGGCGGGTGACCACATCTTCGGGCAATGCCGTCGTTGCATGGGTTTGCGGGTCGTGGTCGTTGCATGAGGACGTCTTGGACGCTGGCGCGGGTGACTTCGCCCCTGAGACGCGGCCGAGCGCGTGGAAGCAGAAGCACAGGTTTGAGCTGGCGCTGAGATCGTCCCTGTCGACTCCGTGCCCCTGATCAGGTCTTGAGGGCCCCGCAGCTCATGGCAGGATCTGGCCTTGTGAGTGAGCGTTCGCTGTCGTCAGCCTGGGTGGCTTCGTGGGCAGGTGCAGTGTCCGGTCTGCTGGGTGAGTTGTCGGGAGAGTTCGAGCGCAAGCACGGTTTTCCGCCGGGTACCAACGAGATCCGTCTCGCCGACCATGCTGATCGAGAGGCATCGCGGGCTCTGGGCAGTGATGCTCGGACAGCCAGTGATCTGGTCACCTTCTACGGCACCATTAGCGAACTCGTGTGGGAGGACGTCGGTAACGGCTATTTCATTCATCGCGTGCACGATGTCCTCCAGCATCTCGCGGACTACGGGCCCGTCAGGGTGGGCGACGCCCAAGAGCCTCAGGGCTTGGTGATCGGGTCGGACGGTGGCGGCCTGTCCTACGTCGTAGGCACTGAGGGCTCGGTCTATCGGACGCAGTCGGCGTCGCTGAGTGCCGTGACTGTCCCGCTGTGGTCAGTACGGCGAGCTGGGCTGCCTGCTCTGTCAGTGGCGGCGCGTACGGTCTGCGCATGGACGATGAGAGTGATCGGAACTTTTCCGTGCCCTCGGTGTGCCGCTTCGCGACCTGGGAGCCGGTGTTGAGGCTCCTGTGGAATAGAGGGACGCAGGGGGAGGGCGCCGCGACGGACCTCCGCCTGTCGGGACGCATCAGTCGGCAGAGCTGGAGTCTGCCCCTGCGGCGACGGCAACCGGCCCCCGGCCCGGCGGCGCAGGCCGACGACGTGCGGGACGAGACCGCGGCGGTGGGGCCAGTGCGGCGCGCGCTCGCGGAGGCTGGCGTGGACACCGTCTCGTTCACGGCGAAGATATCGCCGGACGGGAACACCGTGCTGCGCCTGCTCGGGCCGAGCCCCGCCGTAGAGACTGGCGTGGGCACCCCGCACCCGGGGGCACTCCTCCTGGTCGAGGGCGCCGTTCCCCAGCCGTGGCGCCGGCTTCCCGATCCGGCACCCGGAGCGGTGCCGGCCCCCTCGGCGGATGCGGCGCTGCTGGAGAGGACGCTCCGTGAGCGGTTGCCCGACGCCGTCGGCGCGACCGAGGCGGAGCTCGCCGCCACCGAAGCGCGTCTCGGCGTCCCCCTGCCACAGGAGCTCAGGGTGCTCTACGGGGTGACGCGGGCCCGCTGGGAGGATTTCGGTGACGACGCCGAGGCGGCGGAGCGCGCCTGCGAGGCGATCGGCTGCGAACTCCTGGCCGTGGACGACCTGTACATCGCCGACGCGTCGTCCCGCCCGAGTCCTTGGGCGTCCGCGGCGATGGAAGCGGTCGTCACTCCACCCGACGCCGCCGTACAGGGTCTGGTCGGCTCGCCCGGTTGGATCGTCTTCGGGGACAACGGCGGCGGCGACTGCCTCGCGGTCGATCTGACACCAGGGCCGGGCGGGCATGTGGGACAGATCATCATTCTCAGCCACGAGGCGAACATCGGAGGCTGCCTGGTCGCCGACTCGCTCACTGATCTCGTGATGGGCCCCAACCTGTTGGGGGACCGGCGGGGCAGTACAGACCGCGGCGGTGGCGTCGGCGTGGAGCAGCCGCCCGCCGTGGCGCACGTCAACATCCGGAGCCTGCCGAGCATCGAGGCCGCAGCGCACCCCGGTCTGGAGGTCCTGTCCATCGGCGTCTGGGACGCCGAGCCGCTCAGTCTCGCCCCGGTCGCCCAACTGCCCCGTCTGAGAACCCTTGCGGCTTATCCCGACACTCTCGCCGACCCCCTGGAAATCGCCAACCTCACCACCCTGGAGTTCCTGGAGATCGGCCCGGCCGAATGGCGCGTCCTTCTCGATGCGGGAGCCGTACCGCGCAGCCTGCTGGCCGCCGGCATCACGGTCCACGGTGAGCAGGACCCGCTGCTCACCGTGGCCATCGCCAACGAGATCCTGGCCCTTTGGGGCCGACCACAGATCATCCAGACCCGTATCGAGGGCGACCTCGGCGACCTCGGCGAGCTCGGTCCCATGCCGCCCACGGAGCGGACGGGCGCCTAGGCCGTTTGAGATCAGTGCAGGTGGCTACCCGCTCGCTGCGTAGGCACAGCGCTGTGCGACGTAGGCGCCGGTCGGTTCGGACAGACAGCCACCGGCGCTGCCACATGCGCGGAATCGCAAACTATGGCCATGGGCCCGGAAAATCTGCGATGCTCGGCTCATCAGCGGTTCTGGCTCATCAGCGGTTCTGATGGCCTCGACCGGGGCAGCCCGAGTGGACGAGAGGTAGATCAGGTGAATTCCTCACCGGACTCTCGCAGCACATCGGCACTGAACCCTCGTCGCGACAGCGAGCCACAGGACTCCGGCGACGAGTGCGCGGACGAGGTCGCCGAGATCAAGGCGCTGCGCAAGGAAGTCGACGAACTCCATCGCGCCATGGAGTCCCATCCCTCCATTGACCAGGCGCGGGGCATGCTGATGACGCTGGGCCCGTACACGGCGGACGAGGCGTGGGGGATCCTCGTCGAGGTGTCGCAGCACTCCAACACCAAGCTGCGCGCGGTCGCCGAGGAGTTGATCGCGACGACAGAGGGTGAGCCGTTGCCCACTCCTGTCCGCAAAGCTCTCGGCGAGGCTCTGCGCAAGCGGCAGGCAACCGCCTGAGTTCAAGCCGCATGGCACCGCGCCGCGCCGCGCCGCGTCGTACTCGTCTCAGCCGCCGTCCACGTCGAGCCACGTCGCGGACGGCTCTCCGTGCCTCCCGCACCCCTTAATGGTCGAGAGCGATCCAGCAGTGACCGTTACCGGACAGCAGGGAAGGCGGAATCACTCACATGAGTGATTCCGTGAAGCTGTGTTGCCCCGAAAAGCCATCAATGAAATCGCATAAACCCGTCTCCGTAGAGTATTGAACGCCTGTGCGTACAACGGGAGTTGCACCCTCGTGGGCTGTTATTGTCGCCGCCAGCCGGTATACGGCGAACTGCGGGACGCCCGAATGCGTCAGCGGTATCGGCCATCGGCCCGGATGACGTCCCGTGGACGTGTCCGACCGAGTTGGAGGGCCAGTTGAAGGGCTAGTTGGAGGGCCATGGAAACGGTGGAAGCGGCGGCATCTGTGTCCCTGTGCATCGAGATGGATGAGCTGGGGCCCTTGCCGGCGTTCCTGGCGGAAGCCCCGGAAGCCCCGGGAGTTCCGGGAGCCCCGGAAGCCGTTGGTCGTGTGACAGCACCGACCGGCGACCACGTGTGGCTCGTACGTGACCACGCCCTCGGACGCCTGGTGCTGACGGACGACAGATTCAGCCGGGTCGCGGCCGCCGGGGCCCCGGCGCCGAAGCTGGTCGACGTCCAGCCTGCCCCGCAGTCGATGGTGAGCATGGACGGCCCCGACCATGCGCGGTTGCGGCGCGTGGTGGCGGGTGCGTTCACCAGCCGCCGGGCTGCGCTTCTGGGCCCGTCCATCGAGCGGTTGGCCGACGAGCACATCGGCCGGCTGATCGCCGCTGGGCCACCCGCGGACCTGAGCGGAGGTCTGGCCCTGCCGCTGGCGCGCGGCGTGCTCTGCTCGCTGCTGGGCATCCCCGCGCAGGACAGTGACTGCTTCCGTGAGCATGTGGAAGTGGTGTTCGACTGTACGCACGGCACACGCCAGGAGAAGGCGCGGCGCCGCGTCCGGCTGGTGAGCTATATGGCGGGCCTGATCGAGCGCCGGCGCCGGGAACCGGACGACGACCTCCTCACCGCGATGATCCAGGCACACGACGAGGGCACGCTGTCTTCCGCCGAACTGATCACCATGGGCTTGACGTTGCTGACGGCCGGATACGAGACGACCGCGGGTCAGATCGGCCTGGCGGCGCTCGCCTTGGTGTCCGACCCGCTCGCGTACGGGCAACTGCGCCGACGGCCCGAGCTGCTACCCGCCGCGGTGGAGGAACTGCTGCGGCTCACGCCCTCCACCCCGGTGAGTCTGACCCGGGTGGCAACGCAACCGGTTCGGCTGGGCGGAGTCACCGTCGCCGCAGGCGAGGCCGTCGTGGTGTCGTTGCTGCACGGCAACCGGGACGAGAGCGTTTTCGCCGAGTCGCGGAGCGGCACGTCGCAGAACCGTTCTGCCGGCCACCTGACGTTTGGACACGGCGCGCACCGGTGTCTCGGCGCGCCGCTCGCCCGGCTCCAGCTACAGATCGTCCTGGCGCAACTGCTGCGGCACTTCCCGTCCTTGCGTCTGGCCGCCGGGCCACCGCAGGCCGTCGCCTGGAAGGAGGGTCTGTTCACTCGCGGGCTCTCACGGCTGCTTGTGGAGTGGTGAGGCAGGGTGCCGGGGAGCTGGCCTCGCGCGCTGTGCCACAGCCGGAGCCTCGTACGAGTGAAAGGCCCGCCGTTGGCCAGGTGCGCGGTTCTCCCCAGCCAGAATCGGGAGTTGTTTACAGCGATGGCAGCAGCCGTTCGAGTGACGTCATGAGGAGTTTGTAGTGGGCACGGGATACAGCATCGTCGTGGAAGTTCTGGTCGGCGAATTCGGCTGCCCTGAGGGCGACTTGATGCCCGAGACCACGATGGAGGACGTGGACCTGGACTCCTTGTCGCAGGTCGAGTTCGCTGTCGCCCTGGAGAACCGGACCGGCCTGCCATTCAGCCACGATCAGGTCACCTTGGACACGACGCTGAGTGAGGTCGCCGCTTTCATCGACGGCACATGCGCCGCAGGTGCGGACTCGTGCGCCGCCGGTGCAGAGGTGACGGCACCATGACACCGAGCAGTGGCCAAGACGCGGCAAGCGGCTCGGAGATGGAAACCCGGTTCACACGATGAGCAAGACGAGCAAGACGAGCAAGACGAGCAAGACGAGCAAGACGAGCAAGCGTGTGTTTCTGGCGCCCGTTGATGAACTCCTCGCCGGAATCGGCGCACGTCCCTCACCTCCCATCGGCATGGCCCTGCTGTTCACGGGGAGACCACCGTCCCTTGCTGATCTGCGCGCTCGCGTGGCCGACCGCTGGGGCGGCATTCCGCAGCTGCGCCGCGTCCTGGTGCGGCCCGGGCAGCCCTCCTGGCTGCGCCGTCACCGCTGGCACCACAGTGAGGACGTCGACCTCGGCGCTCATGTCGCCGAGGTCCGCGCGGCGGTGCCCAGTGACGGTATGGGACAAGAGGCGTTCACGGGGCTGCTCGGCCGCCTGAGCAGCCAGCCGGTGTCCGCCGGGCGGCCCCCCTGGCGGTTGTTGCTGGTCCGCCCCGGCCACAAGGAGGCGCAGGAGCGCTTCGCCCTCATTCTCACCGCCCACCACGCCCTCATGGACGCACGGTCCTTGGAGCGCCTGCTGAGCGGGCTCCTCGACAGCGGCAGCGAACGCGGCCGCACCACGCACCGCGGTGTGCGGGCCGCACCTGCGCCTCGGGACGCGGGCCGGCCGCTCGACACCCTGCGGTGCGGGCGTGCCCTGCCACGGCTGCGCGGGCCGGCCCGCCCGGAGCGGGACTTCGCCTGGAGCGGCCTGGACACCGACACCGTACGAGCGGCCCGCCGCGCTCTGCCGGGGCTGGGCGCGACCTTCAACGAACTGCTGCTCACGGCGTCCGCAGGCGCCCTCCGCGCCGTCCACGGCCCCCCGGAGCGCCGGCCCGGCGCGGCTCGCCCGCTCTATGGCATGTTCTCCGTGGACCTGCGCACACCCGAACAGGGCGACGAGCTCGGCAACCTCCTCTCGGTGGTACGACTTCCCCTGCCCGTGGCGGTCGACGACCCCCGAGAACGGCTGCGAGCCTGCCGTGCGCTGCTGGCCGGCCCCGGCCTCCTGCAACAGGCGCAAGCCACGCTCGACCTCATCAACTCCGCCGCCCGCATCGGGCCTTGGGCGCTTCGCCTGGTCAGCGTTCCGGCCGCTCTGCCGAACTGGGCCCCGGTGGCCTGCACCGTCATCACCTGGCCCCGCGGGCCCTGGTCCCTGGACGGCGGAGCGCTGGAAAGGGTCATTCCCCTGGCGCCGTTGCAGACCCGCGGAACGATCCGCCTGACACTCACGGACTACGCGCGCTCCTTCACCCTGACCGTGACGGGCCACACCCCTGAGGGCCACGCCCGGGAGCTGGCCGATGCGTTCGGGCGAGAACTGGCCTTGCTCGCGGACGGCGTGCCCGCATTCAGCACCCGGCCCGGTGACCGGCCCGTCACCGGTCTCGCACACCGGGCCGGTCGCTGTGCCATGGACGTACCTGATCACCGTGGAAGGCCATGAGTTCTGCCTCCTCTCCAGCGCCCGGCATCGGAGCCGTGTACCGACGAAAGGCTGTGTACCGACAGAAGACAGACAGGCGGTGCGACTCATGAGACTGTCCCTCGTCGATGAGATGCTCCTGCGCAACGGATGCTCCGGTGTCACGGGGCTGGCGGCGGTCTTCACCGGGGAACCGCCTTCGCTGGAGGAAGTCCGGCGGCGGGTCGCCGAACGCTGGACGGCCCTGCCCCGGTTGAACCAGGTGCTGCACTTCAAGCCCGGCGCCGACGAGGACGGGAGCCACGCGCACTGGACCGTCCCGGGACCGTTTCGCCCTCGTGAGCACGTTCTTGCCGCGGACTGTGAGTTGCACGACCTGTGGGCCCACCTCGTCAACCGGCCGCCGCCCGGCGGAGTGCCGCTCTGGCGGCTGTACCTCGTTCCGGGCGGATCGGAAGGCGGCTTCGCGCTGGCGCTGGTGGCCCAGCATGTGCTGCTGGACGGGCACTCCCTCACCGTTGCGCTGCGCGTGCTGATGGACGGCGCTGATCCTGTGCGGGCCACCGGCCTCGTGCCCCGGCCCCGCATCCCGTTCGCCGCGGTGGCCCGGGAGCTCAAGTCGCTGACCTCACCCGGGCAGACCCTCCCCCTGTCCTCTCCCGACCATGCGGAACCTTCGGTCGCCGTCCGCCTGCTGCCGGTTTCCACGCTGCGTGCCGCGGCCCGGCACCCTGAGGGCACGCGCGGTGCCACCCCGAACGAGCTGCTGACCAGCGCCGTGTCCGGAGCCCTGCACACTCAGTTCGGCCCTTCGCAGGACTGGCCGTCCGCGCGCCCGGTGTACGCGTGCGTGCCGTGCGACCTGCGGACGCGGGAGAACCAGGACGAGTTGGGCAACATCGTCACCGCCATCCGGGTCGCGCTGCCCCTCGGGATCACCGACCCAGTGGCCCGCCTGCGGGTCTGCCAGGAGGCGCTCCAAGCGGTGCCCGGACGAGCCGGCGTGCACGCCGCCGTACTGCTCCCCCTGGCCGAGAGTGTTCGGCGGATGATGCCGTGGGCGGGCGCGCGGCTGACCGGCAGAGGAGGCAGACCGTCCTACATGGCGACGGTGACGACCACCGCGAAGTGGCGTGCCCGTTCGACCACCTTTCAAGGGCGGGAGCTGAGGCACATGGTGGGCCTGCCGCCGTTGTCCCGGCCGGGCGGTGCCAGCTTCCTGCTGATGCAGACTCCGGGCGCGTACGCGCTGACCGCCGTGTGCCACCTGCTCCCCGGCAGCGCCGACCGGCTCGTCGACGCCGTATCCCAGGAGATCGACACCTTGGCGCGGATGGCAGAGCCGGGCCACCACGCAGGCCACCTCGGTGGCGCACCGACCAGGCCCCTGATGACGGCACCAGAACAAAGGAAGACACCGTGAACACAGCACACCCGGACCACTGGGATGAGCTGCGCGCCATGTGCGCGAACTGCCTGTCCGTGCCGGTGCAGGACGTCGTGCCGCAAGCTCGGCTCGTGGCGGACCTCGGAGCCGACAGTCTGGACATCACCGAACTCCAGGCTGTCGTGGAGGACCACTTCGCCGTGTCGTTCAAAGGTGTCGATCCCGCCTCCGTACGCACGGTCGGCGACCTGGCCGAGCTCACCGAGCAACTGCGCACCACCCGTGCCTCGGGTGTGGTCACCGGATGACTCACCGACGCGCTGTCGCGGTCACCGGCCTGGGTGTCCGCTGTGGGGCAGGGGCGAGTATCGGCGCACTGTGGGAGAACCTGCTCGTCTCACGCTCCCCGGCCCGGATGCACGCCTTCGATGCCGAAGGCACCGTCGTACGCCCCGCTTGCCCGATGCCCGAGTTCACACCGGAGGGCTACCTCACCTACAAGGAAGTGCGGCGAACGGACCGGTCCGTGCAGTTGGCGGTGTGCGCCGCCACGGACGCCGTCGTGGATGCCGGAGGCCTCCGGGCCCCCGCAGGCCGGAGGGCGGTCGTCACCGGTACCGCCTATGGCGGAGTGATCGCGCAGGAGTCCGGGATCGGGGGGCCCGACGTACCGTACGTACCCCGGATGATGCACAACGCAGGCGCCCACTGGATCAGCGCCAAGCACGACGCCACCGGGCCCACACTGACCCTCTCCACGGCCTGCTCCTCCGGTAGCCACGCGCTGGGCGAGGCGATGCAGTTGATCCGGGCCGGGCGCGCCGACGTGGTCGTCGCGGGCGGCCACGAGAGCCCGATGACCGCGACAACAGCGCTCGCCTTCGGACGATCCGGTGCCATGGTCACCGAATGCGACGACCCTGCCAGTGCCTTGCGGCCCTTCGACACGGACCGGCAGGGATTTCTGCTCGCCGAGGCCGCGGCCTTCCTGGTGCTGGAGCGGCTGGATGACGCCCGCGACCGCGGTGCGCGGATCTACGCCACCCTCACCGGATACGGCAGCACCTCCGACGCCCATCACCTCACGGCGCCGCACCCCGAAGGCACCGGCGCCCGAGCCTGCATGGAAGAGGCGCTCGCCGACGCCGGCACCCACGCCGACGCGGTCACGCACATCAACGCGCACGGCACCGGCACCACCTTGAACGACCTGGCCGAAGCACGCGCCATCACCGCCCTGTTCGGCCCCTCCGCCGTCCCGGTGACCGCGAGCAAGGCGGTCACCGGGCACTCCCTCGGAGCGGCGGGAGCCCTGGAGGCCGTGATCACCTGCCTGTCCCTGCACGAGGGGATCCTGCCGCCGACCGCGAACACCGTGCGCCTCGATCCGCAGTGCGACGTGGACCTCGTGACCGCCCGGCCCCGCAAACTGCCCGCCGGGCCGGCGCTCAGCAACAGCTTCGCCTTCGGAGGCCACAACGCCTGCCTCGTCTTCGACACCCCCTGGATCTGACCCGCCGACCGCACCGAGAACGACGACCGTATCCATCACGAGCACAGGGGGAGCCGCATGCGGCTGTCAGGGAAAGAGGCGAGCTTCCTGCGGCCGGGGCTGCCCGGCACCATGGGCTTTGCCACGCTGTACACGGGCGAGCCGTTCGACCTGGCCGAACTCCGCTCTCGTGTCGGTGAGCGCTGGGGCGGGCTGGAGCGGATGCACCAGATCCTTCAGCCGTCTTCCCGGCCGACAGCGCTGTCCGGCCACCGCTGGCGGTTCGCGGGGCCGTTCGACCCGGCCGCACACATCAACGCCTGCGCACAGGATCTGCCCTCGCTCCTGACCACGGCGGTAGTACGACAGTTGCCTGCCGACCGGCCCCCCTGGCAGCTCCTGGTGCCCGAGCCCGCACCGACCGGCGAGCAGGGCTTGGTGCTCCTGGCCCACCACGCGCTTCTTGACGGCGGCTCCCTCGCCATCCTCCTCCGCCTCCTCATGGACGAGGCCGACGTCCGGGTCCGCGCACCGCAACCCGTCCCGAGGCTGCCGCGGCCCCGCGTCCCGGTCGCCGACCTGCTGGGGGAGTGGCATGCCAGCAGCGCCCCAGGACAGCCCCTGCCGCCGACACCTGGCGAATGCCATCCCTCCCTCACCGTCACCCGGCTCGACGCCGCCGTGATGCGCTCGGCACGGCGCCAGCCCGCGACCGGCCGGGGCGCGACGTTGAACGAGCTCCTCCTCAGCGCGCTGGCCGGTGCCCTCCCCACCTGCTACGACACCCTCTCGACCCGGTCCTGCGACGCACCGCCCCTGTACGCGAGAGTGCCCGTGGACCTGCGCGGCCCGTCCGAGGCGCAGAGGCTCGGCAACCTCAGCACCGCCATCCGCGTCCCGCTGCCCGTGGACACCGAATCCCCGGCCGACCGCCTGCGGACGTGCCAGCACCTGCTGTCGGCCGCGAACCAGCGATGCCAGGCCCACCGCGCGGCCCTGCCCGTCCTGGAAAACCTGAACCGCGCGGCACCCTGGCTGACCACGGCGCTCACCACAACGCTGACCAGGCGGATGCTCCAGCCCGACGTGAGCACAGCGGTGTGCACGGCGTTCAAGTGGCGAGGCGGCCCGAGCCACCTGCACGGCCGCCGCCTGACCGGCATCACGGCCCTGCCTCCCCTCCCGCCACCCGGCACCGTCAACCTCGACCTCATCCAGAACGCGGACACCTACACCCTCACCGTCGTCAGCCACCTCCGCCCCGGTGACTCCCAACTGATCGCCGACGCCGTGGCAGAGGAACTGACAACGCTGGCTGCCATGAGCGCTTCCAACGTCGAACATTGACCGGCTGGGGCAGAGTCCGCTCCACGCTTCTCGAGCGGAACCACGGTGCCGCGGCACGGATCCGTCGCGGTGGCGGGCAGCCATCGGTCCTGGGTCGAAGCGCTGTCCTCGTGCTGCCCTGAACAACACCGTCAGCAGCATGCTCAAGGTGAGCTGCTCCACCGCCCGGTCGACGCGTACGACCCGGTCGCCGGGCCATGAGGCGGCCAGCGCGTCGGCGGCGGTGGCCACTGCCCGTACGTAGCCCGGGAAGCGCGCCGGGTGGAAGAGAGGTGGCAGCGCGCGTCTCTGCTGCCGATGGGCTGCGCAGCCGCAGCCGGACGATGTCCCCGTGCCGGGCGAGGGAAGTGGTGAAGTCCAGTGGCTGTCGGAGCATCGGCCAGCCATGACCGGCCAGGGGGACCGCCCCGGATGCCATGGGGATGCCGTCGCGGGGAACCGGCCGGGTCACAGCGCCGCGGTCTCCAGCGCGGCCAGCGCGGAGCTCCCGGCGTAGACCTCTCGGCCGTCCCGTCGTACGCGCAGACGCAGGCGGCCGGCCAGGTGCTGGAGCGAGTGCCCGAAGCGGTGCGGCTGGAGCAGCGGAACCGGCAGGGGCACGGCCCGACTGTGTGCCGCGTCCCCGATGAGGTCCACCTCGTAACGGGGGGTACGGCCTCTGAGCCGCCAGACGCCGTCCCGCACCCTGGCCCGCACCATCGCCGTGGGGGGCACCAGACTCAACACCCTGCTTCCCGTGCTGAGGGTGAGGCCGCTGACGTTCACGGTGGCACGGCCGCGGCCGAGCAGGCCCCCGGCGAAGGCCACGCACAGCTCCGGGTTGTCGAAGCCGTGTGCCTGGCCCCACCACCAGGCCCTTGGGAAGCCGCGCCCCCAGGACTTCTCGGCGTAAAGGCGGCAGTCGGACAGGTCCCATGTGTCCTGAGCGAGGCGTGCTGTCCCCTCCACCCGGGCGTCGAAGAGGTACGGGTGCCAGTAGTGGTTGAGGCCCGGGACGACGGAGAAGACACCGCTGCCGTGCAGGAGACGCCCCGGCGGCCAGGTGCGCAGGGGGGTGAGCGTGCACCGGATGTCGACGTCGTCGCCGATGCGGGCGTGCAGTCGGCCCTCACTGAGGCTGAACACAGTGGGCGCGAACACCTCGTGGCCTGTTGTGCTCGTGTGTGCTCCGTCGACGCTGGTCGAGCGCACCAGGCCCAGAGGGTGCGCCGCGACCACGACCGTCCCCCAGGGCCGTTGGGGGTGGTGGTTGACACCGCAGGCGACGACCAGGACTCTGCCGCGCGCGGTGTCCGTGAAGCGCCAGAGGTAACCCTCCATCGGCGCCCGGTGCGAGAGCAGCGGGTCTCCGCCGGGCAGGTCGGCCCCGGTCCTGCGCCACCAGTCGCGCAGCTGGTTCGTCATCGCTCCCCCCGGACGGGTGCAGCGGTCCGGCTCGGCGCTTTCCGGTGGCGGGCGGCGATGGTGCGGTACAGCCACAGCGTGAACAGTGCGGTGGTCATGGTTGCGACGGCGAGCCAGAGCGGGGGGACGGCGCGGTCCCGGCGCAGCATGTCGACGAGCAGGGCCAGCATCGTCGAGCACGTGGTGAGCGGCAGCTGCATGGATGACCAGAAGGTGACGTCGTCGCAGCGCACCGGGTCGTCCATCGCGCCGCCGCGAAGGCTGCGGGCGACAAAGACGGCGACCGGCGCGACCAGGAGCTGCGCCAGTGCCACGGGCGGAGGCAGGAGGCCGGCCGTCGCCAGCACGAGCACGCCCAGATACAGGCCCACTTGCCCGATCACGTACACGCGTACCAGCCGGCTCGGCCCGAGGACGCCCGCCAGCGTCCTCTTGCCGACGAGGGTGTCGCCCTTGATGTCGGCGAGGTTCATGATCAGGCAGCGGAGCACTTGGAGTGCCGCGACGAGGGCGGTGCTCCACAGCAGGAGCGGGCTCCACCGGCCGGCCTGGAGCTGGGCCGCGAGCAGCGGTCCCATTCCGTAGAGGACGGCCGCGCAGGTGACCTCGCCCCACGCGTGGTAGTTCAGGCGCAGCGGCGGCGCCGTGTAGAACCAGGCGAGCGCCGTCAGCGCACAGGCCAGCGCCCGTGCGGTCGGCGATGGCATCGCGGCCATGAGCGCCATGGAGACGAAGAGCAGGACGAACGCCGCGCCGATGCTCGTGGCGGGGCTGAGGAGCCCGTCCACGAGCACGCGGCTGCCGCCGGTCCAGGCGGTGGGGCGGGTGTTCGCCCGGTCCGCCTCGAGGTCGAAGTACTCGTTGCAGAAGTGGGTCATCAGATGCGTGGACCAGGCGAAGGCCAGTGTCAGCGCGTACCACTTGACGGAGAAGGTGCCGGTCATGTGGACGGAGAGGCCCACGCCGAAACCGGTCACCATCATGCTCTGGAAGAGGAACTTGACCCGCCCCAGCTTGACGAAGGCGGCGAGTGAACCGGGGCGCGGAGATGTCGCCGCCGCGTGCGGGACGCTCACCCGTCCTGCTTGTACGCGATGATGATGCCGTGCGGCGTCCATCCGGGCACCGGGACGCGTTCGATCGAGGTGAAGCCGGCCTCGCGCAGGCAGCGTTCGTGGAGCCGCCAGGGGTAGATCATGCCGCCTTCGGCCGGCAGGGTGGCGAAGTAGACGCTGTCCAGAGCCGCCACCAGGGGGCCGTCCCCCTCGTCGTTGGACATCGAGTTGAAGATGACGACGCGGCCGCCCGGGTTGAGCGCGTCATGGGCCTTGCGGAGCAGAGCCGTGTTCTCGTCCGGAGTCCAGATGACGAGTTGGTGGGCGAACAGGACGCAGTCGTTCCCGGTGGGGAAGGCGTCGGCGAACATGTCACAGGGGAGCACCGAGACGCGGTCGCCGAGGCCTGCTTCGGCGATCCTCTTCTCGGTGAGCGGGGCCGAGGAGGGGATCTCCAGTACGGTCGCCTCCAGGTGCGGGTTGCGCTGGGCGAGGGCGAGCGCGTTGACGGCGTCGCCTCCGCCGCAGTCGAGGAGCCGCCCGGCGTCGCCGAGGTCCACCGCCGCCACCAGGTGTTCGTTGGCCAGCTGTGACCACGACCGCATGTAGCGGTAGAAGACCGACTCCAGTTGCGGGTGACCGCTGAAGCGACGGTACAGGTCGGGGTGGTCGCCCGGGATGTGCCGCAGTCCGACGTTCGTGTTCTCCCGCAGTGAGGCGACGAAGTCGACCTGGCCCTGGTACACGATGTGCTGCTCGAACGCGACGGTGTCCTTGATCTTGCCCCAGGTCCCCTCGGCGCCGAGCGAGGCGATCAAGGGTGCCACGCTGTAGGCATCGCCCTCCTTGCGTGTCAGCCCGAGGGCGGTGCAACCCAGCAGCAGGATGTCGGCGGCACGCTCGGCCAGGCCCAGTTGGCTCCGGATCTCGTCGGCGGTCAGTGCTCCGCGTTCCATGAGCAGGTCCAACAGCCGCAGCTCGCAGGCGGCGTTGAGGTATTGGAAGGCAGCGTGTCCGAAAAGGAGCCGGGACAGCCCGTCCATGTCCAGCTCGGACGGTTCCCGGGAGCCGGGGACGGCCGAGGAGTGTGCCGGAGAGTCCATCACTTGGGTGGTCATACGTTCCTTCTGCTCGTCACTCGTCGCTCATTGACCGCTCCGGACCCCATGGACCGGGCCGACACGCGGCGAAATCCCGGTGCACCGGCGGAACCGGAACGCACAGTCACTATACGCAGTTGATTCATCACGTATAGTGACGGCTCGTCGCTTGTTGTGCGGCACCGCCACCCGCCCCCTGCGCATGGGAAGTCGCCATGGAACCCACGACACTTGCCCCGGCACGGGACACGGAGACGCCCGCCGCCTCCGCCGTCTCCCCGCGCCCCTGGGACATCACCGGGATCGACCATGTGCGGCTCTGCGTGGGCAATGCCCTTCAGGCCGCGCACTTCTACGTCTCCGTCCTCGGCATGGAGCTCACGGCGTGCCGCCGGCCGGAGAATTCCCCGCACGGCCACGCGGAGTACGTGCTCACCTCCGGCTCCGCGCGCTTCGTCGTCACGGGCGGAGCCGAACCGGACAGTCCCGCCGTGCGGTGGGCGGCCGCGCACGGTGACGGGGTGAGCGACATCGCCCTGGCCGTGCGGAATCTGGACGAAGGGCTCGCGCACGCCGTGGCCGCGGGCGCGCGGGTCCTCCAGGAACCCCAGTTGGAACAGGACCGTTTCGGAGCCGTACGCACCGCGGCGATCGCCACCTACGGGGAGTTGCGGCACACCCTCGTGGAACGCGGCTCCTACCAAGGCCCCTTCCGGCCCGGATTCGAGCCGCCCGCCGGGAACTTCCCCCGTCCCGCAGGCCCTCCGCTCTTCCACGGCATCGACCACGTCGTCGGCTGCGTCGAACTGGGACTGCTCGACCAGTGGGTCGACTTCTACCGGCGCACCATGGACTTCTCGCTCATGGCCGAGTTCATCGGCGAGGACATCGCGACGACGTACTCGGCCCTGATGAGCAAAGTCGTCGCCGACGGGACGCGCAAGGTCAAACTGCCGCTCAACGAACCGGCCCCCGGCGCGCGCCGGTCGCAGATCGACGAATACCTCGCCTACCACCAAGGGCCCGGCACCCAGCACATCGCCCTGGAGACGGACGACATCATCGCCGCGACGGACGCCCTGCGGTCCGCCGGCGTCGCCTTCCTGCCCACACCCGACACGTACTACGACGACCCGGTGCTGCGCGCGCGGATCGGCCCGGTCCGCGTCGACATCGCCGAACTGCGCTCCCGCGGAATCCTGGTGGACCGGGACGCCGACGGCTACCTCCTGCAGATCTTCACCCGCCCCCTGGTGGACCGTCCGACGTTCTTCCTCGAACTCATCGAACGCCACGGCAGCCAGGGCTTCGGCAAGGGCAACTTCAAAGCACTCTTCGAAGCCGTGGAACGCGAACAGGAACGACGCGGCAACCTCTGACCCCGGGCCGACGCTGCCCAAGACCGCAGGAGCACTCATGTCGAGGGCGACTCTCGCCAGGCAACCCGACGCCGTCACCCGCATGTTCGACCAGGCGGCACACCGCTACGACGTCACCAACACCGTCCTGTCCGCCGGGCAGGACCGCCTCTGGCGGGCCCATACGCGCCAGGCTCTCGGACTGCGCCCCGGCGAGCGGTGCCTGGACGTCGCGTGCGGTACCGGCGTCTCCACCGAGGCCCTGGCCCGCTCCGGCGCGACCGTCGTGGGCATCGACCGCTCCGCCGGGATGATCAGCCGGGGCACTCACCGCAACGTCACCCTCCAGGTGGGCGACGCGCTCTCCCTGCCCTTCAAGGACGCGGAGTTCGACGCGGTCACCATCATGTTCGGGCTGCGCAACGTCGTCGACGCGCCCACCGCACTGCGCGAGATGAGCAGGGTCGTACGACCCGGGGGGCGCCTGGTGGTCTGCGAGTTCAGCCATCCCACATGGGCGCCGTTCCGCACGGTGTACCTGCGGTACCTGATGGGCGGCCTGCCCCGTGTCGCGCGCTGGACGTCGAGCAACCCCGACGCGTACACCTACCTCGCGGACACCATCCGCGCCTGGCACGACCAGCCGGGGCTCGCCGACGTGATCGCCCGCTCGGGCTGGTCCCACGTCTCCTGGCGGAACCTCACCGGTGGCATCGTCGCCCTGCACCGCGCCACACGCCCCGCCACGCGCCCCACCGCCGTACCCGAGAAGGCGGACGCATGACCACGGCACGGACGGCGGACGCCCAGGTCGTCGTGGTGGGCGCGGGCCCCGCGGGCTCCACCGCCGCCTATCACTTGGCGCGACAGGGCCTGGACGTGGTGCTGGTGGAGAAGTCGGAGTTCCCCAGGGAGAAGGTCTGCGGCGACGGACTGACGCCGCGCGCCGTACAGCAGTTGGTACGGATGGGCGTCGACACCACCGGGCCCGGCTGGACCCGCAACCGGGGCCTGCGCTTCGTCTCCCGGGGACGCACCGTCGAACTGGACTGGCCCGAATGCGGACGGTTCCCCGGGCACGGACTGACCCGCACGCGGGACGACTTCGACCACGTACTCGTCCAGCACGCCACGGCGGCGGGAGCGCGGCTGCACACCCGGACGAAGGTCACGGGAGCTCTGCTCGACCGAGCCGGGAGGGTCATCGGCGTCTCGGCGACCGGGGCGGACGGCCGGCCGGAAAACTTCCAAGCACCCCTCGTGATCGCCGCGGACGGTGTCGCCGGGCGGCTCGCCGTCTCCGTCGGGATCGAGCGGCTCAAGAAGCGCCCCCTCGGCACCGCCGTCCGCCGGTACTTCCACAGCCCCGTCAAGCACCAGGACCCCTACCTGGAGACCTGGTTGGACCTCCGCCGCCACGACGGCCGCATCCTCCCCGGATACGCCTGGATCTTCCCCATGGGCGACGGACGGGTCAATGTCGGTCTCGGCGTCCTCAACGACACCAGGACCGGCTCCATGGGGCTGCCCACGCTGCTCGACACCTGGCTGGCCCGCACACCCGCCTCCTGGGGGCTGCGCGACGCACACAACGCGGACGGACCGCTGCGCGGCGCCGCCCTGCCGATGGGCTTCAACCGCCTGCCCCACTACCGTCCCGGACTCGCCCTCGTCGGTGACGCCGGCGGCATGGTCAACCCGTGCAACGGCGAGGGCATCGCCTACGCCATGGAGTCCGCGGAGCTCGCCGCCGACGTCGTCGCACAGGCCCTGGCCCGGCCCACCGGACCGTCCCGGGACCGCGCCATGGAGCACTACCCGCGCGAGATGGCCCACAGACTGGGCCGCTACTACCGGTTCGGCCGGGTGTTCTCCGCCCTCATGGCCCGCCCCGCCTTCACATCGGTGGTCACCCAGAACGCCGTCGGGTCACCCAACGCTATGCGCTTCATGGTCCGGCTCCTCTCCAACCTGACCGACGATCCCGCGTCCGACGTCATGGACCACGTCATCAACACCCTGATCCGGGTGACACCGGCATCCGGAACGACACGGAGGTAGGAGCGGGCGTGGTGTCCAAGGAGGGAGCCAGTCCGGTGTCCGCCGCGGTCCACCGGCTGGAGCACGAAGGCTTCATGTACTTCCGCCGCGTGCTGCCCCACGCCCGGCCGCGGATGCCTCCCGTGCTCTTCCTCGGCGGCGCGTTCCAGGACATGAGCTCATGCGTCGCCACGAGGCGGCCTTCCTGCCGTACGCCACGATCGTCACCCTCGACCTGCCCGGGTACGGGATCGCCGACGAACTGCCCGTGCACTACGGCATCGACTTCCTCGCCGTGGCGGCGCACCGTGCGATGCGCTCGGCGGGGCACGAGCGGTACGACGTGGTGGGGGTCTCCTACGGCGCGCTGGTGGGTCACCGTCTGGCACAGCGGTACGGGCCGGACGTGGTGCGGCGCCTCGTACTGACAGGGGCGGCCGACCCGCGGAAGCCCCTGCACGAGGACGAAGTCGCCGGCCTGCGTCGCTTCACGGACCTCCTGGAAACCGGCGACGCGGAGTCGTTCGCCCGGATGGCGGTCGATCACCTCTCGCCCGCCTCTCCACCCGGGCCCGTCCACCGGCACAGCGTCGTGCGCCGGATGCTCCACGCGGCGATGCTCCGACTGCCGCAGCAGGCCCGGTCCAAGATCATCGCCAATACGCGTCGCCTGTACACCTCCCAGATCGCCTACGACGGCCCCATGCCGGACACGCCCACGCTCGTGTGCACCGGCGAGTTCGACACGCTGACGCCTCCTGAAGGCGGGCGCCGGCTCGCCGTCGCCTACCCCCGCGGTTCCTTCGTCACGATCGCGGGGACGGACCATCTCTCGTTCCTTCAGCGGGACCGTGAGTACGCGCAGCTGCTGCTCACCCACTTCCGGGGGCAGGACTGCCTGGGTCTGCCCTACTGCCGCCGTCTCGCCGATGCCGATGCCCCGCACAACTCGGCGGCCGCGTCGATGTCTTCGACCGCCTGACCACTGCACCACTGCACCACTGCACCACTGCACCACCGAGACTGCTGCCACCGAGGAGCGAACAACTCGTGCCTTCCTCAGCGAGGCGGGCGGCCCGGCGCTGCCGGAACTGGGCAGTCGCCGCCGGGCTGGTCTGCGTCGCGGCTTCGTCACCCGGAGCTGGCGCCCATCCACCGGGCGCATCGACACCGCGGGCCCGCGGGACGTCCACGACCTGTCGTCCGTCATCACCTGGGCGGGCCGAGGGCGTGGGTCTGCCAGCGGTCGCCGCAGCAGTACATCGCTGCGCTCAACGCTCATCTGGAGATGCAGCCTGGCGAACACGCCCTAAGCGGCGCGCTTCGCGGACGCGCCCACACGCCCTGCACATCCCTGACCGCATCCGGCCGGGCGTACGGTCAGCGGGCCATCCAGTCCGGCACCCACACGTCGTCCGGGGTGGGTGGTCCCGAGGTGCGCAGGTGGTCGTGGAGCGCGGTCAGCACGGGGTGCTGGTCCCCGGTGCGGGACAACAGTACGTGCGGGTAGACCGGGGTGGGTTCGCGCAACGGGATGCGCCGCAGGTCGTGGGTGTGCGGCCACAGGTACCGGTCGCCACTGCCGACGAGGGTCGCCAGCGACGCCGAGTCGGCCAGTGCGTCCATCAGGGCCTCGTCGCCGAAGTGGGGGCCGAGCGCGTCGATGCTCAGACCGAAGGCCTCGGACAGCGCATCGTAGAACGCCGCCCACTCCGTGCCCGGTCTGATCCCGGGGATCCAGATGCGGTGGCCGGCCAGGTCCGCAGGCCTCACCCAGGGGGCGTTCGCCAAGGGGTGGCCGGGCCCGACCAGGACCTCCAGGGGTGCCTCCAGGAGTCGTTCGGCGCGGATCCCGGCCGGGACCTGGTCCACCGGCAGGGCACGGAAGGACGCGTCGATGGTGCCTTCGAGCACCGCCTGGGCGGCCTGAGCGGCGTTCTCGTCGCTCAACGCGACCGTGTCCAGGTTCATCTCAGGGTGTGAGCGGTAGAACCGGTAGACGGCCTGAGCCGGTGCGATGCGCGCGTTGAGGACGTCGACGCGCAGGGGACGGCTGCCGGGGCGCACGGCCTGCTCGGCCTGTTCGAGGGCTGCGAGGGCCTTCTTGGCGTGAGGCAGGAAGACCTGCCCGTCCAAGCTCGGCCGCGAGCCCCGTGAGGTGCGTACCAGGAGCGTGACTTCGAGGTGTCTCTCAAGGGCCGCGATCCGCTTGGAGACCGCCTGTTGACTGATCCCGAGCTCGTCCGCAGCCGCCTGGAACTGGCCGGTCTCGGCGATGGTCACGAACGTCCGCAGAGCTTCGGCATCCACCCCGGCAGGCTACTCCTACAACCAGTGGTTGTGGTCGGTGGGCCCTGTGGTTGTTTGATCACTCCCTGGCCACGGTGGTGGGATCCGTCGCATGTCCACCCGCACAGAGCAATTCATGTATGTCCAGACGCAAGAGTTCGCGCTTCATGCGGAGCGCATCGTGGAGGTGACCGACGCGACGTCCCGACTGAACGTGCTGCCGTTCAGCGACAGCGAAGGCCGTGCCGAACTACTTTCCGTTGTGTTCGGTCGCCCGCTTCCGGAGTCGGTGACCATCTACCCGCCGTTCTTCACCGAGAACGGGCTGAACACGACGTTCGGGGAGAACGTCTTCGTCAACCAGGGCTGCACGTTCATGGACAAGGGCGGGATCCGCATCGGCGACGGTGTCATGATCGCTCCAAAAGTCAGCCTCATCACCGGGGGACACCCTCTGCCGCTCGCCGAGCGCCGCGAGTACCTCTCCTTCGCCCCGATCGTCATCGAGGGCGACGTCTGGATCGGGACGTCCGCCGTGATCTTGCAGGGAGTGACCGTCGGCGCCGGCGCGGTGGTCGCTGCCGGTGCGGTGGTCAGCCGTGATGTTCCTGCTAACACCCTGGTCGCGGGAGTTCCCGCCCGGGTGATCAAGACGATCGACTGAGCCCGGGCCCTGGCGAGCCGGCCCAACGGCACCGGGTGGGCGGTACGGCCGGGAGACGCGTTCAGGCGGGGTGGTTGACCTGGCGGTCCACGTCGAGGGTGAGCTGAAGCGCGTCCAGCACACTCTGGGGGGCGATGCGGTTCTCCGCCTCGCCGCGCACCACCTCCAGGACGTGGTCGATCATGGCGGTGTACTGGTCGGCGGCCGGCAACTGGAGCTCGTGCGCGCCCCGGGCGGTGTAGGCGGTGACGGTGCCGGAGGGTTTGCCGTCGAAGCCCATCGTCGACGTGGCGTCCAGTACGCCGTGCTCGAAGGTCGCGGTGTAGCCGCCGCGGGCGCCCCACGCCTGGGGCATCAGCGAGGAGACGGAGCTGCGGGCCGCCGCGCCGTCGAAGCGGAAGACGGCGTCCACGGCCCCGGAGTCCTCACCGCGGGCCACGGTGGTGACCGTGGTGGCCCGGGGCAGGCCAAGGGTGCGCGTGATGATGTCCATGTCGCTGTGCAGTGCTTCCAGCGGCAGGACCTTCAGCCCCAGTGAGGCGTCCGGCCACAGGTGCGCGGTCAGGTTCCACAACGTCAGTTGCTCCAAGCGCCCGTACGTCCCCTGGCTCACCGCGTCGAACAGGGCCTGGTTGGCCGGGATGAACCGCTCGAACATGTCGACGAACACATGCTTGTCGCTGTGCGCGGCGGCCTCGACCACCCGCTTCGCGTCGTCGATGTCATCGGCCAGCGGCAGCTCGACCAGCGCGTGCTTGCCTGCCTGAAGGGCGCGCAGGACGAATTCGGCGTGCAGGGGGAGTGGCAGGCAGATGTCCACCAGGCCGAAGGAGTCGTCCTCGAACGCGGCGTCCGTCTCGGTCGACGAGGCGAACCCGAACTGGCCCGCCACCTTCGCGGTCTTGGCCGCGTCCCGGCCGAACATCACCACGTCCACGTCGTCGCGAGCGGCGTAGACGGCGGCGTGCGCCTGCCCGAAGCCGGTTCCCAGCAGTGCGATCTTCATCTCTTGTCTCCTTGGCGGTGATCGGGGCGCCGGTCGCCCTCCCTCGGCTGCGAAGAGCCACCCCGTCGGCATGCCGTCCAAGCTAGGACCCCTTTAGGACACCTCACGTCCGTAAAGAGGGGCATGCTGGAAGACATGACGACCGACCTGCCCGCCCGGATGCTCCGTCTGCTGTCCCTGTTGCAGACCCGCCGCGCATGGTCCGGTGCCGAACTCGCCGCACGCCTCGGTGTCACCGGCCGCACCGTCCGCCGCGACATCGACCGCCTGCGCGACCTCGGCTACCCCGTCGAGGGCACCACCGGCCACGCCGGCGGCTACCGCCTCGCCTCCGGCACCGCCATGCCCCCGCTCATCCTGGACGACGACGAGGCCATGGCCACCGCCGTCGCCCTGCGCACCGCCGCGGGCCACCTCACCGGCATGGAGGAAACCTCACTGCGGGCCCTGGCCAAACTCGAACAGGTCCTGCCCGCCCGGCTGCGCACCCACGTCGCGGCCGTGCAGGAGACGACGGCCACCATCGGCTGGGAGACCCGCGGCCCGCGCGTCGACCCCGAGCTGCTGGGCGGCCTGGCCGCCGCCTGCCGCGACAACGAGAGCGTCACCTTCGACTACACCACCCGGCACGGTGGCCGCGCCGCCCGCCGCGTCGAGCCCCACCACCTGATCGTCTCCGGCGGCCTGTGGTACCTCCTCGCCCACGACACCGACAAGAACGATTGGCGTATCTACCGTCTCGACCGCATCACCGACCCGGCCCCCACCCGCCACCGCTTCACGCCCCGCCCCGTCCCCGGTGACGACCCGGCCGCCTACGTCGCCGACAAGATCGCCACCGCGCCGACCCGTTACCGCGCCATCGCCACCGTCCACGTCCCCGCCGACACCGTCCGCCGCCGCACCCGGGCCCTGGCCACCCGCATCCGCCCCCGCTCCGAGGCGACCTGCACGGTCGACTGCTCCGCCGACCACCTCCCCGCCGTCGCCCAGGCCCTCACCGCCCTCGACACCGACTACACCCTCGACGCCGACCCCGAAGTGACCGCTTACCTCCACCGGGCCGCCACGCGCATGCTCCACGCCACCGACACCGGCGCCATCCCCATGTGCACTTTCCGTCGCCTCACCGAGCACGACCTTCCGTTACTGAGGCACTGGCTGCGGCAGCCGCATGTGGCCCGCTGGTGGAATCACGAGACCTCTACGGAGGCGGTGGCAAGGGACTTCGGTCCCGCCATCAAGGGAGAGGAGCCGTCCGAGGACCTGCTGGTCCACCTCGACGGCCGCCCGATCGGCCTCGTGCAGCGTTGTCGCCTGTCGGACTACCCCGAGTACCTTTCAGAGCTCGCAGCCCTCACCGAGGTGCCCGACGGGGCCATGACCATCGATTACCTGATCGGCGAGGCCGCGGACATCGGCCGCGGGCTCGGGCCGCGGATGATCCGATCGGTCGCCCAGGCGACCTGGAGCGACCATCCCGATGCGCCTTGCGTCCTGGTGCCGGTGCCGGTGGCCAACCGGGCATCGTGGCGGGCCCTCGAAAAGGCAGGGCTGCGGCGTGTCACCGAAGGCGACATGACGCCTGACAACCCTGTTGATGGTCGGGCTCATTACGTCTACCGAATCGATCGACCACCCCTGACCTGAGGCGGTTGCACATCGTGCGCAGATCCGAAGGGATCCCGCACATATCGCTGACGTATCGAAAAGCGCATACGCTCCCGCAACTCCCGCCCGTGTTCAGTAGTCGCACGGGCCAGCGGATGTGACCTACCGGCCCGTCGACCAGGACCCGGTGGCCAGGAGAGGAACGTGGGGATGGGCTCGGATTCCGTACAGGGTGTCGACCGGCGGCGGTTGCTGGGGTGGGGTGGGCTCTCGGCCGTCGGTGCGGTGGCGGCGGGTGCTCGGCCGGTGGGCGCCCGGACCGCACGCGCCGCCCCACCCGCCGTCGACTCCGCCGCCGCGCCGCCGGACACCCGGCCCGGCGGGGCCTACGACCGGTACGTGGCGAAGCTGGCCGCCGAGGACAGGTTCTCCGGCGTGGTCCTGCTGTCGCACCGGGGCCGGACCGTGCTGTCGCGCAGCTACGGTATGGCGGACAAGGAGAAGGGAGTCCGCAACCACGAGGGCATCGCGTTCAACCTCTCCTCCGCGGGCAAGCCGTTCGGTGCCGTGGCCATCCTGCAACTGGCGCAGCGCGGCAAGCTGAGACTTTCGGACACGGTGGGCACCCATCTGTCCGGTTTCGCCAAGGAGATCGCCGAGCAGGTGACGATCCATCACCTGCTGTCCGGCACCTCGGGGTTGAACACCCCGGAGGAGGACCTGCAACGCGTCTTCCGGAGCCGGGAGGAGGTGCGAGAGTTCTACGAGCGGTGGGCGAGGCAGGCGAAACCGGTGAGCGCCCCCGGTACGCCCACCGACCACGCCGGGGCCGAGGTCGCCATCCCCGCGCTGATCGTGGAAGCCGTGACCGGCATGACCTACTGGGACTATGTCGAGGAGCACGTTTTCCGGCGCTGCGGCATGACCGGCACCGGGTTCTACACCCGGCCGCAGTGGCTCACCGACCAGCACATCGCGCACTCGTACATGCGGCAGGCCGACGGCAGCCGGGTGGACGCCGTCCGCAACCTGGACAAGGGCAGCCCGGATCCGTACCAACTCGGCAAGAACCCGGGCCGCAACTTCATCGACCCGCCCGGGGACGGCGGGTTCGCGACCGCGCCGGACCTCGTCCGGTTCGCGCACGCGCTGAGCGACGGGACCGTACTGGACCGCCCCTATGCCGAACTGCTCACCGGGGCCAAGGCACCCCTGCCCCCGCAGGGCGGCGGTCTGGCCGCCCGGACCGCCCCGGCCGACGCGTCGTTCGCGGCCTACATGATGCCGGTCAGCCTCGTGGGCGGCCGCTGGGTGAACGGTCGCGCGGGCGTCAACCCCGGCTCCGTCGCCAGTTGGAACATCTACCCGGACACCGGCTGGGTCGGCGTCGTCCTCGGCAATCAGGACGACATACCGTTCCAGGAGATCATCGAGCAGGAGATGCGAGCCGTCCTCGGCTGAGGGCCGCCCTCAGTCCGCCGCCGAGCGCGCGATGGCCGTGGCAGCACGCCGACGCCGCCCCCCCGCCACGTCACGCGTCGTCGGAGACCTCCACAGTGGTGACGACACGGGTCAGAGAAGGACGGCGGGGTACGGAGCCGAAGCCGAAGCGGACCGGAGGGTGCACGTCGCTCAGCGCACCCAGCCGCTGCCCGTCCCAGCTCGCGTCCGCCGAGGTGATCGAGCGCAGGTCCCTGGCGGCGTACCACTCACGGCGCCCCGCCCCCGCGCTGCCACGCGTCCGCACACCGCGCATCAGGACGCGGGCCGGCGCGTCGCACAGCGCGGCCCATCCGGGGCTGCCCGCCAGGCGGCCGGGGGCCAGCCTCAGCAGGCGCCCCAGCGGGGTGGACCGGCCGGGCGTGAAGGTGAGCCGCAGCGGGCCGGCTGTCACATCCCACCGGTCACGCGCGGGTCCGACGGCGACGGGACAGATGATGACTTCGTCGAAGCGGTACGTGGCGGTGACGAACCGCGCCACTTCCTCCGAGGGCGCAAGCAGCAGCCGGTGCCCGTCGGCCCGCTCCACCATGACGTCGGCGAAGGGACCCAGCGGGGACGACGGCCAGTATCCGACGACGATGCGTACGCCGACGCTCGTGCCGAGGCCCGCGATCCAGCCGTCGAAGCGCATGCGGCGCGCCGTGCTCATGGGTTTCGCCGGTCTCACCGGGCGGCGGTGGGCGCGCCCGGCACCCGCCGGTCCCCGCCGTTGTGGTCCTGCCACAGGCGGTAGACGTCCACGGCGCCGTCCCGCGGCTCGTGCCGCATCGGGAGGCGGCGTTCCTGCCACGGCTTGGCGAACTCGTCGTAGAACGTGCTCAGTTCGAAGTACTTGCGGTCGTCGACGTAGTGCGCTTCATAGGCGTCCCTGGTCGCGACGAAGACCACCTCGTCCGGAGAGCAGAAGTAGAGCGCTCCCAGGCACATCGGGCACGGCTGCGCCAGTACGTAGACCGTGGCGCCCGTCAAGTGCTCGGTGCCGAGCCGGGTGCAGGCGTCACGGATGGCCAGCACCTCCGCGTGGGCCGTCGGGTCGTGGGTCTGGGCCACCTGGTTGGCCCGCTCGGCGATGATCTCGCCGTCCTTCACGATGACGGTGGCGAAGGGGCGGCCGCCGTCCTGGACGTTCCGACGGGCCAGGTCGATGGTGCGCTGTACGTAGTCCACGTCGTGCCTCCGGTGGGTTGTAGCATGCCGACGTGTTCAGTCTGCGTGAGCTGGGCGCATAGCGTCCAAGACGCGCTCACCATGCCCGCTATAGATGCCACCTATGGACACGGATGCCCCTTCGGCGGTGCCCGTCTGGCGGGCGCCTCAGGCCGCGTGGCGCTTTTCGGGGTGCTCCCCGGAATCGCGGCGCCTCTGCGGTGCCGTGTCGCGGCGCCCCGAACGTTTCTGCCCGTGAATGAGGCGTAGATGACCTCGATGGCGGCCACCCGGCGAGGCGGCGCGTCCGTTCAACCGGTCCTCGACCCGGTCCATGCCGATCAGCAGAAGACCCATGACCGGCAACAACAAGAGAGCGACAACTAGCATCTGCGGCGACCTCCCCGCGGCGTCCCTTCTCGCCTGCCCCGCTCGAACGCCTTCACGGACTTGAAGATGTGAAGGTCCCGCAACGCCCTGCCGTCGCACCGTCGCTCACCCCCCGTCCCCTCCCACGTTTCGTCCGCGTCGGCGCGGACATCAGGTCCCCACTCCATCGACGAGGGAGAGGATTCAGAGCGAATGTCCGACGACTTCCAGGCCTCCGGAACCCCGAACCCGAACCCCGACCCGAACAGGCGCTTTTCCGCCACCGGTCTCATCGGCTGCACCGTGGAGGCGAGTGACGGCTCGATCGGGGAAGTCGACCCGGTCACCGAGGAAGTGGCGCCCGATCACCTTGTCGTCGACACCGGCGGGGCGCTGCTGAGCAAGAAGGTGCTGCTGCCCCTCTGGGTCATCGAGCACGTCGACGAAGTCAGCCGCACCGTCCATGTGCCGCGCACGAAGGAGCGGGTGAAGGACGCCCCGCGCTTCGACAGAGACCTGCGTGTCACCGACCCCAGCTACCGGGCACACATAGACGAGCACTACCGCGACGAGCCTTTTTAACAGTTCCCTTGATGTTCTGTTAAAAGCTCCTGCTGTTGTGGACCTTGCCGAATCCCGGGTGTCGGCGCGAGAGTTCATGCCGCGGCGGGCCCCACGCCCGTCGCCGGGCAGGGACTCATCCATCGGTGAATACACCCCCACTGTCTTCCGGTATTCCCCGAGAGTTCCTGCCTGCCATCCGGAAGGAATCGGTGTGCCCCCATCTCGTACAGCTCGTAGATACAGATTCACCGCCGTGGCAGCGCTGCTCTCGGCATCGGTGGTCATGGGAACGCAGGTCACGGCAGCGGCACAGGTAAAAGCAGAGACGCAGGTATCGGACGGCGCTCGCGCCGACCGCTATCAGCCGGAGATGGTGCAAGCGCTGGCCGCGTCGCTCGGCGTGAGTGAGAAAGCCGCGAGCGATCGGCTCGACCGGCAGGAAATACAGCAGGACAAGCTCGCGAAGCTGAAGAAGAACGGGATATCCGAGGACGGCGCTTTCTTCGACGCCTCCGGCAATCTCACCGTCAACGCCGACGACCGCGCCGACGCAGCCGCCATCGAGAAGGCCGGTCTCGACGCGCGAGTGCCCGCCCGCGGCCAGGAGAAGCTGGACGACATCAAGGCACGGCTGGACGCCGCGGCCACCCGCCGCACTCCCGCCGGAATCACCGACTGGTCCGTGGATCTGGCCGCGGACAAGGTCACCGTCAAGGTCAACAGCGACCGTGGAGCCGCCGCCAAGGCGTTCCTGACCAAGGCCGCGAAGTACGGCTCCGCCGTCCGCATCGTGCGGGGCGGGGAGCGGCTCGCGCCGCAGGCCGCGATCGCCCCCGGCAGCAAGATGACGATCAACGACACCTCCGGGTGGTGCTCCGTCGGCTACGGCGCACGCGACCGCTCCGGCAAGCAGTACCTCGTCACCGCCGGACACTGCGTGGCCGGCCTGCCCACCTTGCGCTACGGCGGCGTCGCGTTCGCCAAGGGCACCCACACCCGCTTCGCGGTCGGCACCCGCAGCGTCGACATGGGCGTCGCCTCCGTCAACTCCGGCCACTCGATCACGACCAGGGTCGGCACCTGGGGCCAGGCCTCCGACGTGGCCGTCAACGGCAGTCGCCGTGCCGCGTCCGGCGCCGCGATCTGCAAGTCCGGCGCGACCACCGGATGGACGTGCGGCGCGATCGGTTCGTACAACGTCTCCGTCACCTACGTCGACCAGAACGGCGGCCCCGACACGGTCGTCACGGGTCTCGCCACCTCCAGCGTCTGCACCGAGGGCGGCGACAGCGGCGGCGCGTACATCTCCGGCAACCAGGCCCAGGGCATGACCTCCGGCGGCCCGCTCCGCCAGGAGTGCACCGGCGGCGTCAACTCGCGCGGTTCCTCCTACTTTCAGCCGCTCGACGACGCCCTCTCGTACTACGGGCTGACACTCAACACCAACTGACCGGCCTTCGAGGGCAGACCAGGGGCCGCCCACCGGCTAAGGTGGGCGGCCCCTGGTCGCCTGTGTGGCCTGAAACCGCCGTTGAGTCGCGCCTTCATCGGAGCGAGGGACCCACCGACCCAAGAGCCGATGGTGCCTCCCCGCCCGCTGAAAGACGCCGGACGCCATGCCGAACAACCCCCACGCCGAAGGGCCCGACCCGACGTTCGCGACCGTGTTCCGGCAGGCCCTGCGACAGCGCGGTCTGTCACTGGAACGCATACGCGACCACCTGCGGGCCCAGCAGATCACCGTCAGCCTCGCCACCCTCAGCCACTGGCAGCGCGGGCGCAGCCAGCCGGAGAGAGCCCAGTCCCTGCTCGCCGTCGACGCGCTGGAGCCGCTGCTCAACCTGCCCACCGGCACCCTGCGTTCGCTGCTGGGCCCGCACCGGCCGCGCGGCGGGCCCCCGCCGCACGACCCGGCGGCCGCCCGCAAGGTCCTCGGCGAGAACTCAGACGTCGAACAGGCCCTCGGCGACGCGTTCCCCCACTTCAACGAGGGACTGCGGACCTTGACCGTCCACGAGACCGTGAACCTGGACGAGCACCGCTCCATCCACGAGACGTCCATCGTCACCGTGGTGCAGGCCGTCATGGGCGGCGTGCGGCATCTGACCGTCGTCCACTTCCTCGACTCCCCGAAGGCGGGGACGGTCGACCTCACCGTGCCCGGCGGCCCACCGCCGCCCATCCGCTTCGTGCCCGAGCTGGGCTGTGTGGCGGCCGACATCCCCCTCGGACGCCAACTCGCCCGCACCGAGACCGCAGTGGTCGCCTACACGCTCCGGTCCGCCTCGGACGTCTCCCACCAGCACGAGCGCCGCATCACCACACCGCTGCGCACGTATCTGCTGCACGTGCGCTTCCATCCCCGGGCGGTCCCCGCCAGCTGCTGGAGCTACCACCGCGAACAGATCGGCGCCGTCCCTCAGCACCGCCACCGCTCCACCCTCGACGCCTTCCACACGGCCCACCTGCTGCCGGCGCACTGCTCGCCGGGTGTCTACGGCATGGAATGGGAATGGCCGGAGTGAGCCAAGCGGCATGCACCAACCTGGCCTCCGGCCCGTGGGGCGCCGGGCCCGACCGAGTGGCGGTCCGGCGAGACGGTGCGCAGACTTTTAGGGGCAGTACTGATCTTCCGCTGCCTCCGGCAACCTTCCGCCGCCTCCGACAAGGCACCAAGGAGAACATCATGGCCGACGTCAGCCCCATCGACCTCCAGAAGGCGCTCAAAGGCGCCGAGTACCCCGCAGGCAGAGACGACCTGGTCTCGCTGGCTCAGGACAACGGCGCGGACGAGAGCCTCGTGTCGAAGCTCCGCGACGCGTCGGCCGACCGGTTCGACGGACCGGACGACGTCCAGAAAACCGTGTTCGGCAAGGGCTAGGAGACGACCGCCATGCCCGAACCGGGAAGCAAGAAGTACGACACCCGTCGCGCGCGGCTGCGCAAGGACGCGGAGCAGTCCGGGATCAGCGACCAAGAGGCCAACGAGGCCGCGAACGAGACGCTCCAGGCCGACCCCGCCTGGCAGAGCAGAGGGCCGCGCACGGAACGCGGCCGGGGCCCGAAGGGCGAACGCACCGAGAACACCGACTGAGCCCGGAACGGGCATGGCATGGCACGGGGCGCGGCGGTTACTCGTCCGGCATGAGTGAGACGAGGTCCGGCATGACCGACACAAGGCCCGGCAGGACTGACACACGGCCGCTCGCCGTGATCACCGGTGCGTCCAGCGGAATCGGCCACGAGCTGGCCCGACAGTTCGCGCTCCACGGTTACGACCTCCTGGTGAACGCCGAGGACGAGTCGCTGGAGTCCGCTGCGCAGGCCCTGCGCGAGTCGGGCACGGAGGTACGCGCCGTACGAGCCGATCTCCGGACGTCCAAAGGGCGCTTCCGGCTCCTGGACGCGCTCGACGGCCTGACGGTCGACGTCGCCGTCCTCAACGCCGGGGTGGGCCGGGGCGGCGCCTTCGTCGACACCGACCTCGCCGACGACCAGGAGGTCATCGACCTCAACGTCACCGCGACCGTACGGCTGGCCAAGCCGCTGCTCCGGGCCATGGTGGCGCGCGGCGCGGGCCGGCTCGCCTTCACCTCCTCCGTCGCCGCGACGATGCCCGGCCCCTTTCAGCCCGTGTACAACGCGTCCAAGTCGTTCGTGCAATCCTTCGCCCAGGCGCTGGCGGAGGAGGTGCGGCACACCGGCGTGACGGTCACCGCCTTCATGCCGGGCCCGACAGACACGGAATTCTTCGACCGGGCGGGCATGGCGGACGACACCAGGATCGGCACCATGAAGAAGGACGATCCCGCACAGGTGGCAGAGCAGGCGTTCGAAGCGATAGTGCGGGGAGAGAAGAAGGCAGTGACCGGGTCGCTCAAGGCGAAGGCGCAGGGCTTGGCCGGGAAGGTGCTCCCCGACGGGGTGAAGGCTGCGGCCCACCGGCGGCTGGCGGAACCGGGGTCTGGGGACTGAGACCGAGACCGGGCATCGCGGGGGACAGGGGTATCGAGCACGCACGGTGTCGGTGAGTTGCTCGACGCGCAGCATGTCAGGATTCCTCCAGCCGACGCAGGCAGTCGTCGGCCCGCTCGCTCCGTTCCGCGGGGGTCAGCTCCCACCACGCCGTGCCGCGTTCCCCCAGCCCTGTTTTCGCCAGCTGCACGCGGGCCCTGGCCGCCTTGCGCGCGGTCTCGTCGTCGCGAGCGGCGGCGACCGCCCGGCGGGCCGCCATCAGGTGGTGGACCAGCCGCTCCCTCACGTCCTCGGCCAGGTCGGGGTCGGTGGCCCGCCAGCGTCGCCCTTTGACGATGATGAAGTGGCCGTCCTCGGTGTGTTCGACGTTCTCTGCCATCACGCGTGCGTCTTCCCTGTCAGTGGCTGCCCACGAGGCGCAGGCCGGGGCCGCCGGCGAGCAGCGGGCGCAGGGCCACCTGCGCCCGCTCGAAGTAGCCGGGGACCTTCGTCGCGCTCTGGGCGTACCGGACGGCGTTCGCCAGCTGTGCGGCCTCGGCCGCGGCCGCCGCCTCAGCGGCTCCCGCGGCTCCCGCGGTACCGGCGGTCTCGGCGGCCGCCGCCACGAGAGGCACCGCCGTCGGCCAGGCCAGCACCACGAGCGTGACGATCAGGGCCGCGCCGAGGCCGATCGCGAGCCACTTCTTCAGCTCCCGGCTGTCGGCGGAGTTGTCGTCCCAGTACTGCTGCATCGCGGGCAGCAGCACGAGCTGATGCTGGTTCTCCAGCTCGCGCAGGCGGCGGGCGACCCTTCTGAGCACTTCCAGTGGGGCGCCCTGCGGCAGGGGAGTGGTGTGGATCTCGTACAGCACCAGGCCGTCCTTGCCGATGCCGTCCGGACGGAACGTGGGTTTGTAGCAGATCCACTCGTACTTGACATTCCCGGGCGCGCCGGTGGAGGCCTGGGTGGGGACGAGCGGGTAGTACAGCTCGTTCCAGTACGGCCGCCATGTCGACGGGCGCACCTCGATCCGCGTCGGGGCGCCGATGCTCACCCGCCCGGCACGCTGAAGGGTGAGCATCTCCTTCAGGGCCGGGTCGATGACGAAGCGCCGCAGGGTGTCCATCTTGTGCTGGAGGTCCTCGACCTCGGCGTCCTTGGCCTCGTCGACCGTGGTCACCTCGACGAGTTCGAGGAGCATGGTCGTCCCCTCGGTCCGGACGCCGAGCATGTCCGAACGCAGCTGCCGGCCGGAGGTCTGCGTCTTGATGTCGCGCTTGAGGGCGGCGCGGCCGAATACGTTGCGGTACTCCGCCAGGATCCACTTGGCGAGGATCTCCGTCGCGCCGCGGAACCGCTTGGTGTTGAGGTAGCTGATCTCGCTGAACACCTCGGAGTCCGGATAGCGCCGCGTGTAGTACTTCGTGAAGCACTCGACCATGTAGTACTCCGCGGTGAGCGCCTCCACATACCGGCGCGTGCCGTCGCTGTTGCCGTTGCCGTCCGCACCGACCTTGCGGGTCGGCAACGAGCAGAAGGAGTCCAGGAGTTGGATGTCCGCCATGGCGCTCCCGCTATCCGTTCTCGGCGAAGTCGGAGCCCACCTCGAGGTCGAGGCCGCTGCACGGCGTGTACTCGAACCAGGTGCCGACGAGATTTCCTTCCGCGTCCGTGGAGATGTCCAGCCCTTCGTCCGTGCCGCCCGCCGACGAGTCCGCGCCCTGGCTGGTGACCACGAAAGGCGCGGTGCGCCCCGGGTTCTGATAGAGATACGGCCGACCCCACGGATCGGTGATGATCAGGTTCGGACGGCCGTCGAGCAGCACGCGCAGACCCTGCCGGGTGGTGGGGTAGTACTCCGGCTCGATCGGTACGCCGCGCCACGCCGGATCGACCCGCTGCTTCGCCTTCTCGGCGTACTCCTCCAGGGCCTCCACGATGGCCTCGATCTCGCGCCAGGCCCGCTGCTGATTGACCGTCAGAAGCGGGCGTGCGCGGGCGGCGATGTCGGGGTTGGCGGGTGGAATGCCCGGGTAGTTGGTCCGCGCGTACGCCTGGATCTCCTCGGCGATGGACATGTACGGCGGGTCCTGGGGGTCCGGCGAACCGTCGCCGTCGATGCGGCCGGTGGACATCAGCCGGGAGAACGCGCGCTCGAACCCCGGCCGGATGGGCAGGACCACGCGTGCGGCGCCCGCCCGCAGGAACTCCCGGCGCAGCGGGTCGGGATGCCACAGCAGCCGCTTGGTCTCGGCGAGTTTCTCCGACCCCCAGAAGTACGGGTAGAAGAAGTAGAGGACGTTCTCCCACTCCACCGACTGGTGCAGGAACTTGACGAATTCGCCGAACTTCCGGATGCGCAGCCAGGATTGCGCGGTGACGGGAAGAGTGGAGGGGTCGATGTCGTCGGTCCAGGTCGGGGTGCCGCTGGTGCCGAGGGCCGCGAGCACCGCGTCGATGTCGTCGGGCGCCGTGTCGAAGTCGACGCCGAAGAGCCACTGCAGGGAGCGCTTCATCAGCTCCTCGCGCTCGGCGCGGCGCAGCGTGAGGGTGTCGTCGCGGTTCAGCTCCGCGAGGAGTTGCTCGCGGCGGTCCCGCACCCGCTGCTGGAGCGTGTAGTACTGCTGCTCCGCGGCCTCGCGCAGCTTCTGCCAGGTGGCGACCTGCCAGGCCAGATATGCCTGGTCCGACAGGCGCAGGGTGGCGGCGAGCCGGAATCCGGCCCAGCTGATGTTGCGGTGTGTGTACTGGATGGAGAGGCGGCCGGTCTTGCCGTTCAGGTGCAGGAGCTGGGACTGGTAACGGCCCTTGATCTCTGCGCCGACCGGGGTCGCGTGGACCTCCAGGGCCTCGTCGCCGATCACGTCGAAGCGGGCCAGCTCGGCGGGCTGCCAGCCGTAGTAGTTGACCTCGAACAGGATCGGCACCAGTTCATAGCCCTCCGGCAGGTCGATCTGCCAGGACTGGTACCGGGTGGTGACGGCTTCGTCCTCACCGATGATGGAGGGGAACTCGTAGGTGTAGTCGGGCGGACTGAGGTATTCCTCCGGTGGCGCGGTCACCGGCGCGCCGTAACGGGCGGCGAGCGTCATCCAGTTGGTCCGGTCGATCTGGTCGATGCCGAAGCCGAATTCGTAGGGGGTGGCGAGGGTCCTGTCGATCTCGGCGAGCTCCATGAGCTGTCGCCGCAGCGCGCCGCCGGGGTCGGGGACGACGAGGTCGTACGTCATGCGCAGGCCGTACCGCATGAGGTCCACGCGCCACTTGCGCATGATCCGGTAGTAGTCGATGCGCATCACGCGCGGGGAGTTGTTGGTGATCACGCGGGCGGCCTCGTCCTCCTCGCCGCGCCGGGTCTCGGTACGGAAGGAGACCTTGTGTTCCTTGCGCGAGCGGGAGGAGGCCTTCGACGTGATCTCCGTGGCGTGCTTGTTGCTGGCCTGGCGCGACTCGTGGTCGGAGGTGGACACGCCGTAGTTGAACGTGCTCGTGACCGACACCGTGCCGTAGCTGCCGCTGGCGGTGACGCCGAAGTTGAGGTTGGTGTCGCGCTTGGACTCGTTGCTGGTGGACATGGCCACGTCCGTCTTCTCGGCCACGCCCTTCTCCGCGTACGTCTCCAGTTCGTCGGTGACGATGCGGGACAGCTCCTCGCTCGTGGTCGACCATTCCTTGTGGCTCACGCGCACGGTCTCGCCCGGGGCCATCGGGATGGTCGAGACGAGCTCGCCGCGCTCCAGGCCGACGGGCTGCATCTCGATCCGCTCCAGATGCAGCCAGCCGACCGGCTGGATATCGGCCTGCTCGACGAAGCGGTCGACGAGCAGGGCGACGTCGGCCGCGGAGGGCTGTACGGTTCCCGATTCCGCGTCGGCCGACTCCGTGTCGGCCGGCACGGAGTCGGCCGGTGTACGCAGCGCGGCGACCTCGCGGCCGAGGGCGGCCAGCGTCCCGGGGGCGACATCGGCGTACAGCCGGGCGGTGCTCGCGGCGGTGGCCGGGTCGGTGTCGAGGAGGGAGGGCAGGATGGTCCGGAACGCGTCGGCCAGCCCGGTGCTCTCGGTGCTCTCGGTGCTCTCGGTGGCTGGTCCCCGGAGCCGTTCTCCCAGAGCTTCGGTCTCGGAACGGGTCAGCCCCAGGGACCGCATGAAGTTCAGCTTCGCGAACACCGACATCGATGTACCCCGTGCGGGGGCCGCACCAGGATCGGTGGGCTCGGCCGGCACGGCCGACGGGACGGGCTGGGTGTAGGTCGCCTTGAGGATCGCACGGGTGGAGTTGGTCAGTCCGGACATGTTGTCGTCCCCCCTCGAACCGCGGCGGTGCCGCGGTGTTCAGCGCATGACGAAGCGCTTGTTTCGAGGCGCCTGTGACGAGGCGCCTGTGACGAAGAAAGCGGCGAGGAAATGGCGAGGAAATGGGTGCGGGAAGCGGCGAAGAAGTGGTCGATGCGGCACGCTAGCAGCTCCAGCCAGCCGCTTTCGTCACCCTGGCGAGTGAACGCTTTCCAGCCGTCGCAGGGGTGTGCGGGCGCCGGTCATGCCCGGTGCAGAGGGCTAGGAGGATTGCACCTCCGCGCCCGCCGCCTTCGCGTACTCCTGTGCCATGCCTCCCGCGAAGTCGTACAGGACGACCGTTTCCTCGCCGAGGACCCAGGCGTCGTGGCCGGGTGAGCACACGAACACATCGCCCGGTCCGACTTCGCTCTCGCCGCCGTCGTCCATGCGAATGTGCATGCGGCCCTCGACCACGTAGCCGTTGTGGTGGACCTGGCAGCTCTTGGTCCCCGCGAGCGGGGCCACGGACTCCGACCAGCGCCAGCCGGGCTCGAAGGTGCCCACGGCGAAATCCAGCCCTGTCAGATGGACGGCGTCGAGGTGACCGCGGGGGAAATCTCGCCGCTCGTCCGGCTTCTCGACCGTCTTGACCTCGATCATGACGACTTCCTCCGTCCGGGCCGTGCCCATGCTCCGGAGTCAGTCGCCGCCGCCGCGGGGCCCACGGTCGACATCACCGGCCGACCCCTTCATCCCATCGTCCGCCTGTCAACCGGGGGACGCCACCTGGATCACCGCGTCGTCCCTGATCACCGGCGGCGCGAGGTGCCGGAGGGGCAGCGCGTGTACTGCTCGGCGAGGTCGGTGCGACCGGCGCGGGTGCCGACCACGTTGTCGAGCTCGCCGAGCTGACGGCGCAGGTCGAACGGTGTGCCGTCGGGCGCCGTGTGCAGCAACTGGGTCATCCAGTACGAGAAGTTCTGTGCCCGCCAGACCCGCCGCAGGGCGCGCGGTTGATAGGCGTGCAGCGCGAGGTTGAGCCCGCGGGCGCCGGTCGGCGGCACGGTGTGCGCGGCGTCGCCCGCGAGCGCCATCGAGCCCCAGCGCATCGGCTCCTGGACGAAGGAGCGGAACCTCAGCACCGTCTTCTCCAGAAACCGGCCCCTCCTTGAGGCGGAAGCCGTCCCGGCCGGCCACCCGGGCCTGGAGCGTCTCCCAGATACGGTCGTCCGGCCAGGCGTCGACGGACTCGTCGGGGGCGCACTGGAGGTACATCCGCTGCACCGTCTCGGTGCGCTGGCTGATCAGCGCGAACCCGTGCTCGGAGTGGGCGTGGACCAGCTCGGGCGCGCTCATCGGCGCCTCGGCCAGGATGCCGAACCACGCGAAGGGGTATTCGCTGCCGTAGCGCTCCCGCCGCTCCTCGGGCACCAGGTCGCGGCACATGCTGCGTGACCCGTCCGCGCCGACCACGTACCGCGCCCTGATCTCGTGGCGGGCGCCGTCGGACGCGGTGTAGCGCACGCGGGGAGCGCCGGTCGTGATGTCGAGTACCTCGGTCTCCCGGACGCCGAAGTGGACCGTTCCGCCGTCGCGGTCCCGGGCGTCGGCCAGGTCGATGAACACGTCGGTCTGCGGATAGAGCCACACCGAGGCACCCACCAGCTCCTTGCAGTGGATGCGGTGCGGCCGGCCGTCGAACCGGAGCTCGATGCCCTGGTGCTCGTGACCCTCGCGCAGGATCCGGTCGGAGACACCCGTCTCGACCAAATCCCGTGCCGCGTCGGCCTCCAGGAGGCCGGCCCGCTGCGTCGTCTCGTTCTCGTTACCGCGTCCGGATGTCGAGCACGATCGTCTCCACGCCCGCGCGCCCGAGCAGGTGAGCCAGCACCAGGCCGGCGGGGCCGGCCCCGATGACGGCTATGGGAACCGAGGCAACGGTGTCGACGGCGGAGTCGGCCATGGCATCTCCTGGAGCGGCTGCGGACGTTCGGAACACCGACAACCTTGGCATCAGGGGCTCCCGCCGGTCACCGGTGTTTCCGCCCACTCGGCCAGTCGCGCAGAGCGGGGTGCCCTGACGGGAAGCGACCAGGTATTTCGCTTAGGCTCGGGGCACGATGAGTCTGATCACGGTGGGTGTCGAAGAGGAGTACGTTCTGCTCGATCCCTCGTCCGGCTTTCCCGTTCCGCTGGCCGAGCAGGTCCGTGCCGCCGCCGGCCTCGAGCCGATCGTGGAGGAGCGGGAGATCCAGGCGGAGCTGATCGAGGCGCAGATCGAGGTCGCCACTCCGGTCTGCACCGAACTCGACGAAGTGGGCGGTCACCTGCTGCGCCTGCGCCACGCGCTCGGGCGCGCGGCGGAGAGCCTCGGGTGCCGCCTGGCTGCCTGCGGTACGCCGCCGCTCAAGGAGGCGGCGCCGCTGCCGGTGACGAGCCTGCCGCGCTACCGGGCCCTGCGGGCGCAGGCGCCGCAGCTCGTGGCCGAGCAGTTGGTGTGCGGCATGCACGTCCATGTCGCGGTGCCCGACCCGGAGATCGGTGTGGCCGTCCTGAACCGTGTCCGGCTGTGGCTGCCGGTCCTCGTCGCCATGTCGGCGAATTCACCGTTCTGGGCCGGCCATGACACCGGGTTCGCCAGCTGGCGCACGGTCGTGTTCGGGCGCTGGCCGGTCAGCGGCCCGCCGCCGCACTTCGACGGCCTCGCCGACCACGAGCACCGGGTGGGGCAGCTCCTGGCCTCGGGCGCGATCCTGGACCCGGGGCAGATCTACTGGCAGGCCCGCCTCTCCAGCCGCTACCCCACCATCGAGGTCCGCTGCTCGGACGTGCAGCTCCGCACGGACGAGGCGGTGATGTACACCGGCATCGTCCGTGCGCTCGTGTCGACCGCCATCGAGGAGGTCAAGGCCGGTGTTCCGGTACTGCCGTGCGCGCCGGAGCTGCTGCATGCCGCGACCTGGCACGCCGCCCGGCACGGGCTCACCGGGTCGCTGGTCGACCGGGAGGGCAGGCTCCGCAGCTCCGGCGACGTGCTGTCCCAGCTGATGGACCACATCATGCCCGCCCTCGAAGAGGCCGGGGACATCCGTGAGGTCACCGCGCTCGTCCACCGCCTGCTGCGGGAAGGCACAGCGGCCGACCGGCAGCGCCGGGCCCTGGCCGAGGGCGGCCTGCGTGCCGTCATCGACCTCATCATCACCGAAACCGGCGCGGCCTGAGCCGGGGGCGCGAGGCCTGCCCATCTCTTTCTGCATCCTTCTGCGATCGCGCCGCGGAAGCCGTGCCCCGGCTGACCCGTCTGGGGGAACCGCGGGCCTTGGCGCGCAGGCGCCGGCCGAAAGCAGCCGGTCGCGCGCAAGTTCGAGAATGGCCCTGCGCTCGCCCCTGATGGCGGGGTACTGGGTGGCCCTGAAGTTCCCCTCTTCCAGGAGGCATCCAGATGGCTTTCGATCCGCTCGAACGGTGGGGGCCGCCAGCTCGCCCGCAACACGGTGGACCCGGGCGTCAAGCGGAAGCGCTGCCCGGTGTGTCGTCGGTGCTGGAGGCACCCATCGCGTACGAGCAGGTGGCGGTGGAGCTGACGGCTTGGGTGGCGCGGATGGAACCGGATCCATACCTCATCTGTACCGGTACGCGAATCTGTACGAGATGATCGAGCACCGCAAGGCCGAGTCGATCATGGCCGGGCTGACCGAGGTCATGCCGGGCCGGCCCGCACGTGGCAGGCCGCGTCCAGCACCAGTGACGCTCCGCACGGCTCGGCGGAACCCGGGAAGCAGCCGCGGCGCCGCCGTACGCCAGGGCACCACTCGCGTGGCTCCCTGGTCCCGTGAGGACAAGGGCGGGACGGGGAACTTACAGGCCTGAACATCGCCATGGGCTGCGGCTGGTACTGCGAGCTCTAGTACGACCAGGACATGCGGACCGCCCCCACCCGTGAGCTCGCCGACGACCTCGTACGCGAGATCCGCCACGGGGTCGGCGGCAGCGACATCCGGCCCGGGATCGTCGGCGAGATCGGATCCGACCGCCACCGCATCTCCCCGGTGGAGGAAATGGCCTTCCGCGCAGCTGCCCTGAACCCGGCCCGCCCCATCCAGTCGCACCACATCTACCTGCGGCTCAAGCAGCTCGGACTGGGCGGTCTTGCGGGCCGCAACACCGCCCGTCTCGCGTTGGCAGCCGCCGTTCCTGCCTCAATCCTTGCCATTCTCACCGGGACCAGCATCGACAACGCGACGGACTGGGCGAATTTCGTCAACTGACAACATCGCCAGACGCGCGCACAGGACCGCCCAGGAAGCACGCCTCCTCGCATCGCCTGGCTGGACTCAGCGCATCCCCGGCAGGCGACGCAACTCGTTGACCTTCATCAGCCGGGCGAGAAGGAGGTACCCCACGGCTGTCGCCAGCACCCCGGCGGCCAGTGCGCCGGCCGTGGGCCCCGTCCCGTTTCCCATGCCCTCACACGCACGCGCCGCAGCCCAGCCCAGGCCGGCGGCCGGGCCCGCGGCGCAGAACAGTTTCACATAGGTGCGGCGCAGATCGCCGTCGTCGATGCGACCCCCGAGCCTCCTGCGCAGCAGGTGCGCGGTGAGTGCGAGACCGGCCACGTAGGAGAGGGTGTAGGCGCCGGCCATGCCGACGACCGCCCAGCGGGCGGGCAGCAGCACATGACAGGCGGTGGCCAGGGCGATGTTGACGCCGGCGATCCAGGCCGCCATGAAGAACGGCGTGCGGGTGTCCTCATAGGCGTAGAAGCCGCGCAGCAGCAGGTACTGGGCGGAGAACGGGATGAGCCCGAGTCCGAATGCCTGCAGCATGTACCCCAGCGGGCGGGTTGAGGCGGTGTCCGCCGCCCCGTGGGCGAACAGCAGCGAGGAGATCTGCGGCCCCAGAGCGAGGAAGAGGAACGCGGTGGGCACGATGATCACGCCGCTGATCCGCAGTACCCGGGACAGGTCCGCGCGCAGATCCGGGATGCGCCCCTCGGCGACGGCCCGGCTCATGCGCGGCAGCAGGGCCGTGACCAGGGACACCGTCACGATCGACTGGGGCAGCATCCAGATGGTCTGGGCATAGGTGTAGGCCGAGTAGCCCGCGCCGGCCTGCGGCAGCTCTTGGTCGGCGGCATTGGCGTAGTTCGTGACCACCGTCAGGGCGACCTGATTGGCCAGGACGAACAGCAGCGTCCACTTCGCCGCGTGGACGCTCGTGCCCAAGCCGGTGCCCCGCCAGTCGAACCGCGGGCGGAAACGGAATCCCGCCGCGCCCGCGCGAACGGGATCAGCGCCAAGGCCTGCACGGCGATGCCTGCCGTCGTCCCGATCCCCAGCAGCCGCACCTGGTCGGCGGTGATGTCCTCCACCCGGTCGGGCACCGTCATCAGCCCCAGATAGGCGGCGAACATGCCGACCAGCACCATGTTGTTCAGCACCGGGGTCCACATCATCGCGCCGAACTTCTCGCGGGCGTTCAACACCTGCCCGTAGACGCTGAACAGGCCGTAGAAGAAGATCTGCGGCAACAAAAACCGCGCGAACGTCACCGTCAGCTCGAAGGCCTCGTGACTGTCCGGGGTGTCCCGCATGTACAGACCCACGATCTGCGGCGCCGCCCACACCGCCAGCGCCGTCCCCACACCCAGTACGCAGACCACGAGCGTGACCAGACGCTGCTCGTATGCGCGTCCGCCATCGGGTTGCGTCGTCCTGGCCCGCACCAGTTGCGGCACCAGCACGGCGTTGAGCGCGCCGCCGATCAGCAGCGTGTACAGGCTCGTCGGCACGGTGTTCGCCGTGTTGTACGTACTGGCCAGCAACCCTGTGCCGAGCGCTGCGGCCTGCAACACTTGGCGGATCAGTCCCGTCGCTCGTGACACCACCGTGCCAACAGCCATCAGTAAGGACGAACGAGCCAACCCGCCCTTGCCCTTCTTCCGGCGGGCGGCATGCCGCCCTCTTCCCTGCTGCTCCTGCGGCATGGTCTGCGCCGCGGAGTTCGCCCCCTCGACCACGCCAGTACGCACCCGCTCGGTGTTCGTTTGCACGACCTGCGGGGCGGGAGTGCATGCCGACATCGGCGCATCCCACAAGGCCCGGGACTGCATGGAGACGGCGCGGTGGGAGAGGAGCCGGTCTTCAGGTAGGGGGCGCGAGGCTGAGAGGGCGCGCGCTGACCTTCTGACATTCGGCAGTCTGCTGTTCCTGCCGCTGGGTTCACCGCTCACCCTGTCCGCTCCCTCGCTGCTCAGAGGACGCCTCTTCTCGGACAACGAAAAGCCGGTCCGCCACGGCGGCGGCGAGGTGCGGGCCGGTGTTCTCGATCTCCAGGACCACCGTCTCCTGCCGGCGGACGGCCAGCTGGACCGAGCCCGCCGTGGGCACGTTGTGGGCGAGGGCGTTGTCGGGATCTGGCCCAAGTTCTGTGATCGGTGACGGCGCGTCACGGATTTTGCTGCCGGACAGGCTTATAGACCGACTTTCAGGCGGGTCCCTACTTGGAAGCAACGGTGACGATCCGGGTCGTGCTCGACAACGAGGAGCACCGCGGGGCGTGCTCTCAGGCCGCCGGCGTCGGCTCTACTGCGCGTGACACCTCCGCAAGGAGCGACTCGACCTCCGCTCCCCAGCGCGAACTCACCACCAGATCCCGTGCGGGATCGACCCACAGCAGGTGGCCGCCGCCGTTCCCTCGGGCGCAGCGTCCGGAGGACGGCGCCTCGGGCCAGACTGTGAGGTGGTCGTTCAGCCACCACGACAGCCCGTAGTTGGGCTTGACCGGGCAGGGCCGCCACATCTCCTCGGCCCATTGGGCGGAGAAGAGGCGGCGCTCACCCCACTGCCCACTTCGGAGGCAGAGCTGCCCAATCCGGGCCAGGTCGAGGGCGCTGATCCACAGTCCGCCGCCCCAGTGCGCGCCACCGGACACCACGGGGACCCGTCGGCCGTCGAGCTCGACCGCCGAGTCCGCATAGCCGTGCCAGGACCAGCTGGACGAGGCCCCGATCGGCTCCATGATCCGCTCGCGCAGCACCTCGGGCAGGGGACGGCGGAGCAGAACGGTGAGAGCGAGGGCGGTCAGGTTCACCCGGACATCGTTATAGGCCCAGCCAGCTCCGGGCGAGCCTCCGGCCGACTCCGTGCCCTCACGGGTGCTCTGGGCATCGACCCACGTGGGCTTGCCCCAGAGTTCGCCCTCCCACTGGCTGGTCTGGTCCAAAAGGTGCCGCCAGGTGATCTTCCGTCCGTGCGTGTCGCCGAACTGCGGCAGGTCGACCGACCGGCAGACCGGCTCGTCCAGTCGGAGCAGCCCGTCGTCGAAGGCCAGGCCGGCCACCAGGGACAGGACGCTCTTGGTGGCACTGTAGGCCATCTCCTCCCGTTCCGGGTCGCCCCAGGAGGCGAGCACCACGCCCCGCCGCACAACGACCCCGCTCGCTCCCTGTCCGTCGAGCAGGGGGCCCACCACCTCGCGGTGCGAGATGTCGGACACCTGAGTCGCCAGGTACGCCGCCATGTCCCGCACGCCTGGCACCGGGCGCTCGCTCTGCTCCTTCGCCGCGTGCGCCAGCCAGGCAGTGTCCACCCCAGACCAAGGGTCACCGAGATCGACGCCCCCGTTCAGGCGCTCTCCGGTACTTCCCATCAGCCCACCCCTTACTCGTCCGTAGGCGTTCCGGATCACTCCTACCGTATGAATAACCCGGCTATCACCGGTGGGCCGAACGGGCTGGTCACTTCTGACTCTGCCCTGACGTAGCGTCAGGCCAGAGGGACTCGTTTGGGTGGGAGTGGGAAGCCGGCGCAGCCGAACATGTGCCGTTTCAGTGTCTTGTCCGATTGACGGAGCCTTCGGCGTGGCTGGAGTTCCAGTGGGTGGTCAGCCCGGCGTGGACGGCGTCGTAGTCGCTGTTCAGGGCCGTTGGCGAAGGTGCTGATCCCGCGCAGGCCGGAGGCCATCGCCTCGGTGATCCCTGGGGCAGCCGGTAGTTGACGCTCCGCACGGCTTGGCGGAGCCCGGGGACCAGCCGTGGCACCGCTGATTCCAGATGCCCGCGAAGGGCTGACACTGGGCACCTGCACCCAGCCGCCGGACCAGGAACGCTGGATGGCCGACCCCACCATCAGCCGGCTCACCACCGATGACGTCGATATCGCCGGCGAGACCATCGCGATCACCTTGGGGGCCTCGCCGGTCGTCCTCCCGATGCCGCTGACCGTCCTGGTCCGCGAGCTCGTCGTGAACCGACGCGGCAACGCCAAGATCGGCCCCAGAACGGGCAAGGTGTTCAAGCTGACCGTCCGGGACCTCCCCGCGGGGGCCAAGCGGCCCGGTTCACGCCAACACCCGCTTCGCGAGTCTGTCGGTCCGCACGATCCACCCCGGCCCGCACCGCATCGAGGTCCAGGCCAATGGACGCATCCTCGGCGCAACCGAGGTCCACATCACCGCCGCCGAGGCATCGGAGTCTCGACGGACCCAAGAGGACCGCCACCGATCGCGGACCAGGCCATGCACGGCCTGCCGGGTGATATCCATGCCTGGGCCAGCTCAGACACCGTGGTGCCCTGGTCATCCAGGGTTGCCTTGCGAGCCCGGCAGGCCGCAGCGGGGTGTGGGTGAGTTATCGCCTTGCATGGGCGCCGGAGGGGCCTTTACGCTGTTCGAGTTCCGCCTGTGCCCACTCCGGGGCCCGGCGCTGTGTTTCGAGGTGACGACTTATCTCCCAGGCCAAGTAGCCGTCCGCAGTTCCCCACGTTCTGATCGTTTGAACGTGTCCGGGGGCGGACGTTGCGCTGGTCTGAGTTGCGTCACCCACCCCCGTATTTCCCTGTCATTTTCCGGGTGCAGCTCTGCCGTCTGCCCCGGGTTTCGTGTTGTTCGGCCCCGGCGCGGCTGACGGCAGGGCTCCCCGACTCCTTTGAATCAGGAGCCCCCCGCAGTGCCTTCCTCCGCGCTCGACAACGAGCCGCAGCACACTACCGAGCCCCCGAACCGCCCCACACCCGGACCGTCGAAGATGGGTCTGGCTGCCTGGATTGCCCTCCTGGTGCTGCTGGGCGCCGAGCTGATGGACATGATCGACCAGTCGGTCGTCCTGACCGCCCTGCCCGCGATCCAGGAGTCGACCGGCGCCGGACCGGACGCGGTGCAGTGGCTGACCACCGGCTACTCCCTGCCCGTCGCCGTCGGACTGATCACCGGCGGACGCCTCGGCGACCTCTACGGCCGGCGAAAGATCCTCCTGATCGGCACCGTCGTGTTCACCACGGCCTCGCTGCTGTGCGGCCTCGCTGCCGGGCCTGGCGTACTGATCGGTGCCCGCGCCCTCCAGGGCGTAGGAGTGGCCGTCATGATCCCGCAGATCCTGGCCACCCTCCACGTCACCTTCGACGGGCAGAACCGCAGCAAGGTATTCGGTCTGTACGGGGCCGTCATGTCGCTCGCCAATGTCCTGGGCCCGGTGATGGGCGGCCTGCTGACCGAGGCCGACCTGTTCGGGCTGTCATGGCGGCCGATCTTCCTGGTCAACGTGCCCGTCGGCCTCGCCGTGCTCCTCCTGGGACGCCGGTTCATCCCCGAGTCGACCGTGAAGAAGGCCGACCGGCCTGACCTCACCGGCATGCTGCTGTCCGCACTGGCCGTCGTCCTGATCGTCTTCCCGCTCAGCGAGGGGCACCTCCATCACTGGCCACTGTGGTGCTTCGCCATGCTCGCCACTGGTCTCCTCGTGCTGGGCATCTTCCTGCGCCACCAGCAGCGCAAGCAGAACAAGGCACCCCTCGTGCCCCTGTCCCTCTTCCGGGGCAGGCAGTTCTCCGGCGGCACGGCCGCCCAGATGGTGCATGGCCTGCTGTGCGGGCTGTTCTTCATGACCTGGACCCTCTACCTCCAGCACGGACTGGGCATGAGCCCCTTCCACGCGGCCCTGGCCTTCGTGCTCCTCTCCCTCGGCGAGCTGGCCGGCGCGACGATCGCGGCGAAGAGCGGTGGGCGCTTCGCCCGCCGCCTTCCCCAGGCCGGAGCCCTCATCGCGGCTGCTTCGATGGCCGCCTACGGACTCCAGGCCGGAGATCAGGCAGACCTGACCCTGCTGGCGATGACCGCTCCGGTGGTACTGATCGGCTTCGGCCTCGGCATGGTCAGCGGCCCCCTCGCCGACCTGTCGCTGGCCCGCGTCCCGCACGAGAACGCCGGAGCCGCCTCCGGTCTGTTCAACACCGCCATCCACCTGGGCATCGCGTTGGGCACCGCGCTGACAGCCCTGGTGTTCTTCACCACCACCGGCGGCTCACCCGACGCCGGACTCAACCGCGACGCGTTCATCACCGTGCTGTGGTGGGTCGGCAGCCTCCTCACGCTGATGTGGGCCCTTATGTTCTTCCTGCCCGAACGCACGAAGAACCGGGCCGACTAAGCCGGTTTCCCAAGGCGGCGGCACCTCCCAGTGCCGCCGCCTTTGCCTGTACACCTCACACAACGCGCCCCTGTCGCCGAAGCCGTGCGGTCATGTCGGCCTGGAGCCACGCCGCCGAGATCGAGCTGATCGACGTACCGGTCGCATCGCGGCGGGCGCGCTGATCCATACGACGGCTGTCACGCGGGTGAGGGTCTCGCGTGCGTCGTGCGGCACGGCGAGCACGTGGGCGTGCTCAATCCGTGCGGACAGTCCGCTCTCCTCGCCGCACTCTCGTACCGCGGCTGCGGCCGCCGATTCGCCAGGCTCGATCCCGCCCGGCGGGCAGCTCCCACGCAGGAGTGCGTCCCAGACGGCGGCCGAGCAGGACACGGCCCTGGCTGTCGGTCACCACCGCAGCCGCACCGAACACCGCGCCCGGCTAGGGCGGGTGAGCGCGCTCGATGGCTGGCCGGAGCGTGCCTTCTTGCCCAGCACCACGAGGGCGAGCTGTTCTGCAAGGCGGCTGACCTGTGCGAACGCCTTGCCCGTGAGATGTGGTGGAACTTCATCGGCCGCACGCATGCGAACATCACGCAGGCCCGCGAGGACTGGATGACCGGCGACTGCCTCGGTTTCGTGCAGGGGTACGGCAGGGCCCCGGACTGCCCCACGCGTCGCGTGATCGTCACCCCTGGGGGCGACACCGTGGTCCACACGGTTAAGGTGTGGCGCCGTACTCGGCGGATCACTCCCCTGAAGAGATGGGACTGGGGCTCATGGAAGCGGATCACGTGAGGCTGGTCGTCGCTGCGCAGCGCGGTGACGAGCGGGCGCGCGAGGAGCTCGTTTCCGCGTATCTGCCGTTGTTGTACAACATCGTCGGACGGGCGCTGAGCGGCCATGCCGACGTGGACGACGTGGTCCAGGAGACGTTGCTGCGCGCGGTACGCGACCTGCCCGCCCTGCGGGCCCCGGAGAGCTTCCGCTCATGGCTGGTGTCGATCACGCTCCGGCAGGTCAACACGTACTGGCAGCGGCAGCGCACACTCGCCGACCGGACCACGCTGCTCGACGAGGCGTTCCCGGTGCCGGACGCCGCCGCCTCTTTGGAGGAGACGACGATCCTGCGGTTGCGCATGTCGGACGAGCGGGGGCAGGCGGTCGAAGCCGGCCGTTGGCTCGACCCGGAACACCGGGTGCTCCTTTCGCTGTGGTGGCAGGAGTGCGCCGGGCTGCTCAGCCGCCAGGACATCGCGGACGCGACAGGCGTCGGCGTCTCCCACACAGGGGTTCGCCTACAGCGCATGCGCGAGCAGCTGGAACTGAGCCGGACCATCGTCGCCGCACTGGCGGCCGACCCACGCTGTCCGGGCTTGAGTGCGACCGTCTCCGGCTGGGACGGTGCGCGAACGTCCGTGTGGCGCAAGCGGATCGCCCGGCACACGCGCGACTGCGCGACCTGTACGGCAACGGCGGCCGAGCGGGTACCGGCCGAGTTGCTCTTGTCCGGCCTCACGCCGCTGGCCGTGCCGGCGACGCTCCTCGGGGCGCTGGTCGCGAAGGGCCTGCTGTCGGGTACGACGGTGGCGACGGCGGCAACCGCGAGCGCCACGGGCACGGCGGCAGGGGGCGGCGCTCTGCTCGGCAAGCTCCACGTGGTGACCGCCCATCCGATCGCGATCCTCGCCACCGGTGCGGTGCTCGTCACCGGGACCGCCGCGTACGTCGCCTGGCCCGAACCGGAGCACCGGGCGCCGGGTGTCGCCGCCGCGCCGACGGCCGGTACGACCACCCGGGCCCCGTCGGTCACCCGGGCTCCGTCGGCCACCCCGGCTCCCTCGACCACCTCGGCTCCGTCGGCCACGCCGTCGCCGTCGGGTCCGGCCGGGGTTCCGCTGGGCGTGCGGTCCCTGGAGTCCGTGGACCGGCCCGGCCAGTTCCTCACGTACGACGGCGACTTCGCGACGCTCAGCAGCGGTGCTGCCACCTTCACCGTCAGCAAGGGGCTCGCCGACAGCCGGTGTGTCACGTTCCGGGCGGCCGACGGCCGGTATCTGCGCCACCACTACCTGCGGCTGCGCCTGAGCGCCGACGACGGCAGTCGGTTGTTCCGGGAGGACGCCACCTTCTGCCCGCGCCCCGGGACGGTCGACGGATCGGTGACTCTGTACGCGCACAACTACCCGGGATCCGCACTGCGCCCCCGCGACGGATCGATCCGCCTCGACGGCTCCAACGGCACGCGTACCTTCACCGGCCAGGCCTCTTTCGTCGTCCGCGCGCCGCAGAGGTGAGCGCGGGAACCCGCTGACTTCAGCACCGCGCCCCGCATTACGTTTTTCTGCTGCGAGATCCCTCACTGCGCGGGCACGCACATTTTTCGTTACGCCGTCCCACCTTCACCAGCCTCCTCTTCAGGGGCGCGCCTAAACAGGCGTTCCTCGCTGACCTGTCCCCTGAAGAAGGCCACTTCCATGACCAGACACACCGACGAATCCCGGAAAGGCCTGCACCGTCTCCGCCGGCCCCGCCGGACGCTGACGATCGGCCTGACAGCCTCGGCGCTGGTGGCCGGTGTCGTGACGTTGCTCCCCAACTCCGCCGGGGCCGCGAGCCTGGAGGCCAAGGCGTCCTCGTCGGGCCGATACTTCGGTACGGCGATAGCCGCGGGGCGGCTGAGCGACTCGACGTACACGTCGATCGCCGACCGGGAGTTCAACATGATCACCCCGGAGAACGAGATGAAGTGGGACGCGATCGAGCCGTCCCGCGGCACCTTCCGGTTCGCGGCCGCCGACAGGATCGTCAACCGGTCCCTGGAGCGCGGCCAGCGGCTGCGCGGCCACACCACGGTGTGGCACTCGCAGCTGCCGGACTGGGTGAAGGCGATCAACGACCCGGGCACGCTGCGCAGCGTCACGAACAACCACATCAAGACCACGATGGGCCGCTACAAGGGCAAGATCTACGCCTGGGACGTCGTCAACGAGGCCTTCCAGGACGGCGGCAGCGGTGCGCTGCGCGATTCGGTGTTCAAGAAGGTGCTCGGCAGCGGCTTCATCGAGGAGGCGTTCCGCACCGCCCGCGCGGCCGACCCGGCCGCGAAGCTCTGCTACAACGACTACAACATCGAGGACTGGTCGGCCGCCAAGACCCAGGGCGTGTACCGCCTGGTCAAGGACTTCAAGGCGCGCGGTGTCCCCATCGACTGCGTCGGCTTCCAGAGCCACTTCGGGGCGGGCGGCCCGCCGGCCAGTTTCAAGAAGACCCTCGACAGCTTCGCGGCCCTCGGCGTCGACGTGCAGATCACCGAACTGGACATCGCCCAGGCGTCCCCCAGGCACTACGCGAGTGCGGTCAACGCCTGTCTCGGCGTGAAGCGTTGCACCGGAATCACGGTGTGGGGCGTCCGTGACAGCGACTCGTGGCGCGCGGACGAGAAGCCGCTGCTCTTCGACGCGGCCGGCAAGCCGAAGCCCGCGTACGACGCCGTCAAGGAAGCGTTCGACGCCGGGTCGGGCACAACCCCGGCCGACGCGGGCGACGACACCGGCGAGATCAAGGGCGTGCCCTCCGGGCGCTGTATGGACGTCCCCGACTCGTCAACCGCCAACGGCACTCAAGTACAGCTGAGGGACTGCGACGGGCAGTCGAACCAGAGCTGGACGCACACCACCGCCAAGCAGCTGAAGGTGTTCGGCAACAAGTGCCGGGACGCGAAGGCGAAGGGCACCACGAACGGCACCGAGGTGGTCATCTGGGACTGCAACGGCGGCACGAACCAGCAGTGGAACATCAACAGCAACGGTTCGATCTCCGGCGTCCAGTCGGGCAAGTGCGTGGACGCGATCGGCGCGGGCACGTCCAACGGCACCAAGATCCAGCTGTACACCTGCGCCGACGTCGGCAACCAGAAGTGGACCGCCCCCTCCGGGTCGGCCGGTGGCACGTGCGCGCTGCCGTCCACGTACAAGTGGAGCTCGACCGGCGCCCTCGCGCAGCCCGCCCACGGCTGGGCCTCGCTGAAGGACTTCACCCACGTCCCGTACAACGGCAAGCACCTCGTCTACGGGTCGATGTCGACGGGCAGCTCGTACGGCTCGATGGCGTTCGCCCCGTTCACCGACTGGTCCGGCATGGGGAGCGCCCCGCAGACGAAGATGAGCCAGAACGCGGTCGCGCCCACCCTCTTCTACTTCGCGCCGAAGAAGATCTGGGTGCTGACCTACCAGTGGGGGGCTTCGCCCTTCAGCTACCGCACCTCGGCCGACCCGACCAACGCCAACGGCTGGTCCGCACCGCAGCCCCTGTTCACCGGCAAGCTGCCCGACTCCGGGACCGGTCCCATCGACCAGACGCTGATCGGCGACGACCAGAACATGTACCTCTTCTTCGCCGGTGACAACGGCAAGATCTACCGGGCGTCCATGCCGATCGGGAACTTCCCCGGCAACTTCGGCTCGTCGTACACGACGGTCATGAGCGACACGGTCAAGAACCTCTTCGAGGCACCGCAGGTCTACAAGGTCCAGGGCCAGAACCAGTACCTGATGATCGTCGAGGCGCGGGGCGCCAACGGGAACCGCTACTTCCGCTCCTTCACGGCGACCAGCCTGAACGGCACGTGGACCCCGCAGGCCGCCACCGAGTCCAACCCCTTCGCGGGCAAGGCCAACAGCGGTGCTACCTGGACCAATGACATCAGCCACGGTGACCTGATCCGGTCCAACCCGGACCAGACCATGACCGTCGACCCGTGCCGCCTCCAACTGCTCTACCAGGGCAAGGACCCGAAGTCGGACGCCCCCTATGACGCGCTGCCGTACCGGCCGGGCGTTCTGACCCTGAAGCGCTGAGCCGTTCCGCTGACAGCTGTCCGCCGGCTGTCCGCCAGCTATTCGCAAGGAGCACAACCCCCCATGAACACCTCTTACCCCACCCGCACGGGCTCCCGGCGGCGTGGTGTGCACCGTCGCCGCCGGGGCGCCATCGCCGTGCTGCTCGCGGTGCCCGCCGCGGCCGTGCCGTACCTGGTCCTCACACAGGACGACTCGCAGGCCGCGAAGGCCCGGACGTCCGCGACAGCGCCGTACGCGTGGAAGAACGCGCAGGTCGTCGGCGGCGGTTACGTCTCCGGCCTCGTCTTCAACCAACGTGAGCGGGGTCTGCTGTACGCCCGCACCGACATGGGCGGCGCCTACCGCTGGAACGCACGCGCCGAGAAGTGGATCCCGCTCACCGACTGGCTCGGCGAGAAGGACTGGAACCTACTCGGCATCGACTCCCTCGCCACCGACCCCGTCGACCCCGACCGGCTCTACCTCGGCGCCGGCACCTACACCAACGACTGGGCGGGCAACGGCGCGATCCTCCGCTCCACCGACCGCGGCCGCACCTTCCAGCGCACCGAGCTGCCCTTCAAACTCGGCGGCAACGAGGACGGCCGCGGCGCCGGGGAACGCCTCGTCGTCGACCCGTCGAACCACTCGAACCTGCTCCTCGGCTCCCGCAAGAACGGGCTGTGGCGATCCACCGACCACGGTGCGACCTGGCGTCAGGTCGAGTCCTTCCCGGTCAAGGACGGGGCGGGCAGCGGTGCCGGCATCACGTTCGTGACCTACGGGCCGAAGGGCAGCGACACCGTGTACGCCGGCGTCGCCGACAAGTCCGCGTCCCTTTACCGGTCGACCGACGGCGGTGCCACCTGGCAGGCGGTCGCCGGGCAGCCGACCGGCCAGCTGCCACAGCACGGTGTCGTCACGGGCAACGGCACGCTGTATGTGACGTATACCGACAGCCTCGGGCCCAATGGCGTCACCGGCGGCTCGGTCCGCAAGTACACGCCGAACGGCGGGGGTTGGAAGGACATATCCCCCTCGCAGGGCTCGTACGGCTTCTCGGGGCTCGCGGTCGACCCGCGCAAGCCGTCCACGGTGATGGTCACGACGCTGGGCCGCTGGTACCCCGAGGACGAGATCTACCGCACCACGGACGGTGGTTCGACCTGGAAGGCCCTCTCCGGCAGGTCCGTACGGGACGCCTCCGGCGCGCCGTACGTCGGCACCCATACGGGTCACTGGATGACGGCCCTCGCGATCGACCCCTTTGACTCCGGGCACGTGCTGTACGGCACCGGAAACGGGATCTGGCGGAGCGAGGACGCCGACGCCGGGAGGAGCCACTGGACCGTAGGGGCCAAGGGACTTGAGGAGACGGCGATCCTCGACGCCATCGCCCCGCCCGGCGGCGCCACCGTCCTGACCGCCATGGGTGACCAGGGCGGATTCCGCCACACCGACCTGACGCGGGTGCCATCCGGCCGGATGAAGAACCCGCTGATGAGCAACAGCACCGACATCGACTACGCCGCGTCGAAGCCGTCGGTGATGGCGCGGGTCGGTACGGGCGGCAAGCAGGACGGCGCCTACTCCACCGACGGCGGCGTCACCTGGCGGGGCTTCGCCGCCGAACCGGTGGCCGGCGCCCACAGCGGACGCATCGCCCTCGCGGCGGACGGCTCCACGCTGGTGTGGACCCAGTCCGGGCAGTCCCCGTACCGCTCGACGGACAAGGGAGCGACCTGGTCGAAGGTGCGAGGGCTGGGCACGGGGGCAGAGGTCGTCGCCGACCGCTCCTCCGCCCGCACCTTCTACTCCCTGACCGGCGGCACCCTCTACGCCAGCACCGACGGCGGCGCGACCTTCACCGCCCGCGCGACCGGCCTGCCCGCCGAGGGCCGCCTCAAGGCCCTCCCGGGCCGGGCCGGCGACCTGTGGATCACGGGCGGCGGCAAGGGCTTGCTCCGCTCCACGGACGGTGGCGGTAAGTTCACCCGGCTCACCTCGGTGACGTCCGCCTCGGCGGTCGGCTTCGGCAAGGCTGCGCCGCGCGCCCCGTACCAGACGCTGTACCTGATCGGCACGGTCAAGGACGTCACCGGAGTCTTCCGCTCCACCGACAAGGGCACTACCTGGACCCGTGTCAACGACAAGGCACACCAGTGGGGCGCCATCGGCAGCCAGGGCGTCGTGACCGGCGACCCCGACACCTACGGCCGCGTCTACATCGGCACCAACGGCCGCGGCCTCCAGTACGGCGACCCGTCCTGATCCTCGTACGTCACCCGTGACAGCGGGCCGCCCTCCTGGCCGAGGCGACATCACGGTCAGGAGGGCGGCTCGCTGCCCGCGCACGCAGAGCGGGCCGTACCGGCGAACGCATGTGCCGGGACAGCAGCCGGCCCAGCGTGCACCCCCGGAAGGCGGACTATCCGCATAATCGCAATTTCCGGGCCATGCCCCTTCGCTCCCCGAGCGATCGGCACTGCTACGGCGTGCCGGCGAGCCTGCCCATCACGTCGTGCATCTGCTGTGCGGTCAGCGGGGCGGCGGGCAGCGGCCCGTGCGCCGTATCCGTGCTCAGTCCCTTCAGCAGGAAGGCGACTTGGCGGCGCCGGGCGTCGGGCGCGGTATCCGCGACGGCGCGAGCGAGCAGCGCGTTGGTGCCGAAGAAGAGCAGAAGGTCCTCGCCGGTGAAGTCCGGGCGGGTGGCGCCGGCCTGCTGGGCTCGCTCGATGATCTGCGTGGCGGCGTCCGTCGTCCGGTCGCAGATGGCCATCAGGCGCTCGGCGACCGGGTAGCGCCCGCCAACACCACCGCGCCCGTGGCGCAGTCACTCGTGTGCTGGAGTCTGGGCGCGGCGTGTGAAGTGGGTGGTCAAGTTCCGCCCTGGGGGCCCGTGTTGCCCTTTACGATCATTGCGGGTCTCCAGGGGAGGGGCCAGTCTCACCAGGGAGGGAACATGTCCAACGTTTCCAGGCGGTCACTGCTGGGCTACTCGGGCTCGGCGGCGGCAGGCGCGGTGCTCGCCTCGGCGGGTACGGCTCACGCGGACAGCGACAGCACCGATATCAGCACCGGCGACAAGGGGGACAGTGGCGCGCAGAGTACCGAGGCCGGGCCCGCCCGGGCGGCGGCGGTGGCGTTCGAGCCGGGCACCCAGTTCTCCGGGCGAGCCCAGCACGCCTCGGGGTATGCGGAGGTGTCGATGACCTTCAGCATCCGGCACGAGGAGACCTCCGGCCAGCAGGAGATCACCCCTGCGGAGGTCGCCGAGGCCCTCAACGAACTCGCCGCCCGGCGCGGCTGGCCGCGCATCACCTTCTACGGGACGCCGCCCAAGGCCCCGTTGAACTGACCCACGGCGTCGAACGCCCGCTGCCCGCGCGGCCGTCGGATGGTCGTCTGTACACCTCGACCGTGACATCGTCGAAGCCGCCGGCCAGAAGCAGGCTGCGGTACTGGTGGCCGGCGCGGGGCGTACCCAGGAGGTCGGCGCGGGTGTGCGCGACCCTGCGGGTGAGCGCCGCGCCATTCGAGTCGATCATGATGGCGTCCCAGTCCTGACCGAGCAGGACGGTCCTGCCGTCCGGGCAGAGGGCCCGTCGAAAGGCCGTGAAGGCCGCCGAGGCCATGGCGCCCACCCGGCCGCACCCGGGGGTGGAGTCCGGCGCGGCCAACGTGGCCCTCGGGCCGGTGGCCGCGCTCACGGATCGCACCAAGGACGCCGTCCGCAAGGCCATGTGCGTTCGCCGCCGCTGAGCGGCGTGTAGGCCGTCCAGCCGAAGTCGGCGGCGCCCTGCGGGGTGAGGAAGCTGCCGAGCACGATCAGTCCGCCGAAGAGGAACAGCCAGTGGGAGAGCATGTTCAGGCGGGGGAAGGCGACGTCCGGGGAGCCGATCTGCAGCGGCATGATCGCGTTGGCGAAGCCGGCGAAGGTCGGGGTGGCGAAGAGCAGCAGCATGATCGTGCCGTGCATGGTGAAGGACTGGTTGTACTGCTCGGTCGAGAGCAGCTGCATCCCCGGGCGGCCCAGCTCCGCCCGGATCGCCATGGCCAGCGCCCCACCGATCAGGAAGAACGCGAACGACGTAATGAGATACAGATGGCCGATCTTCTTGTGATGCAGGTAAACGCGGGCGCCGCGCGGGCGGATCCGGGGCAATCGCTGAAACGCTGCACGGCTGAATCGCTGCACAGCTGGATCGCCGGGTGGACGGGACGTCAGAGTGTGCCGCCGAAGGAGATCTTCTCGGTCTCGACGGCTGCGGCCGTCCGTCCCGGAGCCGCCTGGTGGCTCCAGTACAGATTCGTGTGCGCGATGACCTGGTCCGGTGGCGGCGCGCCCCACGCCGTCTTGTCGTTCGTCGTGTGGGCGTCGCTGGCCAGCGTCACGTCGTAGCCCCGGGTGAACGCGCCGTGGAGCGTGGAGCGGACGCACGCGTCGGTCTCCGCGCCCGCGACGACGAGCCGCCCCGCGCCGAGCCCCGCCAGGACGGACTCCAGAGTGGTGTCCTCGAAGGAGTCGCCGTAGCGCTTCTCGACGAGCGGCTCGGCGTCCGCCGGTGTCAGCTCCCGGGCGATCCGCCAGCCGTCGCTGCCCTTCGTGAGCGCCTCGTTGGAGTGCTGGACCCAGACGACCGGGGCCCCTTCCCGCCGGGCCCGCTCGACGAGACCGGCCACGTTCGCGACGACCGCGTCACGCCGGTGGGCCCCGTCGACGACGTCCTCCTGCACGTCGACGACGAGGAGTACGGTGTTGGGTCGGTTCTCCAGTGTGGTCACGATCCTTCTCCCCCTGCTCCCGGTGGGCCGCCTGTACGCGGCGCGCGGACTCTCAGGGTTTCACGGCCACCGCTCCGAACTGGGGGAGCATTCCGGCGGATTCCGGCTCCGCGCGCCACTGCGCGCACGACACGAGGCCGGGGGCGACGAGGTCGAGGCCGTCGAAGAACGCGCTGACCTCCGCACGGCTCCGGGCGGTGATCGGGGGCGTGGCGTTCTCGTTCCAGAACTGCATGGCCTCGATGTTGCCCTCGCCGCCGAGATCGGTGTCGGTGGTCGGATGGGTGATGGCGAGGTAACTGCCGGACGGCACCGCGGACATGATCCGGCGCACGATGTCCAGCGCCTGTTCCGTGTCGAGGACGAAGTTGAGGATGCCCAGCATCATGACCGCGACGGGCCGGTCGAGGTCGAGCGTCGCCGAGGCGCCCTCGATGACGCTGTCCGGGTGGTGGGCGTCGGCGTCGATGTAGTCGGTGGCGCCCTGCGGGGTGCCGACCAGCAGGCTGCGGGCGTGGACCAGCACGATGGGGTCGTTGTCGACGTAGACGATCCGGGACTCGGGCGCGATCCGCTGGGCGATCTCGTGGGTGTTGTCCAGGGTCGGCAGGCCGGTGCCGATGTCCAGGAACTGCCGCACTCCGCGCTCGGCGGTCAGGAAACGGACCGCGCGGCCGAGGAATTCGCGGTCCGCGCGGGCCACGTCGCGGATCACGGGGAACATGGTGGCGACCTGGTCGCCGACCTGCTGGTCGACCTCGTAGTGGTCCTTTCCGCCGATCCAGTAGTTCCACACCCGTGCGTTGTGCGCGACCCCGGTGTTCAGCCTGCCCGATACGTCCGACGGGTGCTGGCTCACACTCACGTCTTCCCCTCTCCGCGCGCACGCAGATGCTGTCCTGCGCGCGCAACCACTGTGATGACGATGAACCGTTGGGCCATTGTCGCTCACGGCCGTTCCCGGGAACGGCGGTGTCGGTGAGGGATCCGAGGCCCTCGACAGTGAGCCTGGGGCCCGCGCTTGTCGAAGAACCTGGGACGAGGCGGGCGTCGGGAGAATACGGTCGAGACAGACCGAAATGCGGGCCCGGGCCGCGACGCAGGCCGGGCCGGAGAGGCGGGCAGCACATGGCCGGCATCGTTGATCTGGACGCGTACGGCGAGGACTTCAGGGCTGATCCGTATCCCTACTACGCCGAGCTGCGCGACCGCGGCCCGGTGCACCAGGTGCGGCTGCCCGGCGGGCAGGAGGCGTGGTTGGTGGTCGGTCACGACGCGGCGCGGGCCGCGCTCGCCGACCCCCGCCTCGCCAAGGACTGGCGTGCCACCCGCATGTGGGACGAGAGCGACAGGCTGACCCCGCTCTCCAGCAACCTGCTGGAGCTCGACCCACCGCACCACACCCGCCTGCGCAAGCTGGTGGCACGGGAGTTCACCGCCCGCCGGATCGAGGCACTGGGCCCCCGCGTCCAGCAGATCACCGACGGGTTGTTGGACGCGATGCTGGCCACTCCCGACGGCCGTGCCGACCTTGTCGAGGCGCTCGCCTTCCCGCTCCCGATCATTGTCATCTGCGAATTGCTGGGCGTCCCGGACATGGACCGGGCCGAGTTCCGCGGCTGGTCCAACGAGATCGTCACCCCGACGGACGAGGAGGCGGTCGAAGCCGCCGTCCTGGGCATGACCGGCTACCTCGACGGGCTGATCGAGAGGAAGCGCCGGGAGCCGGGCGACGACCTCCTCAGCGCGCTGGTCCGCGCCGCGGACGGGAGCGGTGCCGGGGATGGGAGCGTCGACGGGGACGGGGCGAGCGGTCCGGACCCCGACCGGCTCTCGCGGGAAGAACTGATCGGCATGGCCTCCCTGTTGCTGGTCGCCGGCCATGAGACGACCGTCAGCCTCATCGCCAATGGCGTCCGGGCGCTGCTTGGCCACCCCGACCAACTGGCTGCGTTACGGGCCGACTTAGGCCTTGTGGAGGGGGCCGTGGAGGAGATGCTGCGCTACGACGGGCCGATCGAGGCGGCCACCTGGCGCTTCACGGACGGCCCTGTGGACATCGGCGGCACCGTCGTCCCCGACCGGCAGTTCGTGCTGGTCTCCCTCGCCTCCGCGGACCGTGACCCCGAGCGTTTCCCCGGCCCGGACCGCTTCGACATCACCCGCGACGCCCGCGGTCATATCGCCTTCGGCCATGGCATTCACTACTGCCTGGGCGCCCCGCTGGCCCGGCTGGAGGGCCGTATCGCCGTGCGTGCCCTTTTGGAACGCTGCCCCGGCCTGGCCCTTGACCCCGGTGCCGGGGCGCTGTCGTGGCGCACCGGCATGCTCGTCCGCGGCCCGCACCGCCTGCCGGTCCGCTGGGTCTGAGCGCCGACTGTCAAGGCAGTTCCCTGAGCATGGTCATGGTGCGGTTCATGAGGCCCGGCACGTCGCCGCGCACCCCGTCGAGCTGCCACTGCCCGATCCGGACGGACGCCTCGACGACCGGCCGGACGCGGGCGATCCGTCGCTCGTAGTACGCCTGGAACAGCGCGTCGTCCCAGGTGTCGGAGCCGGTCAGTAGCTGGGCGAGGACCCAGGCGTCCTCCAGGGACAGGGCGGCGCCCTGGGCGAGCGTGGGCGGGCAGCAGTGGGCGGCGTCACCGACGAGGACGACACGGCCGCGGTGCCAGGAGCCTTCGACCAGCAGCCGGTCGAACCAGGTGTAGTTGACCTTCGCCGGATCGGTGATGTGCTCGGTGATCTCGGGCCAGTGGCCGCCGTAGGCCGAGGCCAGTCCGCGCATCTCGTCCGCGTACGCCTCGTGCGGTATGGAGGCGCGGTCGCGGCCGGCCTCCACGACGAAGGCGTAGAGGGTGGTGTCGCTGGTGGGGCAGTAGCCGGCGATGTAGGCGGGACCGCCGTAGGCGAGGTCGGCGCGGGTGACGCCGGCCGGGCGCGGGGCGGCGACGCGCCAGATGGCCATGCCGGTGGGTTCGGGCTTGAGGGTGATGCCGATCGCGGCGCGGGTCGCCGAACCGAGGCCGTCGGCGGCGATCACCAGGTCGTAGCGGGCCTCGACACCGTCGGAGAGCCTGACAAAGACGCCGTCGGCGTCCTGGCCCAGGATCTCGGCGGTGGTGCCGAGCCGGACGGTCGCCCCGCTCGCGCGCACTGCCTGGCTGAGGATGCGCTGGAGCCGGGGGCGTTGCATGCCGACGGTGGCGGGCAGATCGTCACCGCCGGTGCGCAGGTCGTCCTGCGCGTGCAGGACCGTGCCGTCGGGGGCGACGATGCCGATCGAGCCGAAACCGGAACCGGACGCTGACACCTGCTCCCAGACGCCGAGTTCACGCAGGACGCGCAGGGCGTTGCCCTGGAGGGTGATGCCGGATCCGGCGGTGGCGTTCCAGTCGTCCCTGGCTTCGATCAGGTCCACCGTGTGACCGGCGCGGCGCAGCAGGATCGTCACGGCGGTGCCGGCCGCGCCGCCGCCGACGACGAGGACGGTGCGGGGGTGGTTCATGGAGAACTCCTTGTATCCACGGGCTGCTTGGCGGCGTCTGCGACGGCACTTAATCTGGACCCGCCACCGGCGATCAAGGAAATAGATTCTGTGGATGACCGGCATCCACGCGGCGAATTTCCGCAGGTCGAAGCCGCACAGTGAGGGGAACGCGCCCGTGAATCTGAGTCGCCTGGATCTCAATCTCGTCGTCGCCCTGCGCGCGCTCCTGGAGGAGCGCAACGTCACCCGTGCCGGGCAGCGCGTCGGCCTCAGCCAGCCGGCGATGAGTGCGGCGCTGTCACGCCTGCGCCGCCACTTCGACGACGACCTGCTGGCCCGCGTCGGCGGACACTACGAACTCACCGCCCTCGGCCAGGTGCTCCTGGACCGCGCGTCCACCGCGTACGACCTGCTGGAGCGCCTCTTCGCCAGCCAGGCGTCCTTCGATCCGGCCAGGGAGAGCCGCGAGTTCACCCTGGTGGCGTCCGACTACGCGGTGGCGGTCTTCGGCGCCGAACTCGCCCGGGTGGTGCACGAGGAGGCTCCCGGCATCCGACTGCGTTTCGCGCAGACCCCGGCCACCGAGGTGGACGCCACGGACACCCTGCTGAGCAGCGTCGACGGACTCCTCATGCCGCACGGCGTCATCAGTGACTTCCCCGCCACCGACCTCTACCGGGACCGGTGGGTGTTCCTGGTCGCCGACGACCACCCGAGCATCGACGACCGGCTGACCCACGAGGACCTGGCCCGCCTGCCGTGGGTCACCTATCAGCGCACCTACGACGCACCGGCCGTCCGGCAGCTCGGCATGCTGGGCATCGAACCCAGGGTCGAGGTGTCCGTCGAGAGCTTCCAGATCATGCCGCTGCTGGTCGCGGGCACCCAGCGCATCGCCCTGATCCAGGCCCGCCTCGCCCGGCTCCTCGCGCCGCTCGCCGCCGTGCGCGTGGTGGAGCCGCCGTACGAGGCGGTGCCCCTGCGGGAGGCGTTGTGGTGGCATCCCGTGCACACCCACGACGCGGCCCACATATGGCTCAGGGAGACGGCGGCCCGCGTCGGCGGCCGCATGGCCGACGTATCGGAGAGGTGAACCGCGCGGAACCCGGCGACCGCCACAGCGAGGGCAGTCGCTCCGTCCCGACCGCGCTGTGCTTCAGTCTTCGCGCGGCCGCGTCGCGCGCCGGGCGGCGCGGCGCCGCAAGCGCCACGGCAGGGCGAACCAGCAGATGCCGAACCACAGCATGACGCCACCGACGAGGGCTTCGGCAAGGGGGCCCGGCACCACGATGCGCAGGATCAGCAGGAGCGTGCAGCCGATGGTCAACGCGAGGAGGACCATGCCGCACATCATCAGGCGCCCCGCGGTCTGCACCACCTCGTCCTTCATGCGCTGCCCGGACAGGAAGCGGTGGAGGGAGACCGGCGCGATCAACGCCCCCGTGGCCGACGCGCCAAGGACCACGGTCACGACATAGACGACGCGGTCGAACGTCCCCAGCTCCCGGAACAGGGGAGTGAACGCCACACTGAGCAGGAACCCGAAGAGGATCTGCACGCCCGTCTGGGCGACCCGCGTCTCCTGGAGGATCTCGTGCCAGCGACGGTTGACCCGCTCGTGCGCGGACTCCGGCGCTTCGGCATCGCTCCTCCTCGATCCGTCACTGTCCTGACGCGGACAGCGGACGGCGCCCTTGTCCGCCGACTCGGCCGACCGCTCCGTCATGGTCATGGCATCCTCCCGTGCTCAGGGGAACCGGATGCCCCGTCCGCTCCCTTCCAAGCAGGTCCGAGGCGTGGACGGGCCGGTCGGGCCGCAGCCGGCGGTACGCCCCCGAGCCCGCGGGCCGGAAATGCACGCTGCCTCGTTTCACCGCAGGATGGCAGGGCAGCAGCGCGTCATCGGCAGGAGAACCTCGTGAACCAGCCCCCGCAGCAGCAGTCCCCGCCCGGCACCACCGGACAGATGCGTCCACGCCCCGACCACGGTGAGGAGTCCTACCGCGGCTCCGGCCGGCTGTCCGGCAAGAGTGCCCTGATCACCGGAGGGGACAGCGGCATCGGACGAGCCGTCGCCATCGCCTTCGCCCGTGAGGGTGCCGACGTCCTGATCTCCTACCTCGACGAACACGAGGACGCCCGCGACACGGCACGGTGGGTGGAGCAGGCCGGCCGCAAGGCGGTCCTCGTCCCCGGCGACCTGGCGGACCCGGAGCACTGCCGCTCCGTGGTGCGTACGGCGGCGGAGACCTTCGGACGTATCGACGTACTCGTGTCCAACGCGGCGTACCAGATGACCCGCGACACCCTGGAGGACATCCCCGACCAGGAGTGGGACCACACGCTCGCGGTGAACCTCAGCGCACTGTTCCACCTGTCCAAGGCCGCCGTGCCGCACATGCGTCCGGGGGCGTCGATCATCGCCACCACCTCCGTCAACTCCGACATGCCTCCGCCGCAACTGCTGCCCTACGACGTCACCAAGGCCGGAATCGCCAACTTCGTCGGGGCCGCGTCCCAGCTCCTCGCGGAGAAGGGCATCCGGGTGAACAGCGTCGCGCCGGGCCCGATCTGGACACCGCTGATCCCCTCGACCATGCCGGCGGAACAGGTGGAGGGCTTCGGGCAGGACGTGCCGCTCGGCAGGCCGGGCCAGCCCGCCGAAGTGGCACCGGTGTACGTCATGCTCGCCTCCGACGAAGGCAGCTACGTCTCCGGGGCCCGCATCGCGGTCACCGGCGGGCAGCCCATCCTGTAGGCCGTCGTGGACTGGTACCCGCTGCGGCTCACCACGCCGGTCAAACAGCACGTCTTCGGCGGCCGGACCATCCCGGACCTGCTGGGGCGCACCGGCCTGCCCCCGGGCCGGATCGCCGAGACGTGGGAGGTCAGCGATGTCGACGGCGACGGGGCGCGCGTACGGGAGGGACCGCTGAGCGGCAGCACGCTGCGCGAACTGACCGAACGGGATCCGGAAGGTCTGATGGGCCGGGGATGGCGCGGGCAGCGTTTTCCCCTCCTGACGAAGTTCATCGACGCGGCGGGCCCGCTGCCGGTGCATCTGCACCCCGACGACTCCGCCGCGCACGGCCGGGGCGAGCCGAACGGCAAGACCGAGGCGTGGCACATCCTCCACGCCGAGCCGGGCGCCACCGCCCTGGTCGGTGTGCGGCCGGGCGTCACGGGTGAGGTGCTGCGCAGCGCGCTGCTGGCGCAGGACTTCGACGCGGTGATGCGCCGGCTGCCCGTGCGTGCCGGGGAGACGCTGTACGTCCCGGCCGGCACCCTGCACAGCTTCGGCCCCGGCACACTCGTGTACGAGATCGAGCAGACGTCCGACCTCCAGGAACACGCGATGCGGCACCGCATGGAGGACGGTTCCCCGCTCTCCGACGAAGAGTGGCACGCCAACATCGAGGCGCTCCTGAAGCAGTGGAAGCCCGACCGCCGACCGGAATTCGTACCCGGGCTGCGCCTTCCCGTGGCCGACGGCGTCGACCGGGTGATCCTGTGCGTCGGCCCGTACTTCGCCCTGGAACGCTGGCGTGTACGGAGCCAGGCCGTGCTCGACCACGACTTCGGTACCGCGCACATCCTCAGCAACGGGGGAGCGCCGGCCACCGTCACCTGTGCGGGCCGAGCCCTGGAGCTGGGCCGGGCGCAGACCGTACTGCTGCCCGCCGCTCTCGGGACAGTACGCGTCCAGGGCGCCGCCGACGTTCTCGTCGGCTACCTTCCCGATCTCGAACGTGACATCCGCCGCCCCCTCGCCGCCGCCGGTTACGGACCGGACGTCGTGGCCGCACTCGGCGAAGACCTTTCCTGACACCACACCACCCGGCATGTCTTACGGTTTCCGGAAGGCGTCCGGAGCTTCCGGGCGTCCAGTGACGGGGAGGTGGGGACGGTGGCCGGGGAAGGCACTCAGCGCAAGGCAGCCACGCAGCGCACGACGGGTACCCAGCGCAAGACGGGCACCCAGCGCGCGACAAGCACTCAGCGCGAAACAGGCACACGGGGCGGCCAGGACGGGGCGGCGAAGGTGACGATCGCCGAGATCGCCCGGGAGGCAGGCGTGTCCGTGCCGACCGTCTCGCGCGTCGTCAACGGACGTTCGGACGTCTCGTCCGCGACCCGCGCCCGGATCGAGGACCTGCTGCACCGGCACGGCTACCGGCGCAGGCCGTCCGCTCCCGGGGCCCGCGCGGCCCTGCTCGACCTGGTCTTCAACGACCTGGACAGTCCGTGGGCCGTCGAGATCATCCGGGGGGTCGAGGAGGTCGCGCACGAGGCGGGTGTCGGCACGGTGGTCTCCGCGATCCACGACCGGGCGGGCGCCGCGCGACAGTGGATGACCAATCTGCGGGCCCGGGCATCCGACGGAGTGATCCTCGTGACGTCGGTGCTCGCACCGGGCCTCCATGACGAACTGCGCCGCCTGGGGGTGCCGTTGGTGGTGATCGACCCGGCCGGATCCCCCGCCACCGAGGCGCCCACTGTCGGCGCCACGAACTGGGCGGGCGGGATGGCGGCGACCGAGCACCTGCTCCAGCTCGGACACCGGCGCATCGGGTTCATCGAGGGCCCGCCGCGACTGCTGTGCTCACGGGCCCGCCTCGACGGCTACCGGGCCGCCCTCGACGTGGCGGGGGCCGACGTCGACGACGCGCTCGTGGTGCCCGGTGACTTCTACCACGAGGCCGGATTCACCGGCGCCGGACGGCTGTTGGACCTCCGCGAGCCGCCGACCGCGATCTTCGCCGCGAGCGACCAGATGGCGCTCGGCGCGATCGAGGCGCTGCGCCGTCGCGGCCTTCGGGTGCCGGAGGACATGAGCGTCGTCGGCTTCGACGACCTGCCGGAGGTGCGCTGGTCGTCGCCTCCTCTGACGACGGTCCGTCAGCCGCTGTCCGACATGGGCAAGTTGGCCGCGCGCATGCTGCTCGACCTCGCGCGGAACGTCGATCCGGCGTCGCCTCGGGTGGAACTCGCGACCGAGCTGGTCGTCCGCGCGAGCACCGCGCCACCGCGCTCCGCATAGCGAAGCGGAACAGCACACTTCGGGGGCGTCAACAGCCGTTTCTGTCCGGGCCGTTGACGCCCCCGACGTATGCCCGTAACTTCCATGGCCACCTCTCGATAATTATCGGAACTCTTCCGGAAGGTGCGCCATGCCAGCCTTCGACCGAGCCGTCACGTCCGCGTCCGGCGCCGCGTTAACAGCTCTCTCCCGCCGCCGGTTCCTGGGCACCGCGTCGGCGGTGGGGCTGGGCGCGGCAGGCCTCTCCGCCTGCTCGGACTCCGGGTCCACCACCACCGACAGCGAGGGCAGGACCGTCGTGGAGTGGTGGAACATCCAGACCACGGAGCCGTCGAAGTCCGTCTGGCCCGAGCGGGCCAAGGCGTTCGAAGCCGAGCACCCCGATGTGCGCATCAAGCTCGTCACGATGGAGAACGACGCCTACAAGTCGAAGATGACGGCGCTGACCAGTTCCGGAAAACTGCCGGACATCTATCACACGTGGGGCGGCGGTGTGCTCGAGCAGCAGGTCGACGCCGGACTCGTCGAGGAGCTGACCCCCTCCATCCGGCCCTGGGCGGACACCCTCATGCCGGCCTCGCTGAAGCCGTACGAGATCGACGGGAAGACCTACGCCGTACCGTTCGAGATCGGAGCGGTCGGCTTCTGGTACAACAAGGCGCTGTTCGCCAAAGCCGGCGTCGAGACACCGCCCACCACCTGGGCCGATTACCTCGACACGGTCGAGAGGCTGAAGAGCGCCGGCCTCACCCCGATCGCCCTCGCGGGCAAGGAGAAGTGGCCCGGCATGTACTACTGGGCCTACCTGTCCATGCGGATCGCCGGGGTCGACGGCATGCGGAAGGCCGCCGACGCGGAGGACTTCACCGGGGACGACTTCGTCAAGGCGGGGGAGCACCTCAAGGAACTCGTCTCGCTCCGGCCGTTCCAGAAGGGCCACCTCGGCGCCGCGTACTCCACGCCCAACGGCGAGGCGGCCACCATGGGCAACGGCAAGGCGGCGATGGAGCTGATGGGCCAGTGGGCACCCGTCGTGCAGGCCGACGCGGGCAAGGGCATAGGAGAGGACCTCGGATTCTTCCCGTTCCCCTCGGTCGCGGGCGGCAAGGGCGCCCGCACCGACGTCTTCGGCGGAGGAGGCGGCTACGCGGTACGCAAAGGCGCACCCCAGGCGGCCGTCGACTTCCTGCGGTTCTTCATGACGGCCGACTCCGACCGCATCCTCGTGAAGGAGGCCTCGATCATGCCGGTCGTCAAGGACGCGACGAGCGCCCTGACCGACCGCAACCTCAAGCTCGTCTCCGACACCGTCGACAAGGCCACCGGCTTCCAGCTCTACCTCGACCAGGCGTACCCGCCCGCCGTCGGCCAGGAGATCAACGACTCGGTCGCCGCCCTGATCGCCGGTTCCAAGTCGCCCGAGCAGGTGGCCCGTTCCATCACCCAGGTCGCGAAGAGCCAGTGACCGACATGACCTCCACGTACGTGAAAGCCCCCGAGCCCGCCGCCCCGCCGCGGCAGCCGGAGACGGGGCCGGACCGGCCGACGGCCCGGCGGGTCGCCGACTGGCTGACCGCCTTCTGCTTCACCCTGCCCGCCCTGCTCCTGTTCGGCGCGCTCGTGCTCACCCCGATCCTGTACGCCCTCTACGTCAGCCTCTTCAACTGGGGCGGATTCGGGTCCCCTTCGGACTACGTCGGCCTCGACAACTACAGCCGCCTCATCCGTGACCCGGTCTTCCTCGGTGACCTGTGGCGCGGCCTGCTGCTCGTACTCTTCTCGGTGTGCGTGCAGCTGCCGTTCGCGCTCGGCATGGCCGTGCTGCTCAACCGGAAGCTGCGCGGGCGGGCCCTGTACCGAGTGCTGTTCTTCGCCCCCTACGTCCTGTCCGAGGTCGTCACCGGCGTCCTCTTCTCCATGATCTTCGCGCCGGACGACGGACTCGCCGACAAGGTGCTCGGCTCGGTCGGCCTCGACGGCCTCGGCGGACTGTGGTTCGCCGACCAGGACCACGTGCTGCCGACCCTGTTCCTCGTCATGACATGGAAGTACTTCGGCTTCCACATGATGCTGTACCTCGCCGGACTGCAAGGCATCCCCACCGAACTGCACGAGGCGGCCCGCATCGACGGCGCGAGCCCCTGGCAGCGCTTCCGCCACATCACCCTGCCGCTGCTCGGACCGACGGTCCGCATCAGCGTCTTCCTCTCCGTGATCGGCGCCATCCAACTCTTCGACCTGGTGTGGGTGGTCACGCAGGGCGGCCCCGACCACCACTCCGAAACCATGGCCGTGACCATGTTCCAGTTCGGCTTCCAGCGCTACCAGATGGGCTACGCCAGCGCGATCAGCATCGCCATGTTCCTCATCAGCCTCGTCTTCGCCCTCATCTACCAGCGTTCCGTGCTGCGTCGCGACACCCAAGGAGCCCTCACCACCATGCGAACCTCCCGATGAGCGCGGGCGCGCGCGGGAAGCTGCGCTCCGTGCCGTTGTACGTGACGGTGTGGCTGGTCGGCGTCGTCATGGTCACACCGCTGCTGTACGCGTTCCTCTCCGGGTTCAAAACCACCGACCAGCTGTCCCGCAACACCTTCGGCCTGCCCTCGCCGTGGGTGACGTCCAACTACACCGACGTACTGGCCTCCGGCTCGTTCTGGCGCATGCTGGGCGCCTCCACCCTGATCGCCGTCGGCACCACCGTGCTGACGGTGGCCGCCGCTGCCCTCGCCGCCTTCGCGCTCGCCCGTTTCGCCTTCCGCGGGCGGGAAGTGCTCTTCACGCTCTTCGCCGTGGGACTGATGTTCCCGTTCGCCGTGGCGATCCTGCCGCTGTTCGTCCTGCTGCGCACCTTCGGGCTGCTCGACAACCCCTGGGGCGTGATCCTGCCGCAGGCCGCGTTCGGACTGCCCATGACCATCGTCATCCTGCGCGGCTTCTTCCGGGAGATCCCCGGCGAACTGGAGGAGGCCGCCACCCTCGACGGCTGCTCGGCGTTCGGCTTCTTCTGGCGGATCCTGCTGCCCATGGCACGGCCCGCGCTCGGCACCGTGTCCATCCTCGCCATCGTCGGAAGCTGGAACAACTTCCTGCTGCCGCTGCTGGTGTTCAGTGAACAGACCTGGTGGACGATCCCCATCGGCGTCCAGCAGTTCCAGGGCCAGTACGGCACCGACATCGCCCGCGTCTTCGCCTACCTCGTCCTCGCCATGGTGCCCGCCCTCGCGTTCTACGCGGTCGCCGAACGGCAGTTGATCGGGGGCATCACCACGGGCGCGACAAAGGGCTGAGCCCACAGACGCGAACCCGCCCGCACCACGACGTACTTGAGGAGTTCCATGGTCGAGCCATGGCAGGACACCGCCCTGCCCGCCCACGTCCGGGCGGCGGACCTGCTCGCCCGGATGACCACCGAGGAGAAGACCGCCCAGCTGACCAGCGTATGGATGGGCGCCGAGTCGGACGACGACGGAGCCTCCGACGTCGCCCCCGGCCAGCACACCTACGCGGCCCGCAGCGCAGCCCTCGACGCCCTGCTGCCCCATGGCCTCGGCCACCTCACCCGCCCCTTCGGCACCGTGCCCGTCACCCCCGCCGAGGGCGTCGCCCGCCTCGCCGCACTGCAACGCACGATCCGTGCGGGCAACCGGTTCGCCCTGCCCGCGATCGCCCACGAGGAGTGCCTGACCGGGTTCACCGCCTGGCAGGCCACCGTCCTGCCGACCCCACTGGCCTGGGGCGCCACCTTCGACCCCGCGCTGATCACCGAGATGGCGCAGGCCGTCGGCACGTCGATGCGGGCCGTCGGCGTCCACCAGGGGCTCGCCCCGGTCCTGGACGTCGCACGGGATCCGCGCTGGGGCCGGACCGAGGAGACGATCGGCGAGGACCCGTACCTCGTGGGCACCATCGGCACCGCGTACGTGCGCGGCCTCCAGTCGGCGGGGATCGTCGCCACGCTCAAGCACTTCGCCGGGTACTCGGCCTCGCGTGCCGCCCGCAACCACGCGCCCGCGTCCCTCGGCCCGCGGGAGCTCGCCGACGTGCTCCTGCCGCCGTTCGAGATGGCGGTACGCGACGGCGGCGCCCGCTCCGTGATGCCCGCCTACAACGACCTCGACGGCCTGCCCGCCCACGCCCACGCCGAACTGCTCACCCAACTCCTGCGCACACAGTGGCAGTTCACCGGCACCGTGGTGTCGGACTACTACGGCGTCCCGCTCCTTGAGGAGGCGCACCGGATCGCCGCCGACGAGGGCCGTGCCGCACGGCTCGCGCTCGCGGCCGGCGTCGACGTGGAGCTGCCGGCGGCCCGCTGCTTCGACCCCGCCGACCCGCCGCCCGAGGCCCTGCTCGACCGTGCCGCACTGCGCGTCCTCACGCAGAAGTGCGAACTGGGGCTGCTCGACCCCGACTGGGAGCCCGTCACCGACGGGGCACCCGTCGACCTCGACCCGCCCCACCTGCGGGAGCTCGCCCGCCAGGTCGCCGAGGAGTCGGTCGTCCTGCTCGCCAACGACTCCGGGGTGCTGCCGCTGAGCACCGGGCCGCGCATCGCCGTCGTCGGTCCGCTCGCCGACGAACAGGCCGCCATGCTCGGCTGCTACACCTTCCCCCGGCACGTGGGCGTGCACCATCCCGAACTGCCCACCGGCGTCGAGGTGCCGACACTCGCCGAGGCGCTGCGTGTCGAGTTCCCGGACGCCGTGTTCGTCGACGATCCGGCGGCGGCCGACGTCTGCCTGGCCGTGGTCGGGGACCGCTCGGGTCTGTTCGGCCGCGGCTCCTCGGGCGAGGGCTGTGACGCCGAAGACCTGCAACTGCCGTACGGGCAGGGCGAGATGCTGGACGAGGTGCTGGCCCGCGGAGTGCCGGTCGTCATCGTCGTACTCAGCGGAAGACCGTACGCGCTCGGCCGCTGGGCGGACCGGGCAGCCGCCGTCGTCCAGGCGTTCTTCCCCGGGCAGGAGGGCGGCGGCGCCGTCGCGGGCGTCCTCTCCGGCCGCGTCACCCCCTCCGGGCGCCTGCCCGTCGGGGTCCCGCGCGGTCCGGGCGGCCAGCCCGCACCGTACCTCGCGCCGCCGCTCGGCCGGCACGGCTTCCCCAGCTCGGTGGACCCGACACCCCTGTACCCGTTCGGGCACGGCCTCTCGTACACCACGTTCAGCTGGAGCCGGCCGCTCTGCGACGCGACGGAGTTCGCCACCGACGGCGAGACCGCGCTGCGCCTGACCGTCCGCAACACCGGACACCGTCCCGGAACCGAAGTCGTCCAGCTCTATCTGCACGACCCGGTCGGCACCGTCGCCCGCCCCGAGGTCCGCCTCGTCGGCTACGCCCGGGTGCCGCTGGAGGCCGGGGCGTCGGCGGAGGTGCACGCCACGCTCCCCGCCGACCTCGCCTCGTACACCGGCGCCGACGGCCGTCGCGTCGTCGAACCCGGCGCCCTCGAACTGCGCATCGCCGCCTCCAGCGCCCACGTCCACCACACGGTGCCGCTCACCCTGACCGGACCGGTGCGCGAGGTCGGGCACGAGCGGCGGATGAGGTGCGAGACGCGGGTCAAGTAGACCGCGCCCGCACGGAAACAGCCGCTGCGGAGATTCCGGAGCCGTTCACCACCGACCGTCCGACGCATCCCCGTCAGAAAGCCGAGGTACCCGTCATGCGCCGCAGACTGCTCACACTGTTGGCAGCGCTCGCCGCACTGTCGCCGGCGCTCGCCACCGCACCGGCCCACGCGGCCGACCCGACGACCATGACCAACGGGTTCTACGTGGACCCCGACTCGAGCGCCAAGCGGTGGGTCGCCGCCAACCCCGGTGACGGCCGGGCGCCCGCGATCAGCGCCTCCATCGCCAACACGCCGACGGCCCGCTGGTTCGGCTCGTGGAGCGGCAGCATCGACACCGCCACCGCCGCGTACACGGGCGCCGCGGACGCCCGGGACAAGCTGCCCCTCCTCGTCGCCTACAACATCTACAACCGCGACTACTGCGGCGGGCACTCCTCGGGCGGGGCCGCCTCGCCGGCCGCCTACGCGGAGTGGATCGCCCGGTTCGCGGGCGGCATCGCCGACCGCCCGGCCGTCGTCGTCCTCGAACCGGACTCCCTCGGGGACTACGGCTGCATGACCCAGCCCCAGATCGACGAACGCGAGTCCATGCTCACCGGCGCCCTCGCGGAGTTCGGCCGCCGGGCTCCCCACACCTGGGTCTACCTCGACGCCGGCAACCCGGCCTGGGCGAGCGCTGCGACCATGGCCCGACGCCTCCACGAAGCCGGTGTCCGACAGGCCCACGGCTTCTCGCTCAACGTCTCCAACTATCTGACCACGGCCGAGAACACCGCGTACGGCAACGCCGTGAACAGCGAGCTCAAGGCCCGTTACGGCTACACCAAACCGTTCGTCGTGGACACCAGCCGCAACGGAAACGGCTCCAACGGCCAGTGGTGCAACCCCGCGGGTCGCCGTATCGGCACCCCCACCCAGCAGGGCGGAGGCGCCGAGATGCTCCTGTGGATCAAGGTCCCGGGCGAGTCCGACGGCAACTGCGGCGTCGGAGCCGGCTCCTCGGCCGGGCAGTTCCTGCCCGAGGTCGCCTACAAGATGATCTACGGATACTGATCCGGGACACGACGCCGCGAACCGGGTCAATCATGTGTGGACCGACGCCGTGCCGGTATATGTGGAACTCCTCGTTCCGAGTGCCTACGCCATGAGGGATTCCCATGTCCTTGCGACAGCTCACCGCCACGTTCATCGGCACCGCACTGCTCCTGCTCACCGCCCCGGCCACCGACGCGTCCGCCGCACCCCTGGAGTCGGTGACGGTGGACCGGACCGGCAAGCTCGCCGCGGACGGCACCGTCACGCTCTCCGGCACCTACCGCTGTACGGGTGGCACGGGCCCGGTCTTCGTGTCGTCGTCGGTGGGCCAGGCGGCCAACGGTGTCCGGTACGGCATCGGTGGCTCCCGCGCGGTCTGCGACGGTGCGGAGCACCGCTGGGTGAACCGGGGCCGTACCTTGTCCAAGCTGGTTGCGGGCCCGGCTCATGTCGAGGCGACCGTGATGGAGCTGGACGCCCGCAGTGGCCTCCCGCTGCCGAAGTTCCACGCGCTCCACCGGCAGGACATCACCCTCGTCCGCGTCTGACGGGTTTCGGACAACCACCTGGCCGGGGCCGGACATTCCGCCGGGAGCGGTCCGTGCCACCGGTGCGCCGGGGCGAGGATCTCGCCGCCACCGCACCGGTGGTGAGTGACACGGACCGTCCTCAGGGGGATCGACCATGACCGCGCACATATCGCCCATGGCCGCGCACATACGGACCGGCAACGGCAAGCGGACGGCGCGCTGGCGCCGGGCCCTGGTGATCGCCGTGGCGGTGACCGCCGCGAGCACCACGCTGACCGCGGTGCCGCAGCAGGCCCATGCCGCCCTGCCGCCGCAGACCATCGCGAACCCGGTGCACTTCTGGAACGACGTGCTCATGGAGGTCGTACGAAGAGAGGGCGGCGGTCCCGGCCCGATGGCCAGGTCCGCCGCGATGCTGAACGCCGCCATCTACGACGCGGAGTCCTCGTACCAGCTCAAGTGGAAGGGCAAGATCACGTCCGAGCCCTACATACGCGCCGACAAGTACGCGGGCTGGGTCGAGGGGCCCGACGAGGAGGAGCGGGTCGTCGGACGGACCGCCTACAACATCCTGCTCGGGCTCTACCCGGCTCAGACCCACTACCTGGACGCACGGTTCCGCGAGCGCTTCGGCGCCGAGCCGACCGGGTTCGACCTCCTCGACACGACGATCGTCGGGCCGATGGTCAAGCAGATGCGGGACGCGCGGCACGCCGACGGGTCCGACAACGACGAGAAGTACGTCGCGGACAACAAGCCCGGCGCCTGGCGGCCCACCAGCTATCCCGACATGGTCGACCCCACGTGCACGCAGGCCAGCCAGGCCGTGACCCCGTTCTGGGGGCAGGTCAAACCCTTCGCACTGACGTCGGGCTCGCAGTTCCGGCCGCCGACCCCCGGTGTGTACGGCACGTACGAGAAGCTGCTGGCCAGCGACGCGTACAAACAGCAGGTCGAGGTGGTGCGCAAGGCCGGTGCCGACGGGCCCACCGCCAAGACCCCCGAGGTCAACCGGACGACGGAGCAGGAAGCGGTGGCCTGGTTCTGGGCGAACGACGAGGACGGCACGTACAAGCCGCCGGGGCAGCTGCTCCAGGCCACGCGTGAGGTCGCGACCCAGCAGAAGCTCAACACGTACGAGAACGCCCGGCTGTTCGCGCTCGTCTCCATCGCGATGGCGGACGCCGGGATCGCCGTGCGGGACGTGAAGTACCTGACCTCGATCGACCTGTGGCGCCCCGTGTCCGCCATCCGCGACAGCGGCCTGGACCCCGAGTGGAAGCCCCTCCTCAAGACACGCGCCGGAGTCAACGTGACCCCGTGCTTCCCGGCCTGGGCCTCCGGACACGCCACCTTCGGCGCCGCCTGGGCGGGCGTGATGAAGCGCTACTTCCGCAACGACGAGATCGCCTTCACCATGACCACCGACGAACCGCAGTCCCCGATCAAGTCCCGCTCGTTCACCAGCTTCAGCCAGGCCGCCCAGGAGGACGCACAGAGCCGGGTCTGGCTGGGCGTCCACTTCCCGTGGGACGCCGAGGACGGCCTCGTACTCGGTGACAAGATCGCCAACCACGTCTACACGACCAAGCTGCGCAAGCTCTGACGCCCGCCCCGGGCCCGGCAGCCCGGCCGGCACGACGACCGGCCGGGCTGCCTGCGGTCTCTATCGGGTGTGGGCAGGGCTGATCCGCGCGGTCAGGAGGTTGGGGTCGTTGTTGGTGAAGTAGGCGCCGCTGGCGATGTAGGCCTTCTTGCCGCGTACGGCGAGCGAGGTCGGGTTCTCCAGCCCGTCGGCGTCGGTCAGTACGACGGTGTGGCTGCCGTCAGGTCTGACGCGGGCCACTTCGTTGTCCGCGTTGATCGCGGCCAGGAGCGTGTCGCCGTGGCCGGTGAACGCGAAGTCGTCGATGTTGGTCAGGCCGGTGGCCCGGGTCTCGACGCGGCCCGCGGTGCCGTACTGGGTGACGGGGATGCGCAGCACGGTGCCCTTGTCCAGGTTGGACACCCAGACGGCCCCCTTGTGAACCTTGATGCCGTTGGCTCCGAGGAATCCGGCGGCGGCCAGGTCCGGGGCGGTGACCCAGCGGGTGGGCCTGCCTCCGGTGACGGGCACCCGCCACACCGTGCCGAGGACCGAGTCGGCCACGTACAGCCGGCCCTGGTGGTGGTCGAGGGCCAGGCCGTTGGGCAGGCCGTCGGCCGGGAGCGCGGCGATGCGCCGCGGGGTGCCGCCGGGACGCAGGCGCCACAGCCCTGTCAGGTCGCTGCTGCCGGTGGCGTACAGGAAGTACAGGGTGCCGTCATGGGAACGGACGATGCCGCCGAGGAAGGGCGAGGAGAGAGCGGGGGTCTCCGCGTCGGCCGGAGGCTTGGGCAGGGTGGCGAGGACCTGTACGCGGCCGTCGGGGTGGATGCGGGCAACTTGGCGGCTGTAGGCGAAGGTGACGACGGCACTGCCGCCGGGCTCCAGGGTGATGTTCTCCGGGCGCTGGCCGTCGGCCATGTTCAGGTGGGCCACGAAGTGTACGTGCGGCTTCGGGGCGGCGGTGGCCGCTGTCGTGGGGCCGGTCGCGGTCATGGTGAGGGCCGCGGCGACGGCCGAGACGAGGAGGCCGGTGCGCGTGCCTGTCAGGAATCCGGGCATGGGTGATCTCTTCTTCTTGTCTTTGTCTCTGGGGTGCTTCCGGTCAGTGGTGGGAGCGGACGGAGCGGACCGCGCGCAGGATCAGGCCGGTGACGGGACCGGGATCGCTCACTGAGACCGCGTGCGGGGCGCGGACGGTGACCGTGTGGGCGCGGGCGCGCCCGGCCATCCAACGCTCGGCGGCCGGCGGGATGTTGCGGTCCTCGGTGGCCACGAGGTACCAGCTGGGGATCTTCTTCCACGCGGCCGCGGTCGCCGGTTCCCGCAGGGCTGCCAGGGTGATCGGACGCTGTCCCGCGGCCATGACCTGGGCGGTCTGCCGGGGGACACCGGCCGCGAACTGCTTGCGGAACACGTCCTTCTTGATGACCAGTTCCTCGCCCCGACCGCCGCCGGGCAGCGGGTAGTACTGCGTGGCGGTCGCCTGCCCCAGCGTGCTGCCGGGGAACTTGTCGGTGAGCTGGAGCGCGCTCTCCCCGATGTCGGGCACGAACGCGGCGATGTAGACCAGCGCCTCGACCCTCGGGTGATCGGCCGCGGCCTGGCTGATCACCGCACCGCCATAGGAGTGCCCCACCAGCACGATCGGTCCGGTGACGCTGTCCAGCACGCTGCGGATGTAGGCGGCGTCGCTCGCCAGTCCGCGCAGGGGCAGCGCCGGTGCCAGGACGCGGTGGCCTTGGCGTTGCAGGCGTTCGACGACCGCGCTCCAGCTGGAGGCGTCGGCGAACGCGCCGTGGATCAGGACGACGGTGGGCGCGGCCGGGCGACCGTACCGTTCGGCGGGGCGGCCGGCCGTGGCCTGTGGGGTCTGTGTTGTCGGCGTGGCCTGTGCGGCACCGGCGGTTCCCAGGGCGGCGGCGCCGGCCAGGAGGGACACGGTGACGGTGCGGCGGGAGATCGGTGGGTTCATCGTTCGCTCTCTCTGGAGGGGATGGGGACTCTGCTTGGAGGGGATGGGGACGCTGCGAAGGGACGTGTGCGGCCTCAGCGGGAGGTGGCCTGTACGGCTTCCTCGATCAGGTCGACGACGCGCTCGGGGTGGGCGAGCATCACGAGGTGGGAGGAGTCGACCTCGACGGTGGTCATGCCGGCGCGCCGGTAGCCGTACCGCTCCACGTCGGGGTTGATGGTGCGGTCGGACGAGGCGACCAGGCCCCAGGACGGCTTGGTCCTCCACGCCGCGGCCGGGGCCGCGTCGGCGAAGGCCTGGGCGGCCAGCGGGCGCTGGGACGCGGCGAGGACGGCGGCGAGCCGCGGGTCGACGTCGGCGGCGAAGACGGCCGGGAACTTGTCGGCACGGACCGACACGTCGGTGCCGGGCGTGGCCGAGCCCTCGATGGGGAACGGGGTGTACACGAGTGCGGCGGCGAGGTCGCTGTCCGGGAAGCGGCCTTGCAGCTCGCCCAGGCTCTCGCCCTTCTCCAGGGCGTAACCGGCCAGGTAGACCAGCGCCTTGACGTTGTCCTCGGTACCGGCGACGGTGATGACCGCGCCACCGTAGGAGTGACCGACCAGGACGACCGGGCCGGGTATCTGCCGGACGACGGAGGCGACATAGGCGGCGTCCCCGATCAGGCTGCGGTTGGGCACGGCCGGGGCGACCACGTCGTAGCCGCGGGCGATCAGCCGGGGGATGACCCGGGCGTAGCTGGAGGCGTCGGCGAAAGCGCCGTGCACGAGGACGACGGTCGGCTTGGCGGAACTGGACATGGGGAACTCCCTCATTCGGCGGGGCAGGGCGTGAGCATCATGGGGGCGGGGCCGCCGGGGTATTTGTCTGTCGGCGGCCTGGCAGTGGTCTGTGCGTGTCCACGTCGACCAGTGGCGAGGCGGAGGGGTACGCCGAGCGGCCGCGGTGAACGGGACATCCCGGACAAGAGCGCGCCCCGGCCGGGCGTTATTCTGTGGCCGCGGCCGCCGACACAGCCCCCGACCAGCGGTTTCTCAGGATGAAGCGGCCGCGCCGTATACGCAGAGTGCAGAGAGCAGAAAGCTCGGGTTGTTGTGGACTACCAGGCCGTTCTAGAAGAAGTCACCGCCTTCGCCCGGCCACTGGTGGGCCGCGGCCAGGTGGCTCAGTACATCCCGGCGCTCGCGGGCGTGGACGCGGAGCGTTTCGGTATCGCGGTCGCCGACGTCAACGGCGAGGTGCACGGGGTGGGGGACTGGCAGGAGCCGTTCTCCGTCCAGTCCATCTCGAAGGCCTTCAGCCTCGCGCTCGTCCTGGCGGAGGGCGGCGAGCGGATCTGGGACCGGGTCGGCACGGAGCCGTCCGGCAACCCCTTCAACTCGCTGGTGCAGCTCGAGTACGAGAACGGCATCCCGCGGAACCCCTTCATCAACGCCGGCGCGCTGGTCGTCACGGACCGGCTTCAGAGCCTCACCGGGGACGCCGCCACGACGATGCTGGAGTTCCTGCGCGCGGAGAGCGGCAATCCGGATGTCGCCTTCGACCCGGTGGTGGCGGCCTCCGAGGCCGAGCACGGCGACCGCAACGCGGCTCTCGCGCATTTCATGGCGAGCTACGGCAACCTCGACAACCCCGTGTCCACGGTCCTCGAGCACTACTTCCGGCAGTGCGCGATCCGTATGAGCTGCCGCGACCTCGCGCTCGCGGGGGCGTTCCTGGCCCGGCACGGGCTGCGCGGCGACGGCACGCGTCTGCTGCCCGCGCGCGAGGCGAAGCAGGTCAACGCGGTCATGCTCACCTGCGGTACGTACGACGCGGCGGGCAGCTTCGCCTACCGGGTCGGTCTGCCGGGCAAGAGCGGTGTCGGCGGCGGCATCGTCGCGGTCATCCCGGGACGCTGCACCCTGTGCGTCTGGAGCCCGGGCCTGGACACGTACGGCAACTCCGTGGCGGGCGTGGCGGCGCTCGACCACTTCACCACGGTGACGGGCTGGTCGGTCTTCTAGCCGTCGTTCCGACAGGAGCCGTGCGGGAAGTGTCGGGTGGGCGCCCTCGCCGCGATGACACGCTGACGGCATGAGCAGTGAGTCAGTGATCAGCGACGAAGACGTGTCCGGGTTCGTGGAGAAGGGGTTTCTCCGTCTGGAGGGGGCGTTCTCGCGCGACCTCGCGGCGCAGTGCCGGGACATCATGTGGCGGGACATCGACGGTGAGCCCGATGACCCCGCGACGTGGCAGAGCCCCGTCGTGCGGCTCGGCGCCTATGCGCAGGAGCCCTTCCGGGCCGCCGCCAACTCGCCGCGCCTGCACGCCGCGTTCGACGCCCTCGCCGGTGCGGGGCGCTGGGCGCCTCTCGGCGGACTCGGCACGTTCCCGGTGCGGTTCCCCAGTGACGAGGAGCCGGGCGACGACGGATGGCACATCGACGCGAGCTACCCGGGGGACGATCCCGCCGACTTCCTGTCCTACCGGGTGAACGTCGCCTCGCGCGGGCGGTGGCTGCTGATGCTGTTCCTCATGTCCGACGTGGGCAAGGACGACGCGCCCACCCGCATCCGTGTCGGGTCCCACCTGGACGTCGCCGCACTCCTCGGACCCGAGCGCGAGGACGGTCTGCCCTTCATGGAGCTCGCCGGGCGTGCCGTGCCCGCCACCGAGCACCGGCCGCTCGCCCTGGCCACGGGCCGGGCCGGTGACGTCTACCTCTGCCACCCCTTCCTCGTCCACGCCGCGCAACCGCACCGAGGCGCCGAACCCCGTTTCATGGCGCAGCCGCCGCTGCTTCCCAAGCCGGGCCGCGGGCCGTTCGCCGAACGCCCCGATGGCGACGCCCACTCCCCGGTGGAGGCCGCGATCCGCCGAGGCCTCGGACGTGCGCCTCACCTCACATAACCGCTTGACCTGGGCAGACGCCGGAACTGTATAAGATGTGATGGTATTTCGTCGGCCGTGGCCGCGAGGACATCGTCGAGGTCGGGCAGGAGTCCGGCACGCCACTGAAAGGCAGTACGACAATGACGCAGCCCGCACCGACTCCGGTGGTCCGCCGCGTGGATGCCAGGCATCGGTACGAGATCCTGGTCGACGACAAGAGCGCGGGATTCACCGCGTACCGCGACCGGGACGACCGGCGCGTGTTCTTCCACACCGAGATCGACGACGCCTACGCGGGACAGGGCCTGGCCTCGACGCTCGTCCGGGGAGCACTGGACGACGTGCGCGGCGCCGGCCTGCGCATCGTGCCCGTCTGCCCCTACGTGGCGAAGTTCCTTCAGAAGCACGAGGAGTTCGCCGATCTCGCCGACCCGGTGACCCCCGAGGTCCTGGCATGGCTGGACGGTGTGCTGAAGCGCTGATGGGTCCGGACGCCGCCGATCCGTCGGACCGCGACACCTTCCATCCGCGCGACGTGCCCCACCTGATGGGGCGCGAAGCGCAGCTCGCGGTCATCGACGCCGCCCTGGCGGACATCGGCTCCACCGGCACCTCGGTGATCCTGCGCGGCGACCCCGGCACGGGACGGACCGCGCTGCTGAGGTCGGCCGAGGCGACAGCCCGCCGTGCCGGTCTGCGCGTCCTGCGGATGACCGGGGCCGAGGCGGAGGCCGGGCTGCCGTTCGCCGCCCTCCACCAGGTCCTCTGGCCGCTGCTCGACGACGCGCGGGGGCTCTCGGAGGAACAACGCCACGCCCTGGAGAGCGCGTTGGGCATCCGCGAAGGGGCGCCGCCCGAAGGCTTCACCGTGGCGAGCGCCGCCCTCACCCTGCTCGCCCACGCCGCCGCGCGCCGCCCCGCGGTGGTCCTCCTGGACGACCTCCAGTGGGCCGACCCGTCGAGCGTCGCCGTCTTCGGATACGTACAACGGCATCTGGCCCCGCTGCCCGTCGTCGCCATCGCCGCGACCCGGCCTGCGGGAGACACGGCAGGCCGCGCGCCCGCCGCCGTCAAGGAGAAGCGCGACGCCAACCACGGCCTGCCGGGACGGGTGATCGACCTGCCGCCGCTGGACGAGCCACAGGCCGAGCGGCTCCTGCGCGCCATCCACCCCGAACTGCCCGACGGAGCACGCCGCAGGGTGCTGCGGGCCGCCGGCGGAAACCCGCTCGCCCTGCACGAACTCCCGGCACAACTGCGGCGCGTGGCCGCCGACCGCGCCGAGTTCCTCGCGGGCCCCGCCCCGCTCGGACTGACGGAACCCTTCGACGTACTGCCGCTGGGCGAGCGCCTCGGACGGCTGTACGAGGACAGGCTGCGCGCCCTGCCCGCCGCCGTGCGGCGCCTGCTGCTGGTGGCCGCCCTCGACGACGCGCCCGCCCGGCGCGCCACCGTGCTGCGGGGCCTGGCCGACCGGGTCACCGGCATGCCGTGGACACAGATCGACGAGCACATCGAGAACTCCGGTCTCGCGCACACCGACGCGGAGAGCGGCCTCGTGGTGTTCCACCATCCGCTGGTGCGCGCCTCTCTCGTGCACATCACCTCACCGGCCGAGCGGCGCGCCGCGCACCGGCTGCTCGCGGACGCCCTGCCCGCCAAGAGCCCCCGCCGGGCCCTGCACCTGGCCGCCGCCGCGCTCGGCACCGACGGCGAGCTGGCCGCGCTGCTGCACACCGAGGCCGACAGCATGGCCGCCCAGGGCGGTGACGCGGAGGCGGCGGAGCTGATGGCGCGGGCGGCCCGGCTCAGTCCGGACCCGGCGCGCAGAACCGCCCGCCTCGTCACGGCCGCAGCGGCCGCCGTACGGAGCGGCCGCCCGCACCTCGCGGCGGAACTCGTCGCCGAGGCCGAGACGGAGGCCTGCCCCGGCAAGCCCGAACCCGCCGCCCCGTACGCCTTCGCCGTCGCCCAGACCCGCCTCCAGCTCGACGCCGACCCGAACCCCGCGATCGAACTGCTTCCCCCGGTCCTTGACGCGCAGGCGTCACCGGAAGGCGCGGGCCACGACGGCGAGCCGATGGCGCTTCGTGAGCCGATGCTCTTCCTTCTCCTCGTCGCGGCCGTGCTCACCGGGGACGAGCGCGCATGGGCCGCCGTCGAACGCCACGCCGCGCACGCCTCCCCGGCGGCGACGCTGTGCCTGGAGGCCTGGTCCGGTCCCGGACGAGCCACCGACGAGACGCCTCTCCGGAACGTCGTCCACGAGGTGCCGCTCCGGCTCCGCGAGACCGTCGCGACCCTGCCGGCCGACAGGGAGACCACCGCCGCCTGGCTCCTCCTGTGGGCGGCCGCCGCCGTCGACGCCGTCGGCGAGCACTGCGCGCTCTGGAGCGCCTTCGCGCGCCGCCACGCGTACGCGACGCAGACGTTCATGGACAGCCTGCGCGCCCACGACGACTTCCTGCACGGACACTGGGATACATCCCTGACCGCGTCCCGCGCGGGCGCCCGCACCTCCGGGGACCACGGCTACGCGCTGACCGAGACGCTGTTCCAGCAGAACACCGCACAGATCCTCGCCGCTCGCGGGGACCGGGCCGGCCTCGCCGCACTGGAGCCCGCGCTGGGCACGGCCGCCGGAGCCCGCGGGCTGCGCCTGGTCGCCGAACGGCTGCGCGCGGCAAAGCTGCTGTGTGCACTCGGGCACGGTCTCACCGAGGAGGCGTGGCACCACGCACGCGGCCTCATGCCGCCCGGCGAACTCCCCGCCCGCAGCCCGTGGCTGCACCTGTCGCTCGTCGACTGCATACAGGCGGCAGTCGACAGCGGACGACGAGTGGAGGCCCGACGTTACTTGCACGCGGTCAGGTCTTCCGGTCTCGCCCGCGCGTCGGCGCACCACACCTTCCTGGTGACCGTCGCCGAGGCCCTCGCCGCCGAGGAGGACGAGGCGGCGGAGCGGTACGAGGTGGTGTACGCCCTGCCCGGCGCGGAGAGTTGGCCCTTCCCGCTCGCCCGCGCCCACCTGGCCCACGCCGCGTGGCTCCGACGCCACGGCCGGCCCGAGCAGGCGGCCGCGCACTGCCGGACCGCGCTCACCGCGTTCGACCGACTCGGCGCCGCGCCCTGGGCCGCACAGACGTCTCAGGCACTCGCCGCGGCGACGGCGGACGTCGGCGCACCCGGCGGACCGACCGCAGTACACCGGCACCCGTTCCTCTCGGCGCAGGAGACGCGTATCGCCGAACTCGCGGCGGAAGGGCTGACCAACCGGCAGATCGGTGAGCGGCTCGGTCTGTCACCGCGGACGATCGGCGCGCACCTCTACCGCGTCTTCCCCAAGCTGGGCATCACGACGCGGGCCGGGATCGCCCGCGCCCTCGAAGACGGAGCGGGCAGCGGGCGGCAGGACGAGCCCCGGCCGACACGCTGACTGTGTCCGGCAGGGAAGCCCGCTCGGTTCGGTGGCGGCGGCCGGCCGTACGCGAGAGAGTGGGCTCTTCCCCGAGGAGGACTTCCGATGCGCAAAGTGACCTACTCGATGGGCGTCTCGCTCGACGGCTACATCGTCGGTCCCGACGGCCGGTTCGACTGGACGGAGCCCGACCCGGATGTCTTCCGCTTCTGGATCGACGAGATCCGGGAGGTCGGCGTCCACCTGCTCGGGCGACGGCTGTACGAGACGATGCTGTACTGGGAGACCGCCGACCAGGACCCCTCGCTCGATGAGTCCACGCTTGAGTGGGCCGGGCTCTGGAACCCGCTGCCGAAGGTGGTGTTCTCCACCACGCTGTCGTCGGTGCAGGGCAATGCCCGCCTGCTCTCCGGTGGTGTGGCGGAGGAGATCGAACGGTTGCGGGCCGAGCCGGGGGAGGGCGACATCGCGATCGGTGGCGCGACCCTCGCCGCCGAGGCGGCCGCGGCGGATCTGATCGACGAGTACCGGGCGGTGGTCCACCCGGTGCTGGTCGGCGGAGGCACCCCGTTCTTTCCCCGGGACGAGCGCCGGGTGAACCTCGAACTGGCCGAGACCCGCACCTTCAACTCGAAGGTCGTCTACCTCCGCTACCGCGTGGTGCGGTGACCGGCTCCTCCTGAGTCCGGCCCCGGCCCCGGCAGCGCCCTCGCCAGAGCGGCCCGGGACGTGACCCCCAGCTTGGGGAAGATCCGGTAGAGGTGGGCGCCGATCGTGCGCGGTGACAGGTGCAGTGCGGCGCCGACCTCCTTGTTCGTCAGGCCGGTGGAGACGAGACGGGCGATGCGCAGCTCCTGGGCCGTGAGCACGCCGGCCGAGACGGCCGAGACGGTGGGGATAGTCGCGGCGGCCGAGGGGGGCGAAGCGGGTGCGGAGACCCGGAAGCGGTTGGCGGATCTGAGTTCCGCCTGGCACTGCGCCAGCCAGGGGTCGGCGCGCAGCTCCTGAAAGGTGCGGGCCGCGGCACGCAGGGGCTCCGTCGCCTCGGCGCACCGGCCCCGGCGGCGCAGCCAGGCGCCGTGCGACAGGCGGAGCCGCGCCAGGTCGAAGGACCACTCGCCGGCGCCCGGCACCGCGTAGGCCGCCGCGTACGCCGCGTCGGCCTCCTCGTCGTCGGCGGTGATCGCACAGGCCGCCGCCAGCAGAAAGGCGTGGTGCGCGGAGACGGAGTCCATCCCCGCCGCCCGCCCCGCGGCGACGTGGGCGAGCGCCTCCGCCCGGCGGCCACAGCGCGTACTCGCGACGACGAAGTCGAAGAAGGGGAGGTGGAACCAGGCAAGGCCGCGCGGCAGTTCACCCGGCGCCATCAAGCGCCGCAGCAGCGCGTACGCCTCCTCGTGCCGGCCGTGCGCCAGGGCGGCGAGGGCTTCGAGACGGTCGAGGTGGTCGGTGACGAACCGCATCCGTGCCCGCGCCGCCGCCGGTTCGACGCGCGCCCGCACCGCCCGCAGGCCCCGCTCGTCGCCCCGGCCCGCCAGGAAGTGCGCGTAGTAGTGCCTGAAGAGCAGGGCATTGCAGTGGTAGCCGAGCTCCTCGGCGATGTCGGCCTCCCGCAGACACACCTCCGCGGCGTCCCACCGGCCCCGCAGAAACGCCTGATGGCACCGTGCCTTGGCGACGGACCCCTGCGTGGCGTACGTGTGCTCGTCGTTGAAGAGCCGCCACAGCCTTTCGTCGGCCGCGTCCACCGCTGAGGCCGCCCACAACACCAGCCACGCACGGGCGGCTTCCCGCTGCACCGCCATACGCGCCACCAGATCCCGCAGCTCCTTCTCCGCGCCGTGCGCCGTGCGCGGCGGGTCCGACCAGGCGCGGTGGCACAGCAGCGCCGCGGGCGAGAGGTGCTCGCGGTGCCGCTCCAGCGCCTCCCAACCCCGCGGGTCGCCGGTGTAGGCCGAGGCGAGCAGGAGCTTGAACGCCATCTGCTCGACCAGATCGCCGAACACCGGGGCGCCGGGAGCGGTCAGCGCGGCCAGGGCGCCGGGCAGCAGCGTGAACGACGAGGCGAAGTCGACGTGATGACTCTGGTCGACGTACACGACCGCGTAGGCGAACAACGGCGCGATGTCCTCGGGCACCGGCCCGCGCCGGATCTCCCTCACCAGCTCCGCCGCGTACGCCAGGCGTCCTCCCCGGGCCGACATGACGGCGGCCCACGTCAGCCGCCGCGCCCGGTCCGCGGGGTCGGCCCCGAGGGCCGCCGCGCGGTCGAGGAGCAGCGCTCCCTCCGCGTCACCGCCGCGCAGCGCGATGCGGGTCCCGGCCTCCTGCAACCGCGCGGCGAGCGGTTCGTCCGTGCCGTCCGCGGCGGACGCCTCGTGCAGCAGCCGACGCGGGTCGTCCTCGCGCAACCGCCGCGCAAGCGTCCGGTGTGCGGCGCGCAGCTCGGCCGCCGATGCGGAGGCGATCACCGCGCTGCGTACCAGCGGATGCCGGAACACCAGCCGCCCCACGGAGTCCAGCCGCGCGAGACCGCTCGCCTCGATGAGGCCGAGAACCCACTCGGCACGCTCCTTGCCCGCCTCCTGCCCGGCCGCGTCGTTCCCGACGGTGGCGGCGCCGTCCAGCGCGGCGAGCAGCAGGGCCCGTGCCGCGCTCTCGGGCAGCGACCGCAGCCGCCGGGCGAACAACTCCTCGAGGCGCTCGCCCAGCGGCAGCCTCTCCGGCAGCGGCACCACGCCCCTGCGGTGCTCGGCCGCCAGCTGGCCGGGCAGCTCGGCCAGGGCCAGCGGGTTGCCCGCCGCCTCGTCCATCACGCGCCGGGCGGTGGCGGCCGCGAGCCCGGGATGCCAGCGCCGCAGCAGTGTGCGGGAGTCCGCGCCCGACAGCGCCTCGACGTCCACCGGGTGCGCCGGCCAGCCCTCCAGGGCCGAGTGGTCGGGCCGGCTCGTGCACACCATGACCACGGGCAGCTCGGCGACCCGCTGGTGCAGGAAGACGAAGACGGCGGCGCTGGACGGGTCGACCCAGTGCAGGTCGTCCACGAGGACCAGCACCGGACGGCGGCGCGCCTCCTCCGCGAGCAGGGCCAGCGCCGCCGCGCCCACCATGAAACCCTCCGGGGGCAGGCCGTCCCGCAGGCCGAGCGCCCGTTCGAGCGCGAGCCGCTGGTGCGGGGGCAGCGCACGGGAGTTCTCGCGCAGCGGCCGCAGTACGTGGTGCAGCGCGCCGAAGGCGACGCCGGACTCCGCCTCGTTCCCCGCGACGCGCAGGACGGTGAAGGCGTCCCGCGCCGCGCGCGTCGCCGTCCAGTCGAGCAGGGTGGTCTTGCCGATGCCGGCGTCACCGCGCAGCACCGTCGCAGAGCCGCCCGCTCCGGCCCGCGCACGCTCCAGGGAGCGTTCCAGGAGCGCCTGTTCGCGCTGACGGCCGACAAGTGTCCTGTCGCCCTGTCCGTTCCCCATGACCTTCCCCTCGTCCCGTTGCCCCCACGTACGGATCGTCCGACGGCGTCCGTCCGACGCACGAACCATGCGACCGCGTCCGTCCGACGACCGGCTCCCGTCGCTTCGCGCGCCGCCTCCGGACCACCGTGACACCGCTCCGATGCCTCACCGTGCACTGCTCGTGCCCCTGCCCGCAGGCGACGCCGCACGCTCTCGTCAACGACGGCGGGACGCCCCAGGCTGACTCCGTATGAGCCTCACAACGATCATGACCCAGAACCCCGCCCCCACCGCCGCGTGCGACGCCCGTACCGCCCGCACGCTCGGCTTCCTTCATGTGCGTACGGTGCGGGGAACGGCGCAGCACGTGCGGCACGACCCCCACCACGACCCCGGAAGCGACGCGGTGACCGAGCCGTACGTCCTCCTCGGCATCCACAGCCTCGGCCGGGCCACCCTCGTGCGGCGGGGGAGCACCGAGGTCTGCCTGCCGGGTGACCTGTTCGCCTGCGACGGGGCGGAGCCCTTCGTCCTCGACGAGGAGGGGGACTTCGAACTGCACCTCGTGCGGATACCGCGGCGGGCGCTCACCCTCACCGACGGGCAGGTACGCGAGCTGGGCGGCCGGGCCCCCTTCGCCGACGGGACCGTCGCGCCGCTGCTCGCCCCGCTGCTGCGGGACATCGCGGCCCCACGCCCCGGGTACGCGCCTCGCGCCGAGTTCCGGCTCGCGGGCACCGTCGCCGACCTGGTCGGGCTGCTCGCCGTCGAGAGCGCCGAAAGCGCGCCGTCGGACAGCGGCCCCGGGCCGCGGGAGGGCGGGCAGGACCGCGAGGCGCTCCTCGACCGGCTGCACGCGTACGTCGACGCCAACCTGTGGGACAGGAACCTGACCCCGGCGAGCGTCGCCGAGGCCCAGCACATCTCGATCCGCTACCTGCACAAGCTCTTCGAAGGCCGGGACAGCACGGTCGGCCGGTGGATCCAGCGCCGCCGCCTGGAGGAGGCACGGCGGGAACTCGCCCGCCCCGGGCGCGACGACATCACGGTGTCGGCGGTCGCCCGCCGCTGGGGCTTCGCCAGCGCCACCCACTTCAGCCGCAGCTTCCGCGCGGCATACGGCATGTCCCCCAGCGACTGGCGCGACGGCAGGACGAGACCCGCCGAGTAGCCCGACGCCGACAGCTGTCAGCGGGGCTCCGCCTCCGCCGCGGTCACCAGGCGCCGCCACTGCTGCGGCGAGTGACCGTGGACGGATTTGAACGCGCGGCTGAAGTGGGCCGCGCTGCGGAAGCCCCAGCGGGACGCCACCACGGCGATGGACGGGCTCACCCGTCCGCGCCGTGCGAGCTCCTGGGCGCACTTCTCGACGCGCTGACGCTGGATCAGCCGCCCCACGGTCACGCCCTCGGCCTCGAAGAGGCGGTGGAGGTAGCGGATCGAGATGAGATGGGCCGCGGCGATGCGCTCCGCGGAGAGGTCCGGGTCGCCGAGGTGGTTCTCGATGTAGTCGAGGATCGTGGCGAGGAGAGGGTGCCGGTCGGGGCCCGGTGGGCCCTCCGCGTCGGCGGCGAGGTCCTCGACCAGACCGGCGACCAGGTCCGCGATGACGCCCCCGAGCCGCTCGCCCACCTGGGCCGGCACCCGGGCTCCCGGCACGTCCAGCCGAGGGAGCAGCGCGGGCAGGAGCGCGGCCGCACCCTCGGGCGGGGTGACGGCGCGGGCCGTGAGGGAGCGCAGGGGGACCGCGGGGAGGTGCAGCGCGTGCAGTGGCAGGCGCAGGACGAGGGTCCGTGCCCGGTCCCGCTGCTCGACCGAGAAGGCGCGGCGCAGGTCGACGAGGGCGACCTCGCCGACCGACACGCTCGTGCCGCGCCCGTCCTGGGCCAGCCGCACGGTCCCTTCGCGGGGGACGAGGAGGGCGACCGCGTCCCCGGAGCCCGGCCCGGCAGAGCGGGGGCTGCGGGCGAGGCGCAGCGGCCCGGCCGTCTCACAGGTGAGCACGCGTACGTATCCGAAGTGGTGGAGTGTCACGACCCCGTCGGCGGGCGCGCCCGGGTCGGCGGGTGCGACGACGGGCGTGAGCCACCGGGAGAAGGCGGCTGCCACGTCGGTCGAGGCCTCGGTTCCCGGGCCCGGTGACACGGCCGTCGCGGATCGAGTGCTCACGGAGGGCTCCCTTCGTCCGTCCCCGGGCCGGTGCACGGTGCGTGGCAGAGGGGGACGGTCGCCCCTGGCCCACGGCCCTTACGCGAGTCTCGGCCGACAACCGGGGGAGGCGTTAGGTCATATGACTGTGCTTTGACTGCCTTCGTCAGGAAGGAGATGAGCGTTCGGAGGGGGCGACGCGACCGAAGTGTGCACGCAGCGGCATGGATCCGTAGGGTGGCCGCGCCCCTTTCGGGTCGACGGCGTCCTAGGGTGAGTACTCCGTGCCCGGTGGAGCCGCGAACGGCCCCGTGATCCGCCCCTCGTGCAGGAGTCCCCGTGGAAGCAGACATTCCGGCCGCCCGGGAGACACCTGTCCTCGAACGGTGGACGCGGGCCTTCGCCGAGGCGCACGCGTGCCCGGTGCCGTTGGAGGCCGACCCCGTCGCGACCAGGAGCCGCGTCGCGGCCCTCTGGGACGGCGGCGGTGACGACGAACCGGACGTCGAGGAGGAGTGGCTCGCCCTGCCGGCATCCGACGGGAGCCGGATCCGGGTACGGATACTGCGCCCCGCGGGCACGGACGAGCCGCTGCCCGTGGTGCTGTACCTGCACGGTCTCGGCTGGATGCTGACGGACGCGTACGCGCACCGGCGGCTGGTGGCGGATCTCGTGCTCGGCGCGGACGCCGCGGTCGTCGTCCCCGAGTACGACGTACCGGAGGACGCGCGGCACCCCCACGCCGTGGAGCGTGCCTACACCGTCGCCCGGTGGGTCGCCCGGCACGGCGCGGAATGCGGCCTGGACGGGAGCAGGATGGCGGTCGTCGGTGTCAGCGCGGGCGCCCAGCAGGCGGCGGCCCTCACCCTCGTGGCGCGCGAGCGCGGCGGGCCCGGCTTCCGCCAGCAAGTGCTGGTCTGTCCGGTGACCGACGCGGCGATGGACACCCCGTCCTACCGCCAGTTCGCGGAGGGGTACTTCCTCGGCCGCGCCGTCATGCGCGAGTACTGGCGGCGGTACGCGCCGGACCCGGAGAGCCGGACGCACGGCGCCGTCTCGCCGCTGCGCGCACCGGTGAGCCGGCTGCGCGGGCTGCCGTCGGCGCTGGTCCTCACGGCCGAGGCCGATGTGCTCCGCGACGAGGGGGAGGCGTACGCGGCGCGCCTGCGGGCAGCGGACGTGCCGGTCGTGTCGATCCGCTACCAGGGCACGATCCACGGCTTCGTCCTGTTCGACCTGCTGCGCCGCACGGAGGTCTCCAGGGCGGCCCGCATACAGGTGACGGACACTCTGCATGCCGCGCTGCACGCGGCCTGAGCCGCGTCAGGGCGCGTCGATCTCCTGGGCTCCCGGGCTGCTGTCGCGGTGGCGCCGCCACTCGCTGGGGGAGGCGCCGTAGGCCGCCTGGAAGCGGCGGCTGAAGTGGCTCGGGCTGCTGAATCCGCACCGGGCGGCGACCGCCGCGACGGTGAGGCGGTCGTAGCGGGGCGCGGCCAGCATCTCGCGTGCCTTGGCGAGGCGTTCGGTGATGAGCCACTGTTCGAGGCTGATGCCGGCGTTGTTGAGCAGCTGGTAGAGCCTGCGCACGGAGACGGCGTGTTCCTGCGCGATCCGCTCGGGCGTCAGTTCGCGGTCCGCGAGGTGGCGGCGCGCGTAGGCCAGGATCCGGGTGACCAGCGTGTCGTCCATTGTCGAACGGACGGTGGGGGAGTCCTCGGCGTGCGCGGCCGAGAGGAGCAGTCCACGGACGAGTTCGGTGGTGGCCGTGGCGAGGGCGCCGGCACCGGGGTCGGCTTCGAGGCGCCCGGGGTCGCGCCACACACCGCGCAGGTGGTTGAGGACGAGGTCGTACATCGGGCTGGCGCGCAGCCGGTGCGAGGCCTGCTCGACGGTCTCCACAGGTACGTCGAGGCGGTTCACGTCGAACATCATGGCCTGGGAGGCGCCGTCGCCCGACCAGCCGTAGACCCGGGGCGACAGCTCGTGGAAGACGCAGATGTCGTCAGGGCCGAGGACCCGCTGCCGCCCGGCGACCTCGGCGCGGTGGGCGCCCGACAGCTGGAGCGAGACGGAGATCACGGGGTTGCTGCGGTGATGGCGCACGTGCCGTTCGTTCCGCCGTACCTCGAAGCCCGAGTTGCGGGTGGAGAAGAGGTCGAGGCCGCCCACGCGCCACAGCTCCATGCGGGCGTGGATGCCCGTCTCGGGCTCCTCGTGGACGACCTCGTTGGGCACCGACGAATCCGTCAGGGCGTGGTGGAAGGCGTCCGCGCGCTCGCGCGGCGCCACGGTGGAAAGATCGACGAGCAACACGGAACCCCCTGGAGAACTACACCCTGGGAGCACATTCTGCCTTATTGAATCCTCAAGGACTCCTCCCCCACCGGAACCGTCAGAACCGCCCCGAGCACCAGCAGCACCATCAGCGCCAGGACGAGACCCACCAGGCTCCGCAGCAGGAGCTGTCGCCGCAGGACGCGATACGTCTCCTCGTACTCGGCACGCAGCCGGCGCCCGCGCCGGGCGATGTGCTGCCAGCCCTGCCGGGTGAGCGACAGGTGCTCCTCGGCGTAGAGCCGTTCCACCTCGGCGCGTTGGGTGTCGGTCAGCCAGGGCAGCCGTTCGGTGAAGCGCCGTGCCGCCGCGCGGCCCTCGGCGCGGGCGGCCGCCACGAGGAGATGTCCCTCGACGTCGTTGATGAAGGCCCGCACGCGCACCGGGCGGTCGTCCATCGCCGTCACCGCAGGGCCCGCTGTTCGGTCGCGGCGATCTCGGGATGGTGCAGGTCGAAGGCGGGTGACTCCGAGCGGATGCGCGGCAGGGTGATGAAGTTGTGCCGCGGGGGCGGGCAGGACGTCGCCCACTCCAGCGAACGGCCGTAACCCCACGGGTCGTCGACCTCGATCTTCTTGCCGTACTTGGCCGTCTTCCAGATGTTGTAGAAGAACGGCAGGAACGACAGGCCGAGCAGGAAGGAGAAGATGGTCGAGACGGTGTTGAGCGTGGTGAAGCCTTCCACCGCCAGATAGTCGGGGACACGGCGGAGCATTCCTCCCGTGCCGAGCCAGTGCTGGACGAGGAACGTGCCGTGGAAGCCGACGAACAGCGTCCAGAAAGTGATCTTGCCCAGGCGCTCGTCGAGCATCTTGCCGGTGAACTTCGGCCACCAGAAGTGGAAGCCGGAGAACATCGCGAAGACGACGGTGCCGAACACCACGTAGTGGAAGTGCGCCACCACGAAATAGGACTCGGACACGTGGAAGTCCATCGGCGGCGAGGCCAGGATGACACCGGTCAGACCGCCGAAGGTGAAGGTGATCAGGAAGCCGACCGCCCAGAGCATCGGGGT